>NZ_AOIN01000041.1 GCF_000337135.1 Natrialba chahannaoensis JCM 10990
CGCTCAGAGATGTGTATAAGAGACAGGATCCCCTTCGTCGTGAACGGATAGGAGGCCGTCTCGCCGCGGGCGCTCGTGACGTCATTGACGAACGAGGACTTGCCGACGTTCGGGTAGCCGGCGACGACGATCGTTGGCTCCTCGGGGTTGATCTCGGGCAAGTCTCGCAGGTCGTTTCGCGACTTGTTGATGTACAGCAGTTCGTCGTCGATCTGTTCGACGATGTCTGCGAGCCGTGCGAAGGCCTGTTTGCGGTGCTTGCGGGCGGTGTCGATGTCGGTCTTGCGAAGCCGCGGCTGGTACTCGTTGTGGATCTCGCGAGCCTTCCGGCTGGCCCACATCGTCTCTGAGAGCGCCTGTCGCAACTCGTCGACGTCGACGATTGCGTCCGCGAGTTCGTAGTAGAACGGGTGGACGTCGTCTTCGTAGTCGAAGTCCGGCCAGGCCGTGACGACGTTTTCCAGGTTGTCTGAGATGATGTTCGCCGCGGTCTGGAGCATCGACTGCTGGGCCTCGAGGCCGCCTTTTGCCTTGCCGGCCCGCGCTGCCCGCGAAAACGCCTTGTCGATCAGCTCTTCCGACGTGGGCGTCGTCGGAAGGTCTTCGAAAATCATGCTCACAGGTAGAACGCGCGGTCTTAAAAGGTCGTTCGTTATGCGGCGAGCGCTTATCCGTTCACGACGCGAAGAGAGACACGATGACTAACTGGCGCGCGGTTATTATTGGATTCCTGGTCGCAACGGTCCTGAGCGTGGTCGGCGTGGTCGTTCCCGGCATCGGACAGCTCGTCGCCGTCCTGTTCGGCGGCTTCGTTGCGGGCTATCTCGCCGGCGGCGGCCTCGCCAGTGGCTTCTGGCACGGACTGCTTGCCGGTGCGTTCGGCGGACTCGTCGGCGGCACGCTCATCGCCCTCATCGTCGCTATTTCGGGCTGGGCGGCCGGGCCGATCGGCGGTCTCTTCTCCGGCGTCGCCGGCCTCGGTATCCTGTTCGTCGCGCTTGCCATCTCGTTCGTGATGGCACTCGAGAGCGCCATCGCTGGCGCGGTCGGCGGCGTGCTCAATCCGAACCCGCGCCGGTAGCGGGCGCGTCCGGAACCGATCGAGTGCGAGCGCGTTCGTATATTGCACCGCTCAGACAGCCGAGGGGGAGCGTGAACCAGGCCGTGAACGTGGCTGCAACAATCGCGATGAGCGCGGTTAGCGTTGCAGCGTCCCACAGAACCGCGTCTGACCCGCCGGTAGTGTGGAGCCCCACGGCGAGGACGAAGACGATCGCAATCGAGACGAGATAGGTTAGTATCGTTGCGACGAGGCCTGCAACGGCACCGAAATAGGGAATCGTCGCCGGACTCATCGCTGGAAGCGTCCGCCAGACGAGGGCACCCACGAGGAACGCTGCTGGGACGATGATCGGAAGCCCGACAATTGCACTCAGTGCCCAGAAGGGGTGTCCGACGCCGAACGGTGAGCCGAGTTGTGTGAGCGCGAGCATGCTCAGGATGAACAGTATGCTGATCGCGAGGGCGGCGCTCGCGCCCGCGTAGCCAGCTCCGATATCGCGACGATCGGCGTTCGGGAGCCGACCGGGCCCGTACCGCTTGCAGCCGGTTGCCAACCTGTCGATTCTACGACTGATGTCGGCATTTCGGCGGAGTGTCGAGCTCATACGGTTCGCTTCAACGAATTGTTGCAAAAGTGTTCGGTCGCGTTCAACGGACCTGCAGCGTCGCGGTTAGCTCGTCGCCATCTCTCGACAGCTCTCGGCGCACGCCGGCAGGATCTCCGCACAGGCCTGGCAGTGGTCGTGGTCGTGTTGCTCGCACTCTTCGGCACACTCCTCGCAGAGGTCCGCACAGAGTTCGGCGAGATCGCGGTGGTACCCTGAGTTCCGCGCCATCCAGCGTGCGTGCAGCGTCGCGATGTCCGCCACGTCCCGGCAGAGCCGGATGCAGCGGGCCATTCCCTCCCCTTCCTCGGCGCAGGCGTCTGCACACCACTCACAGACCTGCGCGGCTTCGAGACAGTTGTCGATACACTCCTGCATGTGGTCGTCCGCGTGTGGAAGCTGGTCGAGCGCCATCAGAGAACGGACATCGGCACTGCTCATCAACGTCCGATAGGCGTTTGCAAGGGAGACGTAATGGAGTCGTAAAGCAGTGGGCCAGCGGGTCAGCCCCGCGCCTCAAGTTCCGTCTCGAGATCCTCGATCTCCATGTCCTTCATTGAGAGCAAGACAAGCAGGTGGTAGACGATATCCGCCGCTTCGTAGGCGATTTCCTCCTCGTCATCGTCCTTCGCCGCGAGAATGAGCTCTGTCGTCTCTTCGCCGAGCTTCTCGAGTACCGCGTTCTCTCCCTTGTCGTGGGTAAAGAGTGAGGCGGTGTAGGAGTCCTCGGGCAGCGTTTCCTTGCGGTCCTCAATGACGGCGAACAGCTCGTCAAGCGTATCGTCCATTACAATTCACCGGAGACGTTACGGATGTCTTCTAACTCCGCGAACTTCTCGCTGTCGTCTCGACTGTCCTCGAAAACGGCCTCCGAGACCTCGATCGAAGCGTTCGTTCGCGCGGCGAGCGCGAGCGAGTCGCTCGGCCGGGCGTCGATGACAGTTTCACCGCGGGGCGTCGCGACGTGGAGGTCAGCGATGTAGGTGCCGCCCTGGCCGTCCTCGCGGCTTTCGATTTCGCTGACGACGACGCGGTCGATTCGACTTCCCAACTCTTCCATCACGTCGAGCAACAGATCGTGTGTCAGCGGCCGGCCGATGTCCTCAGCTTCGAGGCCGCGCGCGATACTCGAGGCCTCATTGAAGCCGATGAAGATGGGAACCACGTCGTCCCTGCCGTCGATCTCGAGGACAACGACGGGAACCGGTCCCTGCGGGGTGCCGGCGACGCGAACCGCGTCGATAGATGCCTGCATAACCCTAGTAACGGCAGCCGGGAAGAAAAACGTGCCCGGTTGCGAACGCATACCTGCACTGTGTCGTCGGTTACGCCTAGGCGGGCTTCGTTACTACCTACGCGGGATCCGAGGCCGGCAGCGCCGCCGCATCGTTCTCGAAGAACGCCAGCCCGTGAATCCGGCTATCGGGCGTCAGTTCCGGGTGGAAGGAAGTCCCCACAACCGGCCCGTCTCTAACCGCCACCGGTCGCCCGTCCCACGTCGCGAGCACCTCGGCCGATCCCGCGTCCGCGATCGCCGGCGCGCGGATGAACACTGCCGGAAACGGCTCGTCGTCCGCGAGCCCCGCCACGTCGAGCGGCGCTTCGAAACTATCCTTCTGGCGGCCGAAGGCATTGCGTTCGACCGTCACGTCGAGCAACTCGAGTTCGTCCACGCGCTCGTCGCCTGTGTCGGCCGCGGCGACGATCAGGCCGGCGCAGGTGGCGAACAACGGCTTGCCGGCCGCGACGTGGTCCTGAATTTCGGGGGCGATACCATCATCGTGGAGCAGTCGGGAGATGGTCGTGGACTCGCCGCCGGGCATCGCGAGGAAGTCACAGTCGGGAACGACCCCCGACTCGCGAATTTCGCGGACCTCGACGTCGCGTTCGTGGGCCGCTGCGGCCCGTTCGATGGCTGTGACGTGTTCTGCAACGTCGCCCTGCACGGCAACGACGCCGGCCTGAAGTGTCATGGGTTGCCGTAGGGAGACAAGGGTCAAAAGTGGCGCGCACGGCGACGAAACCTGTCGCTATCGTGGCGTGTGTCTGTGTGAGAAGTACCGCGGAAATGGCTGTGTGGGACGTTTACGAAGCGAACGTCAGCAGCTGCACGAGGACGCCGATCAGGACGCCCGTCGCGATGACCGTCTTCGGGTTGATGAGAATCGCGTTCGAGTCTTCCGCATCGAAGTACCGGACGAGGCCGGCACTGGACATCAGCCCGCCAGTATTCTGTCCTTTATCCATACCAGTCCCTATGCGCTCTGGGAACTAAAACTTTCGACTCCCGTAGTTGGCTATGCTCGAAGGTGGTTGTGGTCGCGCGGGAGGCCGACTCGTCCGGTGGGCCGTCTCGAGTACTCCCAGTGTCGCTGCTCGCTGTCGCTGTGCCAATCCGACTCGCGATGGCAGCAAGCCGTCACGACTGGGAAACCCTTATGCGCTGCGCGTGGCAACTAGCGCTGAACCGTATGACTGTCACGCTTAAGGACTTCTACGCGGACTGGTGCGGCCCCTGCAAGACGCAGGACCCGATTCTCGAAGAGCTCGAAGACGACTGGGACGGTCGCTTCGAGGTCGAGAAGGTAAACGTCGACGAACAGCAGGATGTCGCCAACGAGTATCAGGTACGCTCGCTGCCGACGCTGATCATCGAGAACGACGACGGCATCGTCGAGCGCTTCGTCGGCGTCACCCAGCGCGAGGATCTCGAGGACGCACTCGAGTCCGCGGGCGCGTAAGCTCTCTACGACTCGACGTTTTGTTTTTCTCAGACCGTGCCGTGAGCGGTTGCACTGGAGGCAGCGTTTGTGGAGGCAGTCTATCTGAAACTAGACCCACTTCACGCCAACGTCGTGCATCTCCTCGTTGTGCTTTGCAATGTTGATAACCAGCGGCGTCACGCTCTCGACTTCCGCCGCGTTCGCGAGCGGCCCGGCATCGAGCGCGCGCAGCCCTTCGATCTCGTTCGTCAGATTCCGAACAATCTCCTTTGCATCCGCGTCGTCGCCGACGAGCAGCGTATCCAGATCGAATTCGAGGTCTATGTTCGCGAGCTTTCCAGCAGCAAGGTTGTGGTACGCCCCGACGACGGGAACGCCGTCCGGCGCGCGCTGGGCGACGAGTTCGCTGACGCTGCCCGTTCCCGGCGGGTGGTAGTGCATACCGTCTTCGTCACCCTTCATGCCGACAGCGGGGGTGACCAGAATTGTATCCTCGTCGAGCACGTCTTCAACGGCTTCGACGGTGTCGCCGATGTGGTACGGCGGCACGCTGAGGATCACGACGTCAGCGCGGTCCGCAGCCATCTCGTTGGCGAAGCCCTTGCAATCTGCTGTGACGCCGGTGGACTCGAGTACCGAGTTGTACTCTTCGACGGCGTTGCGCGCCTTTTCGGGGTCACGCGAGCCGATGAGGACTTCATGGTCGGTATCTCGGGCGAAGCGGAGTGCGAGCCCTTCGCCGATATCGCCGGTGCCGCCGAGTAGTGCGATTCGCATACCTGTCACTCTCGTCGGCATTCGAATAAAGGGTGCGGGGATCGGTCGATCTCGCCGGGACTTTGCGAATAGCGTGGTCTCAGTCGACGGTCTCAGGCGAACACCTGTACACTCGTCTCGGCTGTGACGCCGTCGCTCTCGACGCGGACGGGGAACTGTTCGTCCTGACTGGTTTCGTACGTCTCGTAGCCGAGCGTCAGTGTCTCGCTCTCGCCGGGTTCGAGGGTGACCGTCTCGCTGTCGACACCGGTCGCGTCGTGGCCGACGATGAGTTCGACCGACGCCGCTCGCGTCTCATCTCCGTTGTTCGTCACGCTCGCGGTTACCTCGAGGAAGTCGCCGGCGTCGACGGGCGAGTTCGTTCCCTGGATTGAGAGCCCGAATTCGCCGGTATCGTCGCCGTCGTCATCGTTCTCATCGCCTCCATCTCCAACCGCATCGATTTCCCACCGTGAACTCAGTGTGGTGGCGGTGCCGTCGTCGCAAATCACCCACGGCACGACATGACAGGTGTGACAGCCACCGTCCATCGAAACCGTCGCCGTGTCAGCGCCGCCCTCGAGTTCGGTCACACCGAGAATACGGTCTGCCTGGGTGAGCCACCAGACGACGCGGTCCAGCCCGCCGTCTGGATCGATCGCCTCGAGTTCGAACTCGGTCGTTTCCCGGTCGCTCACTGAGACAACGCGCTCCGTCGGTCGCACTCCCTCGGCCGAGGGCGATACCGCACCGTCATCTGTCACCTCGATCTCCCAGCGGGTAGCGTAGGTCTCCTCGGCCGTTTCTCCTGGTCCGGTTGATCCATCGCCCAGAATAACGGCCGCGGTCACCTCGTGGCTGCCGCGCTCGTCGAACTCGTGCCACCAGAAGTCCGCGCTGACCTCCTCGTAGTACTGCCACTCCCAGGCACCACCGACGCCGCTGCTGACACGCTCGCCGTCGACCCACCAGATCGTCGTCTGGGACTCGTCCGAATCGACCGCTTCGGCCTCGAACAGCACCTCAGTACCCAGTTGTACGGCGAGTTCGTCGTCGGGCCGGGCGCTTGGCAACGCCTCAGCTGCGGTGACGCTGACCGTCTGCTCGGCGACGCCGTGTGGCGTTTCGACACGGACTGGAAACTCGTCGTCCTGTGGGACGGGATAGGTGTAGAACCCCTGTCGAATCGTCTCTGTCTCGCCAGCGCCGACTGTCATACCACGGCGCGCAATCTCCGTTTCACCGACGCCGACGACGAGCGTGGCCTCAGCTCGAACGTCCGTCGAACCAGTGTTGGCGAGTTCTGCCTCGACCTGCAGGTACTCGCCAGCAGGTACGGGCGCGTTCGTTTCGGCAATCGACACTGAGAGCGAGCCGTCGGTGTCCGTCTCCGCGTTCGCGTCCATCTCTGTCTCTGTCTCTGTCTCCGTGTTCGGTTGCCGACGTGCTCGTACTGTTCTGTCGCTCCACTGGACTGCACCGAGCGTGACGCCTCCCGTCGTGAGTCCCTGGAGGAGCCGGCGTCGAGATGGCTTCGTCATAGGCGAACGGTCACCGAGAGCGTGATAAAAGCAACCCGACCGTTTGCAGTCACAACGGCTCATTAGGTGTCGATTGTCCCTTGTACAACCGTCAGTCGATGACGGCAAGCATGCAGCGCGTGCGGTCACAGTGCCGTAGGTGGACACTACTTCTACTACCGGTTCGCACTTGGCCGCTGGCACCGTCTGGTCGACGTCCTACGGTGCCTCGTCCTCGTCCGGGTTCATCGCCGCACCGAGCCCACTGTCGTAGTCGTCCCGGTTCTCGACCTCGCGGATGCGCTGGTCGACACGATCCACAAGCTCTCGTCGCCGTTCCTCATCAACATCTGCGTCGTTTCCGAGTGCCTTGAGATCCTCACGGGCAGTTCGAAGGACGGACAGCGCCTCGTCATCCTGCAGTTCGGTCGCGCGATCGAGTGCTCGTCTCACATCGTCGAGCGTGCTGTCGGCCATGGACTGTCGTTCGACGGCCAGGGTGTTCAACGTGTCCGCGGTCAGGCTCCTGTTCACAGCTGCCTGATCACGCTGCCCAGGCTCAAATTGGTCTCAATCGTCGTAGCTCCCAAGACACTCCGTCACGTGCGTCGACTCGAGTACATGTCCGATCCCGCACTCATCGCTCATCGCGGCTACGCCGGCGTCGCACCCGAGAACACCGTCGGTGCGGCCGTCGCTGCTGCATCCCGCGAGGACACCGCGATGATTGAACTCGACGTGCAGCCTGCCGCCTGCGGCACGCCGGTCGTCATCCACGACGAGCGGCTCGAGGGCGACCCGTCTCGCTCGCGTGACGGCCGTCCGCTCACCGACGCTGAGGGGCTCATCTGGGAGACCGATCTCGATGACATCCAGTCAGCCAGCGTGCTCGGAACCGAGGAGACAGTGCCGACGCTCGCCGACGTTCTCGCGGCCGTTCCCGACAGCGTCAGCGTCAACGTCGAACTGAAACACTGCGGGGCGAGTGACCTGCGCTTCGGTGAGTCGCTGGATTCAAACGAGCGGTCGGAACGGCGTGCGCTGTGGACGCCGTTCGTCGAGCGTGTTGTCGCCGAGTGCGACGCGTTCGACGGCGACATCCTCTTTTCCTCGTTCTGCGAGGGCGCACTCGCCGCGGCCCGCGACGTTGGCCCCGAGTACGACATCGCAGTGCTCGTCTGGGACGCACTTGAATCCGGCCTCGAACTGACGCGACGGTACGACTGCGAGGCGATCCATCCACCACGAAACGCAATCGCCGGCCTCCCCCTCGCTGGGACCGAGTACGCAGAGTTCGATTCCGAAGAGCCGGCTGTCGACATCGTGGAGACGGCCCACGAGGAGGGACGTGCGGTCAACGTCTGGACGGTTGTGACCTGGGTGCAGTACGACCAGCTTGCGGCGGCGGGTGTGGATGGGATTATCGCGGAGTATCCGGGACTCCAGCACGCTGCAGGTGTGCTTACGCGTTAGCTATCCTGGTCCTGCTCGCTGGAGTCGGTCTCTCGTTCTGTCTGCGCTGTTTGCGCTGTGGGGGAGTTCTCTGTACCGAGAACTGTAACCAGGAAGACACCGCCGAGATAGACCGGAATCCCGTACAGGAGTAAGAAGACCGGAATACCGATGATACCCGGCGTGGTTCCGTCGCCAAGTTCGTAGACGAGCGCTGCCAGTAGGAAGGTGATGAGTGCGAAAAAAACGTCAGTTCGATCCATACCTTCTCCAGCATGTTGGATGACCAACAACCTTGTGGTATGACGTGTTCTTGGCTGTAAAAACACCTGTTTTTCGTCGGCACTGGCAGGTGGTACTCGTTTGCTCTGGTGAGATTTCCAGATACGGATACAAAGTGTGTACTGAATACAGAGCGTGTCTGGCGCAAACGGCAACTCCTGCCTATTGACACGGGAATCGTCCCTCCTACTGAGTGGTCAACAACAAATTGCCACCGTCAATTATTGGCCTCGCCCGTAGTGTTCGCTGGAAACGATTAGGGGGTATTATTCTCCTGGTGGCTCGACGGCACCGAGTTGCATCAGGAGCCCCATCACGTCGTTTTGGGCCCACGACTCGACGAACTGCCCGTCTTCGATTCGGTGGATGTGGTGGCCTTCTACCACGGCCTTCCCCGTCGCTTCGACCCCCATGAACCCGCCTTCGTGGGTCCCGGTAGCCCGGTCTCGTCTGACCACCATGTCGCCCTCGGCGATCAGATCCTCGACTCCACAGTTGATATCCGGAACCGCGGATCGAAGCGTCCTGACGTATTCTTTGACCTCCTCTGGGCCCTGAATTGGCTCGGGGAGAGCAGAATTGTACTCGACATAGTCGTCTGCAAAGAGTTCATCGACGAGATCGAGGTTGCCCTCGCTAATGATCTCTTGTGCGAAGGTACGGGCTAGTTCCTTGTTTTCGGCTTCCGTTGTCGACGGGCTTCCAGGCGGGTCGATTGCGCCGACCTGCAGGAATGCCCCGAATAGGTCGGGGAGGCCGGTCACTTCGACCAGTTTTCCGTCATCGAACCGGTAGCTTCCGAACCATCGCACCTCGACCGAGGTTCCGGTCGGTTCGATTCCCATCAGCTCGCCGTTGTGGGTGCCCCCGAACGTGCAGTTCGCCATCACCGTGTCGCCTTCGGCGACGACATTGTGGGCTGTGAAGGACAAGTCTGGAAACCCCGCCCGGATCATCCGGAGATTGTCCTTATATGCCTCCCGCCCGTGAGCGGTCCCGACCGGCTCAGGCCCACGGAATACAACATCCTCGGCGATGATGTCGTCAAGCACCTCAATATCGCCACCGTCCCAAACGTCGTAGACCCGGTGTGCGGTTCGTTTGTTCGCTTCTCGTTGGTCTTGTGTCTGTGGCATAGATTAGCTCCTTGAGGGCTGAGGATTGACCGGATCACCAAGTACTCGCTCAGTGACCCTCGGTTATCGCGGACCTGGTTGGAGTCAGCTTGGTCTCCATACCTCTCATTGTCAATCCTCAACTACCATTCGACGGACTCCGGAATAAGTGTTGTTTGAATGATGTTTCAATTGGATTTTCGATAGAACGAGCCTTCAATAAGATATGCTAGCTGTTGGTGTTGGGACGACGAGTAAGCCCGCCCCCAACACGGTACATGATCGTAGTGATGGTGTGGGTTTTTGACCCATGGTTGCAAATAACACACATGGGGAATTCGTCCCGGAAGGATACGAGCCAACCGGATACGGCCGCCACAACCGAGGCCTTCAAGCTGCTATCCGACGAAACCCGGCTCGAATTATTGGAGGCCCTCTGGGAGGGCGACAATCCGACGGATTCGTCGCCGATGCGGTTCGCCGATCTCCGGGAACGAGTCACCGTCAGCGATCCCGGTCAAATCCACTATCACCTCGATAAACTCACAGCCCACTTCGTTCGCCACTCCGAGGAGGGCTATGAACTCAGGGAATCGGGCAAACGGATCGTCCGTATGCTCCTCTCCGGTATCGCCCTGGAGCATCCAGAGGTCGAACCGGTCGGGATCGATGTCTCGTGTCCGTATTGTGGCGGACAGACGCTATGCAGCTATCGGGATGGATGGCGCTACCTAGAATGCGCCGACTGTGACGTACGGTGTGTCCCGAGCTTCCCCCCGGGCGTCATCAGCATGAGCGAGTTCCCGCCGTCGGGAGTGCGAAACCGGACCCCGAACGAGATTGGCCACGCTGATTGGATCTGGACTGCCCACCGTCGGGCATCGGTTATTGATGGCGTGTGTCCGGAGTGTGCGGGTGACATGCCCATCACCTCGATCTATATCTGTGATGATCACCAGCCCGATTGGGAGGAGTATCAGTTCTGTGAGCACTGCGAGTCAATTTTCTGGATACTCGTGACTCACGTCTGTGAGCAGTGTGAGTACCGCTGGTCGATGCCGATTTCGAATTATCTGACGAGAGAACCGGCGGTGACTGCATTTTACTACGATTACGGGATTGACTTTGACTTTTCGACGCCCGAACAATTCGCTCTCCTCCTTGATGTAGAGCAAGAACTCCTTTCGGAGGACCCCCTTCGTATCCGGATGACGATCCGCTTGGAGAATGAGGAACTCACCCTCACGTACGATGACCAGTTGGACGTCATTTCCACGGACCGGAGTTAGTGAGCGTTATCTATGCCTCTGCCACACCTTTACCAACGTACTCTTCGGACAGTCATCTGCTGATTAGTTGATATAACTGACCAACTCCCGATCAACCGATCAATTTTTCATTCGACGATTTCCATAATGGACCTACATCTCAACTAGGTTTGTGATAAATACGAAGCCTGGTTGAGTCCTGTCCGCGGTCAATGGTTTCAACAGCATCTCGAGTTTGCTGCCGCCACTCTCTCCTCAATCTCGCCCCTCAGTTTCGCCCCTATCCTCGCTCTCACTTCCGTCACCGACTCTACCGTTGTCGCTGTCGCTGTCGCTGTCGATGTTCACACTCGTTTCGGTACCTGCGCTATCACCCACCTCAACACCACCATCGATGCTTGCACTCGAGAGCCCCTCGTTTGCCGGCCCCTGAAGCACCTCACCGTTCGGCGCGAACCGGGAGCCGTGACAGGGACAGTCCCAGCTACATTCGGCGTCGTTCCACTCCACGAGACAGTACATGTGGGTGCAGACGGCTGAGGTCGCGTGCAGGTCGCCGCCGGCATCCCGCGCACACGCCACTGGTTTCCCGCCGCTGCGGATCACGGTGCCCTCGCCGGGAGCGAGCGAGCGCAGTTCGGGCGTGAGCATCGCACGGAACCAGTCGGTTGCGAACTCGCTCGCGGCATCGACGTTCTCGGTGATCGTCTTTCCAGCCGACGCCTTCGGGGTGACCCGCATCGGATCGAACAACTTCCGTTCGGGTGGCTTGCGGCCGTCGATGAGCGCCGCTAACAGCTGGCCGGCGGCAACGCCGTTCGTCATCCCCCAGCCACGAAACCCGGTGGCGACGTACACATTCTGTGCACCTGCACCGACACGTCCGACGAACGGTACCTTGTCGACCGGTTTGTAGTCCTGGTTCGACCACCGGTAGGCGACTGATTCGACAGGAAATCGTTCGCGGGCCCACTCGAGTAGTGTGCGATAGCGCTCGACTGTCGAGCCACCCTGGCCGGTTTTGTGGTTTTCGCCGCCGACGAGGAGGAGATCCTCGCTGTCTTTGTCGCCTCCATTGCTCCCGTCCGCCCCACTCCCACCGCCGCGATAGGTCCGAACAGAGCGGTAGTTGTCGCCCGTCCGGTAGTACATCCCCGCGGGCGGTTCGCCGTCAAGACGGAGTGCGAGCACGTAGGACCGTTTCGGGTGCATCCGCGCGAAGTAGCCCGCCCGGTCGAGAATCGGAAAACCGGTCGCGAGGACGACCTGCTCGGCGGTCACCGTCGCCGACTCGGTCTGTACGCGACACGGTGCTCCGGACTCGACATCTGTCACGCGAGTCCCCTCGTAGACGGCCGCGCCGTCGTCGTCCTGCAGTACGTCCGCAATTCCGAGGAGGTACTGGCGCGGGTGGAACCACGCCTGCTCGTCGAACCGGACGGCGGCCTGTGCCCGTTCGAACGGCGGTACCGAGGTGACGAAGGTTGCCGGCAGTCCTGCCTGTTCGGCGGCGTCGGTCTCGCGTTCGATCGTATCCCGGTCGTCTCCGTAGAGGTACGAGGGCTGGCGCTCGAAGCCGCAGTCGATCCCGAACTCCTCGATCCGGCCCTCGACCTCGTCGATCGCCTGCTCCTGTACCGCCGCGTACTGCTTTGCCTCCCGCCGGCCGAACTCCCGGCGTAGGTGGTCGTAGATCGCACCGTGCTGACTAGTCAGCTTCGCCGTCGACTTGCCCGTGATTCCGGCTGCGATCCGGTCGCGCTCGAGGACCGCGACCCTCTTCCCGCGCTCGCGTACCTCGAGTGCGGTCGAGAGCCCTGCGATGCCAGCGCCGACGACGCAGACATCGACGGTTCGGTCGGTTGTGAGCGCGGGGGCAGATTTGTCGACTGACTCAGTGACTGGTTCGTCAGTTGCGCCCCCCGTTGGCTCATCGAGCGCTGCGTCGGCCGGTTCCGCGAGCCAGACGGCAGTCGGCTCACCTGGTAAACTGGGTGCACAGGAAAACGAGGAGTCGGGTGCGGTCATGGGACCACGCTACACCGAGCGGTGGCAAAAAACGGGCGTGCGAACCTGCTGGTTTCCAGTAGCTGAGTGCTGGCCGCGCATCCGTTCACCGACTCGATGACTCGGGGACTCGGGAACTCAGGAACTCGAAAACTCGTCTCTCCACGTCCCCACTTACTCGTCCGCGATCAATGCGGGGAGTTCGTTGACCGACTCGAGTACCGCCGCTGCGTCTTCGTCAGCATACTTCTGTCGACCTTCTGTGCCGGTGAGGCCACCGGTCAGGACGCCGATGCCGTGGTACTCGCGGCTCGGATCCGCCTCACTCGCGTTCGTTGCCGTTCGCACGTCGTCCAGCGTGTCGCCGACGAAGACGACGCTGTCGGCGTCGAAGCGCTCGGCCAGTGTCGTCAGCGCGTGCGGGTGTGGCTTGCCCTCGTCCCAGTCGTCCATCGTAAACCGGTGTTCGACCGGAATGTCGCCCGCGAGGCCGACGCGGTCGAGCGCGATTTCGGCCTCTGCCTCGGGTCGGCCGGTCAGGACGCCGACCGAGACGCCGGCTTCGTCGAGCAGCCAGTTACGCGTTTCTTCGTCGAGGATCACCGGTTCGTCGTGGATGAACCCCTCCTGGTGCAGGTCATCGTCAGGATTACCGACCTCCAGTGCCCGATAGAGTTCGTCGCCGAGGTAGAGCTGTTGAAAGACGTCACGGAGGCGCTCGCGGTCCCAGCGGTCGGTGACGCGTTTCGTCGCCTGTGCGCCGATGCCGTCCCGGACGGCGCTCTCGGCGGCCTCGAGGCCACCGCCTGCGGCGGCGATGTCGTCGGTGAACTCCTTGAGCGACGCGTCGTAGCCCTCGCCGGTTGCGAGCACGTAGAGCGCGGCGGCGTAGGTCAGCTCCCAGTCGTTGTTGAAGCCGCCGGCGTCCTTGAACTGCTGAATATCGTCCTTGCGGATCGTCCGGTCGTAGACGATGTCGACGGATTCGATGATCGCGCGCCGGTAGGAGTCGGCGACGTCGACGAGAACGCCGTCGATGTCGAGGACGACGGCATCGACGTCTGCCTCGAGTGGCGCAGTTGTAGCTGCGTTCGCGTTCGTGGTCATACCGCCTCGAACGGGCTGGTGGGAATAAAGCCGGTCGATTTTCCGGCTTGACGCGCCGGCCGTCGATCGAACGAACGGAGTAGTCGTTCGACCACCGCCATCACACGAGCGGCGAGCCGACGACCGCAAACGCAAGCAGCAACAGCCCAATCGCGTAGAGGACGTCAGCCCACAGCCACGAGAGCAGGCTCACGACGTAGACCACGAGAACGAACGGGATGCCGAGCAGGACGAGCGGTGAGCGACGCCACCTTGTGCGTGTCTGTGCCCAGAGTGCGTTCGCGTCGCCGGTGCTCGGGAAGGCGTGGACGCCGATCGCGAGACCAAGCCAGGCCAGAGCGACCGCGCCGACGAGTAGCTCGCGCGACGCAGCACCTGGGTCGACGGCAGGGAATACTCCGTTGGATGGGGTGACGATTCCGGTCGTCGTCACAAGGTCGGCGAACGCGAGCAGCGCGCCGAACGCGACGACGGTGTTGACCAGAAACGGCGCGACACCGATGACGAAGGCGTTGTGGTACCGTTCAGGCTGTTCGTGACGGACGTAGCCGGCCGGCTCGCCGAAGCGAAAGTAGACAACCTCGTGAATCCGAACGCCGATGAGTCGGCAGGCAATCGCGTGGGCGAATTCGTGAACCACGACACCGGGGGCGGCCGCGAGCTGGAGGACGATCCAGAGGACTGTTCCGAGACCGGCGATCGCTGCCGCGATGATGGCCGTAATGAACACCAACAGGAGAGCAGAGAGGAGTGGCTCGGGAAGCACGGGTTCTCCTGACGAAACGGTTCCGCCGGTGTTAATTCATGCGTCTCGACCCGAACCGGGTCGCTCGCTCACGTACAGCGTTCCCGTCTCGATCGTTCGCCGTTCGACCGGAATCGCGGGCTGGTCGCCGCCGAGCGTCGTAAAGAGCAGGTCTGCATCCACTTCCCGAGCTACGTCACAGGCAGGTCTGTGGAGTTCGGGCGGCAGATTTTGGGCGTAGATCGCGTCCGCATCGGCGTAGAGCGACGGATCTGGATCGACGATATCGTCGCGGACGAAACTGACTCTCTCAGGCACGTCTCGTTCGTAGATATCCGTCGCCGTCACGGTACAGCCACGCTCGGCGAGCGCCGCGGCAACGTCCGTCCGACGGCCAATCCCCACCTCGACGAGTCGGTCGTATGCCGCGAGGATCACTGTCAGTGTTGTTTGATTTCGCCGAATGTGGCCCATGGCGGGATGTTTATGAGCAAAGCGACCATAGCGTTTGTCATGCTCGTCGACATCGTGCCGGTCGGCAACGTCCCCGCGGCAGTCAAACGGGCGGCATCCTCCGCGTTGCGGTCAGTCTACGACTGCGATGTCTCCGTGACTGACTCCCAGCCGGTGCCAAACGGCGCGTACGACTCCGGACGCGACCAGTACTCTGCCGAAGCGTTTATCCAGCTCGCAGAGCGCGTCGGCCGCGGCGCGAAGAATATCGCCATCACGCCACACGACCTCTTCTACCGTCGTCGAAACTACGTCTTCGGTCTCGCCTACTTGGACGGCAGCGGCAGCGTCGTCTCGACCTACCGCCTGCAGACCTCGAGCGACGGCGGCTTCTCGAACAAGAGCGCCAGCGAAATCTTCGAGAACCGTGTCCGCAAGGAGATCGTTCACGAGATCGGTCACACGTACGGCCTCGAACACTGTGACAACAACCGCTGCGTAATGAACTTCTCGCCGACCGTCCGCGAAGTCGACATCAAAGAAGAGAATCTCTGTGGCACCTGTCAGCGACTGATTGGGTAACCTTCGAGTTTTGTCCCCTCTCCAGCTATGACACCCTCCCCCTACGAAACCNCCATACCGACGCGTACGACGACTGGTTCGAAACCAACGATGGTGCATACCGCGCCGAACAGGATGCGATAAAACGCGTCTGTCCATCCCCCATTCCTGATCGCGCGCTCGAGATCGGCGTCGGCACGGGCCGGTTCGCCGGCCCGCTCGACATCTCCCTCGGAGTCGACCCCGCAAGCACCCCGCTCGACCGAGCACGCGAGCGCGGCGTCACTCCCGTTCGCGGTGTCGTCGAATCGCTTCCGTTCGATGATGGGGCACTCGAGCACGTCCAGTTCGTCACCGTGCTTTCGTTCGTCGACGACCCCGCTGTTGCACTTGCCGAAGCCTACCGTGTCCTCGAGCCGGACGGGACGCTCGTGGTGGCCATCCTCGACCGCGCGAGCCCAGTTGGACAGATATATCAGGAACACAAGGACGAGAGTCCGTTCTACGCCGATGCGGAGTTTCTGACCGCAGACGAGGCGTCTACCTCCCTCGAGTCGGCCGGCTTCGAAATCGAGACGCGCGTCCAGACGATTTTCGAGGACCCGTCCGAACTCGAGCCAGCGGCGGTCGACGTTCGTGAAGGCCACGGTGACGGCCTGTTCGCGGTGAGTCGGGCGACGCCGCTGTGAGTTTCGACGTGGGATGTCCACTGTCAGAGTGGGCTGCTCTTGCTCGGATTCGGTAGGCAACCGACTGGCCCGTGCAATAACCACACGATACTGGCAAACGACTTACACCGCTCGATCCCGTACGGGTGACTGACTACCCGATTTCGACAGTGTTGATACCGACACCAGCAATTCGGCAGGCTGTCCGCCTTCACCCAGAACCCGCTTCCAACAACTCCCTCCGACTCCACTCGTGACAGACGACCACTCCCCCACCGACGCAGATTCGGACTCTAACTCGAGTGCCAATGCTGACACTCCCACCAACTCGAACTCGACCCCATCCGCCACGAACGGAGACGAATCTGACGGTGAGGCGTCCGGCGGTGAGGTCGAGATCGAGGTGACACGCGGGTCTATCGAGTCGAGTGATCGTCACGACCACCCTGATCGGACGTATCACACCGACCGTCCCGACCTCGACGGTCGTGTCAGCGACGGTCGCCGTGATGGATCGCCAGACAGTACGGCTGGCGATGCCAATCGGTCGAACGCTACCCACCATCCCCAGGAAGGCCCGCTTGCCGACGAACTCGGTCGCATCGACGTAATGACGACTCCCGAGGGCTACGTCGAGGGCCGGATCACCGACGTGACTGCCCTCGACGAGACGACAGTCGATCTCACTGTTTCGCTTCCGCACGGTGAGGTCATCGCATTCGAACTCGAGAAGCCAATCCCGTGGTCCGAGGACTTTCTGCTCGCCCGGCTCATTGAAGATGTCGGGTACGACGCCGCGTCAATCGACCACGCAGTCGGCGAACCGGTGTATCTCGCTCGAACCGACCTGTCCGCCGCGGAGACCGAGGCCGGCGCTGACACTGCTACAGCTACTGGCGACTGGTGGATGACCACCGTCCACGCCGCAAGCGACGCGCTGCTCTCCTCGCTCTCTCGCGGGCGCTACCGACTCGAACGCGCCGACGAACCCGAGTGGCGACTGGTGGACCCACTCGAGCGTCCCGATGCAACGACAGACACCAAGGACGACGGCGTGACGACCGAACTCCTCGGCACCGGACTCATTCTCTTCGGGACACTCGTCGCCGCCGCCGGCGCGGTCTTCGGGGCGACCGGAGCGCTGGTCGTCTCGAGTGCGGTCCTCGCTTACGCGTTGCTGGGCGTGTTGTTGGTGTTAGCAGGAATCGTCGTGGTTCTCGATCGAGACGTTACGGATCGCTGAACGGTCCATACGTTCGTGTAGTGAACGGGAGCAGCGGGGGTTGTCGAAACTCGAAGACGCGGAAACGCCGAGACGCGAGGCGAAGGGGACCTGTCTCAGGGCGAGTAGTAGTACTCGCCTTCGCGCTTTTGCTCGCGGTCTAGCTGCGACTCCGGCTTGTTGATCCGCGGACGCGACGTACGCTCGTCGCGGCGGAACGTCACCTCAAGATTGGCGAGGAACTCGTTCATACCGTCGCGCATGGCCTGTGGTTGGCCGGCGTGACCGTGCATTGCGGGTTCGCCGTCGAAGACCATCAGTCGGTCCGCGAGCAGGTCGATCATGTAGATGTCGTGGTCGATGACCATCACGGTCGCGTCCTGCTGTTCGGCATAGCGCCGGATCGCGCTGGTTGCCTGCACGCGTTGTTCGACGTCGAGGTGTGCCGACGGCTCGTCGAGCAGGTAGAGATCCGCCGAGTCGGACAGACAAGCAGCGATGGCGACCCGCTGGCGCTCACCGCCCGAGAGATCGGAGAGGTTCTGCTCCATGATCCGCTCTAACTGGAGCGGCTGGGCGATCTCGGTGTTCCAGTACGAAGAACCGAACTGGTCCGTGATCGAGGAGAGAAATGCGTCGACACGCATGTGCTGGTCGATCGTCACGTACTGTGGCTTGTAGGAGATATCCAGATCGAGATCAGCGTCGCCCTCATCCGTCTCGAGGTTCCCCGTCAGCAACTTCGCGAACGTCGACTTCCCGATTCCGTTCGGGCCGACGATGCCAAGGACCTCGTTGCGGTGGATCTCACCGCCTTCGACTTCGAGGCTGAACTCGCCATCCCCGTAGCTCTTGGTGAGGTCGGGGTAGTCGACGAGCACGTCGCCGTGGGTCGCGGTTCGGGGAGCGTGCTCCTCGAACTCGATCGGGTTCTGGCGAATCCGCATGTTCTCGTTGTCGAGGTAGCCTGCGAGGTACTCGTTGATCCCGTTGCGGACCGACTTCGGCGAGGTGATGACACCGTAGGCACCGGGCTCACCGTAGGCGACGTGCAGCGTGTCCGCGAGCAGGTCGAGGATTGCGAGGTCGTGCTCGACGACGAGCATCGACTTGCCTTCGTCCTCGGCGAGTTCGCGAATCAGTCGCGCTGCAGTAACACGCTGTCCGATATCGAGATACGGCGTGATCTCGTCCAGGAAGTAGAAGTCCGTGTCTCGCGCCAGCGTTGCTGCGAGCGCAACACGCTGCAGCTCGCCGCCGGAGAGATCCTCGATCGCTTGGTCCATGACGGGGCCGATCGACAGTCGCTCGACGAGCGAGTCAAGGGCGTCGCGTTCATCCGTCTGCTCCAAGAGCTGGCGGGTGTTGCCGTCGAACTGTTTCGGAATCTGGTCGACGTACTGCGGTTTTCGAGCGACGGTAATCTCGCCGTCGCGCACGTCTGCGATATAGTCCTGGAGCTCCGTGCCGCGGTAGGCCTCGAGTACGTCGTCCCAGCCTGGTGACTCTTCGTAGCGGCCGAGGTTGGGCTCGAGTTCACCGGCGAGGATGCGAACAGCGGTGGTCTTCCCGATCCCGTTCGGACCGAGAATACCGGTAACGTTCCCTTCCTGTGGTGCCGGAAGACCATACAGCGAGAACGCGTTCTCGCCGTAGCGGTGTGCAGGTTCTTCCTGCAACTCCTGTGGCAGGTTGATGATCTCGATTGCGTCGAACGGACACTTCTCGACGCAGATGCCACAGGTTTCGCCGAGACAGATCTCTTCGGAGATGCGAACCTGTTCGGGCTGTCCCTCAGGCGTTTCTTCGCCACGGAGCGTGATGCACTCCTTGCCAGTCCGATTCGGTGGGCAGTAGTTCTTACACTCGTAGCCACAGCGGTCGGGCTGGCACCGATCCAAGTCTACGACGGCGATACTGTCGTCCGCCATGGTTATGCGTTGAGCTCCGCGGTGAGCAGGATACCCCACGTCACGAACCACATCGAGAAGGTCATGAACGTGATGAACAGGTAGTGTTTGACACCAAACTCGTCGTCGCTGTAGATGCTCGTGACGTCGAAGAGCACGATCTGTGCGACGATCGCAGTGAGGACGAGCAAGAGCGCTCGCGTATCGCCTGCAGCATCACCCGGTGAGACATCACCGGTGAGCGCCATGGAGGCGAGCGCCGTCCCGACGCCGAGCAGCGCGGCCAGCGCGGTGACGCTGATCGAGCGAATGTGCTCGCGCCGGTCGCTAATCGATTCGGTCGACATGTCTGTGACTCTATCGTCGGTGGTGAAAAGGGGTTCGGGTTGGTGGCAGCTCAGTCAGCCAACCGTGATGGCATCAACATCAATATCAATCGTGGAATCGCCGATGTCGTCCAATGATCCATCTGCGTCCCCAGTCCAGTCGATTTCTTCGCCGGGCTCGATCTCGATCGGTGCTGAATCCGCTCGATCCTCGCTCCGAACAGTAACCTCGCCGACGCCATCGTCGTTGAGACTGGTCTGCCACTCGAGTTCGATCTCCGTCTCGCCGTCTCCGTCCAGATCACTTGCTACCACTTCTTCCGTATCGACGACCTGGCCGTCGGGGTTCGTGAGCGTGATTATCTGTGGGGCATCTTCCTCATCCAGATCCGGATCGCGGCTCGTAACCGTGACGTCGATCGTGGTGGATTCGCCGGCAGTTACGTTCTCGACGTCGTTGATGTCGACCTCGAAGATCCCCTCTGCCTCGAGTTCCCAGGCGAACCGTGGATAATCCTCAGGGACCGCAACCCAAGAACCACCGTCATCTTCGTAGTCGAGATTGGCCATTTCGTCGATTGTGTGGTTTTGCATCTCATCGGTAGTAAGGCCGATCCAATCTAGCGTTGCAGCTCCATTGGTGTCATCGACGCCTTCGGCATCTGTTTCGATCTCGTCGTTCCAGTAGACACTCTCTCTGAAGTGGTCTCCGTTCGAAAGAACAGTACCGACAATTGCACCGGCATCACCATGGTACCCCTCGACCGTTGCAGTACTGTACATCTGTTCGAACGTCGAGTCTCGGTATGAGGACGTTCCAGCGATACCACCCACGTGGGAGTAGTCATCGACTGGCTGTCCATTCGGTCGATACTCGACAGTCATATCTTGCGTATAGCCGGTCGAAACCTCCGTCTGCCACGTCGATCGACCAATCAGTCCTCCAATACCCTCTCCGTTTATTCCGTCCAGATTATCTCCCCCGATAACGGTGCCCTCGGCAACGAGTTCGTTGTCAATGTTTGCGTGGGCCCCGTCACCGATCAGTCCACCGACGAGTTGTTCCTGTGCTTCAACGTGTCCTTCGCTTCTGGATTCAATCACTGCGCCACCTGCTTGTCCAACGAGTCCTCCAACGTGTTGTCGACCGTGGACATTTACGTCGGCGAGTCTGACGTTCTCGATCGTCGACCCCGAACCGACTGGATCGGCGTTCGTCGTGTGACCCGTCGCACCGAACAACCCAACGAATCGTTCGTCAGGACGGTCGATGGACAGTCCCTCGATTAGGTGTCCGTTGCCATCGAAATGACCGTCGAACGAGCCACTGGAGGTTCCCTGGTCGCCGTGTGCGGCGTAGGGGTTCCCGTCTTGCCCGATCGGCTCGAATCCACGCGGTTCGCCGGACTCTGCTAAAGCGTCATAAGAGAAATACAGTTCTTCCCAGTTGTCGCTCCATCTTGGATTATCTTGGATCTCTACGACTCCCGATTCGGCATCAACGAGTTCAAAGTCTGGATCACTATTCCAAGCTCCTGCATCTACCTCGACACTCCGTTCGACTACGGGAGTGTTAGAGAGTTCAATCAGATCACCTGCACCAAATTCGCCTCTTTCAGCGTGTACCGTTTCTGAGTGGCTCACAACTGGGTTCCAGTACTCGGTCCCGTGGGCGTCAATGTCGTCTACGAGTTCGTAGTGATCATCGAGTCCCTGGTCGTTGATACACTGGAGCTGATCAACGTTGCTTATTTGATACGGACTGTGTTCCGATCCACTTCCTTCATAATCGACGGCGTCACATTGGGGCCCATCCCGCTTGACGACGACGACTTCCTCCATCTCGTCGTCTTCCGCCCGGATACTATCCGTCCTGACCGTGATGCGATCAGTTCGTTCTCCAACACCAGTGTACTCGAGTTCGACAGTCTCTGTATCCGCACCCGGAACCGTAACGGACTGGCTATCAGCTTCGTTTCCATCGAAGTCCTCCAGTATCACGTCTGTCTCGGCTGTATCACCCACAGCCTCGACGGCTGCCTCAACGGTTACCGACCCGTCTTCCTCAACCGGATCATCAAGCACATCGACATCCGTTATGTTGAGCGACGGATAGACCTCGACCGCTTCGGTGGTGCTGTTCGATTCTGTTCCGACTGCGATTTCGGTGTCAGTGGAGTCCGTAGGCAGATCGACGCTGCCCCACTCGAGTTCGACGGATTCCATTCCACTCCCATCTGAATCGACTTCGGCGGTGTCAACGATGTTGCCGTCGAATCCACTGAGCCAAACGAGTTGATCGTCTCCATAGCCGCGCTTTTCGACATCCGCATGGACAGTTAACGTGTCTCCCTGACCGACTGGATCCTCGACGTCAGTGATGGTGACCTCCGGTGGATCATCCTCGATGATGAATTGGCCTGGCTCGTTGAGGGAATCCCCTCCTGGGTCCGTTTTGACGTTGTATTCATACCCTTCACCCGGTTCGACGCCGATCGCGTGATTGCCGTTTGCGTTACCGGCTTTGAAAAAGTGGTTTGCGCCAGGCCCGCCCCAGTTCCACTCCATGTGATCTGCCGTTGAGATAGATTGTCCGGGATCAATTTTGTCATCCGATGTAATCTCCCGGCTTCCGACGCTAGTACCAGATTCGTCCCGAATCGTGAGCGTAGCGGTGACCTTTCCTGGTTCGTTTCCGTAATTGGTTAGTGTCGTATTGATGTGGAAAGACTCCCCATGCTCCAAAATATGACTAGAGAGTGACTTGTTCCCGCCCTGATGCCATAGTCCGTGGTCCTCCTCGATCAAAAAGTACGGCTCTTCTGGCGCTGTGTCGATTTCCTTGATCGTCATCACGACCTCGTTGGAGTCCGAGGTCGACTCCACACTAACATCGAACTCAGGGAATCGGTCGGCATACTCCTCTTCGCTTTCGAGGTGATTCTTCCACCCCTCCGCATACTCGCTCTCGATTTTAATCGCAACGTCTTCCTCCGCCTGCGCAACTGCCGCAGTGAGGTTCGCTGCCGCCTCAGATTCGCTTTCATGATCATGTCTGAGGGTTCCCTCCGAGCCGACAGTCTCGGCCTGGTGAACCTGCATGAACCCTAGTTCCAGTAGCCCGTTCTCGCTGAAGCCGATCGACGGTGACTTTTCGGTTCGCACACCGGACTCTGTAACCTCCCAAATGGCACCACCCTGGTGTGCAAGCGTCCGATCATCCAGTTCTAACTCTAGGGCACCAAGTTCTTCAGTGGCCGTCCGACTCGAGTTGTCCCATGGCGGCTGTTCTCCATCTGAACTGTTATACCAGGTAATTGAAATCGAGCCGTCGTCGACGACCAATGGCTGACAATCTGGGTCGTCAAGCGCCATCGACTGATCGTATCCCGTTGAGGCGACGGTGCCGAGTCGGTGGTCGGTCTCATCCATACAGAGGTGTGCCTTCTCGCGATCTACTTCGGAACCAATTCCATCGAGCATGACGGAACCGGCTGCGAACAGTAGGACCGCACCGATTCCCACCATCGCAAAGAGAAGAACGATACCTAGTACTGGACTTGCGGCCCGACCCCAACCGAACCCCCTGTGATCCCCGTCCATTTCTAGTCTTATGAGTCAGTAACTAATACCAACTATAAAAATATGTATACCTAACAATGTTACCAGATTGGCCGATCGGGACATCATCTGGTCTCTAACGAACACTCCATCCTGGAGAATGGCTGACCACCTGGTCAATGGTCGATATCGTGGCCTGCAAACGCAATGAATCCATTTTACTCTCCGGGATGGCTGGAATTTTCTGTAAGGTTGTCGGTGAAAGGCTCAACTTTTATACTGCTGCGGGCTTTCGATTCGTAACATGGTAGAGACCGACGGGGAGGAGATCAAAGACTTGCCTCCGAGCGCCAAACTCGTTTTCAAGGTTCTCGAGTACGACGGGCCGCTCACCCAGAAACAGATCGTCGAGGAGTCGATGCTCTCGGCGCGGACGGTTCGGTACGCACTCGAGCGTCTTGAGGAAATTGGAATGGTCGACGAAGATATCTACTTTGCTGATGCGCGCCAGAGCTTGTATCGGCTGGAGGAACCAGTGGCTGCAGATGGAAATGGTGTCGAGGAAGCCCCGAAGAAAGACGCCTGCTGCGCAGAATAACGCCTAACGCTGCCACTCTCTTTCTTGTTGTCCGAATCGACGATGACACCAAGAACGGCAGGATTATTTTGATACAGTGACGCTCCCCAGATATGGACAAGGAGGCGTTACCGCGGTGGGGCTGGCTGTTGGTCGGATTGTTCGCGACGGCGATGATCGCGAATTTGCTCAACTTCACGGTTCTCGGGCCGGCAGGACTGGGGCAGGATTATCAGGTCGTCACGATTATCACGGCGATGTCGCCGGTGTTGATCTACGTCGGCGTCTGGTACGACGAGGACCGCCAGCACTACTGGGAGCAGCCACGAGAGCACATTATCGGTGACGTGGTGTTCGTCATCGTCGGTGCCGCACTCGGCTCGTCACTCGCGCTGGTCGCAATCGTCGGGTTTGGCCTCTGGCAGATCCTGCAGGACATCATCGCGATGGGTGCCGGATTCATGCTCTCCTGGGGACTGTTCTGGTGGCGAAACCCGAGCCTGTATCGGCACGAAGCGGAGTGACGCCACCACTCTCCAAGTCGTCGTATCACTACTACCTGCATCCCTGACTTTGCTCGTCGCCGCTCAGTCATGCCACTCCCAACAGTCACATGTGTAACAACTATACTGCTCCACACCTGATGCCGAGTCAATGTCGTCGATGCAGACACCTATTCCCGGACGTAGTTTTCGCCTCCGGATGGTGGTCGCCCTCGCGCTCGTCGTCTGCTTGCCGTTCGTGTTCGTCTACACATTTGTGGTTCTCGCGAACACCGTCGGCATCGCGCTCCTTGAGTGGGCGAACGAACGGCCCTTCCACGGTGAGTTCTATGTCGATCCGTTTCTTCTGACTATCGTTGTTCTGGGTGGCCTCCTCGCCCAGTACTGGTTCGGTCCCAGTGCTGTCCTCCGGTCGGTCGACGCACGGCCAGTCGACGCCGATGCGTACCCGTCTCTGCACGCAACGGTGACGCGCCTGTCGTCACAGATCGACGTTGCAAACCCTGGTGTCGCAGTGATCGACAGCGACGTACCAAACGCGTTCGCGGTCGCCGGTGTCGGGCGGGCAGACGAGGAGTACGTTGTGGTCACTACCGGCTTACTCGAGATACTCTCGGACGAGGAACTCGAGGCTGTCCTCGCACACGAACTCGCGCATATTTCGAACCGCGACGCCAATCTGATGACCGTTGCGTGGCTGTTGCCGACGATCACGTATTACCTCGCATTCGTCGCGTTCTACGTCCTCTATGGCTTCTATCGGCTGCTCGGCACAGGCTTCAGCTCTGGCGGATCGGGCGGAGACAGCGACGGTCGTGCATTGCTCGTCGCCATCGTCGTCATCACTGTCTGTGCGGTCGTAACGCTGACCGTCTCGGCGATGTTCTGGCTCGCGAGTGTGCTGTTTTACCGCGTTCTCTCGCGCGAACGCGAGTACGTCGCAGACCGCGCCGCCGCCACGATCACTGGATCGCCGGCCGCCCTCGCGAGTGCACTCGAGACACTGGATTCAGAACTGCCCGACCAGCCCGACGAAGATCTTCGAAAGCTCGACGGGGGTGTGGAAGCGCTGTATCTTGCGCCGCTCGAGGACCGCGCGTTCGGCTCGAACGAACTCATCAGCACGGACATCTTCCCCGACACGCATCCGCCGACCGAGGCCCGAATCGACCGGCTTCGTGAACTCGAACGCGAGACTAGTGGGATGACCGCTGCGGCGGGTGCGGGGAGTGATCTGGGATGACGTCTGGTCAGTTCACGCGCAGACGACTGCTCACTGCTGTCGGAACCGGGTTGGCGACCGCAGTCGCCGGCTGTGGCTATCAGCCCGGCGGCGGCGAGTTCGATTGGCATCATGCGACCGGCCGTTCGAATGTCCCTGGTCCGATGAGGACGACAGACGACCGCTGGTTCTCTGATGGATCACATGTCGCCCACGTTCGCAATCGTAGCGGACGCACGTTCACCCAAAGCGGGTTTGCCGAGGTTGACGACGCAGCTCTCACGCTTCGGGACTCGAGTGGAAACCGTCTCTGGAGCGGGAGTACCCCGGCGCAGTACGTCGGGGAGCCAGCGGTTTCTGATGGGTTTGCGTACTTCCAGTTGGAGGACGACCGCGTTGTTTCGATCGCGTACGAGACGGATGGGGGTGAAGACGGATCAAGCACTGGTATGGACATCGGCTCCGATTCCGGCACCAGCAACAGTAGTAGTAGTCGTTCCCAATCATCAACCGGCGCTCAAATACACTGGGAGACGGCCTGGGACGGTCCGGAGCTCGCGCTTCGGGCCGCACGGCCGGGGATCGACTCATCGCTTCTCACTGGTACGTATTCAGACAGTCTCGTCTGCTTCGACACCGACACCGGTGATCTTCGATTCGAGTGTGCAGCCGCTGATCTCGTGGGTCACATCGGCGACAATAGCACCAACAGTACCACTGACGAAGAAACTGACTCCATGATCAGGTCAATCGCCATCGCGACAGACAGCCTCTGGGTGCTCATCGCTGGCAACCCTGATCTAGGTCACGACCCAGCACTGGTCAGCCTCGATTCGGACGGCACTGTCCAATCCAGCGTCTCCAACCCGCGTTTCAGGGATGTTGTCACTATCGGAGAGGCCGCTATCGTGGCCCTCGACGGCAGCGACGAGGACGTTCCAGAGGTACGGAAACTCGCTCCGGACGGCGAGCAGCAGTTCACGGTAGCCCTCACCGAGACTGCCGGAATGGGTGGGGTGACGTTGCGCCCCGTTTCTGCTTCCGCTTCCGACACGGCGCGGGTGTACTGTCGCGCTGGCGACGTGCTCACGGCTGTCGACGCCGCATCTGGTGACCTCGCTTGGCAGCGCGACGACTACGCGTTCCGTGGGACGCTCGTCGCAGACGCAGACGGCGTCTACAGCTGGGGAGCTGGACCGTCCATGGATGGCTGCGGGCTCGTGGCCATCACCACCGAGGGCGAGTCATGGTGGGGTGTGCAACCGCTCAAGGACGTTTCGTGTCGAGATGATCTGCTGCTCGCCGACGATAGACTGGTAGTGGTTGCCGACGACGGACTGTACGGACTCTACAAGGGACCTGGGCGGCGATATACGCTTGTCTCTTGATCCCTTCCCTGCGAGAAATTCGCTCTCGCTGGCCCTTCACTCACTCCGTTCATGAAGACTCCAAAAAGCCGCTCACTCTGTTCGCGGTATTACGACGGCACGACCGATACCGGATCCTTCGCGATGGGCCTTTTTCCGCTCGGGTTCACTTCGTTCACCCTCGCGCAAAAATCTCCTCCAAAAAGCCGCTCACTCTGTTCGCAGTACTACGACGGCACGACCGATACCGGATCCTTCCGATCGATCGCCTGCTCTAACTCGTCTGCGATCGCGCTGCCGCGCGAGACCTGAATCTCGCCGCCGCGGCTCACTGTCGCGGTGAAGAGGTAGTCGCCACCGGCCTGGACTTCCACGGTCTCGCCGTGGTTGCCGTCGACGGGGATGACGATATGGCGGGAGGTAATTTCGGGCGTAACCATCTGGCCTGCGGCCTGCCCGCCGCTGCCGCCACTGCCACCGCCGCCGTTCGCGCTTGCACCACCCGCACCTGCGCCGTAGTTCGGGTTCTCGTCGTGTGTCCGCACGTCGATATCGATCCCGAGTCGGTTCTCGATGTCCGTGATCCGGCCGCCGCCTTTCCCGATGACACTCGAGATGTCGTCGTCTTCGACGTAGACGGTAGCGGTGTTCTGGCCCTTCAACTGGACATCGACGTAGCCGCGGGCGACGGAGCGAATCTCGCGTTCGATCTCCTGTTTTGCGATGCGGTCGACGCCGGATTCGCTGCCGGGACCGCCTTCCTCCTCTTTGAGGGGGACGGTGACGACCTGGCGGTTGAAGGTGTAGATTTCGTACTCCGGCTCTCCGGTTTCGAAGTTCGTGACCTGGATGACCGGCCGTGCGAGGTCCTCCTCGGTGAGACCTGCGGGCACCTTGACCTCCGTGCGCACGTCGTAGACGGTGTTGACCTCTCCGGCCTCGATGTAGACGACGGTGTCGACGACCTGCGGAATCATCCCGAGCTCGACGCGGCCGACAAGGCGCTGGAGCGCGTCAATCGGACGGGTTGCGTGCACGACACCGATCATGCCGACGCCGGCGAGGCGCATGTCAGCGAAGACCTCGAAGTCATCGGTCTTGCGCACCTCGTCGTAGATGGTGTAGTCGGGCCGAACCATCAGCAGGGCGTCGGCCGTCTTCGCCATCTCGCCGCCGAGTTCGGTGTACTGGGTGATCTCGGGACCGACCTGCAGGTCACGGGGCTTTTCCATCGTCTTGACCGCGTAGTCGTGGTTCGAGATGAACCGTGCGACTGCCTGGGCGAAGGTCGACTTCCCTGCCCCAGGCGAACCGGAGATGAGGACGCCGCGCTGGCGCTCCAGAAGGCGGTCTTTCAGCTCCTCGGCGTTCTCGTAGTCCTCGATATCTGTCTGGGCGATCGGTCGAACCGCGGTGATCTCAATCCCGTCTGCGAACGGCGGGCGGCCGATTGCGATTCGGTAGTCTCGGAACTGGACGATTTTCATGCCCGGCTCCGAGAGTTCGATGAAGCCCTCCGCGGACTCCTTCGCGGCGTCGATGACTTCGCGGGCGTACTCGTCCATCGTCGCTTCGTCCAACGGCTCGTCGGCGATTTCCTCGTAACGCATCTCGCCGAGTTCGCCACGCTTTGCCATCGGGACGGTGTCCGTCTTCAGGTGGACGCTCATCGTCCCCTCGTCGAAGTACGTCTCGACGGTGAGCGTCCCCACGTCGACCTCGCGGGTGACCGGGGCAACGTGTTCGACATCAAGGTCCTTCGCCTCGGCCACCTCGGCCTGGACGATATCACTCGTGAGGAAGGTCGCCTCGAGATCCTCCGCGATGTCGCGGATCAACGCGTCAATCTCACCCTCGGAGGCGTGCCCGCGCTCAATCGCGTTCGGCCGCTCACCGACGTACTCGAGTTTGATCGCGCCCTCGTCGGCGAGATCTGCGAGACGCTGGAGTTCTTCCAGGCCGTCCCAGCCGGTCTCGATGCCGTCGTTGGCCTGCGCCTCGAGTTCTGCGACGACCGCTTCGGGTACCGAGATCGTCGCTCCCTCGAACTGCCCATCGTCAATCGTCGCCGAAACGCGGCCGTCGATGACCACGCTCGTGTCCGGCACGACGTTCATACGTGAACTGATTCACGTACGCCTATAAGGGTGTTCACCGGACAGCACGGGGTTGGATCTGGTTCGTTGGTTGCTCGGTCCACTGTGCTGGCTGGGTGTCCATTGCACTGCCCGGTTGCCTATAGTAGTCACTGCAAGTCAATGCGCACCTGATCGCACGACGGCTGTGCGATCAGTGTGTAAATAGTTGCAGTTGTTACTATATAGTAGCCACTGAAAGTCAGTGCACACCCAATTGCACAGTTATCGTGCGATTGGCGTGTAAACAGTTTCAGTTGTTACTATATTGCACTGGTGTATCGCTCACTGACTGCTTGGCTATACGTGACGGTCGACACCCCATTCTTATTCACCGAGAACAGTCACGGAAATTTCAATGATCCGCCCCCGATCGACTCCCAACCAATGCAACCGGAGGAGACGTTCGGAAACGGCGGACTCAATGGCACGTTCGACGTCGACGACCTCGTCGATCGAATCGGACTTGACGACGGCGAACTCGCCTGGCGAAAAGAATTTATTGGCTTCGATTCGGCCGACGAGCGGCGACTCGCGGATCTCGAGCCGCTGTTGCGTGACAATCGAGAAGCGATTGCCGATGACTTCTATGATAATGTCCTGCAGTACGACCGAACACAGGAAATTGTCGGCAGATCGCCAAAGAGGACTGACGCGCTCAAACAGACTCAGCAGGCGTATCTGGTTTCGCTGGCGACCGGTTCGTACGACCAGGACTTTTTCGCGAATCGCGCCCGGATCGGCAAGCTCCACGAGCTGCTCGACATGCCGCTGCACCACTACGTGGGACAGTACGGTGTCTACTACGAGTTGCTGCTCTCGCGATTGAACGAGCGCGTCCAGCAACAGGTTGTGGATGCAATCATAGAGTGGGTGGACGAACGCGAGGCCGAAGCCGAGGACTCGACCGACGGACTCGGTCGGTTCGTGAGTGCGCTGGGATTCGGTCGTCGCGACGCGGACACGAAGACGGGAGCCGAGTCAGGCGATACTGGCGATGACGCTGCTCGAACCGTACTCGAGGAGTCGTTCGAAACGACCGTTCGCGACGCGATCGACGACGGCATGCTGGACGTGCTCTCGCTGTTGCGGCTGCTCAACCTCGATATGCAAATTGCGGTCGACACGTACGTCGACGCCGACGCACAGCGGCTCGAAGACGAGATTGAGCGACGGGCTGCTCTCGCTCGCGAGGTTGAGTCTGATGTCCAGGCACCGCTTGCTGACCTTCATACCGCTGGTGAAACGGTAGCAAAGCGGGCTGAGTCAATCAGCGACCAGACCGAGACACAGGCAACCCACATCACTAGCGCTGCCCAGGAAATCAACGATGTCAGCGACGCGGCTGACGAAATCGCACACGCAGCCGACGAGGCCCGCACAGAGAGCGCCCGGACGGAGCGTCTCGCCGCCGACGGTGTCGACGCGGCTGACGACGCGCTGGACGAGCTCGGTGCAATTGAGGACGCGACCGATCGTGTCGTGACGGACATTGACGCACTCGCAGATCGAATCGAGGAGATCGACGATATCGTCGACCGTCTTGACGACTTGACTCAGCGAACGTCGGTCCTGGCCACGAACGCGAAAATCGAATCCTCTCGAGCGATGGGCGAGAGTGGTGCTGGTGCTGGCACCAGAAACGGTAGTGAAACCATGGACATCATTGCCAGCGAGGTCCGAACGTTCGCCCAACAGACAAAGGCCGATCTCGCCGACATTGCCCGCGCCGCGGAGGCTATCCGCGAGGACACCGCAGCAGCAGTTGCGACCGCCGACGAGACAGTCGAACGCGTCGAGACCGGTACGGACCGCGTCCGTCGGACGATCGACTCACTCGAGGAGATCCACGAGTCAGCACAGACGACGACCGCGCGGATGGACAAGGTTGCAGCAGCCGCTGATCAACAGGTCGACGGCGTCGAATCGACAGCACAGACGCTTTCCGACCTCTCTGAGTCAGCTGACGATGTCGCGAGCTCGGCTGCGTCGGTTGCGGCGGCGAGTGAGGAACAGACCGCAAGCCTCCGGGCTGTTCGAGATTCGGTCGATCAGCTCACTGATGAGGTTGAAACAGGGATCGACGCCAACCAGCCGGACCGGCCTGTTTGAGCACTGTTCATGGCGATTTGAGCACGATCCGGTGGATTGCTTGAGGCAGTCGTCGAACTGATTTTGTTTCGGTTGCATCACCTGTATGCGCTCTGCTGCGTTCAATCTGCGGCGTCCGGTGGACTGAACACCTCGGGCGTCGACAGCCTGCCCATGACAGTTGCGACGCTGACTCGTGAACTCGTCTCGATTCCCAGCCACACCGATGAAGGTGAGGCCGAGGCAGGCGAGTTCATCGAGTCGTGGCTCCGCCGCGAGACGGATGCAGACATCGAGCGAGACGCGGTCGGGAATGTGATCGCACGCAAGGGGAGCACAGCAGACGGCGACACGCTCGCCCTCGTCGGTCACCACGATGTCGTCGCACCGGACGATACCCAGCTCGAGGCCGACGGCTCCTCCCACGTCGAGGAGCGAAACGGACGCCTCTACGGCCGCGGCACAGCCGACATGAAAGGGGCCGTCGCAGCGGCCATGCTCGCGTTCCGCGACAGCGAGATTCACGCGCCCGACTCGAGTAGCTCGCCCTCCTCACAGCCCGAGGAGACAGATACCCCCGGCGAACTCGTCTTCGCGAGTTTCGTCGGCGAGGAAGTCGGCGGTACCGGCGCGCGCCACGCCATCAACGAGGGTTTTGCCCCCGAATGCGCCATCGTCGGTGAGGGATCGACCAACTACTCCGGCCCCGACGTAACCGATGTCGCCGTCGCCCACAAGGGCCGGCGCGGCAGCACGATTACGGCACACGGCAGCGCCGCCCACGCCAGCGAGCTCGCCGCCGGCGAGAACGCCATCTACCGCGCGACCGACGCCGTCGCTCGCGTCCGGGCACTCGAGTTCCCTGCGGTCGACGTGGCTGGGGAGGTACTCGAGGGCACCATCGCGGTCACCGAGATCGAGGGTGGGTCGGCGATGAACGTGATCCCTGACCGCTGTGCAATTACGGTGGACGAGCGGACGGTGCCGGGTGAACGCGCGGCTCTCGGGCGGCTCGAGGAACTCGTCGGTGTAGAGTGGACCGTGGAGCAGGACCTCCCGCCGATGCGGTGTGACGATATGTCCTTCGCGGGGACGGTGCAGTCGGTTGCTGATGACGTGCAGTCTGGTTCACCGGAACTCGTGACGAAGCCGCACGCGACGGACGCGGGGTGGCTCTCGGAGGCGGGAACGGAGTGTGTGATCTACGGGGCGGCAGAGCCCGGTGAGGCACACACCGACACCGAGAGCGTTTCGATCGAGGTACTCGAGCGCTGTTATGAGACGTACCGTGGGGTTGCGGAGACGTGGCTGCAGTAACGGCTGAGCAGATGACCATCAGTGAAGGTTCACAGCCAGCAAACGTGTCGCAACCGGCTGTTAGACGCCCGGTACGCCAACTGCCTCGAAGCCGGTGATCCCGATCGCCGCGAGGGCGTAGAGGACGATCAGGACGGTGACCCACGCGACCAGACCGATCATCGCGGCGGCAGTCCAGTCGGCGGGATACCGGACGTTGATCACCGCGATGTACGCGAGCAATGCGAGGAGGGGTCCGAAGAGCGGGATCCAGCCGACCAGATAGCCGACGACTGCCCATATTATCGCGCCGAACAGGGCAGTGACGATCGCGTGATCGAAACTGCGCTCGCCGACGATGATCCGCGCGCCAATGTAGATTCCCAGTGCACCGATGAGCAGGCTGACGACGAAGACGACGGCTGATGCGACGACCATGGGCATAAAACCGTCAGCGTGGGCGAATAGTCCCTGGCTTGCACTTTCCACCTGATAGGCTCTGTTGAAACCCTCCGCTGGTGATATGTTCTGAGCATCGTGCTGAATATAGAGGATATATCCCTCACGTCAGCACGGATAAAAGAGATATCGTAGAAGCCAGTTCAGCGACTGTGGTACTCTTTACGGCAGGCCGGTGATCACGTCGCGGTATTCGTCCTCGGTGAACGCTTTGAGCGTCTCGGTTGTGACGGCCCCTTCACTGGCAACACCAAGGGCGAATTGCGCTGCTGTCTCATCGTCCGGAAATTCTGTGATCGCAACGATATCGTACTCTCCGAACGTGAGAAAGAACTCCTTGAATTCGCCATCCAAGGAGGCAGCCAGGTCCTTGGCGTCGTCGAGTCGATCAGGACTATCAGTGATGTTCTGGACGCCTTCTCCGGTATAACTCGTGAGGTGAATGTACGTTGGCATTGGCTTGTCTCTCCTCGCGCGTTCTATACGACACCCACGTCACCGCCCTCCTCTCAGTACAAAGAACGCCCGTATAGATTCGCACGGTAGTGTGTTAACTTTTGTCATGGGGTGCCATTCGAACAGATAGTCTCTCTGTGATAGATCTGCGCCCTGTATTCAGCACGACAATCCTGTCACGTTCTGAGGGTTTCAACAGAGCCACCTGATACTATCGGACAGAACGATTCAAAGGTCAGTCGAAGAACTGTGGCGTTCCCTCTCGGTGAACGCCACGAATTCGCGATCAACTGCTCACTGACTTCTGTCCAACAGTATGAGTCACTGCCATAGCGAGCACCCATCCGTTGGTGGGGCAGTCGAGCGAAGCGCAAACTGTCAGTCGGAACCACAACAAAATAGTTGACAACCGGGTTTGGCTACTGTCGGTCCGAACGCCGTGCTCCGATTCTCATCGGAGTGATTTGCACGTAGCCGCTGATGTGTGTCTTCGCGGTGTTACAGGTTGAGCAGGCGCAAAGCCTCGCCGTTCACGGCGGGGATACGCGCCGTCGCACGATGACGCTCTCCTCCGGCGGTGGCACGACTGGATATTCCACGCAAACA
>NZ_AOIN01000042.1 GCF_000337135.1 Natrialba chahannaoensis JCM 10990
ACGGTTTTGTTTGACAAGGAAATTGGCGCGTTCGCACCTCGAAAACAAGTCCGCTCGTAGACCTTAAATATCCCAACGCGGTCGGGAATTCTCGCGCTTCCGCGCGGGGAGGACGTCAACTGTGGTCTCGGTGGTCTCGGTTGTCTGGATCGGTGGGAGTGTGTTCGGTGTTGGTGTCGGTATCGGTATCGGTGTTGGTGCCCGTGTTCTTGCTGGTGCCCGTCTTCGTATCCCCGCCACCGATAGTGTCTCTGGCAGTGTTGGGATCGACGAGGAGAACCTCAGGCGGTGCACGACAACCACAGGGTGTTGCGATGGCCACCGTGGGCCCAAGAACCGTCACCGTTGTAACCGGCTGGCCGCAGAGCGGACAGTCCGGTACCGACGGCGTCGTTACTTCCTCGGACGCATCTGCAAGGTTATCGCCCATCGTCCCCTCCAACTGTCAGGTACGCTAGTACATAGCTGATCAAGCGCGGTGAGACTCGGGGTTGACGATACGTCTGTCGTGCGGGATGTTTATGTCCCGGTAGAATGTACGCAAGCATGGCAACCAATTCCTTCATGGGTTGGAAGCCATGTCTCGGGTGGTCCTAGCACCCGGGGCATTTCACTCATGCCCATCCCTGGTTGGGTTTTTTGGCTTCCGTTCTGTACGATGGTGTAGGGAGACTTATATCTACTGTTACTTGGTGAGATTGAACAGGGGGCTACGGGGCCTATCGCCGCCAGAGTAGCGATACCCCTCCGCATTCGAACTCCATCTTTAGACAGTGAGGGGCCCCCGGCGTTTACCATGCGCCACCGGTCCGACGCACCTGTCCCCTTCAGTTGTCCGTGCACTCTCGAATTCTTCACATTAGACTCGTTCTCTCTTCTTTTCTCCCACCTCACCTCTCTTCTTCCCCGTTTCTCACTCACACCATCGTCCTCGAGTTACCGCTCCGGATTATCCGGAACCACGAGGTTAAAACCAGTACCCACGTTATCGCATAATATGTCAGCCGATCAGGCTCAGCCCGACGGGGAGGGATCGACCTACGACGAGTTCGAAACGCGCATCGAGCGCATCGCGAACGTCGCGAACGCCGGCGGTGTCCTCCGATGGGATCAGGAAGTCGTCATGCCCGAAGCAGGCACGCCAGCCCGAGCAAAACAGCTCTCGACACTCTCGTCGATCAGCCACGAACTGCTGACCGCCGACGAGACCGGTCAGCTGCTCGAGGAACTCGAGAAGAGCGACCTCGACGGAGAGCAGGCCGCCGCCGTCCGCGAAATCCGCCGACGCTACGACCGCGAAACCAGCGTCCCACAGGAACTCGTTGAAGAAATCTCTGAGACAACCGCAAACGCCCACCCGACGTGGACAAAGGCCAAAGAAGAAGACGACTTCGAGACTTTCGCGCCGACACTCGAGAAGCTCGTCGAACTCAAACGCGAGTACGCGAACCACATCGACCCCGACGCGGACCCCTACGCCGTTCTCTTTGCAGAATACGAACCCTATCTCGATCTCGAAACCGCAGAACGCGTGCTCGAACGTCTGCGCGACGAACTCGTCCCCCTGATCGACGCGATTCAGGACAGCGACACCGAGATCGAAACCGACGCGTTCTCCGGCGAATTCGACGACGACGATCAGGAAGCGCTCGCCCGCGACGTGCTCGACTCACTCGGGTACGATTGGTCGCGCGGCCGCCTCGATACGGCACCGCACCCGTTCTCCTCGGGAACGCAGTACGATGCGCGCGTGACGACGCGGTTCGAGGAGGACGACCTGCTCGGCTCGATCACGTCCGTTATCCACGAGTTCGGGCACGCGAACTACACGCTTGGCCTGCCGGACGAGCACTACGGGACGCCGCTTGGCGAGTCGCGGGACCTCACCGTTCACGAGTCCCAGTCCCGGCTGTGGGAGAACCACGTCGGTCGCTCGCGGCCGTTCTGGGAGCACTTCCTGCCGATCGCTCGCGAGCGCTTCGACGAACTCGCAGATGTCTCTCCCGAGGCGGCCTACGAGGCTGCGAATCAGGTGTACGACGACAACCTGATCCGCGTCGAGGCGGATGAACTCACCTACCACCTCCACATCGTGATTCGGTTCGAGATCGAGCGCGAACTGATCTCGGGCGACCTCGCGGTCGAAGACGTCCCCGAGGTCTGGAACGACAAGTACGAGGAGTATCTCGGTGTCCGCCCCGAAACGGACGCCGAGGGCTGTCTGCAGGACATCCACTGGTCGCACGGCTCCTTCGGCTACTTCCCGACGTACTCGCTTGGCTCCGTGCTCGCCGCACAACTCTATGCTGCGGCCGAGGACGATATTGGTTCGTTCGACGACCAAGTTCGCGAGGGCGAGTTCGACGACCTCAACGGCTGGCTCCGTGAGAATATCCATCAGCACGGCAAGCGCTACACGACGCCCGACCTGATCGAGGACGCCACCGGCGAGGCGTTCACAGCGGACTACTTCCTCGAGTACGCCACATCGAAGTACGGCGAACTGTACGAACTGGACGACTACTGAGGCCGCCCGTCTCGAACTTCACAGATTCGTTTTCTGCTATTTTAGCCGCCTACAGCTGCCGGTCGTCTCGATCGCCCCTTCCCGAGGATTTAGTAGCGCTTGCTCCTGTCTCTTATACACATCTCTGA
>NZ_AOIN01000043.1 GCF_000337135.1 Natrialba chahannaoensis JCM 10990
CCCGCTCGAGCCGGCCAGCTCTCGACCCTCTCGGGGCTCAGCCACGAACTGCTCGTCGACGACGATGTCGGTGCGTGGCTGGGCGAACTCGAGTCCGCCGAGCTGACCGACGAGCAGTCCGCCGTCGTCCGCGAGCTTCGCCGCCAGTACGACCGCGCTGCCGACATACCGGCCGAACTGGTCGAACGCGTCGCGTCCCACCAGGTCGAAACCCAGCAGGTCTGGCAGGAGGCCAAAGCCGAGGACGACTTCGCGCACTTCGCGCCGAATCTCGAGGAACTGATCGATCTGCACCGCGAACGGGCGGCCGCCATCGAGCCCGACGCGAATCCCTATCGGGTGCTCTACGAGGACCGGCTTCCGTACCTGCCACTCGAGGCGGTCGAGGGAATCTTCGACGAACTTCGCGAGGGGCTCGTCCCGCTAATCGAGGAGATCAAAACCGATGGCCGCGAGCTGCCGTCCGTGTTCAGGGGCCACACCTACGACGAGGACGATCAGATGGCGCTCTCCCAGGAGGTCGTGAACCTGCTCGGCTACCCCGAGGAACACGGCCGGCTCGATACTGCGCCACACCCGTTCATGTCCGGCAACCAGTTCGACGCCCGAATCACGACCCGCTTCCGGGAACACGATCCGACCGACGCGCTGATGGCGACGATTCACGAGTTCGGCCACGCGACCTACCAGCTCGGCCTGCCGAAGGGAGAGTACGGCAATCCGCTGGGTGAGTCGCTCTCCTCGGGCGTTCACGAGTCACAGTCGCGCTTCTGGGAAAATCACGTCGGTCGCACGAAGCCGTTCTGGGAGTTCTTCCTGCCGACGATGAAAGAGCATTTCCCGCACCTCGAAGACGTCACCGTCGACGAAGCCTACGCCGCGGTGAACCAGATCTATCCGGAGAACCTGATCCGCGTCGAGGCGGACGAACTCACCTACCACCTCCACATCATCCTCCGGTGTGAGATCGACCGCGCGTTTGTCGAGGGCGACCTCGACGTTTCCGAGATCCCGCGCGTCTGGAACGAGAAGATGGACGACTACCTCGGCGTCGTCCCCGAGACCGATACCGACGGCTGCCTGCAGGATACGCACTGGTCCGCTAGCTTCGCGGCCTTCCAGGGCTACACCGTCGGCAGCGTGCTGGCAGCACAACTCGATGCCGCGATCCGGGACGATCTGGACGTGGACGCCCTGATCCGCGAGGGCGAGTTCGAGCCCCTCTGGGAGTGGATGACCGAGCACGTCCACCGCTACGGTCAGCGCTACCCGACGGAAGAACTAATCGAGGTCGCGACGGGCGAACCGCTCACCGCCGAGTACTTCCTCGAGTACGTCGAGTCGAAGTACGGCGAACTGTACGAGCTGGACGGCTACTAATACGGATCGTTGTAGCGCCTTACTGGTGATCGACGGGTCGCCGGAGCAATCACCGGCACCGAACTACGACGGACCGAGGACTGTATGCGGCTGCTCTCTCTTCCGTCGTCTCGCCCGCTGGCGGTCCGTTCGCGTGCTGGCCGCACTCTTATTACCATTCTCTCCCTAGCAGCATGACTCGATGATGGTGACGACACATGCGCTCGTCGGTCTCCTCGTCGCCCTTCCGCTGGCAGTGCTCGCTCCGGACCACGCCACGACAATACTCACGGCCGGTGTGATCGGCGGCATCGTACCCGACCTCGACGTGCTCGCGACACACCGGAAGACGTTCCACCTCCCGATCTACGGCACCGTCGCGGCTGGAATCGCCCTCATGTTCGCACTCGCTGTGCCAACGGCTGCAACGTTCGCCGTCCTCGCCTTCCTCCTCGCTGCCGCCCTTCACAACGCCGGCGACATCGTCTCCTGCGGACTCGGTGCCCGCCCCTGGCACAATCGCTCCGAACGCTCCGTCTACAACCACTACCGCGATCGCTGGATTCCACCACGGCGCTGGATCAGGTACGACGGCGCACCCGAGGACCTCGCACTCGCCGTCGGCATCGCGGTGCCATCGTTGGTTGTACTCGAGTGGCGCTGGCAACTCCTGGCTACGTCCCTGCTTGGCGTCTCGGTCGTCTACGTGGGAACGAGAAAGCGACTCGAGCACGTTACACGGTGGGCTGTTCGATTCCTCCCAGTGTGGGCTCGTCAGTACGTGCCGGAGCGATACGTCACCCGGTGAGTTGTGGATCCGCTCGCGACACTACTGTTCATGAGTCGTGCAAACACCAGACACGAGGGCTGTCTGCGGGAATGACGGAAAGCATATAGCGATACTCGTTCGACTACAGAGACAATCGAAGAGGCAGACAAATGAGCAACATCGAACTCGTCAACAACCGCTGGGGTGACCGAAACGTCGAGGAGCAGGTAACGCGGCTGTTCGAGGACGATGGGACGATCTACCTCGTGACCGGCTTCTTCACGTACAACGCCTACCGAGCGATGCGTCCCGATATCGTTGCGTTTCTCGAACGGGAGCCGACGAACGAACTCGTGATCGTCGTCGGCGCGGCGGCGGATCAGTTCTCCGCGACGATCGCACGCGACCTGCGAGACCTCGACGAAAACGAGCAGGTCACCCTCTACAACTACCCAGACGGATTCTTGCACGCGAAGCTCTACCTCCGGGAGGGCGAGAACCCAGCCGTCATCGTCGGCTCAGCAAACCTGACGCAGGTCGCCTTCGAGCAGAACCTCGAGTTGAGCGCCTACGTCGAGGGCGAGTCGATGACCGACGGCCGAATCGAGCCGTTCCGTGCGTGGATCGACGATCTGCTTGCAGTCTGTGATCCGATCCGTCGTCGTGACCTCTTCAAACCGGTAATGATGGCCAAGACGGCCGTCAACTGGTTCAACAAGGGTACGCTCTTGCCGACCCGCGCCGTGCTCGGCCACCGAACACCGTACGTCGTCGGAATGGTTATCCTCTGGCTGGTACTCTCAAACGCGTTTGCCTGAAAGCAGTTGATTGGCTGGACGCGAGTTACGGTTCGTGTGGCTGGCTGCTCGCAAGGGTATAAAAGCGGGCTGGCACTGCCAGGCCTACACTCACCCCGAACGAACCCCCACGGTCCGGTATGCGACTCTCCATTCCGGGGCTCCCCGGCGTCTACTACGACACCGACGCGGGGACCACGGCGATTGCAACGCTCATGTCCACTGCTGGCCGCCGCGCGCCGAAGCCGAAGGGATACGCCATCCAGGCGCTGCCGTACCTCTGGTCGTTCAACGTCGACCTCCACGAGGTCCCGAACGACCACCCGATCCAGTATCTCCACCCCGAGAGCGCGGTGAGTCTTGGCGAACTCTCGGCTGATCGTCACGCCCGCCAGGCCGGCACCGAACTCGAGTCCGTCCTCAGATTCGCGTGGTCGGTGAACCAGGAGGTCGAGTCCGCGACGAGTTCGCTGCTCGGTCAAACACAGACCCAAGACGGTGTTACGATCGACATTCGGGACGGGAGTATCGTCGCTGATGGAGAGGCACTCGAGACGAACGAGTTCGATGTCGACGATAGAGTGGCTGATGACGGTGACGAGTTCGACACCGACGACCAGACGACTAATGCGGACTTCGAGACGGACGATTCGATCCTGGACACGGAGTTCGACGAGGACGGGGAGTTCGGAACGGACGATGGTGGGTCCGACAGCTTCGATGGCTCTGGCGCGTTTGACGATGTTGACGACTCTGACACGTTTGACGGCGTCGACGACTCTGCTGAATTTGACGACGACGTCGACGACGAACCCGACACTGACAGGTACGATACCGGTAACGAACGCTGACTGCTGTCCGATTCCCTCTGTCCTCGAGAACAGAACACGGAACCCAGAACACGGAACTCGGGAACACAGACCGCTATCCTGCTCACCGAGGCCGCTGCTTTTAGTCACGCGCTGTGTACGACCAGCCATGCAAATCGTCACGACGCTCCCCTCGGCGACCGAACTGGTCGTCGCGCTCGGACTCGAGCCCGTCGGCGTCTCTCACGAGTGCGACTGGCCGCCGCGGGTCGAGTCAACCCCATCGATCACTCGCTCGCGGATCGACACCGACGGCACCAGCAGCGAAATCGACCAGCAGGTGCTCGATGTGGTCAGCGACGATGGCGATGAGAGTGATACGGCCGGGGATAATAACGAGATCAGCGACACGCCCGGCGTCTACGATATCGACACTGACACGCTCGCCGCCCTCAACCCCGACCTCGTCATCACGCAGGGGATGTGCGATGTCTGTGCCGTTGACGATATCGCCATCGCGAACGCACTCGAGACGATTCCAGCTGACCCGGAACTGCTGACGACCGATCCACACAGCATGGCAGATGTCCTCTCGGATCTCGAGCGCATCGGCCGCGCCACCGGTCGCGAGGAACGGGCCGCCGAGGTGCGCGCCGAACTCAAGTCCCGGGTCGATCGCGTTCGAGAGCGCACCCGGGACTGCACCCCGCAGGAACGCCCACGAGTCGCCATCTTCGACTGGACAGACCCCGTCATGATCGCCGGCCACTGGACCGCCGAACTCGTCGAATGGACCGGCGGCGAGTACGGCCTGGCCGCCGTCGGTGAGCGCTCCCGCCCGCGCGAGTGGGAGTCGGTACTCGAGTACGACCCGGAGTGCATCGTCGTGGCACCCTGTGGCTTCGGACTCGAACAGACGGCAGCAAACATCGGGGAGCTTACCGAACGAGAGGGGTGGGACGAGCTGACCGCGGTTCAGAACGGCCGCGTCTGGGTGATGGACGGGAACCACTACCTGAACCGCCCCGGGCCGCGACTGGTCGACACACTCGAGGCGCTCGCACCGGTCATTCGGCCGGAGCTGTTCGGTGATTCGTCCGACCCAGAGCCAGCAGACGAGTTCGTCGTCCCGCTCGATGCACTCGAGACGGGTCGGGCAGCGGCGCAGGTGGAGTCGTGACTCGCGAATCGAACATCGACGATCTCTCTTCCGATGAGGAAGCAGCGGACAGAGAGGCCCCCACGCTCGCCCTCCCCGACAAAATCCGAGCGCAACTCTGCGACCACGCTCGAACCGGCACACCCGAGGAAATCTGTGGGATTCTGGGCGGCACGTTCGACCCAGACCAGAGTCGCGTCAGCACCGCCTACCCCGCAACCAATGTTGCCGACACCCCGCGGACGCGCTACCGGATCGATCCCGAGGAGCAACTCGAGTGTTTCGAGCGACTCGAGGCGGCGGGCGAGGAAATCGTCGGGTTCTATCACTCCCATCCGAAGGGGCCGGCGCGACCGAGCGAGACGGACGTCGAGGCGGCGACCTGGTCGGATCGATCGTACGTGATCGTTTCACTTGAGCCGGTTGCGGTGGGGTCGTGGCGGTGGCGGTCGAGTGATGCTGTGGACGGCGAGTCCGGCGGGCAGTTCGAACGCGAGCGAATCGTTTCCTGACGTACGGCTCGCTTCCAACACGCCGTTACAGATCCATGAATCGGAGGAACAGCCCGAGCAGCAGGACGCCGAAACCGATGATCGCCCCGACAAACGGCGGGAGGACCGGAATCGGGATCACGACCAGGAGCAGCCCGACGATGAGCACTTTCGTGGAGAGACGCATAGGTGCGCTTCGGTCGCCTCGCAGAAAAAGCTGTAGTTGGGGTGACACTGTAACGTCCAAAACGTCACACTGGGCGGTTGAGAGCGTCCAGGTCGACGAGCTCGATTCGCGAGTTCGAGTACAAGGTGGATTGTAGTTTTGTTCTTGCTGTGTCAGCACTACGCCGGTGCTATACCAACGCTATACCGACACTCCGTCAGCGCTACGCCGGCGCTACTCTGGAACGACTCCGATACTACTACGAATCCACACGCTCGCTTTCGTCTGCCGCCTGCTCTCTGAATTCCTCGGCTTGCTCGCTCAGCTTCTTGCCGACGAGATACTTGAAATCGTCCGGCATCAGCCCCCGCTGGACGTCGATCGTCACCATCGTATCACAGCCCGCGACGATTTCCGGGGCCCACTTTCCCTGTGCCAGTTTCGACTCGTCGGTGACGACCGCCTCACCGTCTTCGACATCGATGAACGCCGTCACCGTGTTCCAGATGCCTGGATCGCTCGTCGTCGCCTCGTCGAACAGCCCCTCGAGCCGGGAGTCCTTGATCGGTTCGTCGCGCAGTTCTCTGATCAGGTTCTCGAGTGCAATCGCGAGTTCCTCGTACTCCTCGGCAGTCATGTCGTCGCCGTTGCCGGTGGCAGCCGTCATCGCATCACCCGTCGGTTTCTGGCTCCGGTTCTGATTTCAGTTCCGGTCCCAGTCGGGAATCGAACGTTCATACGAGCACATTGCCACGGTTGAAGTATAAACACCGTGTCCTGCGACTGCTGCTGATCCTGTCTAGGCTGGCCTGCGGTTCACAGCGTGGCCCCGTCACGACTCCTCGGCCGCCCGCAGCACGTCCGGCACCCACTGCCGATTCGGATCGTCGGTCTCCACCATCCAGTCGATCAGTTCCGTTCGGAGCTCGTGGCGAACGTCAGCGTAGGCAGGGTGGTTGATCACGTTCTGCAACTCCGCTGGGTCCGCCTCGAGGTCGTACAACTCGTCTACGTCCGGCGCGTTGTAGACGTACTTGTATCGGTCCGTTCGGACCATTCGCTGGGTGTAGAGCCCGAACTCGTCGCCGTGGTACTGCGCGAAGACTGAGTTCGGCCACATCGGCGACTCAGCCTCCTCTTCCCCGTCAGTAGCTTCGAGCAACGGCACGAGGCTCCGCGAATCAAAACTCTCGGGGATCGCCACGCCGCCCATCTCGAGGAACGTCGCCGCCAGATCGTGGAGGTGCACCGGCTCCTCACACACCGATCCCGGCTCCGTAACGCCCGGCCAGCGCACCTGCAGCGGGATGTGATACGTATCGTCGTACATCAGCGGCCCCTTGTTGAACTGACGGTGACCACCGGTGAAATCGCCGTGATCCGAGGCGTGGACGACCACCGTCTCGTCCGTGAGCCCGGTGGACTCGAGTACATCCAGAATCCGGCCGAACTGGTCGTCGATCAGGGTGACGAAGCCCCAGTACTTTGCGATAGCTTCTTTCCAGATCTCTCGGTCGAAGTGTTCGACGCCGCGGTAGGAGCGGTAGTTCGCGTGGACTCGCGGTTTTCCGGCGTCGGTTTCGACGTAGCTCTCGGGGAGCTCGATGTTCTCGAGGTCGTACATCGAGGCGTAGGGCTCGGGCACGACGTAGGGGTGGTGTGGGCCGTAAAAGTCCGCCCGGTGGAAGAACGGTGCGTCGCGGTCGCCGCTCGTGTGTGCCTCGATCGCGTCGATGGTTCGCTCGGCCAGGAACCAGGCGCGCGTCTCCTCGATGTCGACCGATGTTGTGGCGGCGACGAACGTCCCGTTGCTGTCGTCTCGCGGATTGGTGCCGGTATAGATGACGTCTTCGAGGTCGGCCTCGCCAACGGGCGTCCCGCGTTCGGCGCGGTACTCGCGGAACGCGTCGTCGATATCGTCGTGGTGTGTGTCGCTGCCGCCGAGATAGGAGAAGCCGAAGTCCTCGGGGGTTTGATCGCGGCCGACGTGCCACTTCCCGGTGTAGGTCGGGTGGTAGCCGGCGTCGTCGAGTTTCTCCGAGAATGTCGGGATGTCAGATGGCAGATTCGGTAGGAGGGCGTCGTCTTCGTGGCAGTTGTTCAGCATTCCGTGGCCGTGGGGGAACTGGCCAGTCAGGAGCGACGCGCGGGCACTCGAGCAGATGCTAATCGGAGTGAACGCTCGCTCGAAGTGCGTGCCGGTCGCCGAAAGATGATCTATCGTCTCTGTCTCGACCGTTTCGGCGACCGGCCCGTCGAGGGCGCTACAGTCGTAGCGCTCCTGGTCTGTGAGTACGAGCAGGACGTTCGGCCGGGTGTCGGCGTCGACCATCGCGGGTGCTACATCGCTGGGGCAGTTAATGGTGGGACTTGCCGTTTGCTGGCATTCGCTGCCACTGACTGGTCGACCGGCCTCGCTTTAAACACACTGCGTATGAACCCGCACCCTCATTAGAACGCAGTTCCAGTCCTCACTCGTGCCAACCGCATACTGTGGGGTGTGTGAGTGGACGCACACCGTCACGGCAGAGGAGACGACCGACCTCGATCTCGCGATGATCGACCATCACGTCGACACCGGCCACTCGCCGATCGAACGCGCCGATCTCGTCGAGCCAATTGCTGCCGAAACTGGCGACCAGCACCACGAGGACGACGCGACCGTGGATGCAACAGCGCGAACTGAACTCGAGTAACGCGACTGACAGTCGATCACCGGTCAGAACAACTCTCGGATGTTTTTTCGTGCGCGTGACATCTCCCGTGTTGTCGACTATTGGCTTGACGGAAGACAGAATGGTGCTTCCCCAGAGGTTTCCCTATGGTTTCGAAGGCCATTGACGAGTTATTCGCTGATCAAGTCGAGCCAGCTTTGGAACTCGTCCATGGTTTCTTCGCCAACGACGGGACGACACCGTAGGGGCGACTACCGTCCAGTCGGTATCTGGCCGTGCCGGCGACCGCCGCGCTGGGTTGCCAAAGTGACCACTGACGAGATTGACCACCAAGTAGAGTCGCTGTTTGGGGTGCTGGCGCGACTCGTGACCCGGTAAGAAAGTCCAGTTACAATATCACGGACCGAGGCAGGGCCAAACCTAGTTATCGATGCCCCGTCAGTCCGCCCCAGCGGTAGATTCGGACGTATACGACCTGAAAATCTCCTGTAACGAGGCACGTTCAGTTTCGAAGTGACGAGGAGTTGCGCCGAGTTGATCGAGGTGGTTGAGAACCGTCAGTTGCGCGTCGCCGTCACACTGAATCTGAAGGTTCCGGCCGTCGATGCGGATGTCATCGACTGCATCGAGTTCCTGGAGGGAGTCAACGTCGCTGGGAACCCGATCAACGGACACTCGTAGATAGGTGGTAGCACCCATAGTCGAGCGCAATGAGTCTATAGAGTCGGTCGCTAGGAGTGCTCCCTCGTGGAGGATCCCGACCCGATCACACACCGACTCGACCTGAGAGAGTTGATGGCTCGAGAAGAAGACGGTTGTCCCGCTCTCGACCGCTTCCCTGACGAGTTCCTGCATCACCGCCACACCGTTCGGATCCAGTCCTGTTGACGGTTCGTCGAGGATGAGCAGGTCCGGATCACCAGCAGAGGCCATCGCGAGCAACAGCCGTTGTGTCATGCCGCGTGAGTAGCCGGTGGCCACCCGATCAGCATCTTCGAGCAGCCCGAACCGCTCGAGTTGGGCGTCCACGTCCGCTTCAACGCCCCGGGACTCAATCTCGAATTCGAGGTGGTCCCGCCCAGTCCAGCCTGACATCAGCTCACAGCCGTCAGGGACTACGCCGGTACGCTGGCGAATTGCCTTCCCGTCTTCTGCGGGATCCATCCCGAACACCGACGCTGTACCCGAACTCGGGTATACGAAACCGAGAAGCGTATCGATCGTCGTCGACTTCCCCGAGCCGTTCGGCCCCAGGAAGCCGAAAACTTCACCCTCCCGAACCGAGAGGTCGAGCGAATCGACCGCGAGCGTCTGGCCGTACCGTTTCGTCAACGAATCGGTCTCGATGATGTTCATTGCTCGAGTTTTGTATCTTGAAATATATCACTCTTTGCACGTTCCGATAGGTTCCAATTCCGTTGAAGCGTTTACGTCACTACCTGGGTGGGCTACTGACGCCCGGCGTGATCTGACTGTCATTCCACCCGGTTGTCTACACGAGCGAGTTTTCGCCGTATCTCAGAGTATTCCAACTCCGCTGTCGTGTCTATCGGAACCAGAGAGAAGAACCACTCCCCAATTAGTTACGATTGTTGTACCATCAATGACTGAAAATCATTCAATATGATATGGAAATCTCACTATACTACTGCCATTCTGATATATTTCCCATAACTACATATGTAATATTGCCTCCGCTTTTATAAAATTTCTATATACTTCAATCATAAATATTATAATCTAGGGGATTGATGGTAGGAAATGTGTCCGTGCGTAATGCGGACACGGTTTGAGGTACTACAATGACAGACGAAACGCCATATTCCGGCGAGCAGCGATCGACGAACAGTAGACGAAGCGTTCTCCGACTCGGCGGCCTCGCCGCCGCCTCCCTGGTCGGGGCCTCGACGGCAGGTGCCGTCTCAGCACGAGACGATGACGGTCCCAACACGGACTTCGACCCCGACAACGACGAGGCGGCGCTCGAGTTTCTCCTTGAGATGTTTGAGAAGAGTGAGAATCAGACCTGTTCATGCAACGACGAGGTTTGGCATGATCTCACGAACGAACAGATAGATGCAGTGGGAGACACGTTCGAGGAGAACCTCAACTGGACGGTCAGTCGCGAACCAAATACCATGCAGCAGACCTCTTCGGATACCTGGCTTCCAGGGGACGAAACAGTAGAAGCGGAGGCAGATGTTATGGGTTATGATGTCTACACTCACATCCAAGAGGTGGAATGGGACTACAATGGTGACGACTACAGAGCCGCCAGTCAGGAACACGACTACGAGTGTCACGGTCTTGCCTGTTCGTTCAACGGACTCACAACTGATGAACTAAATCGACGCACAACATACTTCGATGCGACGCTCGCAGGGGAGTACGCATTCGAGCCAGCCGGCATCGGTGTCGTAGAGGTCGAGTCCGTCATCGAGTCGAGAGCAAGAAGAGACGGAGACTTCCAGGTACTAGAAAAGGAGGCACCGGGTACCTAACCAGGTTGGTTCGAAGTCATTACCGCTTCTGTCGGACAACAGAGGCCGAGATACCATCCAATACTACTACCATTTTAAATGAATTTAAGGCCCTATATGAAAGTAAAAAACAGTCGTTACTGGGTGTATTGTCTCTTGCTCTTCGTGCTCGGAATAACTGCAACTGCTGGTGGCCCAATTAGTCCACATCGATTGTACCCCCCGGGCGAGTTCGAGCGTGGCGAGTTTGTCGTGCTCGCGACGTTCCAGTGGTTTGTCGCGGTTATTGGCGCTTTTGCTGCTGTGCTCGCCGGGTATGCGACGGTGGTCGGCGACCGGACTAGTGGACGGATTCGGTTGTTACTGAAGTTGCCGTACACTCGCCGGGAGTATCTCGTTAGGAGATTTCTCGGCGAAGCTTTCGCACTCGTGTTGTTCACTACCCTTGCCATTGTCGCTGGCGTAACCATCTCGACGGCTCTCTATGGCCGGCCGCCCCTGTTTCCGGTCGCGGTGTTTCTCGTGCTCTCGGCCGGGTACCTTCTCGTCTGGTTTTCTTTTGCGACCGCCGTTTCCATGGTCGTTCGGACCGGACGTCAAGCGATCACCGTCGTCGTTCCAGCCGTATTAGTAGCGATTTCCTGGTCAAGTTTGGTGAACGGGCTCTTCCGACTAGTTCCTGTTACGGAATCACCGTTGCTCTACTTCTTTGCCCATCGATTGTCTCCTCACGACGCATACTACACCGTGACGAACTGGGCAATGGGGCTGCCAAACGCGCATAACACTGCCGGATCCGTAATACGCTACTTTGAGTCGGACGCTATCGTTCTCCTCAGTTCGATGCATATCGTTCCAGAGGTAATCGAAGGGTCGATTCCGTGGTACCTCTCAGAGTGGGTCTCGCTGCTGGTGTTGGTCCTGTGGGGCGTCCTACCCGTGGGGATCGCCTACTGGCGGTTCTCAAGGTCAGACCTTGATCCCGGCCCGTCCACAGGCGTTCGTCGACTCCTCGGTCGGAGCGATCGATCCAACCACGGACGAACCCTGACACGACGCTTGCTTGCGGGCAGCAGTCTTTCCGGTCGTGCAACGCCCCTTCTTTTGTTTGTGATCCGCCATGGGCTAGTGAAAATTCGCAGGCCGGCCTACTGGGCGTACGGTCTGGTGGTCGTGTTATTCAGCCTCGAGCTCCTCATCGGGCCTGTGTCCGGCATTCCAGCGAATCCGCCGCCGGAATACGCACTGATGATTCTCCAATCGGTGATAGCGTACCTCGGCGGAATTGCTGCCGTCTTCGCTGGCTACGCCCTGGTCACCGGCGACCGAGCGAGCGGCCGGACTCGACTGCTGCTCAAACATCCCCGAGAGCGATGGGAGTACGTTCTCAGCAAGCTCTTTGGTGAGGCGGTCACGCTCGTGGTGGTTACCACGCTGGCTTTACTCCCGGTCATCCTCGTCTCAACAGCGCTGTACGGCCCACCACCGGTGATTCGGACGATCACGGTTCTGGTGGTCTCTGGAGTGTATCTCCTCATGTGGGTATCTATCGCTACCGCTATCTCTGCCATCGCCAAGACCGGCCGTCGGGCGATCACGATGGCGTTATCGGTGTTTATGGTCCTGCCGTTTTTCTGGGACGATCTCTACGCGGCACTGGTGTCGACGATCACCGAGAACCCGAATCCAGGACCGTATTTCTTTACGGAACGGCTTATTCCGCAGTATTCGTACCAGGCGGCGACAAACTGGATTGCAGGACTGCCCAATTCCAACGACGCCGGCAGCAGCGTGCTTGAGAAACTAACCACTGACGACCCCATGCCAACCGTGACACTCCTTTCAGATGTGTTCGACGGCGGCGTCCCGTGGTACCTCTCGGAGTGGCTTTCGGTACCTATACTGGTCCTATGGGGGACCGTGCCGATCGTGATCGCCTGTTGGCGGTTCGAACGAATCGATCTCACATGACGTCTGATTATGCAAAATACTCTCTTCAGTAATCCGTCTCCGACTGGGTGCTGGTGATGGGTGTTTAACCGACCGTCTCAGTACTTGTGCTCGCCCGGCGGAATCCCGAGATCGTCGTAAAACGCCTGATCGATCCGGTCCCGTTCTGCAAGCCACGTGTCGAACGTCGACGGGTCCGCCGGATAGGCCTCGTACTGCTGTTCGTACCTGGCGACGTGATTTCGGGTCTTCCTGACAGTGCGGATGGACTCGAGTAGGTCTCGTTTGCTGACGCCGAGGGTTTCGAAGGAGTCCTTGCGATACTCGGAGACGAAATTCTTCAGGACCCCGGTGCCGACGAGGAGCTTGCTTTTGAGGCTGTCAACCTCTGTGGAGGTACCGACAATCTCTCTGATTTCTGCTTCGGGGAGGAGTGCAGCGACGGCCCGAAGGATGTCTACGTCGAGGGTGCTCGCGGCGACGTTGTACGCGTCCCACGAGGCGAGTTTTGCGGCCTCGCCGTGCTCGCGGTAGAGCCAGCGGTTGTGTTCCCAGAGCCCGGCTTCCGAGGTGTCACCGTCCTCGATGGCCTGGGTGGCAGCACGGCCGGCGGAGTAGCCGGAGTAGGCTGCTCCGCGGATGCCCTTGCCCGTGATCGGGTGGGTCGTTCCCGCTGCACCGCCTGTGGCCAGGTAGCCGGGGGCGACCATCGAGTCGAGCGGTCGGCGGAGGGCAATCGCCGCGCCGAGCTTGTTCGTGTTCCCGAATCGCTCTGCGACGGTTGCGCCCTGGTACTCGTGACGGTGCTCGATGTCGCGGCGCAGGCGGTCGGCAAGCGGGATCGGTTCCTTGTTCATCTGGAACCCCAGGCCGACGTTGATCTGGGTCGGCGTCCGCGGGAAGTACCAGATGTAGCCCATCTCCTCTAAGGGTTTGCCGACGATGGCGTTGTGATACTCGACCGGCTGTTCGGTCTCGATGATCTCGCGGTAGGCCGATCCGAAGTGAGTGTAGTGGGGCACCTCGAACGTCGGTTCGCTGGGGGTGTCCAGGTCCTCGAAGCTGACCATGTCCTGCAGGATCGACTGTGCGCCTGCGGCGTCGATCAGTACGTCACACTCGTACGTGACAGGGTCGCCGTTTCGAACCGCTTTGACGCCGGTGACCTGCCCGTTCTGGGTCACCTCGTTGACCACCGTGTCGTAGTGTTGCTCGACGCCGCAGTCGGCTGCCTGCTCGAGCAGGCGCTGGCCGAATTCGTAGCGGTCGACGACGTTGCTGCTGTCCTTGTAGGGCAAGACCTTCCGTACGTCGAGTTCTTCGTCCCAGTACTCGATCTGGTCGATGTTGTTGTCGATGAGGACCGCCTCGTCGTCGGCGATCGCGTCCATATCGATCGGCCCGGGGTAATTCTGCGGATCGCGAGGGCTCTTGATCGCATCGCCACAGGCGATGAATCCGCCCTGCTCGCGGGGTTTGCGCTCTAACTGGACCACGTCGACCCCCTCCACGGCTGCAGTTGCCGCCGCGAAACAGCCCGCGATCCCGCCCCCGACAACGATCACGTCGTACTGGTTGCGCACCATTGGGTACTGTTCCTGCCTTCGGAAATTGGGTACGTAACTCTTGCTTTTGCGGTGGTGTAGCAGGTGAATCGACAGTGATCGGTTGACTGGTCGCCAGTCAAGCCGCTGCAAACTGAAACTCGTCTGCGCCGCTACTGGGCTCCCTATTCGAAGTCCGCGAGCGTCGGCCGCTCGTGCTCGCCAGGGAACGACTCGAACGGAACCTGCAACTGGTCACCCGACGCCATATCCTTGATCGTCACCTCGTCGTTTGCGAGATCCTGCTCGCCCGCGATGACGACCGTTTCGGCGTTGATCGAGTCCGCGTAGTTCAGCTGGGAGCCGAACGAGCGGCCGGCGACGTCCGTCTCGACGACGTGGCCACGTTCGCGCAGGTCGCGTGCGATTCGGGCCGCCTCCGTCCGGGTGTCGCCGATCTGGAGCACGTAGTAGTCCGTCGTGACCGCTTCTTCGGGCCAGACGCCGGCACGCTGGAGGAGCAACGGCAGCGTTGCGTGTCCCGGTGCGACGCCGACCGCCGGCGTCGGCTGGCCACCGAAAGACTCGATCAGATCGTCGTAGCGCCCGCCGCCGAAGATCGACCGGGAGACCTCGCCCGCAGAGTCGAAGCACTCGAAGACGACACCCGTGTAGTAGTCCAGTCCCCGGGCCGTCTCGAGTGAGATCGTACAGAACTCACGCGCCCCGAAGTCGTCGGCTGCCGCGAGGACGTTCTGGAGGTTATCGACCGCGGCGTCGACGCGCTCGGTGTTTGCGAACTCTCGGACTTCCTCCAAGTCGCCGCCGGCGATGAGGTCGTCGAACTCGACGGCCTGGTCGGCTGTCAGGCCCGCGCCGATCAGCAGATCGTGGTACTCCGCGGTCGAGAGTTTGTCCGACTTGTCGACTGCCCGAATCGCGTCCTCGGTGTCGACCTCGGCGTCGTAGCTTTCCAGAACGCCGCCCAGAATATCGCGGTGGGAGATGCGGAACTCGAAGTGTTCGCCGGTGAGCCCGAGGCTCGTCATCGCATCTGCGGCCCAGGCGAGAATTTCGGCGTCGGCTTCGGGTTCCGAAGAGCCGAAGATGTCGACGTTGGTCTGATAGAACTCACGCTGGCGGCCCTGCTGGACCTGCTCGTAGCGCCAGAAGGGACGCGTCGAGAACCACTTGATGGGTTTCGAGAGCTCCTGTTGCTTGGCGACGACCATCCGTGCGACGGTCGGCGTGAGCTCGGGGGTCAGAGTGACGTGGCGTCCGCCCTGGTCCTCGAAGGCGTAGAGTTCGTCGACGATATCGTCGCCGCTCTTGTCGGTCCACATCTCGGCGCGCTCGAGTGCGGGCGTGTCGATCTCGCGGAAGCCGTAGCCGCGGGCGGTGTCTTCCAGTGTGTCGATGGTCGCCCGTCTGGCGGCCATCTCGCCGGGATAGAAGTCACGAAAGCCCTTGATCCGGTCGTACATGACTGGTGGTTCGCCGAGGGCGGACTTCTATCCTTTCGTTTCTGGACGGTTCTGCGCTCGCTGTCGGTACTCGAGAGCGGTACGAGCTGTGGTCGTTCCCTCGCTCTTCAACTGCTATTCTCTCCCCTCGTACTCCGCACCTCACCCGCTCACACGCTGTTTCGCGAGATCGAGAGCGAGCACGATGAGGGCGACCAGAACAGACACCCACAGAATGTAGCCGATGTCGATCGTGCCGCGGTAATACTGAAACGCTAGCAGGACGAGTCCGACGACGAGCGCCTGCACGACTCGATCACGGAGGGTCCGATTTGCGAGTTCCATTGTGGCGGGTGTACTCGAGTACGGGCTACCGCAAATCAGTCACGTACGTCTGCTCGTGATCCGGAAACACGTCCGCAACCGCCGCCGGGCCGTCCTCCTCGGCGATAATTTCCCGAAGCTCTGCCTCGTAGTCGGCGCGGTCGATCTCCTCACTCGGACCCACCGTCACGTCGAGACGTGCCTCCACCAGTCGGTCGACGGCCGTCCGGCCGAAGCCCGACAGCGGCGCGATGTAATCGACGCCGTGGCGATCCTCGAGGCTCTGGGCCTGTGCGCGCGAGACAGTGGGAACGCGGTCGTCCCGGCGCGTCCCGTCCGCGATCACATCGAACCGTCCTGCGGCGAGCGTCTCGAGTGCGTGCTGGTGGACGTGCTGGATGCCGTTGCGCGGGAAGCCGTCCTCCCGAATCCGGTCGACTGCCTCGCGCGCGACGTCGGGGTCGAGTTCGAGGCGCTCGAACTCGAAGCCGGTGGCGCGGGCGGTTTCGCGGGCGTGTTTCCAGTCGTCGCTGATACCAAAGTGTGCCGTGGTGAGGGTGACATCGTAGAACTCGTCGAGGAGAAGCGCGGCGAGCGTTGAGTCTTTCCCTCCGCTGTAAAGCAGTCCGAGATCCATTCCAGGTCGACAGTTAGCGGCGCTGGATGTCGAAACTCTTCGAATCGGGCTTGAGTTCCTGCAGGAGTTGTTTCATCTTCTGGTCGTCGATCTTGCCCTGAATGCGGCCGCTGCGGGCAAGACTGATGACCTGGCGTTCGACCTGTTCACCGAACTGCGGCTTGCTCATCTTGACCGTGTTGAGCCGCTTGCGGGCGTCGTCGGTCAGATGCTGTCGCAGGACCGCCTTTTTCTGAGCTTCTGCCTGCTGGCGGGCGGCTTCCTGCTCTTCGCCCCCCTGCTGGGAGTCGGCGCGGTCCTGGAGCTGTTCCATCTTCTTCTGGCGAAGCTCCTCGAGTTTCTCCTCGTCTGGTGAGCCGCTCATAGCTATACGAACATCTTGTCCTGCGAGGTGGAAAATGATTTCGGACGCGGCCGCTGGCGCGGCGTTTGCGTAGGTTGGTGCAGATAGGTGGATCGCCGTCCCCTCTGCTCGCGCCTAGAGGAACGCAACAGCCTCGATTCGGAAGCTGCGGCTTTCGCTCACAAACTGGGCTCTAAAAATCTTGATCAGCGCAAACCGTACTTACGCGTAGCGCTCGAGTTCCGGACGGTCGAGGTCTTCGAGAACGGTACCGGCAGTGTCGTCGAGCAGGCTACGCCCCTCGGCGGTGATTCGGCGACCTTCGCCTTCTGCGGTCTCGACGAGGTCTTTCTCTTCTAACTGCTGGAGAATCGTTCGGATCAGGTTGCGCGAGCCGTCAGCGCGCTTGTCCGGTGCGACCTGGTAGCGGTTCGAGCCGTTCTTGCCGCCGCCGTACTCCGTCGAGAGTCGCTCGACACCGACAGGGCCGCGGTCTGCGACCTTGCGCAGGAGACTTGCAGCGCGGGTTGCCCAGAAGTCTTCCTGCTCTGGTGGAAGCTCTCGGTCGACGCCGCTCTTTGCAAACTCTCCCCAGTCCGGTTCGTCGAGTCGGTCCGCGAGGTCCTCGGCGAGCGCCTCGATGAGGTCGTCCGCCGGAACGTCATACATCGTAGCCATTGCCGTTTGGTTCCCTGTCGCGGCATTTAAGACCATCGTATCCGATCCGGGCGTGGGCCCGAAACCCGGACGGTTTTTCGCATTCGAGTCGAAACGAGGCGTATGGACGAACGCGCCGCTCTGGCGCTACTCGCGGACGAGCTCGAGTACGCCGGCGATGATGCTGCCGTGGTCGACGACCTCGTGGTGACGACGGACATGCTCCACGAGACGACGGACTTTCCGGCGGGGACGACCCGCTACACGGCTGGCTGGCGCGCTGTCGGAGCCTCACTCTCGGACGTGGCCGCAATGGGCGCTGAGGCGGTTGCTGCGGTCGCCGCCTACGCTGCCCCCGAGTTCGACGGCGAGGAACTCCTCGCTTTCGTTCGCGGCGCGCGCGACGTTTGTGACCTCGTTGGTGCCGAGTACGTCGGCGGCGACCTTGATGGCCACGACGAGTTTACGGTGACGACGACCGCGATCGGCCGGTTTGAAGAGCAGCCAGTCCCACGAAGCGGCGCGACACCGGGCGACCGCCTCTGTGTCACCGGCACACTCGGTCGTAGCGCCGCCGCACTCGAGTACTTTGCTCTCGCCCAAGATGGCGACGAAAAAGAAGGCAAAGACGGGAACAACACCGAGCGCGCGAACGAACTGTTCCAGTTCGAACCGCGAATCGACGCCGGGCGCGCGCTGGCACCCCACGCCACAGCGATGATGGACTCGAGTGACGGGCTCGCGCGCTCGCTACACCAGCTGGGTGAGGCGAGCGGTTGCGGATTCGAAGTCGACGCGTCCTGCGTTCCGATCGCGGAGTCACTGCGAGAGGCCACCGAAACCGACGACGAAGCGCTGGAGCGGGCGACCACGTTCGGTGAGGACTTCGAACTCGTTGCGACGATTCCAGAGGGGATGGTAGAGGTGGTTCGCGAGGCGGTGCCGGTACCGATTTCGGTGCTTGGGTCGGTGGTTCCGCGCGAGGACGGAATCACGATGGACGGAGAGGAGATGCCGGATCGGGGCTTTACGCACGGCTCCGGCTAGTTCTGGAGTAGATAATAGAACACTGCGTTTCTACTGCCACACAGTGCCCACAGCAGCCGCCTCACTCGATGATCTCGATCGGCACCGGCATGAAACAGAGCACACCGAGGACGAACGTGATGAGGCCGAGGAGGAACCGGCCGGTTCCGAGCGACTCGTCACGCACGGGATGGGCCGGGCCGACGGAGGCGAGCACCGCCGTAAACAGTCCCCAGACGGCCCAAATGAGCACCGAGTTCCCGCTGTAGCCGCTGACGTAGTAGAGGTACGCCGCGAGGCCGAACAGGACCCCCGGAACCAGCGCTGCGATCGTCTCTTGAAACTGTCCGGTCATCGCGCGGAGGATGTGTCCACCGTCGAGCTGGCCCACCGGAATCAGATTGAGGAACGTCACGAACATACCCACCCAGCCGCCGATAACCACCGGGTTCACCGCCATTGCCGGGTCGTCACGATACAACGGCTGGTCGAAGGCAGCGGCGAGTAACTCGAGTAGCGGCGGGTAGCCGAGCTGGATCTGGATCGCGTTGGGGTCTTGGACGACGCTGTTGGAGGCGACCGTCGGCGGGAGGTGGAGGCCGACGATGGTGACGGCGATGGTGGCGATCAGGCCGGCGAGCGGGCCGGCAACACCGATGTCGAACAGCGCCTTGCGGTCGGGCATCCGGCCTTTCATCTTGATGACCGCGCCCATGGTCCCGATGAGTGTCGGGACGGGGATGAAGTAGGGTAGCGAGGCGTCGACCTGGTGGTAGCGGCTCATCACGTAGTGGCCCATCTCGTGGACACCGAGGACGCCCAGAATCGCGACGGTGAACGGCCAGGCGCGCCACATCTCTGTGGGATTCGAGATGGGGTCGATATGGTACCACATCGAGCCGGCGAACAGGGTGGAAACGATGGTTGCGAGCAATAACAGGATGTTCGTCCACGGGATGCCGTCGATGCCGACGCTCGTCGGCTTGGCGACGAGCACGTACTCGCCGTAGCGCGTCGAAAAACGTGGCTCGTAGCCGTGTGAGCGGAAGACGGGCCACAGCTCCTGCAGCAGCTCTTCAGGCGGTTTACGAGGGTCGCCGTAGTAGACCAGTTGCTCGCCGTCGACGTGAACGTCGTAGACCGCGAAGGCGGAGTCGATCCGCTCGATCGGAGGACCGTCGACAGTCTGCTCGGTGGCGGTGGTCGCCTGGCGCGTTGGGTCAGGGCCAGAGTTTGGTTCGGACGAAGCACGGTCGTCCATCACCAGTGATTCATCACGGGTTCGTATAAATCGACTGCAGTTGGTCAGTTCCTGTTACCCGTGTCCCATCTTCGACGGTGAACGTGTGTTGGTGTTGACGTGACGTGGTTGATGGAGCTGCCGTTGGCGCTGGTGCTCTTTGGAAAGTGATCGCTGTACTCGTATTCGGTTACGGACTGCACGCGCGATAATATTGTGACGCGAGCCCGGACCTGGGTCGTCGGACCCGATCTGGCTCACGTCTGGGGTGTGTCTGTTGGGGTGGCACGCAACGGATTGATTGTGTATCTGTGGAGTGTCTGCTAGCCCAAACGGGTGTGGCTGCCCGATCTGGCTATCCAATGCCGGAATCGAGCCGTGAGAGTCACGGTGGACGGGTGTGAAGCGGGGGGATACGTCGGAGGCGGGGACCGAACTCCGAGCGAAACCCGTCTCGAACCGGCACGGATGGCCGCTGTGTCGACGGGGGATCGAGTTAGGCAGGTTCGACGCGCCACGTGGTCGCGCTCGTGTAGGACCACTTCTCAATTTCGAGGTCGTTCGCCGAGTCCGAGAGTTTGACCATGAGCGCGCCGATCTCCTTCGGGGACATGCCGACGTCGTCGGCGATGAACTTCCCCTTGAAGTAGAGCTCGCCGTCTTCGGCGCGCTTACGAAGATATCGCTTCAGGCGGTGTTCTTTGCTTTCCGTGGAGGGTTGTGCTGTCGTGCTCATCGACATCAACCACTATCTCCGGGAACATGTTATAAAGGAAGGATGGTTAGCGAAATTTCGGTTGCGTTCAACAGACATCCCCCACTGTAACGTTTCACCGCGGTTTATCGAGTCGTGAAAGGCGACCTTAGAGGCCTTTAGACGTTTTACAATGCCCTCTAACGTGTTATCTGTTTTCAGCCACTGTCGCCGGAACCATGCTCGATGCTGACAGTTTAGGACGGTATTCTACCACTGACTGAACTCGATTCACCGCCAATCTATGTGTAGTGTGTTGACAAAGGTATTGGTGTTTCACGACTGATCGTGCACCCAAAACTCGTCTTCAAGCGTCACCTCCTTCTTGAACAGCGGCACTTCGTCCTTCAGTCGATTGATCCCGTCTTCCACCGTTCTGAACGCTTCCTCGCGGTGGCCCGCGAGCACAACGACGAACACGATATCCTCACCGTCCTCAACGATACCCGTTCGGTGGTACAATTCGACCGCAAACACCCCCTCGCGCGCCTCAAGTTCCGACTTGAGTGCAGCCATTCGTTCGTCCGCCACCCCCTCGTACTTCTCGAACTCGAGGTACTCCGTCGGGGTGTCATCTTCGGCGTCCTTCTGGCGCACCCGGCCGGTGAACGTCGCGACTGCGCCGGCGCGAGGCGCTTGGGGTGAGTGCTTTACTTCGGTGACGAGGGACTCGAGTGTCCGGTGTGGTTCGGTGGACTCGAGTGCGGTGGTGAGCTCGAGTTGGTCGAGGTCGGTGGGGGAGTCGATGGTTGCGAGCGTGTTTTGGGTGTGGTCGTGGATGGGATTGGGGTCGGGCTCGTGCGATTCATCTTTGCTGCCGTCTCTGCCACTCTTGCTGTCGACGACGAGTGTTGGATACCGTCGCTGGAGCGACGGGACGCCCACGACGACGCCGTAGTCGCAGTTGGTCGCAAGTTGGTCGATGGCGTCCTGCACGGAGAGCCCGGTGCCGGTTGCGGTCCAGTCGCCGTCCGCGCCGAGACCGTAGGTAACGTCTCCGCCAATGGTGAGTGCGTCGTGGGTACCGTCTGCGATCGTTGCGTCGTAGCGGACGACGCCGACGCGACCGGCCTGTGAGAGTTCGTCGACGGCTCGATCGACGACGCCGTCGAGCGTCGTTTCGTCGACGCCGCGACCGAGAATCCCGAGTACGTGCATGGTCGATATATAGTCCGGTCTGACTTTGTAGCTGTCGCCGTGGCATCTTTCAGGCAGAGTCGGAGTGCAGTCAGCACTGGTGGGTGTGGAACCGTCGGAATACCGACGCGTTCGCGGTGCTGGCACCTCACAGTCGCCACGGAGTTGGCAACCCTTAAGATAGCAACCCGGTTACACCGGGTTAGCATGAAAGTGGTCGTTTCTATTGGCGGCAGCGTGCTCGTCCCGGAACTCGGGACCGATCGGGTGTCCGAACACGCGGCCGTCGTCGAAGACCTCGTCGCGGACGGCTGTCGCGTCGGGACCGTCGTCGGGGGCGGCGGTGTCGCACGCGAGTACATCGGTGCCGCTCGCGGACTTGGGGCAAACGAAATCGAACTGGATCAACTCGGCATCGACGTGACGCGGCTCAACGCGCGCCTGCTCATTGCCGCGCTCGGTGAGGACGCCGTTACCGCGCCCGCAGAAGATTACGACGAGGCCGGTGAGGCACTCCGTCGTGGCGATGTCTCGGTCATGGGTGGTGTCGCACCGGCACAGACGACCGACGCCGTCGGTGCCGCGCTCGCGGAGTACATCGACGCAGACCTGCTCGTCTACGCGACCAGCGTCCCCGGTGTCTATAGCGACGATCCGAACGAGGACGACGACGCGACGAAGTACGACGACCTTCGCGCGGACGAACTCGTCGACGTCATCGCCGGACTCGAGATGAACGCTGGCGCATCGGCACCGGTCGACCTGCTCGCGGCGAAGATCATCGAGCGCTCGGGAATGCGCACGATCGTTCTCGATGGCACGGATCCAGACCGGATCGCGAAGGCAGTTCGCTACGGCGAGCACGACGGAACGGACGTGGTTCCGGAGAGTGCAGGCGAGGAACCGACGTACTGGGCACAGGACAACGATGAGTGAGGACAAGCACGAGCACGACGGCCGAAGCCCCTACACACTCCAACAGGACGACGACGAAACGCGTCACGCCTTCTGGGCCGACACCGTCGCCGATCAGGTTGAAGCGCACGTTGCCGACCAGCACCCGGACGAGGATGACCCAGAAATCGTCATCAAGGGTGGCATCTCCCCTTCCGGTGTTCCCCACCTCGGCAATGTCAACGAGATTCTCCGGGGCTACTTCGTCGCCGCGGTTTTGCGTGACCGGGGTCACGAGATCCGGCAGGTCTTCACCGCCGACGACCGCGACCCGCTCCGGAAGCTCCCGCGCACGCTCTGTGATCTGGACGGCAACCTCGTCGACCTCGGTGACGTCGATGCGGGCGCGCTCGGGCGAAACCTCGGTCACCCATACACCGACATTCCGGACCCTTTCGGCTGCTGTGACTCCTACGGCGACCACTTCTCGACGATCATCCAGGACAGCGCCGACGCCGTCGACGTGCCGATCGACATGGTCTCGACGACCGATCTCTACACGGACGGCGCGTTCGACGACGTAACTCGCCATGCACTGGCAAATCGCGACCGCGCATGGGAGGTCCTCGCCGAGTACCAGGACAAGGTCGACGAGGACTACATCCCGTTCAATCCGATCTGCGAGGAGTGTGGCAAGGTTACGGAGACGGTGACGGGGGTCGATCTCGACCCCGAGGAGGGCGACCTCCCCACCGTCGACTACCGCTGTACCGACATGGACGCCGGCGACCAAACCATCAACGGCTGCGGCCACGAGGGCACCGCTACCATCCGTGAGGGCAAGATGCCCTGGCGCTTCGAGTGGCCCGGCCAGTGGGGCGTCCTCGGCGTCGACTTCGAACCCTTCGGCAAGGACCACGCCGAAGGCTCCTGGCCGAGCGGCGACGACGTCGCTCGCAACGTCCTCGACATCGAGCCGCCCGTCCCGATGGTCTACGAGTGGTTCACCTTAGACGGCGAGCCGTTCTCCTCCTCCGAAGGGAACGTGATCCTCGTCTCGGACGTCCTCGAACTGCTTGAGCCGGAGGTCCTCCGCTACTTCTTCGCGAAGGACCCATCGCGAGCGCGGGACTTCAGCATCGAACGCCTCGACCAGCTGGTCGACGAGTTCGACCGCTTCGAGGCGACCTACTTCGGCGAAGTTGAGGAGGCGACTGAGGACGAACAGGCCTTCGCTGACCGTGTCTACCCGCTCGTCGTAGAGGAGGCTCGCGAGGAGCGCATCCGTCTCCCCTACACCTTCGCTGCGGTGCTCGGTATGACGGACGATCCAGACCTGCGCGAGGAAATCGCCCGCCGTGAGGGACACATTCCGGCCGACGCACCCGAGTGGGCCGTCGAACAGGCACTCGCGCGGGTCGAGCGCGCTCGCAACTGGGCACGCCGAACCGAGAACGAGTTCGACTACGAACTCAAGCGCACAGAGATTCCAGCGCACGAGTTCGACGCCGACACTGACGACGCCCTCGCCGAACTCGCGGACTTCATCGAGGCAGGTCACGGCCCAGAAGAGATTCAGGGCGAAATCTACGAGACGGCAAAGCGCAACGACATCGACACCGGAGAGTTCTTCGGCGCGGGCTACCGGTTGTTTTTCGACGAAGAGCAGGGACCGAAGCTCGGCCCCTTCCTGGCGAAGGTCGATCAGGAGTTCGTCGTCGCGCGACTTCGTCGGGAGCGCTAGACGGCGTTCGACGGCGTTCGAGTGCGAACCAGCCCCATTCTGATAGCTCGATTCTTCACAAACGCAGTGAAAACTATCAGATTACGTGAGGTGATTCCAGACAAAAGCCCTTTGAGAACACCGCGCTGAATTACTGTCGATGGATTACGGCACGCCAGCTGTCGTCTCGGTTCCCGAGCTCTTCGGGTCGGAGCTGCTCACGTGGGTCGTCGTGGGGCTCCTGCTCTACTGGGCTGGGATTATCGCACTTCGGAAGCTGGACCTCCTTCCCGAATTTGTCGGGGCTCAGGGTCCGATTCTCACCTTCCATACGAAACGCGGTCGCGACTTTCTCGACTGGCTCTCCGGGCCGAAACGGTTCTGGCGGGCGTGGGCGAATATCGGTATCGGAATCGCCGTCGTCGTCATGGCGACGATGTTCGTCTTCCTGTTGCTTGCGGCGATCGCCGCGCTGACGACGCCACAGCCCACCGGCGGTATCCAACAGCCACGGAACGTCCTCGTTATTCCGGGCGTCAACGACTTCCTGCCGCTCTCTGCGACGCCAGGGATCGTCGTCGGCCTTCTCGTCGGTCTCGTCGTCCACGAGGGTGGCCACGGATTGCTCTGTCGCGTCGAGGGTATCGACATCAACTCCATGGGGATCGCAATGCTCGCGATCATCCCCTTCGGCGCGTTCGTCGAACCCGACCAGGAGAGCAGCAAGGACGCCTCTCGCGGCGGCCAGACGCGGATGTTCGCGGCTGGTGTGACGAACAACTTCGCCGTCACAATCATCGCCTTCGCACTTCTCTTTGGTCCGATTGCGGGCGCGATTGCCGTCGCCCCCGGTGCCGCAGTCGGCGGCGTTGCACCTGGCTCACCCGCCGAAGACGCGGGTATCGAACCGAACGACCGAATCACCGCCATCGACGGCGAACCGGTCGAAGACAACGACGATCTCATGGCGCAACTCGAGTCCAGCGGCGACGAGGTTTCCGTCGAACTCGACGGTGAACGGACGGCGACCGTCGATCGCTCACTGCTCGTCACTGCCGCAATCGACGGCGGCCCGGTCGATCTCTCGACTGGCGACCGGATCGTCGCCGTCGACGGCACTGATGTCGGCACGGAACAGGGCTTCATCGACGCCGTCGGTGACGATCACACCGCAACCCTCACCGTCCACCCGGCGGGCGACAGCGAGCAAACCGACACCGAGGTACCGATCGGTGCAGCCGTCGAGGTCGTCCACGATGAAGCGCTCGACGTCGCAACTGGACAGGCTGGCAACGTCATCATCATCACCGCCATTGGCGACGAGCGCGTCCACGACTACGCCGCACTCGAGTCCCAGCTCGCAGATGCCGATCCCGGTGACGAACTGTCCGTGGTGAGCTACGCCGACGGCGACCGCGATGAGGCGGAAGTCACCCTCGGCGAGCACCCACAACAGCCCGGCAGCGCGTTCCTGGGAATCCAGGGTGCGCCGGGAACGTCGGGACTCGAGTTGAACGATCTCGGCGTCCAACTCTACCCTGCTGAGGAGTACCTCGCTGTCCTCGGCGGGGGCGGCGAGAGCAGCTACGGCGCGGTAACCGACACGTTCCTCGGGAAGATCGGTCTCGCGCTCCTGTTGCCGTTGATCGGTGTCCTCGGGATTCTCCCGTTCAACTTCGCCGGCTTCACCGGCGGTGTACAGAACTTCTACGAGGTGCAGGGGTCGCTCGCTGCGCTGGGTGACGGGACGATCTTCGTCCTCGCGAACCTGCTGTTCTGGACCGGCTGGATCAATGTTCAGCTCGGGTTCTTCAACTGCATTCCGGCGTTCCCGCTCGACGGCGGGCACATCCTTCGGACGAGCACGGAGGCGATCGTTTCCCGGCTGCCGATCGAGGCGAACCGCGGGATGGTTCGCATCGTGACGACCTCAGTAGGGCTGACGATGTTGATCAGCTTCCTTGCGATGTTGTTCGCGCAGGGTTGGTTGGCGAGCTGAGCGTCACTCCTTGTGTTCGTGTTCCTGCCCGCGCTTGCGTTCCTGCCCGTGCCCGTGTTCGTGCATCTTCGAGTTTGACCGACACCAACACCGTCTCCAGCAACAGTCTCGACCGACAGCCGTCCTGCCCACTCCGCTCGCTCTCCGCCGTTCGCTCTTCGTCGTCCGCTACTCGTCGTCCATCTCGATCCCGTGGCGCTCGTAGAACTCCTCGGGTGTCACCTCGATGCGCTCGAAATCCGTCTCGAAGTAGTGCTCGTGATGGCGAACTACCTGCTCGACGACCCACCGGCTGAAGTCCTCGTTGAACTGCCACTCGCCCTCGATATCGGGAATCTCGAAGCGCTCGTCCGTCGCAAACGCCGCGTAGACGTGGAAGAAGCCAAGGATGACGTCCGCGAAATCGCGTGCCTTCTCCGTGCTGCTTTCGCGTCGCTCCTCGAGTTCCTCATAGCCCGACTCGGTGAGTTCGAAGTACTTGCGGTCGGGTTCGTCCTCGCGCTCGATGCGCTCGGCCCACCCCTTCTCTTCGAACTTGTAGAGGATGGGGTAGACGGAGCCATACGATGGTTCCCAGTGACCGCCGCTGATGTCTCGGATTTCTTTGAGAATTTCGTACCCGTAGCGGGGTTTCTCCTCGAGTAACTCGAGGACGAGGTAGGCGATGAGTCCCTTCGGCGGTCCACTTTTCCGCATATGACGCGAGATTTAAACGGATGTACGTAAAGGGTTTCGGTCGCCAGGTTGGGTCGCCGGTTTCGGGGCCGGTTCTGTCTCAGATCGCCAGTTGCTTCCGTTCCCGCACTCGCACCCGAACCCACACCCACACCTGCAGCCACCCCCACTCGCGAGAGCGAAACCCGTTCCTTCTTGGCCTCGCCGCCCCAACTCGCGCGTATGGAACGACGCCAACCGCCACAGACCGACGAAGGCTGGTACGTCCTGCACGATTTCCGTTCGATCGACTGGGGCGCCTGGCGCGACGCTCCCGAGCGCCACCGCTCCCGAGCACTCGAGGAGGGCATTGACTACCTCTCGGCCGCAAGCGATGTCGCTGACGCCGACGCGGGCGACTCCGCGGTGTTCTCCGTGCTCGGCCACAAGGCCGATCTGTTGATCCTGCACCTCCGTCCAACGCTTGCAGCCCTAGACACACTCGAGCGCCGGTTCGAACAGACCGCGCTCGCCGAGTTCACCGAGCGCGCGGATTCTTACCTCTCTGTGACCGAGGTCTCGGGCTACATGTCCCAGGAGTACTTCGAGGAGGACGGCGAGATCGAGGACACCGGCACGAAGCGCTACATCGAGTCCCGCCTGAAGCCGACGATTCCAGACAGCGAGTTCGTCAGCTTCTACCCGATGGACAAGCGTCGCGGACCAGAGCACAACTGGTACGACCTGCCGTTCGACGAGCGCGCGGAGCACCTCTCGAGTCACGGCGACATCGGCCGGGACTACGCCGGGCGCGTGACCCAGATCATCTCGGGCAGCGTCGGCCTGGACGACTTCGAGTGGGGAGTGACCCTCTTCGCGGACGACCCGACGGACGTGAAGGAACTGCTCACCGAGATGCGCTTCGATCCCTCGAGTTCGGCGTTCGCCGAGTTCGGTCGGTTCCTCTCGGCGCGACGGTTCCCGCCGGGGAACCTGGGTGCGTTCCTCGCAGGAGAGGATGTCCCACAGGAACCAGAGTCTGGGCACGGCCATCATCACGGTGCGGGTGGGCATGGCCACGGCCACGGCAGCGACTCGAGTAGCCACCATGGACACGGCCACGGGGATAGTGACGGTAGCCACGGTCACGGCCACGACCACGGTTCTGACGGACCACACGGCGACGGCGACGAGAGCGAGGACGACGAAAGCGTCCGCAGCGAACTCGAGGAACTCGGCGTCTACGCGGGCCAGCCACACGGCGAGGACGTCCACGCGGTCGTGCTCTACTCCGCGGCCGACGCTGACGAACTCTTCGAGGAGGTCGAGGGACTACGGACGAACTTCGACCACTACGATACCCACGTGAAGACGGCCGTCTACGAGTCCCAAGCTGACGACTCTGACGCGGAAACTGCAGTCGTCAGCCTCTGGGAGACGGACCGTGCGGCGAACACGGCCGCCGGCTTCCTCGCCGACCTGCCGGATATTGTCCGCCAGGCTGGCGACGACGAGGACGACTCCTGGGGGACGATGGGGATGTTCTACACGGTCAAGCCCGAGCACCGCGGCGACTTCGTCGGCGTCTTCGACGACGCGGCATCGATCCTCGCGGAGATGGATGGTCACCGCAAGACCGATCTGCTTGCGAACCGCGAGGACGAGAACGACATGTTCATCGCCAGCCGCTGGGATTCCCGCGAGGATGCTATGCAGTTCTTCCGTAGTGAGGAGTTCTCGGAGGCCGTCGAGTTCGGTCGCGACGTGCTCGCGGACCGGCCGCGACACGTCTTCCTGGCCTGAGCGACGCGGCCTTTTCTCGACCGACGTTTCAGTGTGCTCACGCCCGTCACACTCGTCAGATCCGTTCGCCTGTCATAGGTGACGGTTAGTCTCTCCGGAACCGCCACCGGTTGATAAGTGCCGTTCCAAGCGGGGGCGATGACTGAGACGTCGCAGTCGCAGACTCACTCACTGGCGCGCCGTTCGTGGCGTCGGTATCGTTCCGTGCCGATTATCTACGGGAAATCTCGGGTCTTGAGCCCGAGGCAGTTCACTAGCTAGATCGAGCCGTCAATCTCGTCGTAGAAGAAGTAGCCGGCGAGTCCCGCTAACCCGAGGGCGAGCGTAATGTACGGCCAGTTTCCAGCCGGTTGGCCCGTTAGTCGAGCGTGTGCGGTAACGAAGACTGCGAAGCCGGCGTGTGCGATCGCGGTCGCGAGGAGAAACGCAGCGATGTCCATTACCTGTTGCTTCGACGTGATCCAAATAGCGATTTCGAACCTCGTTTCTCGTTTCCTGTTTCTCGTCTCTCGTCTCTCAACTCCCGGTCCTCTCCTCGCAGTTGGGAACAGCCGGCGCAACTGCTACTCTATTCGAGACGGACTGGACAGAAGTGTGCGTTTCATCGCAGGCGTCCCACGTCCCACGTATTCGTCGGAACGACCGCCCGTCAGAAACGGCTGTTAGAAGTCGTGATCCGGATCGTCTTCGACCGAACGCTTCAGCGAATCGCGACGAGCCTTGGCGTCACGGCCGGTCGCCTCGAGCAGGAAGTCGTTCTTCGCGTCGACGGCCTCGGCGGCGGCCTCGAGTTCGTCCGGATCGAGTTCGGTTGGATCGCGCTCGTGGAACTCGACGGCGAGTTTGTCCTTCTTCCCGGAGTATTCGACGGTACCGGCGACGATCTTCTCGAAGACAGGGTTGTCGGGCTCGCCGATGACGAAGAGGTCGCTGCCCTTGAACTCCTGCGTTTCGGTAATCGGACCGAAGTAGTCCACGACGGTCGACTCCATGTCGGGGATTCGCTCCTCGAGATATTCACCGCGGCGCATCTTGTACTCCTTCATGGCTTGGAGATACACGGCGGAGTGTTTACCTCTTTTCATAGCCGACGGTATGGGCACCCAACAGGTCCGCCACACCGCAGAGCGAACGGCCTCGTAATCGTCTGCGGCAGAACAGAACGCGCGGAGAGAACCGACAGAGCTGGATCCGAAAACACGTTCTTTGACTACTGGCTACGGACTACTGACTACTGTCGGGCTCGTTCTCCCAAATACCCCTTCCGACAGTCGGGGCAGATATCCCCGGCCCGGAGCGAGCCCCGGTCACTGGTCGCAACGAACTCACAGCGCGGACAGTAGAACTCGCTCGGCACATCATCGCCCGGATGGTCGGCGTCACCCGGGACCGGCGCATCGCCGACGCGTTCGATACCGCTCCCAGCCCCTGCCGTCTCCGATTCGGGGGCCGTGTCGGCTCCCGCCTCGACACTGCTACTCGAGTCCCCACTGGCCTCGGAGCCGGATGCCCAACTCGCAGTCGACTCGCCAGCAGCCGCTGCAGGGTGTTCGTCGTCTGCTTCTGCCATTCCCTCGAACTGGGTGTGTTCGGTCGAATCGACGGTTGCCGTTCTGGCGTCGACCGCCGACTCGTCCTCGTACGCTGTCGAGTCGTGCTCGAGGACGACTGCGTCGTCGTCGACCTGTTCGCCAGTGTCGGGCCACTCGCTGTGTTCGGCCTCCGCGTCGTCTACTGGTGGACCGACATCGTCCGAGTCAGGCCACTCGCCGTGCTCGCGGTCGCTCTCGCGGTCGGCGTGGGCGTCTGCCGGCTCGTCCTCGAGTATCTCGCCGTCGTCGGTGACGGGGTTGCCGTCCTCGTCGGTTGGGATGTCGAATTCGTCGCTGTGATCACGGTGGTCACGGTGTTCACCATGCTTACCGTACTCTCCATCAGTATCACCGTCATCGCCGACCACATCGGCGTCACCACGTTCCGGCTGGGGCCCGGATTCGACGGTCTCCGCGTCTGGCTCGTCGTCGATAATCAGGCCATCGTCGGTGACGCCATCCGCCTCGTCGATCTCGGTTGTACTCGAGTCGGCTGTGGCGTGGGTCGGTGAGTCGTCGGAGGGTATCGATACGTCGTCGGACAGATCGGGGTCTGGTGTCGAAGTCGTCTCGGAGTCTGGTGCGGCTGTCTCTGTGGTTCCCGGCTCAGTCTCGGTTGCCGGTGCGGCCGAGAGACTCGTCACCTCGGTGTTTTCACTGATGACGTGTCTGTCACCACAGCGGACACACTCTTCGTATTCTTGAACGGTAACGACGACCTCGCTGCCCCGTTCTTCGCGCTCGCGTTCGACCTCGGATTCCCCGTAGTCGTGACCGAGCAGCGAACATCGCAGGACCATTGTCCCATCGTACCGAGCCTGGCCATAAAAAACGTACCGCCTGGACTGTTCCGGATCGTGTCATGTGTTCTGGCGTACGTTTTCGCGGATGGGTTTCGAACGTAGATGCTCACCAACACGTGACGGTCACTTTCAGGCCAGTCTAGAGCGTCGTCGAGACGGCAGACAACTGTCTCGCCAGCTACTAGCCCCGGTTCGGGAACGGCAAACGTCAAATCCCGGGTCGTCGAAGAGACATACCGATGAAAGCAAAGCCGGAGTATCGGAACCGGGAACGGACCCAGGTGGCGGTCCTCGACGAACTCGTCGACCGCGCCGACGACGGGATGTCCGTCCTCGAGCTCCGGGCCGCAGTCGAAGCCGAGATCGATGATCTCGAGGAGGCCCTCTCGACGCTGAAAGAGGATCGGCTCATCGTCGTCGAGACGGACGGCAGCGAGACGTTGATCAAACCCGACGAGCGCGTGATTCCGGACGATCCAACCGAGGAAGACAACGAGCAATCTATCGGCGAGTGGCTCCGTGACCGATTCCCCTTCTGACTCCCGACGTTGCGCACCCATCGAATCACCGACTCATCGAATCGAAACGCCTGTGGGTCCCTGGCCCCTTCACAGCGTCATGAGCGTTATTTCGTCCATTCACGAGGACCACGGTGCAACGTTCGGCGAGCACGGCGGCCGAACCATCGTCGAGCACTACGGTCGCCCCGAGCGCACCCACCGCGCGGTCCGCAACGGCGTCGGACTCATCGAACTGGCCTACGGCGTGATCACTGTCACGGGTGAGGACCGACGGGACTACGTCGACAACGTCGTCTCGAATCACGTCCCCGAAGCCGATGGACAGGGCTGTTACGCGCTGGTACTCGGTCCCCAGGGCCGTATCGAAGTCGAGCTCTACATCTACAACGCAGGCGAGCGAATCCTGCTGTTCACGCCGCCGGGCGAGGCCAAGGAACTGGCAGCCGACTGGTCCGAGAAGGTGTTCATTCAGGACGTCGATATCAACGTTGCAACCGACGAGTTCGCCATCTTCGGTATCCACGGCCCGCAGGCCACGGAGAAAATCGCATCCGTGCTCAATGGTGCGGCGTCGCCCGGCGAGCGCTACAGCTTCGTCCGCGGGACGATGGGCGACGCGGGCGTCTCCGTCATTCGGACCGACGCGCTGACCGGCGAAGAGACGTACGAGGTCATTTGCGGAATCGACGACGCCAAAGCGGTGTACGATGTCCTCCTCAACCAGGGACTCAACGCCGCGCCCTTCGGCTACCAGACGCGCGACAGCCTCGCACTCGAGTCCGGGTCGGCGCTGTTCGAGACCGAACTCGAGGGAACGGTGCCGAACGTGCTCGGCCTCACAACGGCGCTCGATTTCGAAAAGGGCTGTTACGTCGGCCAGGAGGTCGTTTCGCGAGTCGAGAACCGGGGGCAGCCGAGTCGGCGGCTGGTTGGGTTGACGATCGACATGGACGCTGCGTCTGAGGCCGAGACCAAATCTGACACCGAGACAGAGACAAACGCTGCCGACCTCGTCCCCGACCCCGGCGCAGCCGTCTTCGACGGCGACGCCTCCGTCGGCGAAATCTCTCGCGCCGGACTGAGCCCACTGCTCGAGACGCCCATCGCGCTAGCGCTACTCGAGTACGACCACGAAGGGGAGTCGTTCACGGTTCGAGTCGACGGCGAGGAGGTACCGGCGACGCGGACCGAGTTGCCGTTCGTCGAGGGCTCTGACGTGTCGGATCGGCTGCCGAACTACTCGTAGTTTCGGTTCTGGTTCCTGTATTTCGGTGTCGAGAATTACACGAAGACACAACACCGTTCTGTAACTCGGATCTCGAGGAAACCGGTTAACCTGCCCCACCGATCAGTAGCTTTTCTACTGTGATTGCTTATCCGACTGTTTCTCTCACCTCCGAAAGTGTCTCGTAGACACGTGTCCGCATCCAGTCGCCCATCTCTTCGCGCTTGTCTGGGTCGACGTTCTGTTGGAGATAGAGTGACTCGAGGAACGCAACCCAGTTGAGCAGTCTGTATCGTTGGCGTCGCTCCTCGAAGCCACCGGGAAGCGGTCGGACAGACTCGTATCCGTCCTGGAATGCCTGCATAACAGTTTCGTCAACGGCATCGGACGCTTCGAAGTACGGCATCACTGTTCGCCAGTAGTCGTACTCCGGCGGTGCAACGAGTGCGTGTTCGAAATCGATCGCGATGCACTCGCCCCCACTCGTTCGGCTGAGGTGTTCAGGATGAATATCGTCATGACAGAGCACCGGCTTACCAACAGCATCGAAAACGTGGGGATGTTCTCGGAAGAACGCTTCAACAGCGTCGGCAGCGTCTGCGTACCCCTTCGTCGCGAGATACTTGCGATGGTGGCTAATGCGTTCGATGACAGCGTCAGCCCACGTGTCGTGGGCTGCAAGTGAAAGGCCCGTGCCATCGTTTCGGAGTTGACCGAATCCATCGAACACACCGGCAGTGTCATCGTGGAGTGTGGCCATCCAGACACCTGCAGCGTGTGCCCAGTCAGACCCTATCTGTGTTGCTGCGTGTGCAATCTCCTCTCGCCAGACTGTAATATAGTGGTCAGCACCAACAGCGAGCACCTCGGGAACGGACGCTGTTGTCTCCGTTGCGACGTACTCGTGAACACGGCCTTCGTCGGCTGCGTGGCCCCGTCGGTGATCGTCGACTTTCACCACTGCACGCCGAGTATCAAGCTCGACTTCGTAGACTCGATATGGCGGAATGTCGTGTAGTTCTCGGATGACGCTACTTGCAGTACTACACTGTGCTACTATCTTCTCGATCTGGTCGTTCATATCTGGAAACCGCTAGCGGGCGGCGACCGGCTGGAGTCACAGTCCTGCCGCTCCAGCCACGAGAAGACAGCTGCTACTTCCGACGGCTACTACTTGAATAGGTCGATCCGCCTACTAATAATAGCCAGCCAGAGACGGTTTGAGCCAGTGCTTGTCTGTCCTTGCTGAGCAGAAGCAGGTAGTCTATTCTCGCGACCAGAACTGGCCGGGCACACGCTTACGGAACGCGTCGCTGGAGCCACGCACATGTCCTTCGACAGCACCGACTTCGGCGACCTCGCAGACCACGTTCGCACCCAGTCCGCCGACGCCCCCGGCTCCGACACCGAGCGCGTGACGATCCGGTCACTCGAGTCCCTCGACACTGACGCGCTGGCCGACCTCCTCGAGATGGCCGAGACCGAGCACGACCGGCCAGCCGACCTCGTGTTCGTCCTGCCACAGCCGCCAGCAGATCTCGCGGCGGACGCGTCACCGGAGGCACTCGAGGACGCCCTCGGTCGAACGGTACGGGTGGACTCGTCGGCCGGGACTCCGACGCATGACGCAGAGACAGATACGACTCACGACGGCCGGTACCGCCGACTCACTGCCTTCCAGCGCCCGCGCCTGAACAGTGCGTAGTTGATTCCGCCCGGAACGAACGTCTCGAGTAACAGCGCGAGGTAGAGCGCGACGACGCCGAGTGGAGTGGCGACGCCGAGCAGTGCCACTGGTAGCGCGAAGACGTAGCGGCCGACCAGCGAGGCGACGAACGGCAGACGAGTGTCGCCTGCACCGAGCAGCACGCCCGCCGCCGCGCCGTCGATGCCGAAACCGATCGAACTCACTGCACCGACGGCGACAAACACTGCTGCAGCCTCGATTGCACCCGTATCCTCGACGAACAGGCTCGCGATTGGTTCCGCAAACGCGACAACAACTATCGCAATCGTGACGTAGAGCACAGCAGAGAGCCGAATGATCGACGCCCCGTAGGCACCAGCCTCGTCTTCGTCCCCCGAACCGAGGTGCTGGCCGACGAGCGAACTTGCCGCAAGGGAGAGCCCCCAGTTCACGCTGTTGATCAGGGTTCGGACGCGGCGGCCGACCTCGAGTGCAGTGACGATGACGGGGCCGAAGGTGCCGGCGATCCAGAGGAGTGGGAAGACGACCGCGCCGCCGGCGAGTCGACGGCCGATCTCGGGCGTCGAGATTTCGATCAGTTCACGGACGACGCTGCGGTCGAACCACGGTCCACGAAGGGTGATCGGAACCGGACTCGGCTCCATACCGAGTCGGCCGTACGAGTGGCCGGTCATTCCCCAGGCGAGCACGAGCGTCACGAACCCGGTCGAGAGGCTGGTCCCAATCGCCGCGCCCGCGACACCGAGACCGAACCCGAAGATCAACAGGCCACTCAGGAGGATGTTGAGGACCGCGCCGCCGGCGCGGGCGACCATCTCGGTGAAGGTGTCGCCGACGCCGGTGTAGGTTCGGCTGGCGATCAGGTTACAGAGTTCGAACAGGACGGCGGGCGCGACGAAGACGAGGTAGGTGCTGCCGTGCTCGATAGCCTCCGGGTTCGAGCCGAGTAGCCCGATTAGGGGCGCGGCGGCGAGGAGAAAGATGGCCATGATCGGCAGCGCGAAGACGACGGTGAGCAGGAGACTCTGCGTGACGACGAGCGAGGCGCGCTCGGTTTCTTCACCGCCGTAGTTCTGGGAGACGAGCGAAACGGTGCCGCCCGCGAGTCCGAGCCCGAGCATCGTCACGAGTTCCCAGTAGGCGAGCGCGTAGGCCATCCCCGCGGTACCGGTGACGCCGACGGCCAGCCCGACCATCGCCAGGTCGGCCGTCTGCTTCGACATGATCGCGAAGCCGGTGACGATACGGGGCCACGCGAGGTCCATCGTCGGGCGAAAGCGCTCGGCGCTAATGATTCCGAGGCGTTCGAGCACGCTCGCGACGAGCGCGACAACGCCGGCGTATCGCCCTGCCATCGACTGGTCGTTTTGGGACTGCTCCCTTCGGTCTGTCGTTTGCCGTCTCAGTCGCCACTCGAATTCGCTCTGTGTGCGGGCCGGCTCAGCGGTCCAAACTCAACGCGGAAGGACGAACTGCAACTGCTCGAACGTGCCAACGAAACAGATATTTAATACCGTTCGGTCGCACTGCCGCAGTATGCAGTCGCCCTCCTTGCGTCTCGCGGCCGGTGTTGCAGTCGCTGTCGTCGCCATCACCGGTGCAGTCGCCGCCACGACATCGACTCTCGCACAGCAGGGACCGGACGCCGCACAGGTCGGCGCAGAGACCGTCTTCTCCTCGCTCTTCTCTACGGACAGTCGGCCCGCGCTCGTGACGCTACTCGTCGGCGGCGGGCTGGTCACGTTTGCGCCCGACGCAACTCAATCGCTGACCGGCCTCGCACTCGCACGACCGGGCTTTGCGTTCTTCCACGGCCTGCTCAGTATCGTCCTCGCCGTTGCAATCGTCTACGCGGCCGCGTTGCCGCTCATTGGCTGGGCGTCGATGCCACTCCTCGCGCTCTACGTCATCGCCGTAGTCGTGGGGAGCGCGCTGGGATTCCTCGCGCTCGGTCGCCTCGTGGCCGACGCCTTGCCGGTCGCTCTCGCGTTCGCGGTCGTCGCTGCAGCGGGCACCTCGTTCATCCCTACAGTCGGGCCGGCGATCGCGTTCGTCGTGGCTCACGTTGGGATCGGTGTTATTGCGATGGATCTGGTCGGTATCGGAACACCGGAAGCGCCCGCTCCCCGAGAGAAGCAGGCTTCGACAGAGTCGTCCTGACTGGAACGGTTCAGAGCGCACAAACTACGAGTTGAGCAAGGGAAACGGAAAACACGATCTCTGATCCGCAACCGACGGGCCGATCGACGCCGGAACGCTGGCTCAGCGCCAGGAGAAGACCGTCTTGAGATGCTTTGCCGACACCAGCGACGTTGGCCGGTCCATGTGGACGCCGATTTCGCCCGAGAGCGCGCCAAGGCCGAGGTGCTGGATCGGCTCGGGAAGTGAGTATGCTCGCCGAAGCCAGTGACCGAGTTCCTGATCGCGCTCGATATCGTTGCGCCAGGCGCGTTCGTATGCGGCGAGCGTCGTCGGCCGGTCGGGATCGATCTCGCGGGCCGCGTGATCGGCGCTCGTCATGCCGTAGAGGATGCCGCCGCCGGTGAAGGGCTTGGTCTGGGCGGCCGCGTCGCCGAGGAGGAAGCCACGGCGACTCGTCACCCGTTCCGGCGGACCGATCGGAATCGCACCCGAGCAGCGGTGTGAGACGTCGATCTCGTAGCCGTCGATCAGTTCCTCGAAGTGCTTCGTGACCTGCACACCCGGCGGCGCGGCGAGCCCGTACTCGACGCCAGCGTCACCCCGCGGGATGCGCCACGCGAAGAACGTCGGCGCGGTGAGATGGACATCGACGAAGTCCTGGTCGTCCGCCTCATCAGAAAACGCGAGCACCCCGTGGAGCAACTCCTCGGGCTCCGGCAATCCAAGTTCGCCGCGGACGCGAGAGCGCGGGCCGTCGCAGCCGGCGACCATCTTCGCCTCGAACGTAACGGGGCCGTCGGGGCCGCTCACGTCGACCTCGACGCGGTCGTGGTGCTCGCGGACATCTGTGACGGTGTGCTCTTCGCGAACGTCTGCACCAGCCTCTCGTGCAAGGTCGGCGAGGTGGCGATCCAGGCCGACGCGGTCGATGACGTTCGAGGCCACCTCACGCTTGTAGAAAGGATACTCGTCGCTGTTCGGCCCGCCGACGTGGAACCGCGCACCGTAAATCTCGTTCTGGAAGAGATTCTCGCGTGCACCCGGTCCGGTAAACTCCCAGATGTCGGTGCTGACGTGTCCCGAACAGGCCAGGGGCGTGCCGACGGTGCCCTTCTCGAGTGCGAGCACGTCGAACCCTTTCTCGGCCGCCCGTCGTGCGAAGCGCGCGCCGGCGGGACCGACACCCACCACGACGAAATCGTACATGTCCGTCACGTTCACGGCGGTCGGTAAATATCCTGTCGAACGTCTCGATTTGGTCAGCCGGAAAACATTCTCCGTCGCTGTTGCAAACTTTGCCAGACAGCCACATCTGCTACTGGTATTTCGACCAGTCGAGTCGCACGGTTTTCACTCAGAACGAAGGCGTTACTCTCCGGCGATTTCGCTCATTGAGGGCTCATATCTGTGCATTTTAGCATTTTCCAAGAAATAGTTATGAATATTTCAATTACCGACATCGAACTATGTCGTCTTCGTCGTCGGTCGATCTAGGACACTGCGTCGCAGGTGCGACTCTTGCTAGACCATTCGTTTGACCCACACGATACAGTTTTAGGTGTGCCTAAAATATATTGGTTGTGGGCCGTGAGAGCCCGAGTAGAAACAACATCCTATACACCAACATCATAACAACAGGAAATAATTATTCTGGAGCATAATTAGAAAATGGCGTTCAGGAACAGGTTACGGCCAGTAATAACGAGTATCGGAACGAAACGGATCTGGAGTCAAACTACCGACACATGACCGATCCATCACGAGCAAGCGACCGAACCGAGACGACAATCACAACGAGCTACACGGCCCCAGGAGCACCCACAGCGGTTTTCGAAACGACGATCGAGGAACTCGAGACAAGCCTTCACCGCCGTGATTTTCGATTCGAACCAGGTCCGGACGGACGGATCATCGAGGACGGATTCGATGTCGGTCGGGTCACCGTCTGGGAGCCCGGCGAGTTAATCGTCCTCGAGTGGCGCGGTGCCTCTTGGGAGCCCGATGAGGTGACGGAACTCGCCCTCACATTCGACCCATTTGAGGACGGGACGCAGGTGACGGTCGAACACCGTGGCTGGGGCCGGCTGATCGATGATCCAACCGACCTCGTCGGCTGGTGTGCCGGCGAACTCGTCGCGCCGCTATTCGAATCGACGGCACCCAAGACGTTTGGCGACTGGCTGACAGACCGCCAGGCGCGCACTCCTGCTGGCGAACACGCCCGCGAAACTTACAGTGAGCCCCTGTATCACTACCCGGCTTTTCACCTGTTGCTCGACGAACTCGAGCTTTCGCCCGACGACCACCTGCTTGAGATCGGTTGCGGCGGCGGCGCATTCCTTGAACGAGCCCTCGATCACGGTTGTCATGCGGCCGCGATCGATCACAGCCGCGAGATGGTGGAGGTCGCCCGCCGAACAAACCGTAAGGCAGTCGACGAGGGTCAGCTTCGGGTACAGGAAGCTGACGCTGCGGCGCTCCCGTTCGACGATGACACCTTCACCTGTGCGATGATGACGAAGGTGCTAGGCCTCCTCCCTGATCCGGTTGCCGCCCTCGAAGAGCTTCACCGTGTGCTGGAGCCCGGCGGCCGGATCGTTATCGAGGGAAGTGACCCCGAACTACGGGGGACCGTCGCCGCACCCGAACCTCTTGCATCGCGCTTGGCGTTCTACGAGAGTGAAGACCTCGAGAAGATCGCTCGAGACGCCGGCTTCGAGGAGGTTGCGGTCGTCCGCCGGACACTCGAGCCGTACGCCGAAACGGTCGGCGTTCTCGAGGCGCACCGCTCGCTCTTCGAGTACCGCGCTCGAGTGCTACAGGCACGAAAAGCGTGAGGGTATGGAGGCTCGACTCGGCCTCACAAAGCGAAACACTTCGCGAGCGGGCTCGGCCCCTATCTCGTTCCCGCTGAGAATATCGACGTTCTCGAGGCTCCGATGACTACCCGCGTCAATGGCGAGGTCTGGGTAGAGGGCACCGTCGACGAAATGTGCCACTCGTTCACCGCTATCATCGAACACGTCTCCCAGCCCGAGACGCTCTCCCCTGGTGATGTTCATCGGCAGCGCCACCGTCGGCGAGGGTTGTGGGCTCAAACGCCGCCAGTAGCTCGCGGATGGCGAGACGGTGGCACTCGAGATTGTGGGTATCGAAGTACTCGAGTACTCGTCGTCGACTCGGGATAGGCAGTTCGCTCGCCGCTATGCGCCGCCGCGAAAACAGGCTGATTCTCTTAGTCGAGTAACAGTAGCTCCCAGAGCCGCTCGACATCGCCGTCGAAGCGCTCGAGTAACTCGCGCATCTCAGCGCGGTGCTCGCTCGTCACGCGCACGTGGACCATCCCCTCGTCGGGCTGGCCATAGACGACGCTTGCACCCTCGGGTGCGGCGGCGATTGCGGGGACAGCAACCAGATCTTCCTCGCCGTCGACCAACACCGTCGCCGGCTCCTCGTCGTCGAGCCCCTCGCGGAGCGCGCGGATCACGTCGCCGGAGAGCTCGGCCGGCGGGTTGACGGCCTCGTGGGTTGGCTCTGTTGTGACAGTGTCGCGGATCTCCTCGTCGACAGCGTCGCGCTTGGTTCGCTCGTCGACGAACGCCACGTCGGGGATGCGGCCGGCCTGCAGCAGGTGATATGTGACGACATCGCCGACAGCGATGAGCGGGCCGTTGACGGACTCGAGTAGCTGTTGGGCGTCCGTTTCAATTGGGCCCATCGGCTCCTTGAGCTCGTGGCGGAGGTCGTCAGGTAAAACCAGTAGCTGGTCATAGTCGCGGTTGTGAGCGTCGTCGCTCTGGGCGCGGTTGCGGTCCGCGTTGCCCGTACTGGTGTCGTCAGCTGTCACAGCGATCGATCGATTACCGGACCTTGAGGGCGTACGCGCCTGGTTCGGTGACCTGCATCTCGCTTGCAATCTCGCTGTCTTCGGGGTGGGCGATGACGACGTAGCCCGCCCAGTCCTCCGTCAGTGACGAGGAGTTACAGGCGTCACAGGTTTCGCTATCCGGGTCGTTGACCCGGTGACACTCACGACAGACGAGACGGTCGGCTGCCATCGTTATTCACCTGCGGTTGCTTCTTGGTGCTCGTGTTCGTTCTTGAGCCAGTCGTGCTTGCCAAGTCCGGGCTGTTTCGCCGTGAGACCGATCTTCGAGTCACGTGGATTGCGCTCGTCAATGCTCTTGGTGACGATGCGGGCGCGGATCGGATCGCCAACACCCAGCGTGCGGTTGGACTCGTTCGAAGCAAGCTGTTGGTTCTCGGCGTCGAACGCCAGATATTCGTCGCTGATCTGGGAGACGTGGAGCAGTCCGTCGACGGGGCCGATGCCGACGAACGCGCCGAACTCGACGACCTCGACGACAGTCCCGTCGACGACCTCCTGCATCTGTGGGTCGAACGTGACGGCGTCGAAGTCGGCCTCGTAGTAGACGCCCGGTCGGTTCGGCAACACCGTTCCATCACCGATATCACGCACTTCGGTGACGGAGACGATACTTCCGACGTCTTCGTCCATTCGTCCCTCGAGCTTGTCCTGTAGCAGTCGCTTGACGAGCGTCGGCGACACGTCGCCGAGCTCCTCCGGCGGTACCTCCACCGTATCCTTCAATCTAACCCGTTTGTACATCTATGGTTGAGTGATCGCTAACTTGTTTCTCCCGCGTAATGCAATTACCGGTCTGTTCGCCTCGAGTACCCGGTCGCGCAGCGGCCGGTCGTTGGTGACGACGTAGTCGACGATGCCCTCGCGGGCGAGTTCGACGAGTGCGTCGTCGGCGTATGAGGCCTCGGTGTCGACGACGAGGCAGCGTTCGGTTGCCAGATCGTGGCCGACGTTCGCGGCGGTGCCTTCTCGCCCGCCCTTTTCGGAGAGCCGGCGCAGTTCTTCGATGACCGCCTGTGGTGCTGTGGGTTCGAACGAGTCGAGTAGTCGCTCAAGTTCGTCGAACAGTCGTACGTCGAGTTCGACTGGCATCATCAGCGCACTCGTATCGAGGGCGACCCGGGTGCTCATCGTGTCTCTCGTATCAGTGCTACTCCTGTAGCGTTCCAAGACCGATCAGCCGCCAGCGAGCGCCAATGCGACGGTTGATCGCGATTTTTGCGCCCGGTTCGGCGGTGACAGGTCGCTTGAGGTTAACCTCGCACTCGCCCTCACGGGCGCTCGTCACTGCGCCGACGGTGGTGGCCGTGCCGACGGTCATCATCAGCGGTTCGCCGGTGCTGATATCGTCGACCTCGCCGCCGTCGGTGCCGACGACGCGCTCTAGCAGATCGACATCCATGGTGAACTGCTGCCAGGTCGGGGGCAGCGATCCCGGTGGACCTGCGATGCGTCCGGCGAGGGCGTCACCCTTCGTCAGTGCTGGGTCGAGCCCGGTTCCGACGCCGAGGAGCCCGCCTGGCGTGACGGTGTCTGCAGTTTCGCCACCTGCCTGTAGCGAGCGGATCGTCGTCTCGATGGGGACGTACTCGGTCTGGCCGCCCTCTTCGACCTCTCGGCCTGGTTTGATCTCGATCTCGTCACCGGACTCCAGTTCTCCCTCGACGAGACTGCCGCCGAGGACACCGCCGGTGAGATCAGCGGCGCTGGTCCCCGGCTTGTTGATGTCGAAACTGCGGGCGACGTGCATCCGAGCGTCGGCGTCAGGATCGCGGTCGGGCGTCGGGATTTCTTCTTCGATCGCCTGAATCAGCAGGTCCATGTTGACCTCCTGGCCGGCCGAGACGGGGACGACGGGTGCGTCTTCGGCGACGGTGCCCTCAACGAATTCCTGGATCTCCTGGTAGTTGTTCTGGGCCTGCTCGGTACTGACGAGGTCGACCTTGTTCTGGGCGATGACGATGTTGTCGATCCCGATGATGTCGAGCGCCATCAGGTGCTCTTCGGTCTGGGGCTGTGGGACGGGCTCGTTCGCGCTGACGACCAGCACGGCACCGTCCATCAGCGACGCGCCGGAGAGCATCGTCGCCATCAGCGTCTCGTGACCCGGTGCGTCGACGAACGAGACGGTCCGCAGCGGCTCGCTCTCTGAGCCGTCTTCACACTCCGCTTTGACCGTGTAGCGCTCGGGTTCTTCCAGATCGGGACACTCGCGGAACGTCGCATCCGCGTAGCCCAGCCGAATGGAGATTCCGCGCTTCATCTCCTCCGAGTGCTGGTCCGTCCACGAACCGCTTAGCGCCTGCACCAGCGTCGTCTTGCCGTGGTCGACGTGGCCGACGAGTCCGATGTTCACCTCCGGTTGTTGAGTTCCTGCCATAAGACGATGAGTAATCTTAGGTAGGCCTTCCCTCGTGCGATTGATAAACCTACTGTTCTGCCGGCGTCCATGCTGTGGCGACCGTTCCGTCCATCTGGCAGTCTCCGCGTTCGATTGGTCCGCTGGTAGCGATGCCGAAATCGATCACTGTGACACCTTATAGGACCCTTCGTCCAACCGTTTCCCGGGGAGTGCGAACGTCTGGACGGTCGACAGACAGAGAAAGGGTGCGGATCCTTACAAAAGATGGTTTGAGCGAACCACTTTGATCCCTGCTCGCGTACACCGCACCATGAGCGAGTCAAACAGCGTGATCGACCATGACCGGAATCTGGATCACGATCACGAGCCCGATCACAATCGCGACCACGATCACGGAACCAATCACCACACCCAGGGGATACTCGAGTGCACCGACTGTCTGGACCCCGCCGAGGCGTTCGCGCTGGTCGGCAACGAGGTTCGCCTCTCGATTCTCGAGGCGTTGTGGGCTGCCGAGGAATCACCGGTTTCGTTCTCGGAACTGCGCCGTGAAGTCGGCATGCGCGATTCGGCGCAGTTCAACTATCATCTCCAGAAGCTAACGGGACATTTTGTCACCCAACAGGAGGAGGGCTACGCGTTCAAACACGCCGGTGAGAAGATCGTTCGGTCGGTGATCGCGGGCTCGTTCAACGAACATCCGTCGATCGACCCGTTCACAGTCGAGGGTACGTGTTTCGCCTGTGACGGGGCGCTGGAGGCGATATACGAGGACGAACGACTCGCTATCGACTGCCGAGCCTGCGGTCAGGGTCACGGCGAGTACGCGTTTCCACCTGGTGGCCTGGCCGACCGGACGCGAGCCGAAATCGCCGATGCGTTCGACCAGCGGGTGCGTCACCTACACTGTCTGGCCGCCGACGGCGTCTGTCCGGAGTGTAGCGGTCGGATGGAAACCCGAATCGTCGAAGAGGACGACTGCTGTCTCGGTGTCAGTCTTCGCGTCGACCACGAGTGTCGTCAGTGTGCTCACACGCTCTGCTCGGCCGCCGGCCTGCGCCTGCTCGATCACTCCGAGGTCGTCACGTTCCATCGCGAACGCGGCGTCTCGCTCGACAATCGACCCTACTGGACGCTGCCATGGTGTGTCTCCGACGAGTTCACGCGCGTCGTCGACCGTGACCCCTACCGGTTCGAAGTCCGGCTCCCGCTCGCAGGTGACGAACTTCGGGTGGCGATGGATGACGAGCTCACGGTACTCGAGACCAGAGCCGTCAGCGACTGAAACGAACTCCATTGCCATCCTTCGCCCTAAAGGGTGAGGCTTTCTCCTTGACTCTCCGTAACACCCGCGAATCCGACCGCTTTTCTCGGTCGCGCGCCTTGTTCGACTGTGTCGGAGTTCGCGTTTGAACTCGCGCTCTGTGCGCATCTCGAGCAGTCCCGCAAGCCGCCGGTAGCGGGCGCTGACCAACTCACCGCCCGCCAGCTCGGCGGAAGCGTCGCTGATCCTGGCGGCCGAATTCTGGACATCGTCTGCATCGAACCTGGTCCCGAGTTCGACGAGCGCGCCGCGATTACGGACGCGGAGATTCCGGACGCTGCCATCGAATCCGCCGTCGGCACCGGACGATCGCGCTACTGGAAAGATGCCTTCGACTGTCATCCGAACCACGCACGCCGAGCGATGGAGCGGGCCTGTGAGATTGGCTTCTTCGAATCCAAGCGGCGCAACGGCCGCGAGTACGTGCGGCAGGTCGCGCGGTACCCCGATTGGTACGACCGCATCGTCGCCATCGAGAACAAACCTGACCTCGGCCGGCCCGGTGACCTCAAGATGCAACTCCGAACCGACGTGAGCTTGGCGCTGGTCGACCAAGTGATTCTGGCAACGGAGAGCTACGTCACGCGAGCACACCTGCATCGCCTCCCTGATCCGGTCGGCGTCTGGCGGGTGCATCGGGACCGTGAGAGCGACGCCCCCTCGGCACTGGAACGTGGGGACGAGGCCGCGATTGGAGTCGGAGTCGAGATCGACGTCGTCCGTGAGCCGACACCGTTACCCACCGCCGAGCCGGGAATCGAACCGCTCGCGTTCGAACCGGGCCGGACTGAGATTGAGCCCGTTTCAGCCGCTGCAAAGGAACGAGCGCGGCGTCGACTCGCCGAACGAGCCTACGGCAAGGGCTGGCGGACGTACGACTTCCCGGACTGTGCGTCCTGTGTCCTGACCGACGAGGCGGGTGCGACGTTGCCCTATTGCGCGTGGGCGGACGCTCTCGTCGATGCGAACGCAGACTGTGGTCCTGGCTGCCCGGGCTACGAACCGGCAGTCGCTCCCGAGGTCGATCTCGACGCAGAACGTGATCGACAAACAGCCTGGCGCGCGTCACCCAGTGGACATCGTCGCCACCAGTCTGGGCTGGATCAGTTCCGGTGAGTTACTGCACGAGAACAAGTCAGACCGCCACTGCTACCCACGGGACCTACTGCTCGCGGTCGCAGGAGTTCAGGACTCCTCTTCGACGCGCCCGTACCGGTCCTCGACTGTCGCGAGGTACCTCGCCAGAAACGCGTCAGTCTCTTCCTCGCCGGCGTGGAGTTCGACGAGGATGTCCTCGAGTTCGTCGCGCGGCTGGTGACAGAGCTCGTTGTGACAGGTCGGACAGAGGTGTTCGAACTCCTTGTCGCGGCGGTCCCACTGGTTGCCGTACTTGTCGTACTCTCTGGCAGCAGACCGTGGGATGCCGTCACCGCAGGCGAGACACGTGACCGTCGCCGACGGGGATCGGGAGGACCATGGCCACATAGGTATCCCAACACCATGTGGTTACTTAGCAATTGTCACACGTTCGTTTTAGCGGGAGTATCTGCGTAGAGAATCGGTTGGCGAACGAACTAGTCGCCGTTCAAATTGGTCGCTCGAGCGGCCTGTCCGGTCCGATAGTACCGCACCCAGAGCCACTGCAGCGGCGCGATCAGTAGCGGGACGAAGAACGCGACCCAGAGTTCGACGAGCGCGACGCCGATCGAGAACACGAAGACTGCGGGGGCGATCAGCCCGCGGATCGTTACCAGTCTCGCCGTCCACTCGTCGATATCGTCCGCAATAAAACCCGACCGCGCGGCGTAGCTCCAGACGAGCGTCAGCAGCGTTCCGACCAGAATAATGTTGGTCGCATACATCGCCCAGGCGAACTGCGTCCCGTACAGCCCCATGATCTCCGTCGGATACGGCAGAAACGAAATCGAGAGCAAGAACAAGAGGTTCAGCCACAGCAACGTCCGGTCGTGGTCAACGATATTCCGAAAGAGGTTGTGGTGTACAATCCAGTAGACTCCGACCACCAAGTAACTCAGCAGGTAACTGAACAACAGTGTCTCCTGATCCGCAAGCGCTCCCGGTAACTCTCCCGCGGAGACATCCGGCACCTCAAACTGCAACACCAGCAACGTCAACACGATCGCAAACAACCCGTCGCTCAACCCTTCCATTCGGTCCGTCCCCTCACCGCCGAGCGAGTCGATCATAGCTGCCGTACACCAGGCGAGACAATGACTGTACGTGACCGACCCGGCTCACTCCCGTACATCGCTGTGTCGATACCTGCTCTCACAGGGTTACGAACTCACGAATTCACGAACTCACGAATTCACGAACTCACGAACTCACGAGATCATGAGATTACGAGGACTCAGAACCACTCCGCTCGTCTTCGGGTATCTCGAGTGTACCCGTTGGATCGATCACCGTTCGGTCCGGAATGGGTTCTTCGGCCGATGGATGGCGGGCGACCAATCGCTGAAAGCGCGTCAGGTCAGGTGACTTGTCGGTCTCGATCTCCTCGTACTCGACGACGATCCGGTCACCCTCGGCGAAGATCCGGTAGTAGTTCAGTCGAAATGAGGGATAGTAGACACCCGGAAGTCTTGAGAACCGGGTTTCGACGTGCTGGAGTTTCTTCAGCCAGGTGCCGGTGTTGACGACGACCCGATCACCCCACCGGGTGAGCGACGCGCGGTGCGTGTGGCCGTAGACGAAGACGGCGACGTCGGGGTGAGTTTCGAACACGTTCCTGGCGGCCCGGAGAAACGGTTCGTCGCCCTGGCCGACGCGAACGCCGGAGAGCACAACGCCGAAGCGTTCGAGCGTGTGCTTGAGATCGCGTCTGAACAGCCAAAACGGAATCGCGAGTAAGAGCAAGACGACGATGATCACGACGTTGATCGTGATGATGAGTTCGAGAACGATGTCGCCGACACCGAGTGCGTGGACCACCGGATTGTCGGTAAACACCGACGACGGGATGATCCCGGCGGCCTCGAGTGCCGTTCCGGCCAGGTAGAGGAGCGTGATGTTGAAGAAGAGCAACAGCGGGACGACCACTGCCCGCAGGAACGGGCTCATCTCTCGGTAGAAGTAGTTCGAGAGGAGCCAGCGGGGAATCTCCTCCATCGGTGCGACCGACTGGATATCGCGCAACCAGTCGCCTCTGGCCCGGTCGGAGTACCGGCCAGCGGCGGCGACGATTCGCTGGACGACGAAGTAGCCGACAGGGAGCGCGTCGGGGTTCCCCCAGTCGGGCATTCGGTTGTTCGCATCGTGTTGCTGGCCGTGCTCGATCCAGATTTGCGGATGTCCATCGCTGTGATTGCCGCCGCTGTCGACGGCGACTTCCCGTGTAATCGCAATCTCCGGTTCGAGCGTCAGGTTATACTCCGCGAGCCGGTCGACCGCCGACGGATAACAGGCGAGGTCGTAGTCGTGGTTCCCCGGAATGAGCGTGATATCGATCACCTCACCGGTCGCGCGGAACTGTTCGAACACGCGCGGATGATCCTCGATCACCTGCTCGAGCTTCGCCGGCCCCGTCACCTCGGCGTACTCCCACAACCCGAAGGTGTCGCCGTTGATGATTAGTTCGACATCGCCGCCGCGCTTCTCGAGTGTCTCGAGAAACGAGAGCAGTTCGTCCTCGAAGTCGAGCGCCGAGAGTTCCTCGTCGCCGCCCATGTGGAGGTCGCTGATGAAGACGTATTCGCTGGCCATCGGCCGTAGTCTGATTCCCTACCAGCCACAGTGCGATAGTGGTTCCCCCGGTGGCTGGCCTCTCACTCTCGGCCGCCCTTTTGCCCCGTCTACGACCTAGCCCGCGCCAAATCTATTCTATTAAATGGGTTGGCACGGTAGCACGGGTATGGAAGTTAAATCTCGCCACCACCTTCGCAGCGACGATGTCTCGTCACTCGAGTCCGATCTCTCTGAGAAGCTTGGTGTGACACCGGACGGTGACACGTACGAACGTGTCGAATTCGAAGACGCGGACCGCGAGGTCATTCTCATCGACGGCGAGCCACAGGTTGCGTTCTTCGACGAGGTGCCGTTTTTGACGGTTCGCGGTGCGAACGCCTACGAGCCTGAACGGCGGTTGGTGACGGTCGACGCCGGTGCGATTTCGTTCGTCAGCGACGGGGCGGACGTGATGCGGCCGGGGATTACGGAGGCAACTGAGGACATTTCACCGGACGATCTGGTTGTCATCGCGGAGGAGTCCCACGGCAAGGTGCTGGCTATCGGTCGTGCTCGCGTTGAGGGGGTGGAGATGGCCGGTGACGAGGGGAAGGTCGTTGATTCGCTCCACCACGTTGGTGACGAGTTGTACGAATTCACGGCGTAACGTAGCTAACACGCTCTTAGCTGGACTTGTTGAGATCCTCAAACGGTAATCAATTTAGGATCATACTGAATGCAGCACACGAATGTGGCATTCGTTAGGAGTCAATAACCGAAGAGTGACGATTTCTCAGCATGGGAGAGAGAAGGTGCTCCAAATGGAATTTTACTGCATATCTCACCTCCATCGTTCAGTAGTTGAAATCAATCATCTATGAGGGTGAGTCGGTGAGCGCTTCGGAATCTTCCGATTTCAGGTGGACTTCAAGAATACCGTTCTTGAACCACGCTTCCTTCATTTCGGGCGCAGCCAGCGGAAGATCAACTCGTCCAACGACAGTTCCAGTCTTCTTGATGATGAGTTCGTTTGTTCTTGGGGTCATCCCAACCGTGATGTCGTCTAAACTGGCACCAAGCATGTCCGCAGTGACGATGAACGTGTCGTCGCTGACGCGAGTGTCGAGTAAGCACTCGTCAGACTTCGATTCGCGCGTCCGTTTCTTCCGCTTGTGTTTCCCGGTGTCTGCACGCTGATTCTGCTTTGTTTGCTTTCTATCAGCAGCGGGATGTGGCTGTGAGGGTGTTCTGGAGGGCGCTGTGCCACTTGTGTCCCCTTCAACTGCGTTCCGCAATCCATCGGCCAGTGATCGCAACCCGGCTTGAAGAGAGGTCTCAAGCGCGGCTCCAAGAGAGTTCTCCTCGCGTGGACTATCAGATTTCGATGATTCGCTGACTTCCCGGTCATTTTTGTCTCCATCGACCATGAATGTCCACCACTTGTATGGTTCTATCTGTCTCACACCGGGATAAGATGCTGGATTCACAACTTATTGTGATTTATCAGTACCCTTACCTATTGCCAGGAAGCCACACGATATATTCGCAGGTTCTCTTTCGGCTAGTTCTATGGTAGTCGGATGAAATACAGTCGGCCGGCGACCTCGACGATGGCACCGATACTGAACGAGAGTAGGACGATTCCTAGAACTGTCTGCTTTTTCGAGGCAGTCGCGAGTGTATCGGGTTCATGCCAAACTCTTCTTCTTTTCTGAAATATGAGTGCTTTCGATTACTGGCGTCTCTGTTCGTCTACCACTCAGCTTTCCGCTGCTTCGTCGAGCGAATCTTGTTCGTACGCCTCCGCGTAGCGCTCGAGTGTGGCTTCGTATCCATCCACCGCGAGCTCGTAGGTTTCCTGCAGGTCCGCGACTGGCGTCTCGGTCGCGTCCACGCGCAAATCGTTGTATAGCTTCGTCACATCGTGGGACTCCGTCGACTCGACGACCACAGCCGCGCTCTGGACCGTCAGCTCCTCGCGCTTGTCGCCGCCCTGCTCGTGACCCGCCGCCAGCGCGTTGATGAGCCGCTTTGCGAGCGGGGCAGAGCCGTCACCCTCGCGCGGACTCCCGTCCGTCTGGTCCTCCGTTTCGTGCACCGCTGCATCCGCGTAGGCCGCTGCCGTCTCCTCGATCACCGCTTCGCCGGTGAGCAGATTCCCGGCAACCGTGAAGTGTTCGCCCTCCTGGTAACCGAACCAGTCACCACACTCCGCACCCGAAAAGGCGAACGTCTCCTCGGCGTCGACGCCGTGGAGTTGTCGCTGGGGTGCACCGTCATCTGTGTTGAGGAGGGACTCGAGTGCGTCGCCAACGCTGAGGCCGTCGTCGATGTACTCGATGCCGGTGCGGCCGAGGTCGATGTTGACGAGGCTCTGGGTGGCGACGGCCCCGTTTTCGCTGACGAAGGGACAGAGAGTGCCGACGCCGGGAAGGCGGGTTGTGACGGCGACGCCGAAGCGCTCGTGTTCTTTGCTGTCAGGAGTGGTATAGGATTCGTGGACGCAGATGCTGAAGGTCATCGGCTGGGGTGACGGACTGAGAGTCAAAAAGCGTAGAGGTGGCGGCTAGTCCGTGGGTGACTGCACGTGAGTTGTTCGACGTTGGTTGCGGGGCGTGGGGCGTTGGTGCTTGCTGTATGTGCTCACCGGTGGTCGTTCGACGGAGACGACGCAGTGTGGTAGCGTGTCGGACGAGACAGACAGCCAACATAATTGGGATGCTGAGTGTCTGTCTGACGTAAGAACTATACTGGCGGCCCCGGTGGGTAACGGCAATGGGACTGATGAGTAAGATTCTCGGTGGCAACCAGTCGCGGACTGCCGAGGACTACGTCGAACTGGACCTCGACGACGTCTCGGCGAGTTCGGCCGACGCGGCGGCGATGCAGGTACATATCGCGGAAGTCGGCAGCCAGGCGGATGCAATCGATATCAAGGACGCCGTCTACGACGGCGACATCGTTATCGCGGACATCACTCGACTGCGAACCGAGGACAGCACCGTTGAACACATCGTTGACGAACTGCGCCAGGTCGCCCAGGAGGTCGACGGCGACATCGTCCGCAAGGGCGAGGATCAGATGATCATCACGCCGACTGGTGTCCACATCAGTCGGGAGAAACTCGGGCAGCAGTTGTAGGTTTCTCAGGGAGTCTCGCTGGCGCTTTTGATCTCGGTCTTGATTTCATCCAGGAGCGACTGCTTCGTGTTGCGGGTGCACTCACGCTCCATCAACGTGTCTATAGTACCAACTGCAACTAGTTACACACTGATCGCACAGTTGCCGTACGATCAGGTGTGCAGTGACTTGCAGTGGCTACTATAGTTATACTGTCTACTCGCCGACATATCGGGACATACTGTCTATGAACTGTGTGTTAGAACTGTCCACCGAAACGAGACGGTGAATTCGTCTGTCGAAGTAATATACCGCACCCGTTGGCCGAAATCACACGACGAACGTGAGGACGAACGCGCCGACCATCACGATACCGAGCCAGAGGGCGAAGATAATTGCTGCGTGCGATCCAGTTAATGCCTCTCCATCGAGGAATTCACTGACTTCCATTGGTCGGGTATCAGGTGGCTACTCTCGTAAGCCGCAGGCTGATTCCCTTGCTGTGGGAACGTCCGACACAATCCTAAATGACCGAACAGGTTTGAACGTGTGGCTCGCATCGATACTGTCTTCGAGAAACGGGCCGCAGGAATTGCTGTCTCGATACATCGACACGCTCGCGGCAGTCTTCGCTCACGCCGGAATTGACTTACAACAGTTCGTCTCACAAGAGGTATGGATGTCATTCACACGGCACTCTGGGTATCGAACCTCGAGCAGACACGGTCCTTTTACGTCGACGCGCTGGGGCTGACGGAAAATTGGTCGTTCGAAACGGACGACGGCGTCGAAAACGTCTACATAGGGGGTGAAAACGCGGAGTTCCAGTTCAAGCACGATCCTGCTGGCGGCCCTGAAATCGATTCCGGAACGATGGCTCACGTCGCCGTCGGCGTTGAGCGTACCGATGATGTTTTCGACCGACTGATTGCCCAGGTCGATCCACCCGTCGAGATGGAACCGACGACGATGGCAGAGATTGGCTGTCGAGTTGCGTTCGTTGAAGATCCTGACGGCTACGTCGTCGAACTTGTCGAACGGATAGACACCTGATCATGCTTTATGAGTTGGAACCGACTGCGGAAATCTGTGACCAGGAAGCGCCTCGCGTCTGTTGACAGATTACGGCGAGAAAACGACAATACTTTTCCATCGGCGACTGAAATTCCACGGTATGGCAGACGACCTTAAAAAAGGGCTTGAGGGCGTCCTGGTCGCAGAGTCAGACCTCAGCTCGATCGATGGTGACGCGGGACGGTTGATCTACCGTGGCTACGCGATCGAGGACCTCGCCCGTGGCGCAAGCTACGAAGAAGTCCTCTACCTCCTCTGGAACGGCCACCTCCCCTCCGAGGACGAGCTCGCGTCGTTTACCGAGGCGCTTACCGAGGAACGCACCGTCAGCGACGACGTGCTCGCAACGATGGAGCGTCTCGCCGACGCCGGCGAGCGGCCTATGGCTGCCCTCCGGACCGCTGTCTCGATGTTTTCGGCAACCGAACCCGAAACCGACGCTGATCCCGAAAACCTGGATGCGACGCTTCGCAAGGGTCGGCGAATCACCGCCAAGATTCCGACCGCGCTCGCCGCTTTCGAACGCTACCGACTCGGCGAGGAGCCGGTCGATCCCGACCCCAATCTGGGACTCGCCGCGAACTTCCTCTACATGCTCACCGGCGAGCAACCCGACGACATCGCTGCCGAAACCTTCGACCAGGCGCTCATCCTCCACGCCGACCACGGCCTGAACGCCTCTACGTTCACCTCGATGGTCATCGGCTCTACGATGGCAGACATCTACAGCGCCGTCACTGGCGGCATCAGCGCGCTCTCCGGCCCGCTCCACGGCGGTGCCAATCAGGACGTCATGGAAGTCCTGATCGAAATCGACGAGAGCGATCTCGACCACCGCGAGTGGGTCGAACAGGCCACCGACGAAGGCCGACGCATCCCCGGCTTCGGCCACCGCGTCTACAACGTCAAAGATCCCCGCGCGAAGATCCTCGAAGAACGGAGCAAGGAACTCGCCGCAAACGGCGACGACAAGTGGTACAACTACACCACGACCATCGAGCAGTACCTCTCCGAGGAGAAGGGCTTAGTCGAGAAGGGCATCGCACCGAACGTCGACTTCTACTCCGGCTCGGTCTACTACCAGCTTGGCATCCCGATCGACATGTACACCCCGATCTTCGCCATGAGTCGCACCGGCGGTTGGATCGCACACGTACTCGAGTACCAGGACGATAATCGCCTGATCCGACCGCGCGCCCGGTATACGGGTCCGGAGGACCAGGAGTTCGTGCCGATCACGGAGCGGTAACGGTACGCCGTAGAGCGGTTCGTTTTCTTGTTCTGACCGTGCTCGTTTTGTCTTGTCTGATCGTGTTTGTCACCACCGTGATCGCTCGTCGCGGAGTCATCTCGAGCGCGTCGCAACCAAAAAGTAGCCGCCCCGAGATGGTTCGCCCGTCCTGTGTGTGCTCATGCCCTCACTTTCGTCTTCGTCTATGGAACGCTGACTGACCGCGAACAGGCCAGCGCCGTCCTCGGTACCGAGTGGCCAGATACCGAAATCGTCGGCGACGCGGTCCTCGAGGGCTGTCGTCAGGTCGACGGCCAGTACCCGACGCTCGCGCCGGCTGGCTCGGCGACGGATGACTCGGTGATGGATAACGCAGCAATGGAGGTCGAGACGACGGACGGCGAGACAACCGGTAGCGAAACGACAGCTGGCGAGACAACCGGAACACTACTCACCGTCACCGATTCGGGGCTCGAACGACTCGATCGGTACGAAGGCGTCGAGCATGGTCTCTACGTTCGCGTTCAGGTTCCGTGGCTCACGAGTATGGATGCGGATGCGGATGTGGACCCGGACGTGGCTGCGGATATGGACCTGGGGACAGGCGCGAACGCGGACGGCCGTCCGGTGGACGAGGACGGGCAGCCCCCGGTCTGGACCTACGTCGGCAACCCCGATCGGCTCGGCACCGAGTCAGTACTCGAGTGGCCCCGAGCCCCAACCTTCGAGGACGGTGTTCGCGACTACATTGAGACACACGATGTCGGTGTTCGACTGGCGAAAGACAGCCGTCCGCCGGACGTCTGACGCCGCTTCGATCCCGGTGCCTGCTTGCGATTTCACTTTCACTCTGGAGGGGTGGGTTTTATGGTGTCTGCGTGCCCGTCTATACTCGCACGTCACACGCCGTGCATTCCCTGTATCCCTGTCGTGTTGCCGCTGGCAGCACGTTCCTGTTCCTGTCGGGGTAGTGGGGGTGGGGTCCGCCCGCTCGATCGTCCCCGACAGTCTTACAATATATGACGAATAGGCACGCATATGATCGAACTCGCTGACGTTCTCGAAGCTCAGGACCGGGTACGTGAAACATCCAGACACACCCCACTCGAATATTCACACACCTATTCGTCGATGACTGACGCCGATGTCCACTTCAAACTCGAGACCTTCCAGCGGACGGGGTCGTTCAAGATCCGCGGTGCGACGAACCGCGTCGCGACGCTCTCTGAAGCGGAAAAAGACGCAGGAGTCGTCACCGCAAGCGCGGGGAACCACGCCCAGGGTGTCGCCCTCGCGGCCACGCGCTCCGGCGTCGACTCGACCATCGTCATGCCCGAACACGCGCCCATCTCGAAGGTCAAAGCGACCCGCAACTACGGCGCGAAGGTCGTCCTCGACGGGACGGACTACAACGAGGCCGCCCAGCGCGCCCACGAACTCGAAGAGAAAGAAGACCGCACGTACGTCCACGCCTTCGACGACGAGTACGTGATGGCCGGTCAGGGAACGATCGGCCTCGAAATCCTTGAGGACTGCCCTGACGTCGACACCGTCGTCGTCCCCATCGGCGGCGGCGGCCTCATTAGCGGCGTTGCCGCGGCGATCAAGGAGAAACGACCCGAGACGCGCGTGATCGGTGTCCAGGCCGAGGGCGCATCGAGTGCGGCGACCTCACTCGAGAAGGGCGAGCGAATTTCGCTCGACGGCGTCGACACCATCGCGGACGGGATCGCGACGCGAAGCGTCGGCGAGAAGCCGTTCCGCCATATTGAGGAGCACGTTGACGAGGTCGTCACGGTCTCGGACTCCGAAATCGCGGTCGCGATCGTTTACCTGCTCGAGCGCTCGAAGACGTTGGTCGAGGGTGCTGGCGCGGTGCCACTTGCCGCACTCTTGTTCGAGCATTTCGAGTACGACGCGGGCGAGACCATCGTGCCGATTCTCTCGGGCGGCAACGTCGACCTCAACACGCTCACCAACATCATTGTCCGTGGCCTCGTCGAGACTGGCCGCTATCTGAAGATCAGAACCGTGCTCAAGGATCGACCGGGGGCACTCGAGAAACTGCTCGAGATTTTCACCGAGTATCAGGTCAACATCTACGCGATTTACCACGACCGCACCTCGCGCGAGGTCGAGATGAGCGATACGGAAGTCGAGATCGAACTCGAGATGCGCGGCCCTGACCACGTCGATGCGTTTCTGGAGTCACTCCGAGAGGAGGGGTACGTGGTCGATATTCTGGCCTGATCGGCCCGCGACGTACGCTCGTCTCTTTGCTTCTCGACAATCGATCGTGTTTCGCCTGCATTTAAGACCAATCGGGAAGCAGTAGCGGGTATGAAGCGAATCATCGATACCGACGAGGCACCATCCGCAGTCGGCGCGTACAGTCAGGCGGCAACCAACGACGACCTGCTGTTTACCGCCGGCCAGATTCCCCTGACGCCCGACGGCGATCTCCTCGACGACGAACCGATCGACGTGCAGGCCGAGCAGTCCCTCGATAACCTCGTCGCCGTCCTCGACGAAGCTGGCGCGACTCCCGCAGACATCCTCAAGGTCACCGTCTTCCTCGACGACATCGAGGATTTCGACGCGATGAACGACACCTACGCCAGCTACTTCGACGACGAGCCGCCGGCCCGCAGTGCTATCGAGGTCGCCGCGCTCCCAAAGGGCGTCGGCATCGAGATCGAAGCGATCGCGTCACTCGAGTAATCGCCGTTTTGCACTCCACTGAGTGAACGACGAATGAACCCACGGACAAAATCTGCCCTGTTGTGGGGCGCAGTCGGCTTCATGGCGTTTCTGGTCCTCGTCCAGGGCTACGCGCTGGTCGTCGAGCCGCTGGTCTCGATCGGACAGGGATTCGTCGTCGCAGTCCTCGTCGGTGTGGGGACTGCTGTGAGCGCGTACGTACTCGAGTACCGGGTGGCGGCCTGGTCGGCGAAGCGGGCGGCGGAGCGGACGCAGGACTGATTTCGCACGTGGTCGGTCGATGCTGATGGGACACCGTTCATCGCACTGGACTGACGACGGCTGACACTGACGACGACTAAAAGTAAGAGTTAAACGAGGGACGTGGTTACGATAAGGTGAGCCAGGATGGCCGAACGGTAAGGCGCACGCCTGGAAAGCGTGTTCCCTTTGGGATTCTGGGTTCAAATCCCAGTCCTGGCGTTTCTTGAATTTCACACGACGAACAATGTCCTCGAGAGGATCTGCTCCTATAGTACCAACTGCAACTAGTTACACACTGATCGCACGTTCGCGGTTCTCGCTCAGTTCACTCGCTCCGAACCGCGCTGCCGCCGTGCGATCAGGTGTGCAGTGACTTGCAGTGGCTACTATAGTGGGCCGACACACCTTGTCCGAGATGCGTCGAGTCTGCAGGCTCACGTATTGAGAGAATACGGTGAGTTCAGTCGATCCTACCTGTATGGGCTACCCTCGAGTAGCACCCGTATCCGTGGCTTGTAGACGGACACAGCCGACTGGAAGCGCAGCACTCTCACCGCTCGAGCTCGATCGGGGAATCCGTTGCAATCCAGCAGTTTGCTTTCTCGCGGTCTCGAATCTCGAGCTTCCCGTCCTGACACACGATCATTTCGTAGCGGTCTGACCCGGTTGTCGTCATTGGTGGCCCAGACCATAGTCCGAAGAGAACCGCTATCGTAACGATGGGCCTACGTCCGACTGCCGAGCCAGTACGCAGCGCGTACCAACGAGTAGTTGCCTACTACGCATGCGGCTGTCGTTTCGCGTGCCGCAACGACCGCTGTCGTCGCTCCCAATCACCGCTCACTACTTGCCAGTCTCGGACCTGCCGATCATCGAGCGAACAACGCTTTACCCGCGCCGAGCGAGGGTGACAGTATGTGCGGCCGCTACACACTCATGCTCGCGCAGGACGAGCTCGAAGACCGGTTCGGTGCGCGGTTTGCATCGGATGGCGAGCAGTTCTCCCCGCGATACAACATGGCTCCCAGCCAGGACCTCCCAGTGATCACTGATGAGACGCCGACGACGATCCGGGAACTCGAGTGGGGACTGGTGCCGACGTGGGCCGACGATGCGAGTGGAGGGATCATCAACGCGCGTGCGGAGACGGTCAACGAGAAGCCGAGTTTTCGGGACGCATATCGGCAGGCGACGGTTGCGGATGCAGAGAGTGCAGCGATGGAGCAGGACGCGAACGACCGCGAGACGCCCGCGGCCGGGCGCTGTCTCGTCCCTGCCGATGGCTTCTACGAGTGGGTCGAGACGGACGACGGCAAACACCCCTACCGGGTCGCCTTCGAGGACGACCGGCCATTTGCGCTGGCGGGACTCTGGGTGCGCCGCGAGCGGCCGCAGGACGAGACGACCCAGACTGGCCTCGACGCGTTCGGCGGTGGGGCCGCTGAAAGTGATACTGATGGTGCTGACCCGGGGCCACTCGAAACGTTTACGATCATCACGACGGAGCCGAACGACCTCGTGGTGGACCTCCACCATCGAATGGCGGTGATTCTCGACCCTGCCGACGAGCAGCAGTGGCTCTCTGGCGGCGATCCGGCGGATCTGCTCGCCCCCCATCCTGCCGCGGAGATGCGTGCGTATCCGGTTTCGACCGCGGTCAACGATCCGAGTGTCGACTCGCCCTCGCTAGTCGAACCACTGTCGCCGTGATCGGGGATTTATACTTAAAGATGGTGGGCTGTCGCGTCCTGTGATGGCGTCTCGTGAATGCGACGGAGCGCGCCCGTTCTGAGTATATCGGCGTGCACTACGGTGGTTTTCTCGCGTTTTCGGTGGTGGTCCGTTTCTCCCGTTGATATCTCTGTATCGGTGCTTTTATGTAGAATCACAATCAATGATTCGGCTGACTATGAGCCAGCGAATGCAGCAGGGACAGCCGATGATCGTGATGAGCGAGGACTCCCAGCGCGTCAAGGACAAGGACGCGCAGGACTACAACATCAGCGCCGCTCGCGCGGTCGCTGAGTCCGTCAAGTCCACACTCGGCCCGAAAGGGATGGACAAGATGCTCGTCGACTCGATGGGATCGGTAACGATCACCAACGACGGCGTCACCATCCTTCAGGAGATGGATATCGACAACCCGACGGCCGAAATGATCATCGAGGTCGCCGAGACCCAGGAGGACGAGGCTGGTGACGGCACCACGACGGCCGTCTCCATCGCCGGTGAGCTCCTCAAGAACGCCGAGGACCTCCTCGAGCAGGACATCCACCCGACGGCGATCATCAAGGGCTTCCACATGGCGAGCGAGCAGGCTCGCGAAGAGATCAACGACATCGCCGTCGACGTCGACACCGAGGACGAAGACCTCCTGCGCTCGGTCGCCGAAACCTCGATGACCGGCAAGGGCACCGAGGTCAACAAGGAACACCTCGCCGAGCTCATCGTCGAGGCCGTCCGCCAGGTCACCGTCGAGGACGCCGAGGGCAACAACGTCGTCGACCTCGAGTTCCTCAACATCGAGACCCAGACCGGCCGCGGCGTTTCCGAGTCCGACCTTCTCGAGGGCGGCATTATCGACAAGGACCCGGTCCACGACAACATGCCAACCTCGGCCGAGGACGCCGACATTCTGCTGCTGAACGAGCCGATTGAGGTTGAGGAGACCGACATCGACACCGAGGTTTCCGTCACGGACCCAGATCAGCTTCAGCAGTTCCTCGACCGCGAGGAAGAGCAGCTCAAGGAGAAGGTCCAGCAGATCGCTGACCTCGACGCTGACGTCGTCTTCTGCCAGAAGGGCATCGACGACCTCGCACAGCACTACCTCGCCAAGGAGGGCATCCTCGCCGTCCGCCGCGCGAAGAAGTCCGACCTCGAGTTCCTCTCGGAGGTCGTCAACGCGGCCATCGTCTCCGACCTCGGCAGCGCGTCCGCCGCGGACCTCGGCCACGGTGACGTTCTCCGCGACGAGGAGGACGAATTGTTCTACGTCGAGGGCGAGGACGCCCACGGCGTCACCCTCCTGCTCCGTGGCTCCACCGACCACGTCGTCGACGAACTCGAGCGCGGCGTCAACGATGCACTCGACGTCGTCGCCCAGACCGTCTCCGACGGTCGCGCCCTTGCCGGCGGCGGTGCCATCGAGGTCGAACTCGCCTCGCGCCTGCGTGACTACGCCGACTCCGTCTCGGGCCGCGAACAGCTCGCCGTCGAGGCCTTCGCCGACTCGCTCGAGCTCGTCCCACGCGTGCTCGCCGAGAACGCTGGACTCGACTCCATCGACACGCTCGTCGACCTCCGTGCTGCACACGACGACGGCGACGTCGAGGCCGGCCTGAACGTCTTCACGGGCGACATCGAGGACACCTACGACGCCGGTGTCGTCGAACCAGCCCACGCCAAGGAGCAGGCCGTGACCTCCGCTGCTGAGGCCGCGAACCTCGTACTCAAGATTGACGACATCATCTCTGCCGGTGACCTCTCCACCGACAAGGGCGACGACGAAGGCGGTGCCCCAGGTGCCGGCGGCATGGGCGGTATGGGCGGCGGCATGGGCGGCATGATGTAACTCGGCTCAGGTTACACCCCCCATCCAACCGCGCTCCCGCATAGCGTAGACGTACTCTCGTAGGTCTGTACACCCGTACACTGCACACGTACAACCCGTACAGCCCCACCGAATCGACCACTCACCATTGGACTCGAGTACAGAGTGGACTCGAGTCTGACCGGTTATTTTATCGGCACCGGCACGGCGCTGGCGCTAGTGATACGCTGCCACAGCTCTCGCTGTGGCTGTGTCTCGGCAGGCTGGTAAACTATGGGTCCCGTGGGCGTCGAGTCCGTATGACGTATCAAACGACAATCGGCTGGTCGCTGTTCTCTTCGGGTGTCGTCACGCTCATCCTGAAAGTGCTTCCCGGCGACTCGCTCTGGTGGGGGCTACTCCTGCTTGCACTGGGGCTCTTCGTCCTGTATATTCGTTGAGCGAGCGACCCCCTGTCTCCATGTGACAGAGATCGGCAGCTTCGACTTTATGCGCCTCGCGGTGGTAGCTTGGTCCGCATCACGCCATGGACAGGCGAACGTTCCCGGTGCTCACGGACGCGGACGAGCCGCTCATCACACGGCTCGCGGCAGGTCTCGGCGAGGACGCCGGCCGTGTCCTCGCGTACCTGCTGTGTCGGATTCGAGAGGCCGACCTCGACCGCACGGCGACGCTGACCGCGATTCACATCGGGACAAGTCTGAGCCAGAACGCCGCCCGGACGAGTCTCGATCGACTCGAGAAGCGCGGGTTCGTCGAGCGCACGACCGTCCAAACTTCGTCGCCGGGGCGGCCGCCGAACGCATGGTACGCAGTGGATGCACTCGCGACTACTGCGCGAGGCGTCGCGGATGAGCACGCCGGCCGTCTGCTCCGGCAGGCAGCACAGTTCGACGACAACGAGAACGGGACGCCGATCAGTTCGGACTCGAGTGGGGACCGATCCCAGCTAGCAATCCTTTCTGATCCTGCCACTCGTTCCGACCACGACCGTCGGGACGAAACCGAACAGCCGATTCGTGTCGCACTCAACTGGCATCCGAACGGCTTCCACGGGGCGTTGTTCGGACCGATTGCGGCTGCTACTGACGACGAGCCCGGTACAACTGATCGTCCGATTGAATCCGAACCCGAACCCGAACCCAAGCTTGAGCCCGAGACTAAGTCCGAACTCGAGTTCGAGTACCACGCCTGCGCCGGCTCAAGTGCAGCCGTCCAAACAGTCGTCGACGACGAGGAAACAGACCTCGCCGTCGCGGGCGCGGCGACCGTTCTCTGCGAGCGCGCCGCTGGCCGTGATGTCGTGCCAGTTGCAGTCCTCCTCCCGCGCTCGCCCGTCGTCCTCTACACGACGCAGTCCGCATTCGGCGAGCCGTTTGAGCGCCTCGACCAGCTTCGTGGCCGTCGACTCGGCATGCCGCCAGCGTCCGAAACCGGCCTTCTCGGCCAGCTCTTGCTCTCCCAGGCCGGTATCCGTGACGCAGTCGACATCATCGAACTGGACGGTGAGGAACGCACTGCACTCGAGTCCGGAGAGGTTGACGCGGTCACGGGTGTTGCGGCGGATGCGACGCGACTCGAGCGCGATGGTGCGACCGTCGACGTGATTTCGATCGCAGAACAGTATCCGGTCTACGGTCCGGCGCTGGTCGCCAGCCGTGAGGGGCTCACTGATCCAGAGACACGAGCACGGATTTGGGCGTTTCTCGTGGCGATGACGGCCAGTTGGGGGTTGGTACAGTGCTCGCCGTCGTCGGTTGCGACGGTGATTGCTGACCGGGCAATGAGTGGAGAGGCCGTTGATGAGGTACAGTCTCGTGACCGAATCGAACGAACGCTTCGACTCGCGACTGCTCAGTTCGCCCGGAGCGACGGCGTCCGGAAACACGGCTGGGGGTGGCACACACCCGACGACTGGCAGCGACTCTGCGCGGCGCTCGTCCAGGGTGGCGTGCTCGATAGCCGGTGTGCCTGATCTCCTTCGCTCCTGACTCACCGGACCGACAGTCCCGAGCCGCCGCCGTCGGTCGCCTCGCTGAACTCGAGTTCGATCTCGAGTTCGCGCTCGCGCTGTTTCGTGAACTCGATCTCTACCTCGATCGGTTCGCGGTACTCGAAGGGGATTTCCCACTCTGAGCCGGCGACGGTGACGTTCGTGTCGGCTTCGAGCTGATCTGCGAGGTCTCGGAGGAAGGTGGCGGTTTCCTGGCGGGAGAGGTAGACCTCGCGTTCGAAGAAGCCGTCCGTGATCGTTCGCTGTGTGCGGTCGCGGTCGTCCGGTACGTTGACCCGGTCACTCATGCCCTCGAACTACGACGAGGATGGCCATAAACCTGGACCTGATTCTGAGCCAACAGTCTCGAAATCTGGTACGTCTGGTGTTTGTACCTACACAACGCTTCTGTGTACGGCCATCGACGACTGTCATATGTCTCTCATCGAGGCGTTGGGGAACGGGACCAGACTCGAGATTCTGCGCGAACTGTCGCGCGAGCCGAAGTACGTCTCGGAGCTGACGGAGGATGTCGGAATGGACGGTAAGACGGCGGTCCACCACCTCTCGACGCTCGAGGAGGCCGGCCTGGTCGACTGGTACATGCGCGGGAATCGGAAGTACTACCGGTTGACGGCGGCCGTGGAGTTACGTCTCGCGCCACCGCCAGAGCGGACGTTCGTGTTGCAGGCGGACCAGACCGAGACGGAACTTTCGGAGACCGACTGAGACACTCTGGCCCGGCTCCCGATAGCCCGTCCCACCATGTCAACGTCCACATCCGCAGCTCCTACAGCGGAAATGCCGGCACCGCATGACTCGCCGTAATCGACACCGACACCGGCGTTCCGACCTCGTACCACGTCTCGTGTGAGCAGCGACACTCGAGTACCGGCGCGCTATCTACGATATTCTCGTCACGCTGGCCGACTGACTGTGTGTTTTCCAGCCCGCTTGAGGACTCGAGTACTACCCGGTAGCGGACCGTCGAACCGGTGAACTGGCGGTGGACGATTCGGCCGTCGGCGGTGTCGGGTGCGCTGTTGGTGATAGAGATGTCGTCGGGGCGGAGGAGGAGATCGAGGTTGTGGGTGCTGTTGTTGTTGTCATTGTTGTTGTTGGTGGCGTCGACGTCAGCACTGGCGTCATTGTCGCTACTGCTGCCACCGTCGTTGTACTCCTGTGCCTGCTCCCGATCCGCAGATGCGAACCGTTCAGCGCTGGACTGCAGTGTTATCCGATCCCCGTCGAGCGAGCCAATCGGCGTTTCGACAGTCTCAGTGCCGTTCTGGCGTCCGGGGAGGTAGCTCGCCTGCCCCAGAAAGTCCGCGACCGCCCGCGATTCGGGGCGCATAAACAGCGCCCGCGGGGAATCGGCCTGGGCAATCTCTCCGTCGATCATCACGGCAGTCCGATCACCGACCGAGAGCGCCTCGGTCTGGTCGTGGGTCACCCAGACCGCCGTCACGTCGACCCGGTCGAGTATCTCCGAAACGGTTTCGCGCATCTGAACGCGAAGGCCGGCGTCGAGGTTCGACAGCGGCTCATCGAGTAACAATACGTCCGGTTCCGGAGCCAGCGACCGCGCGAGTGCGATACGCTGTTTCTGGCCGCCAGAGAGTTCGTCCGGGAACCGATCGCGGTAGTCGCTGAGCCCGACTAACTCGAGGAGGTCGTCGACGAGTTCGTCGGCAGGCTGTCCATCCTTTCCAGCACCATCACGATCACCGAGGCCGAAAGCGACGTTCTCCGCGACCGTCTTGTGGGGGAAGAGCGCGAAATCCTGGAAGACGATACCGACGTCGCGGTTCTCGGATGGGACGAACGTCTCGTCGGCGGTGTCTGCCACAGAGTCGTCACGGATCCGGATGCTGCCGCTGTCGGGTCGCACGAGTCCTGCAATCAGACGCAACGTCGTCGTCTTCCCGCAGCCGGAAGGGCCGAGTAACGTGAGCAGTTCGCCCTCTTGGACTGAAAGCGAGAGGTCTGAGACGGCTGGTCGCGCGCCGTAGGATTTCGTGACGCACTCGAGTTCGAGCACGGACGACGCATCGTTGTCCGATAGCGAACGGTTGGATTCCTCGCTGTCCGATCGTGACCGATTGGATTCTCCGCTGTCCGATTGCGGATGGGCGGCTGTGTCGCCTCGAACGGGGTTCCCGCCGTCGGTCGCGCTCCGTGTCCGGGTGGGTGGACCACCGGATCGGCTGAACGGGGCTGTGTCGTCGCGTTCGGCCCTCTCTTCGTTCTGATTTGGCGGGTTCATACGTTTGGTCCCGATGCGACGACGCACGCGCCGCCAGAGTGAGGTGCCATTGCCAGGCAACACGCCGACGATTGCCAGCGCCGAAACGCAGACGAGGACGAGTGCGGGGACCGCCGCGTAGCCGTAGTAGGCGTTGCGCTCGGCCATCCAAATGAACGTCGCGAGCGAGTCGAACCCGGCGGGGCGGAGGAGGAGCGTCGCGGGTAACTCCTTCATCCCGTGGAGGAAGACCAGCGCGCCACCGGCGACGAGTCCGGGGACGACCAGCGGAAGCGTCACCCGACGGAAGGCCGTACGCGGCGGACAGCCGAGCGACCGGGCGGCCTCGACGAATCGCGGGTTAACGTAGAGAAAGGCCGTCCTGGCCGCGCCGACCGCGAGCGGCAGGTAGAGCACGACGTAGGCGAAGACGAGCAACGGAATCGTCTGGTACAGCGTCGGTGCGTAGGCTGATCCGAAGTAGACCAGGCTCAGTCCAATGACGACGCCGGGCACGGCGAAGCCGACGTACGTCGCGCGCTCGAGTACCGTCGACGCGACCGACCGATACCGGGCAGAGAGATACGCAACTGGCAACGCGAGCACGACCGCCGCGAGCGCGGCCAACAGTGAGACCGACACCGAGTTCAGCGCGTACTCGAGTCGGAAACCAAACGAGCCGACGTAGGTTTCGGGACCGCGGACGAGCCACCACAGCAGCACCGACACCGGAAGGACGACCGCGAGAGCGACGATAGCGGCGCAGACGGCCAGCGCCGGCCACTTCCAGGCACCGAGGTGGAACGTGTACGAGCGCGAGCCGCCGCGACTCCCGCCGTGGATCGTCCGGTGCTCGCGCACGGCGTACTCGAGGACGAGGATGACAAGCGTGATCGCAACGAGGTGCAGGGAGAGCATCGCGGCGTAATCGTGGGAGAGGGCGTTGTGTTCAACGTAGATCTGTCGCGTGAAGACGTTGAGTCGCAACATGGCGGGGACGCCGAAGTCGCCGGCCGTCTCGAGGGCGGCAAGCAGCGCCCCAGCGGCGATGGCGGGTTTCGTCATCGGGAGGACGACCTTTCGAAAGACGCCAAACAGGTTGTCTTCGAGGGTGCGAGCGGCGTCGATGTACGTCTTGTCGAACGCGCGCAGCGCCGCGACGGTGGTGATGAAGACGAACGGGTAGTTGTACAGCGTGAGGATGGCGACGGTGCCGGGCATACCGTAGAGTTCGGGCAGCGAGGCGATGCCGAGCGGTTCGACGAGCGACTGGGCCAGCCCGTGCGGCCCCCAGATGGAGATGAAGGCGTACGCGCTGGTGTAGCTCGGGATGACGAGCGGGAGCGCGAGTGCGGCCAGCCAGAACCGCCTGAAGGGGAGATCCTGTCTCTTATACACATCTCTGAGCGGNGTATCGCGAGCGGGACCCCGATGAGCACCGAGAAGGTGGTGACGAGCGCGATCAGAACGAGCGTGTTCGTGAGGATCTCGAGTGTCATCGGCCGGAAGACGATCGACAGCGCCCGCTCGAGATCGACGGTGAACGCCATCACGCCGATCCAGGCGACGGGGACGACGATTACGGCGGCGACGGCGGCGGCCAGCAGGGTGAGTCCCCACGGTCGCGAGCGCCCGTCATCTCCCGACTTGTCGCCTTCAGTGGCACTGTCTCCGGACGATATCGTGTGCGCTTGCCCGTCGCGTGGCGGCGCTGTCACGGCGTCGTCCGTCCGGAATGGATCTGGTCCCATGTCGTCACTCTGAAAGTCGCATGCTGTTGTCAGTCCCCTCAGAGAACGTTCTCCTCGCGCAGGAGTCCGAGCGTTGGGTCAGGGTCGTCGAGCTCGTTCAGGTCAAACTCGGGTGGATCGAACTCGTCCGTGCCGGGGAGTTCCTCGAGTGGGGCGACGCCGTCGATGACGGGGTACTCCCAGGTGGTCGTCGCGAAGTACTCTTGAGCTTCCGCCGAGAGCATATGCTGGACGAAGTTCGCGGCGGTCTCGGTGTCGTCGCTGTCGGCCATCACCGTACCGCCGGTGACGTTGTACATCGCCCCCGCATCGTCGCTGGTGAACGCCAGGCCGACGGAGTCGCCACCGTGATCGCGGACGACGTAATGATTCGTCAGCCCGACGCTGACCTCGCCGTCGCCGACAGCCTGTGCCAGCGCGCTATCGCCGCCGGGTGAGACTTCGATGTTCTGGTTGTCGATCATTGACCGAATCCACGAGCGGGTCTCGTCCTCGCCGTGGAGCAGCCGCATCGAGGTGATGAACGCCTGGAACGAGCCCTGGTCTGGCGGCCACATGATATCGTCCTGGAATCGCTCGTCCTCCGCATAGGCGAAGATATCGTCAGGTAACTCGTCGGCATCGTACGTGTCCGCGTTGTACGCCACCGCGCGGAATCGGCGGGTGAAACCGGTCCAGTGACCATCCGGATCGACGGAGCCCGTATCGACCAGCTCGACGACCTCGTCGGGCAACTCGACGGTGTAGCCCTCGTCCTTGAGGTGGGTCATCGACTGCGTCTCGCTACCGTAGAAGACGTCCGCTGGCGTCTCGGTTTCCGTCTCGATCGTGCTGATCAGATCCGCCGTGTCGTCGTATCTGACCTCGATGGTCAGGTCGTCGTACTGTGCCTCGACGTACTCCATCAGTTCGCCGATCCGTGGCTGGCTGCGTCCCGAGTAGATCGTCAGGCCCCCGTTCAGGTCCGGCATCTCCTCCATAGAGACCCCTCCCGGGTCCGGTCTCCCCTCCCGATATTCGGGATCACCGAGCACGTCCGATTCGTCGTTCCCGAGTCCAAGACAGCCACTCACGACGCCCGCGGAAACCAGTCCGACTGTGGCGAGGTATCGCCTCCGACTCCCGTTGCACCACTGTTGCCCACCCTTACCGCTTTCTCCGCCCTCGTTGCTCTCTTTGTCCCCATCGCGTCGCCCACCTTCGCTCCCGTGGGGTACTTGAGTCCCACTCGGCTCGTGCATGATAGACTATTTCACGGCAAGAGGCCGCATAAAGCCCGAGAGTCGGGTATAGTTGTCCGTTGGAAAAGTATACACGCATCGTGGTGCTGTCGCCCCAGATGCGCCACGTCGGCGTATTCGATCGATGTGGACTTACGATTCGAAACAATAGCGAGTGACAGTGACTACCGAGACCGACGAGACGCCGTTCGACGTCTACCGGGAGGATGTCGACCGGCCGATTTCGAGACTCTTTCTGTCGTACGCACCGGGTCGATTGGGGTGGTTCTCCGCGGGTATGGTTGCGAACTTCGTCGCGCGGATGGCGAGTCTCGTTCCGCCGCTGTTGCTCGGCGTCGCCATCGACGCGATCTTCACCGACGCGGACGGCGCGTTCGAACTGCCGCTCGTTCCCGACGCCTGGCTGCCGGTGGAGCCGATGGCCCAGTTCTGGTTCACGATCGTTGCCATTGCCGTCTCGTTCGTCGTTGTCGCCGTCTTCACCTGGATCTACGGCGTCACGGCCAACCTGTTCGCTCACAGCGTGATGCACACCGTCCGGGTCGACTGTTTCGAGAAGATGCAACGGCTGGACATGGCCTTCTTCGACGACAAGCAGACCGGCGAGGTCATGGCCGTCCTCAACAACGACACACAGAACCTCGAACTCTTCCTGGACAACGCGCTGATGAACTCGGCGCGCCTTATCGTGATGGTCGCCGGCATCGCCGGGGTCCTGTTCTACCTGAACTGGCAACTCGCGTTCGTCACCCTGTTCGCGGTGCCCGCGATGGTGCTCTTTACCCTCTGGTTCATGCGCGTCGTCGAACCCCGGTACGTCCGCCAGCGTTCTGCCGTCGGCCGGCTCAACACCCGCCTCGAGAACGCCATCGCAGGGATGGGCCTCACCAAGACCTCCTCGAGTGAACCCTACGAAGTCGACCGCGTTAGTGACTCCTCGAAGAACCTCTTCGACCGGACGATGGACGTGCTCAAACTGACCTACGTCTACCGGCCGGGGATGGAACTGCTCGCGGGACTCGCTTTCGCCGCGACCTTCCTCGTCGGTGGCCTCTGGCTCGCGACCGGCACCGCACCGGGGCCGCTGACTGGGACTCTCTCCGTCGGCGATTTCGTCGTCTTCCTGATGCTCACCCAGCGCATCGTCGACCCGCTTGCGGAGGTCTCGAACATTGTCGACCAGTACGAGAACGCCAAGGCCTCGAGCGAGCGCGTTTTCGGACTGATGGACATTCCTGTCCACGTCGACGACCCCGAAGACCCGGTCGAGATCGACACCGAGACCGTCGACGGCCGCGTCACGTATGACCACGTTTCGTTCAGCTACGGAGACACCAACGCCCGACTCGGCGACGATACCGACCCCGAAACCGTCGTCGAGGATGTTTCCTTCGCGGCCGATCCCGGCGAGACGGTCGCGCTTGTCGGCGCGACAGGTGCCGGCAAGTCGACGCTGCTCAAACTCCTCCTTCGGCTCTACGATGTCCAGGACGGTTCCATTCAGCTCGACGGCCACGACGTGCGCGACCTCGCGCTCGCGGACCTGCGATCCGCGGTTGGCTACGTCGACCAGGACACGTTCCTCTTCGACGGCACCATCGCCGACAACATCCGCTACGGCCACTTCGAGGCCAGCGACGAGGCCGTCCGCGAGGCCGCAAACGCCGCCCAGGCCCACGAGTTCGTCACCGAACTCGAGTCCGGCTACGAGACGCGGGTCGGCGAGCGCGGCGTGAAACTGTCTGGCGGTCAGCGCCAGCGAATCGCGCTTGCGCGGGCCGTCCTCGCCGACCCGCCGGTTCTGATTCTGGACGAAGCGACGAGCGCCGTCGACACGAAAACTGAGCGGCTGATCCAGGAATCGATCGATCGGCTTACCGAAGATCGGACGACCCTCGCTATCGCACACCGGCTCTCCACTGTGAAGGACGCCGATACGATTCTGGTCATGTCCGACGGGCAGGTTGTCGAACGCGGCACCCACGACGACCTCCTTGAGGCTGACGGTCGCTATGCAGCCCTCTGGAAGGCACAAGCTGGTCATCTTGAATCGATGCCAGTGGCAGAGGAACTCGAGTAAGCCGAGTCCTCTGGCTTCTGGAATGACGTCTGCTGGGACTGGGCGTACTCGAGTGGAATCGAAAGCGAGGGAGACAGTGTGGTCTCGGGTCGCCGTAGGCCGACGGTTGTGGTTGCGGTTGTGGTTGTCTCGGTGACCGATTTGAGTTATCGGGCTGTCTCGCTGCCGATCAGGCGTCCTCGCCGATGTCGAGTTCGAACTGTTCGTTCTCGGAGACGGCGTTGAGCACGACGCTGGTGTTCGAGGCCTTGATATCGGGGTCGGTCAGGAGCTCTTTGATCTGATCGTTCATGCCGTCGGTGTCTTTGAATTTGCCGATGGCAATCACGTCGTAGTCGCCGGTGACCTCGTAGACGCTGATCATCTGGCGGTGGTCACGCAGGGTGTCTGTGATGTCGGGGAGAGCGTTCCCTTCGACCTGGAGCTGGATAACTGCGGTTACGTCGTAGCCGACGGCATCGTAGTCGACTCTGGGTGTGTAGCCTTCGATGACTCCTTCGTCTTCGAGGTCCGAGAGGTGATTCGAGACCGTCGTGACGGACACGTCGAGTTCTTCGGCGAGGCTGCGCAGGCTCGCACGCCCGTCCCCGAGGAGGGCATTCACTAGTTTTGCGTCGAGATTTTCGTACGTCATCACGTTCACCCACTCATCGAGGCCTTTAGAAATTTACGAATATTCAATTCCACTCCGGTGAGCGAAGAATTGCTCAGAACAGTAGGGTTTTAGTCAGGGAGTTACTTGGCTACCACGACGAGAAAGATGACAAGCGGAAACATCACGGCTGCCGAACAAGATGTCCTCGACGAGATCGAGGAACACGATATCGATTTCCTTCGTCTTCAGTTTACTGACATTCTCGGAACCGTCAAGAACGTCTCGATCCCGGCACGACAGGCCGAGAAGGCCTTCGCTGAGGGTATTTACTTCGATGGCTCTTCGATCGAGGGCTTCGTTCGTATTCAGGAGTCGGACATGCGACTTACCCCCGACCCTGACACGTTCGCTATTCTTCCGTGGCGTGACCGTGAGGAGGGTGCATCCGCCCGCCTCATCTGTGATGTCGTGAACACCTCGACTGGCGAACCGTTCGAGGGTGACCCACGCTACGTTCTGAAGCGCGCACTCGAGCGCGCCGAGGAGATGGGCTACACGGTCAACGCCGCACCCGAACCGGAGTTCTTCCTCTTCGAAGAGGACGAGGACGGGCGCGCAACGACGAAAACGAACGACGCCGGTGGGTACTTCGACCTCGCGCCGAAAGATCTCGCAAGCGACGTTCGCCGCGACATCATCTACGGTCTCGAAGACATGGGCTTCGAAGTTGAGGCGAGCCACCACGAGGTCGCCGAAGGACAACACGAGATCAACTTTACTTACGACGACGCGCTTGCGACCGCGGACAACGTCGCAACGTTCCGTACGGTCGTCCGCGCAATCGCCGCCCAGCACGACTACCACGCGACGTTCATGCCGAAGCCGATCCCGAAGGTCAACGGCTCCGGGATGCACACCCACATCTCGCTCTTTACCGAGGACGGCGAGAACGCCTTCCACGACGGTGACGACGAGTTCGATCTCTCCGACGAGGCTCGGGCATTCACCGCAGGGATCCTCGAGCACGCACCCGCCATCACGGCGGTCGCGAACCCGACGGTCAACAGCTACAAGCGTCTCGTTCCGGGCTACGAGGCACCGGTCTACATCGCCTGGTCGGACCGCAACCGTTCGTCGCTGATCCGCAAGCCGGCCGCCCGTGTGCCCGCTGCCTCGCGCGTCGAACTGCGCTCGCCCGACCCGTCCTGTAACCCGTACCTCGCTATCGCCGTCATGATCCACGCCGGACTGAACGGCATCGAGAACGATCTCGACTGTCCAGACCCAGTGCGTGAGAATATCTACGAGTTCGACGAGCAGAAGCGCGAGGATTACGGTATCGAAACGCTGCCGTCGAACCTCGGCGAAGCCATCGACGCCTTAGAGGCGGACGATGTCGTCTACGATGCGCTCGGTGACCACGTTGGTTCGAAGTTCGTCAAGGCAAAGCGCCAGGAGTTCGAGGAGTACCTGATCGACGTCTCCCAGTGGGAGCTCGACCGCTATCTCGAGACGTTCTGAAAGCAACGGCATACTGTCTCCTGTTTCTTCGCTCTGAATTTGAATCGAGTGGGGCCGAGCCGTGGGCTACTGCTCGATAGCACCGACCTGTGACCGCGGTGACGCCTGTTCCGTTACAAGTCGCGGCAACCCGACAACCGTCACGCCACCCGCGACACCCACGACGAACCAGACCAGGAGGGACTCGAGTACCATCAGTACGAGCGCAAGGAGCGCTAGCGCTGTGACCCCAGCAGCCGCGCGAAGAAGCACGCCTGTCGTGACGGGCCACGGCGTCTGCGGTGGTGTCGCGTACTGCCAGACGATGAGTGCCCCCACCGAGCCACCGAGCAGGGCCGCGCCGTCGACTCGGTTGCCGGTCAGCAGCGCGAGCAGCGCGATTACACCTGCGATGGCGAACAGCGCGCTTGCCACGCGGTGTGGGTCGCGGGCACCGATCCAGGAGCGAACGGTGAGCATGAGCGCGAGATAGCCGAGTGCGACGGCAACGCCGACGATTACGTCAATCGGGAAATGGACGCCGAGCACGACCCGTGAGAGCGAGACGAGCGCGATCATCACTGCCGCGACGAGCGCACGCTGGCGGCGCGTGCCGACGGGGGACTCGAGTGCGAGCATCGTCCAGATGATGGTGCCGGCGATGGCGTGGCCGCTGGGAAAGCTGGTGGTGGTGAGTTCGACGGCGGGGGCGTAGAACTGCTCGAGGCCGATCGGGAGTGCTGCGGGAGAGAGTGGTGGTGGCACGTCCGGCCGTGGCGTCGCGAAGAACCCTTTGGAGCCGACCATGACGGCATAGCCCCCCATCGCGATGGCGAGCCAGGGGGCAAATCGCTCGCGATCGCCGAACCAGTAAGCGAGCACGACGGTTGGGGCGACGAACCAGACACTTCCGAGGTGTGAGAGGAGCGCAAAGAGGAGGGCGGCCCACTCGGGGAATAGCTCACTAACGGCTTCAACGGTGGCGGGGTCAAACCACATCAGTTTCTGCTACACGCAACGCGTTGTTATAAGCGTCGATTGGTTAGCTAATAGACAACATGTTACCCACGACTGCAGCGCCGTACGTGTGTTGCGGAGGTGGGGTGTGTAGTATGGAGTGTGCGGAACAGAAACCGGGAAAAGAGCGTCGGTTGCAGGATCAGGACCGCCAGTCACCGATCCGATCCCGGAGTCGCCCCGGAATCCCGAGCACCGACATGCCAGCTCCGAACAGCACCATCAGCAGGTAGACGCCGAGCGTCGACGTCCAGACGACGAACATCGCCAGAATTGCCCAGCCGCCGCTGAGGAAGTAAAACGCCGCGATCGCCATCGCGGTTCCATAGAGCAACACGAGGTACGGCCCCCAGCCGTGGGCGTGGCTATGGCGCACACGCCGGCGAACATAGCGTTTGAGTTCGCTCTCGAGTGATTCCTTTTCGACCGTTCGACGCTCGACGTTCTCCTCGAAGGTCTCGACGCGGTCGCGCAGGCGCTCGATCTCCTCGCGGAGCACCTCGGGATCGTCCGACCGATCTCGAGTGCGGGCGCTGGCTCGGCGCTGCCCGGTGGTCCTCACGCGATCCGTCTCGGTCGACTCACCTGGCTCGTCAACCGTATCCGACACCTCCCGTGTGTCCGAGGCGGTCGATTCGGACGGGTCAGACGGTTCTGATGGTGCGGATGGATCGGACGGTCCAGACGACTCCGAGCGCTCCGTCGGCGTCCCCTCGTCGGCCCCCGTGGCGTCGTCGGTCATCGCTTCTGTCTGAACCTGTCGAGCGCCGGGACTTTGTAGCTGCCGATCCACTTCACGGCCGGCAAGCACAGCGTTGCAGATCGCGCCGAAGATGAGGATGATCGCGCCAGCGTACAGCCAGATCAATACTAGAAAGACCGCACCAAGCGCACCATATAGTGCGTAGCCGGTCGCAATGTTCGCGTACAGTGAAAAGGCACGACTGAGTGCAAGCCAGCCCACAGCGGCAAGGAGCGTCCCAGGAATCGCCTCTCGAACACTGATATCCTTCCCAGGGAAGATGACATAGAGCGGCAGGAACGACATAAATAGTGCAAGCAGGATGAGCAGCGGCCCGATCGTTCGCACGATCGGGACGAACTGAATTACCAACTCGAGTGCGCCGACGAGTGCGAGGCCGGCAGAAATGGCGAGTAAGACGATCATTGCGTCCCAGAGGGTATCGAGAAAGGATTTCGAGCCAGCGGTACCGTACACCTCGGAGAACGCCCGATCGAGCCCGCGCAGGACACGACTTGATCCCCAGAGCACCCCGAGTGCGCCGGCGACGGTCGCACTCTGTCGGCCAGTGTCATCGACGATCGTCTCTGCGAGCACCTCCTGGGCCGCCGGTGTAAGCACGTCACCAGCCCCGGCGGTGAGCCGGGATGCGAGTGCTTCGCCACCGATCGAGGCGGCGATACCGAGCGCGAGCAGCATGAGCGGGACGAGTGAGATAAAGCCGTAGAAGGCGACGCCGGCCGACAGTAGCGTCAGCTGTTCGGTGCGCGCGAGGCGAACGATCCGCTTGCCGGTTTCGATGTGGTCGTCCCTGCGTTCGAGCACGGGTATCTAGACGCGGGGAACGACCAAATACGCGCGGCCCCTCTCTCAGCCGAGATTACCTTCCGTTGCCGCACGAATCTCTCCGACGCTCGCATCTGTCTTGAACGTCGTGCCACCGTAGTGTGCCCGCGAGGCTTCGTAGCCCGCCTTGCGCAGATCGGTGAGAAAGTCGTCCATCGCGTTTGCCGGCAGTCCCCAGTTACGACAGAGTTTGTGCTGGTCGTAGTGGGTCGGCTCGTCGAGTTCTGACTCGAGTTCGGCGCACAACTCACGAGCCTTTTCTGCCGTTCCGAACTCGTCGGGTGCGGAAACTTCCTCACGAACCGCGGCGACGAACTCCGGATCGCGGATCGAACCGAGCCAGACTGGCCCCGCCGTGAGCATTCGAGTCCCGTCACAGTGTGGGCACGTCTCGAGTGGGTTGGCGATCAGCCCGCGTTCGTGTTCGCGGTAGAGGCAGTCCTCGCAGTGGTGGATATGGCCCAGTTCGTCCACTGCTGCGTCGGCTGTGGTGGCCTTGTGTTCGAGTTCGAGGTAGGTTCGGACGTAATGGCTGGTCGCGTGGGTGAGGATCGGTTCGACGCCAACGTCGAAGCGGGCGGCGCTGCGGGCGAGCGCGGAGAGGAGGATGCGAACGCCCATCTCGGCGTGGTAGTCGGTGTTTCGCGGCACCGCAGAGTACGAGCGGACGCCACTGTTGAAGTGTGCGCCACAGAGCGGTGCCGTGTCGGTTGCGGTGACACAGACCAGGTCGCGGCAGTTCGCAAACGCCGCGTCGGCAAAGGGCATCGGCGTCCCGTAGGGATCGAGGTCGATCACGTCAAACACCTGCTCGTGCATGAGCGCGTTGACGTTGCGCTGTTCGACGGTCCCCTCGCAGTCGTTACGTGCGAGGTTCGATCGGGCGAGATCGATCGCGTCCTCGTTGACGTCACAGCAGGTGACGTCCCAGCCGTCGGCGGCAGCCCGAACACCGCGGATACCACTCGCGGTCATCGCGTCGAGGTAGGACTCGGCGCGCTCTTCGCGCTCGCGATAGGCGCGCAGCGTCGCGATCGTCAGATCCCGGTTCAGTTCCTGGCGCGGGTTGTAGAAGACCGATTCCTCGACTCCGTCCGTCTGCTCACCCGGGACCTCGAGTTCGACTCCACCCTCGGTGATGCGCATGTCTATCTCATCTCTCGTCGGTAGCGCACGAAAAGCGGCGTGGTATAGAGCGCCTGGGACGAACACAAGAGCACAACCAAACCGATTTTACAGTCCGGGACACAGTCACGACTGTGCCGGACGTGACTCCCGTCGAGCGCTGGCAGGCCCAACTCGAGGAGGCGGGTGAGTTGACTCCCGATGTGGTTCAACAAATCTCGCGCCTCCACGGTGACCGCGGCGTCCAGGCCATCGAGGCCGTTGGGGAGAATCGCGTCAAATCCTATCGCGATTTTACGATCGTCGTCGGCTACGACGACGAGTACATCATCGAGAACGAGGGCTGTACCTGCAAGGACAGCGAGTACAACCTCGATGCGGACGATCCGACGGACCTCTGCTGGCACGTCCTGGCGGTCGCCATCGCACGACGCGTAGGCCACGTCGATTACCACGACATGTGGTACTCAGAGGTTCGCGAGTTTCTGTAGTCGGAGTCGGAGTCCGTTTGTGATGCACAGCGGGGGTTACCCGATCGCTAGTGCAAGCTGAAAAACAACTGCACGTACATAATCGAGAAAATCACCAGAATACCGCCGACGAGAACCGTCATCGCGACTTCGATCGGGAACGGATCGCTGTCGTCGACCGCAGTCGGTTGCTCGCGTCCCAGTCGGACGAGTCCGAATCCAAGCGTCGCGACAGCGACAGCGAGCGGGATCAGCGCTGGCATAAGCGCCGTCTGAATCGCCGACACCAGCGGCCCAATCCAGCCAAAAGCCAGCATGCAAAACCCGAAATTCATCACTTGCCACCAGCTAACCTCGCGTCCACCGACCGTGATGGACTCGCGGATGCCAGCGAGTACGAACGCAGCTGATCCCAGTAACACGAGCACGGCCCCACCGACCGAAACCGGCGCGAGATCGTCCGTCTCGGGCGATGTTCCGTTCTCGGCCTCGATCTCTGTCCCGGTGTCTGTCCAGATGCCGGACTCGAGTGCAAGCAGTTCGCCGATGACGGTGAGCCCGAAGATGGTACAGAAGACGGCACCGAGAACGAGGCTGATCTGGCGCTGGAGACGGCTCATGGCGTGTTCGTTGGATGGTACGGCGTGGAGCGTCTAAATGGTGGTCGTAGGAGTGGTCTCGGTAGTGGCGAGAACGGAGCAATGAGTGCTCAGACGACTGCCGTTCAGACGCCTACTGCTCTACTACTCAGCGGTCTGCACAGAGCTCGACGAAGTTCCGCAGGATCTGCAGTCCCGTCTCACCGCTCTTTTCGGGGTGGAACTGGGTGCCGAAGACGTTTCCTGCCTCGTTGGCGACAATCGAGGGGAACTCGCGCTCGTAGTCGGTGCTCGCGACTGTGTTTGTCTCGTCGTCGGGAACCGCGTAATAGGAGTGGACGAAGTAGGCGTACTCTCCGTCGACTCCCTCAACCAGCGGGTGGTCGCGCTCGACGGCCAGTTCGTTCCAGCCCATGTGCGGGACCTTTTGCCCGCCGTCGAAGCGAACGTTCGTGCCGGGGATGCGGTCGAGTCCTTCGACGGCTGACTCACCATCGGTGGTGCCCTCCTCACTTGCGGTCAGCAGCATCTGCATCCCGAGACAGATACCGAACAGTGGCTGTCCGCGCTCGGCGACGGCAAGGAGGTCCTCGCGGATCGGATCGGCGTTCTCGACGCCCTCGCGGAACGCGCCGACGCCGGGGAGGACGACACCGTCGGCGTCTGCGAAGGCGTCCGGATCGTCGGTAATCTCGACGTCGGCACCCGCTCGTTCGAGTCCGCGCGTCACGCTTCGGAGGTTCCCCAGCCCGTAGTCGACGACGACGACGGAGGCGAGAGACTGCTCCGCGTCAGCAGCAAGGGTGCTCATATCGGATCTGGGAGTGGCGCGTTGAAGTGTATTGCCATTCGCGCAATTGCGCGCGGCGATTCTGTCTGGCGTACACGCGAGTTGCCCACCGCCGACTGCAGATCTCGCCTGCGAACGGAGACATATACGCTTCGCACGTGTACGGCCACCGATGACTGCATCCGATCACGACCCAGAGTCCGTCGTTCGCGAGTACTACGACACCGTCGACGACGAACGCTACGACGACCTCGTCGAACTGTTCACCGAAAACGTTCGCTACGAACGCCCCGGACAGGGCGCGATCACTGGCCGCGAGGCCCTCCGCGAGTTCTATCTCGAGGGCCGCCCACTCGAGGACGGCAGCCACGAGGTTCACGATGTCGTCGTCGACGAACAGACGAATACAGCAGCAGTCCGCGGCAGTTTCTCGGGCGTCCAGAACGGCGAGTCCGTCGAATTCGGCTTCGCGGATTTCCACGAACTCGAGGACGGCCAGATTGCGCGGCGGTATACGTTTACGGATCGAGACGAAGTCTGAGTTCTCTTTAGAAGCCGTCGAGTCGCGTCTGCCCGCTCGCGTTTTCACTGCCGTCGACCCCCGCCAGTTCGGCGGCGCGCTCGAGTGCCGACGCGAACGTCTCCTCCTGGCTTCGGTCGTACAGCGTCGCCGCGGGGTGGACACAGATCAGGAGTCGCCGGGGTGTGTCGTTGATGCGAACGTCCTCGACGGAGCCGGCTTCCTTCGTCACCGCAACGTCGCGGTCGAGCAGGTGTTCCGTCGGGACCTTCCCGAGCGTGACGATCACGTCGGGATCGAGCAGTTCGATTTCCTGTTCGAGATAGCCGCGGCAGTTCTCGAGTTCGTCTGTCGTCGGGTCGCGGTTCTCCGGTGGACGACAGCGCACGCAGTTAGTGATGCGGACGGTGTCGCGATCCAGCCCGACGATTCGCAGTTGGTCGTCAAGCACGGAGCCGCTGCGGCCGACGAACGGCTCTCCCTGGCTGTCCTCCTGTGCGCCTGGTCCCTCGCCGACGAACAGGATGTCGGCGTCTTCGGGGCCGGTGCCGTTGACGATCTGGCTACGAGAGTCGACGAGTGCGGGACAGCGCGTACACTCGGTGACACAGAGGTCCTCCATCTCTCCCATAGGTGTGGCTCAGACGGACGCCTACTACGTCTTTCGGGTCGCGGGTGCACGCCACTAGCCGCTACCTGCCGACGGGGCCGAAGTTGGGTCAGCCCAGCCGAGCAGCCCGGATCGACTCGAGTTCGCTCGCCACGCGCTCGTACGGCGTAGCCGCCGTCACGTCGACGCCGAGCGCGTCAAACGAGGTACTCGACTCATGCCGACCCGTGTTTCGGAGGAACGCGAGATATTCCTCGGCCGAGAGCGCGCCAGACTGAAGCCGCCTGACGACCGAGACGGCCGCGACGGTGCCGGTGACGTACTGGTAGTTGTGGTACGGATCGCGGGTGTATGCCTGTTGTCGCCAGGGTGCGCCCCGCGCCGCTGCAGCCGTGTCGCACTCTGGTGGCGTAACCGGCGCGCGAAACTCGGCGGCGATGTCCGCGTACAGTTCCGAGAGCCGATCCGGCGTCAGGTCGGTCCCCGACTCGGCGGTTCGGTACACCTCGTGGAGGAACGTTGCGCTCTCGCCAGCGCCGTAGACGTTGCCGGCGAGGAACTGCGCTCGGCGTTCGCGGACGAACGGGACGAGTTCCGGGCCGCCTTCCTTGCGGAGATGATCGGCTAACAGCAGTTCGTGGACCAGACTCGGTACCTCACTGACCGGTCGCGGGCTGTTCACGTACCGCGGTGGCTGGGTCGCCCGCATACACTCGATGTGCATCGCGTGGCCGAGTTCGTGCGCGAGGTAGAACGCCGTCCGCACGTCTTCGCGGAAGTTCGCGAGCACGAACGGTCCGGCGTCCGGACTCGAGGGACAGTACGCCGGAATATCCGTCCGCTTTCGCGCCGTTGGATAGACATCGATCCGGCGCTCGCCGAGCACCGACTCGAGTCGGTTCCGATAGTCCGTGCCGAGCGGCTCGACTGCGGTCAGGAGATGGTCACACAGTTCCTCGAACGTGATCTCGGGAGCGTCCGCGTCGTCGGGAACCACCGGCACCCGCTCGTCCCACCGACGCAGTGTCTCGACGCCGAGTCGGTCGCGGCGGCTCTCGAGTAACCCGTGATACGCCCCGAGGTGATCGCGGACGTTCCCGAGAACCGCGTCGTGAGTGGCTTCGGCAAACGAGGTGTGCATCCCGGTGTCGGGATAGCTCCGCTCCGAGAGTGCGAGTTCGCGGACCGACTCGTAGTTTCGAACCGCTGTGAGGGCCGCATGAGCGCGCATTTTCTCGGTGAGCGCCGCCGCGAGCGCGTGGTCGTGGTCAGCCAGCGCGTCGATGTACGCCGTGTGCGCTCGTCGGCGGACTGATCGGTCGGGGGTATCGAGTGTCTCCCGATACGTGCCGTGGTCGATGGTAACCGGAGCGCCGTCCGGTCCCTCGACAGTTGGTGGATCAAAATCGTCAGTCTTGATCGCGGCGATCGTATCCGTCTGGGCCTCGATAACGGGCGCGAACGCACCGATGACCGATTCGGTGTCGGCACCACGGGTGTGTGGTGCCTGCGCGAGGAGGTCGTCGAGGTAGGCGTGCCAGCCGTCCAGTTCGGTGTGCGTTCCATTACGGAAGGCTCGCACGCTCGCTGCGTCGCGCTGAATTCGCCGCTGCAGCCCACGAACGGCCTCGTCGACGCTGGCGGCGAGTCGCTGTCCGCGACTGTGGCGGTCGCGCCGCTTCTCGTCCGTCGGGTGTTCGTTTCGGTGCAATTGCGCGTAGAGAGTTAGCCGGCTCTTGGCAACCAGCATAGACTCGATGGACTCGAGTGCGGCTGCCAGCGCGGCGGGTGAGTCGGTCGGCTGCTGGTGATCATGTACTCTTTCGAGTTGGGACTCGAGAACGTCTGCGGCGCGCGCCCAGTTGGCCGGCGTCTCGTAGAGGCGGGTCAGATCCCAGGTGTACTGTTCGTCCAGTTCGTCGCGTGTCGGGTAGTCTGTCATGGCTGTCGTGACGGAGCGGTGTGCAGGCGTTGCGGGGCCGGAAAACGAGACAACTTACTCGGTCATCCGTCACTCACTGGCTACCAAGTGATTCGACGGTGGATACGTAACTGTTCCCTTGGTGTGATCAGTGGTACCATTGAACGATTCTCTGTAGATCCATTGCACTTTCTTTCGAGTCGAACCACCACAAGCTCATTCAGAAACTCCTCTGAGAACAAACAGAACTCACTTACTCCGCTCTGGTGTCGACCATCGTATGCCCTGGGAGTGGTCTCGACGACACCTGCTTGGCGTCGCTGGCGTCTGTGCAGTCGCTGGCTGTCTCGATGCTGACGCTGGCGATCAACCCGAGTCAACTAACGGTTCTGGGACGGAACAGTCCGAAGATGACGGTGGCAATGCTGATTCGACCGGGGACAACGCCACCACGACCACTGACGACGGCGTGACGATACACGGTGACTACGAGCTGACCGAGGTTCGCGTGGAGAGCCCGGACGGGGCGGAACTCGCGTCTGTCACCGCGCTCATCGCCGATACGCCACAAAAGACCTTGCAGGGACTCAGCGGAACCGAGATGCTGCCGCCGACGGACGGCATGCTGTTCGTATTCGACGAGATGGACGACCGCGTCTTCCACATGCCCGACATGAACTACGGCATCGACATCATCTATGCCGACGACGAGGGTACGATCACCGACATTCACCACGCGCCCGAACCCGGGCCAGACGAGGACGGTGCCGACCACCAGTATCCCGGGCGCGGGCAGTACGTCCTCGAAGTGGTCTACGAATGGACCGAAGAACACGGCGTCAGCGAGGGCGACGTGCTGGTGTTCGACCTCGACGAGGCAGTGCCGGCATCTTAGTCGTGATCGTCTTTCGGAGACTGCCTGTACGAATCACCAGCCCGAGCCGCGAGTCGCGCGACGCGAATCGGCTCCGGCCGCCCGCCAACCGGTGTGAACGCCCGAATCACGGACACAGCCTCTTCGCGATCACAGCCGAGCCACCGGGCGTAGACCGTTTCGTCGTTAACCGTCACCTCGGTTCGTGGCGGCAGCCTCCGATAGACCGCGAGTCGGTGCTGGAGCACCTCGCCTGAAAACGCTTCTCGCAGGTTGTCCTCGAGTCCGGGACTCGCTTCGAAGGTAACTACGAGGACCGGCCGCTCGGCGGCCTCCTGGATCCGTGACAGGTCGAGAATATTGTACCATGCCGGGGCGATGGCACCGAGCAGAACGTACCGAACATCGGGCCGACACGCGGTCGCGAGGAGTGAGCACACAGCGTCAGTCGCGTCGATCCCCCCGACCGTGCAATTACCGTAGGCGAGACCATCGACGACCCGATCAGCGCGGACGACAGCGCCAGCCAGAGTGCTCTTGCTTCGGTGGACGACTCCAGTGTTGTCGTCGCTTCCACCGCTGTCGCCGTTTCCGCGGCTATCGTTGTCACTGGCTGCGTCCCGAGCACACTGACACCGCCCTCGTCGGCACTGCTCTCGTCGCTCGTGCTCACGCCGGCCGCGGTACGATTCGGCGATGCCCAGCGCCCGTACCCCGGCTTTCATCGGTGCTGCCTGCGATTAAAATCGAGTCCGGCGTTAGCCGTCGTCGCCTTCGTCCTTGATATCCTTGAGACGGTCGAGAAGCTCGTCACTCGATGCCCCGTTTTCGAACTCGATCGTTCCATCGTGGCTGTTCTCCCCTGATTTTACGGCGTCATCCTCGTTAAAATCAGCGTCCACTTCCTGCTGTTCGGATTCGTCGTAGCTTCCGAATCCCATACAGTAACTCCTTGGACCCCGGCATTCAAAAATTCCGTGGTCACCCGTTTATATTCGTTTACGTACTGTGCGAAATAGGCTCGAAAGAACCACTGCGGCATGATTCCCGGCTTTTGGCCGATCACGTGACCGCACTCTTGGCCAATCGGTCTACGGAATCAGACGGCACGATTTTCATCCCGGCACTCGAGTACACTCCTATGGAGGTACACCACGTCACCGAAGACGCGGAGACGTTCACGTGTAACGCATTTCTCGCGGTCGGCGAGGAGACAACCCTGGTCGATGCGGGCGCGTGGGACGGCGTCGTCGATGCGATCCGCGAGCACACGGACGCCCTCGACGCTGTCGTTCTGACACATCAGCACGGCGACCACGTGAGTCAACTCGATGCGGTCTGTGAGGCGTTCGATCCGTCGGTGTACGCCTACAACCACCACCCACAGCGAGATCACTCAATCGACGGCGGCGATACGGTCCAGATCGGTGACGAGACGTTCGACGTGGTCTACACGCCGGGACACGCGGACGATCACGTCTCGTTCGTCTCGGAGACGACGCTGTTCTCGGGCGACGTGGTTGTCCACGACGACGGCGCGTTCGACTACGGTAGTTTCGGACGCACCGACATGGCTGGCCAGTCCCGCGAACAGCTCATCGAGAGTATCGAACAGCTGCTCGAGCAGTTCCCGGACACTGTCGAGCACATGTACGCAGGCCACGGCAACGTCTTCCACGGCGACGTTCGCGACGTCGTCGAGACGGCACTCGAGCGCGCCGAGAAGCGCGAGCCGAAGTATCCGGACAACTGACCGACGATTTCCTCGCGTCGGCCGCTTTCGTTTCTGTGTCCGTCTCAGCGCCGAGTCCGTTCTCGACACGCTCATACGAACTGCTGTCCGTCGTTACCGGTACAACCGCAGTGCTCGTCCCCGTGCTTTGCTCCAATCACGACCCGGCGGTAACAATAGCGAGTTGTGGTTCTGGGAACCGGTTCAGTCGTCAGCTGCAGGGGCTGGATCGGCAGTGGACTTCTCGGTCCCGTCGAACCAGTCGTCGGCGTTGGCTTCGACGTACTCCTTTCCACCCAACCCGAACGCAATACCGATGGCGAGGGCGACGGCGAGGCCGGCACCGAACGCGAACGCCTGCCCGAACGTGTAGAGGATGGCGACGTTGAGTCCCATCATGTCGAGGCCGATGACTGCAGCGACAAAGTAGACGAGCGCCGTCGTCGACCCAGCGATGAGAGAGGCGTATCCGGACGACTGGACCGGCCCCGACTGGTGGACGATATCGCCGACGGCGTCGGCAACGAAGACACCCACGACGAGGATAGTGATGCCAATGAGGACTGATGGAACGGTGATGAGGAGATACTCACTCCAGGTCGTGACGAACTGCAACTCGAGTTGTGACCCAGCGGCGAACACGGCAAGCAGGACGACGTAGTACTTTCCGAGGACGGCAACTGCCCGCGAGACTGCTGCTGTGTCGTCTGGAACCAGTGTTCCAAACGGTGTTCCCCGGACGTGGTCGTCCAGACCGGCCTGCTGTGCAGCGTCGCTCACGACCGGCTGGATCTTGCGACCAGCGTAGATGCCAACTGCAACGAACAGGATCGCCGCAAGCAACGACGGGAGCAGCTCGATCACACTGTAGGCGCTCGATTCGAACTCGAGTCGAAGCGCGTCGACGAGCAGCGGGTGCATCAGTTTGCCCTCCGTCGTCCGGACCAGTTATCGAGCTGTACACTCATGGAAGTTGATCTATCCATGGCTGTGAATGATAATCGATATAATTAGTCCCTTTGATTCGTAACAGATCCCGGTGATTCGCTGTAGAGCCTGATGATCCATAATAAGCAATGGCTATTTGGAATCGGTTCAGTCAGTTCGGGTACGGCGTGTCGCGTGGAGTATGTTCCCGAGCAGGTTGAGGAAGATGCAACTAAGCGGCGTCGGAAGCGGAGTAGAAACGGGTCGTCCACCGGCCACGAGGTAGCGTGGCCAAACCAGACGAGTGAATTATGCTGCGCGTGGCTCTTTGGCCTTCGGACGGAGGTTCTTGTAGCCGCACTTGCGGCAACGCGTTGATTCCGCGGAGTTGCGTGCGTTACAGCGCATGCAGATCATCTTGTTGAGCATCCGGTCTTCGGCGGCGTCGAAACTTGGCATGTCGCTCCGTTGGCCCGTGGTGCATATAACCGCTGTGGTCCTGTGCGCCGGGTGTGGACTCGCTCATGGTTTCGGACTCGCCAGCGTCAGGTACCGTCATCCTCGCTGGCAGCAAGATACTCCTCTTGCACGGCGACGACCTCGGTGGAGTCGGCACACTCGCTGTACCGACGCAGCGGTTCCTCGTTGAGCGTCAGGAACGTTTCTCCCCATCGGAAGTGTGAGAGCAGTTCCTCGGCGCGGTCCCAGTCGTCAAAGATACAGCAGGCAGCGGCGAGCGCTTCGACGGTCGTCAGCTGGAACGGGCGGCCGTAGTTAACCGGGTTCGCAGCAACGAGAAAGGGGAGTGCCCGGTGAACGCCGTTCATCTTGAACGCCGCTTCCTCTGCTGACTCCCAGGAACAGTCGAGGGCCACGAGCGTGCCCAATCCGTCGTCGGCGTCGGCTGGCGAGAGCGCTTGCTCGGCGTGGGGGTTAAGCACGACGCCGTACGGCACCTGTTGCATTGTGCGATAGAGCGTCGCCTCGTCGAACTTCTCGAGTCGGCACGCGGTGCACTTCTTGGGGTCGTCGTCACCCTCGTAGTAGACGTGACACTCCACAAGTCACACCTGCCGCCCACTATATAAGAAGGTTCCTCGTGTGACCGAATCAGAAATCTGTAAGAATTGCTAATTACAACTTCCTCTTATTGTGAATATGTAGCTATCGATTAGTATGTGAAACGTTTGTATGTGGTGTGCTACTAGTCCTATTGTTTTTGAATCACACACCTTTATATATCTTTGATTAGACGTACTGCTGTAGAATGGGAGACGATAGCAAATCGCGACGTACGGTGCTGAAGGGTGTTGGGGCTGCAAGTGCAGCGGGATTGACGACCAGTCTCGCAGGTTGTGTGAGTCAGAACGAAGAGTCGGATGTCGAGGGTGCGGAGAATCTCGGTGACGAAGTCCCAGAGATTCACCTCGTCGCACCGACGGCCGGTACGAACCCGTTCCGTAACGAACTCGCAGACATCGTTTCCGACAACTGGGAAGAACTTGGCTTCGATGTCGATCTTGAGGAACTGGAGTTCACCGCGCACGTTGATCAGGTGGTCGTCGAACAGAACTTCGACGCGTCACTGCTCGGCTGGGGTGGTACGCCGGAGCGGATCGACCCGCACACGTTCATCTTCGATATGCACCATTCCTCGACGACAGACCAGGGCGGTCGAAACACGCCGGGGTACGAAAACCCCGACTACGACGAACTGGCGGAGTTGCAGGTGACGCAGGTCGACGAAGACGAGCGCCAGCAGACTGTCTACGAGGCCCAGGAGATCATCGCGGAGGATCAACCGCGAACGTACATCGCGAACGAAGGCGGCTACGAGCCGTACGCGAGTTCCCGTGTCACCGACATCAATCCGACGCTCGGTGAAGGGCTGAACTCGTTCTGGAACCTGACGTCGGTGACGCCGACGGGCGACGACACGGTCCGCTTTGGCTACCCGTCCGAGATCATCTCGCTGAACCCGATGCGGGACCTGGCGACGCCTGACCGGCAGTTCGTCCGCCTTCTCTACGATCAACTCTACCGGATCGGCGAGGACGGGATGCCGACGTCGTGGCTGGCGGCAGACGACCCCGTCATCGAAGACGACGGCATGACTTACACCGTCGAGATTCAGGACGGCCACACCTTCCACGACGGCGAGCCAGTGACGATCGACGACGTGGCGTTCACCTACGAACTCTACGCCGATTCGCCGACCTACAGCTCGCTCGTCGAGGATATCGAGGAGATCGACACCTCGGGGAACGAGATTACGTTCCACCTCGCAGAGGAGTACGCGCCGTTCGTGGCAAACGTCCTCGGACAGGTGTACATCTTCCCTGAACACATCTGGGGCGATGTCGATCCTGACGAGCTCGTCGACTTCGAAGACGAGAACTGGACCGGCAGCGGCCCGTTCGAGTTCGTTGACTGGGAGCGCCAGGCCGAACTGCAGCTATCGGCGTTCGACGACCACTTCGAGGCACCGAACGCGGACAACCTCATCCGCGTTCCCGGTGCAGACACCGCACAGCTCGTCAACGATCTCGAGGCCGGTCAGCTCGATATGGTTGGTGCGGTGCCACAGCCGACGGCCGTCAATCGTGTCAGAGATGACGACGACCTTGATCTCGCCGAGTTCGAGGCCATCGGGTACGCGATGATCGAGTACAACATGCGCCGCGAACCGTTGGGCGACCGCCACATTCGCCGGGCACTCTCCTACGGTGTCCCGAAGGAGGAGTACGTCGAGTTCATCCGTGATGGCATGGGGACAGTGACGCATTCGACCATCTCCGAGCACAACGAGTTCTGGCACAATCCCGACGTCGAGCAGTTCAACGAGGACTTAGAGGCCGCACGTCAGGAACTCGCAAACGGTGGCTACGGCTGGAACGACGACGGTCGACTCCACTACGGCGAAGACCAGTAACTGATCGACGCGACCCTCCACTACTGTATTTAACAACTATACGATACGATACATGATATTCATTAGCGACACTGGGTGTGGTGACCGATGGGACTGAGAGCCTACGTCGTGAGACGGTGTCTCCAGCTCGTCGTCACGTTCTGGGCGTTCTTTACGCTCCTGTTCGTTCTCTTTCGAATGATGCCGGGCGATCCGACATCCATGTTCATCATGGACGGCATGACACCCGAACAGCGCGAACAGCGGATCGCAGAGCTCGGCTTAAACGAACCCCTCCACGTGCAGTACATCGAATACGTTCGCCAGCTGCTGACCGGCGACTTCGGCCAGTCGTTCATCTACAACGATCCGGTGACCAGCATCATCGTTGTCCGGTTCATGAACACGATCGTCCTGATGGCGACAGCGCTCATCTTCGCCTACATCATCGGCATCACCTTCGGTGCCCTCATGGGCTGGTGGCGCGACTCGCGGTTCGAACGCGGTGGCATCATCGTGACGCTCGTGGCCCGCTCCTCGCCGGAGTTCTGGGTCGGCATCGTCCTCCTGTCCGTGTTCGTCTTCTGGCTCGGCTGGTTCCCCTCGAGTGGGATGCGCACGACGGGTGGTGAGCTCGGCGGCGGCTTCGTCGCCCGGTACGGCTCGCTTGACTTCCTGCACCACCTGTTCCTGCCGGCGTTGACCGGTGCGATTGCCTATCTGGCGACGCCGACGCTGCTCATGCGCTCGACGATGCTCGACGTTCTGAACGCCGACTTCATTGAGATCAAGAAGGCGGAGGGACTGCCAGAGCGGACGGTACTGTACAAGCACGCCGCTCGAAACTCGATCCTGCCGATCGTGACGGTTGCAGCAATCGCGACTGGGACTGCGATGGGTGGCTCGGTCGTCATCGAGACCGTCTTCAACTGGCCAGGAATGGGTCGTGAGATGGTGAGTGCGGTAAACAACAACGACTATCCGCTGGCGATGGCGGCGTTCTTCCTCATGGGATCGGTCGTGATCATCATGAATTTCGTCGCTGACCTCGCCTACGTCTACCTCGATCCGAGGGTGGAGTACGAATGAGCACCGAACAACCGTCACCGATCGACAGCACGACGACCAGCATCGGCGAGCGATTCGCATCGCTCCGACAGCGATTCGAGGTATTCGAAGGCGACCGACTCGGGCAGATCGGGCTGGCGATCCTCGCGCTGTTCATCTTCATCGGGATCTTCGCTCGACCGTACACGATCGAGCTCTTTGACTTCACGATTTCGACACCCGGACTCGCACCGTACGATCCGGGTGAGCGAGCAGTCGGCGACCGACTCGAGTCCCCCTCGGTAGCGCACCCCCTCGGAACGACCGACATGGGTCGGGACGTGTTGTCCCAGCTTATCGCAGGGACGCGCGTGACGTTGATCGTCGGCAGTCTCGCGGCGTTCATGGCTGTCTTCATCGGTACGAACGTCGGCCTCATCAGCGCCTACTTCGGCGGCTGGGTCGACGACGTGCTGATGCGGATCACCGACATCGTTTACGGTGTGCCGTTCCTGCCGTTCGCGATCGTCCTCGTGGCGGTCCTGGGCAGCAGTATCGTCAACATCATCGTGGCGATCGTGTTGATTCTGTGGCGCTCGACGGCGCGGGTGATCCGAGCGCAGGTGTTGAGCCACAAGCAACGACCGTACGTCGAGAGTGCACAGGCCATCGGTGCCGGCCACGTGCGGATCATGTACCGCCACATCCTGCCGAACGTGTTGCCGCTGACGTTCCTGTACGCGGCGTTCGCAGTTGCGTGGGCAGTCATCGCCGAGGCCAGCCTCTCGTTCCTCGGCTTTGGCGATCCGAACATGCTCTCGTGGGGTGAGATGATCTACAACGTCTACACCGCGAACGCGATCCGCGAGGCGTGGTGGTGGGTCTTCCCACCGGGCATCTGCATCATGCTGTTCGTAATGTCGGTGTTCTTCATCGGCCGCACGCTCGAGAAAGAGGTCAACCCTGAACTCAACCACCAATAATGACGCTACTCGATATTGACGGACTGAAGACGTACTACGGTGCCGACGACGGCTGGGTTCGTGCGACGGACGACGCCTCGCTGTCGATCGAGCGCGGCGAGACTGTCGGTCTGGTCGGCGAAAGTGGCAGCGGGAAGACGACACTTGCGAAGTCGATCATTCGCTTGCTGCCGGACAATGCCGAGATCGTCGACGGCTCCATCGAGTTCGACGGAACTGAGATCACCGAGCTCTCCGACAAAGAGCTCAGACGCCAGATCCGCTGGTCGGAAATCTCGATGATTCCGCAGAACGCGATGAACGGCTTCGACCCTGTCTACACTGTCGGCGACCAGATCGTCGAAGTGATCAGACACCACGAGGACGACACCTCGAAGGCCGAGGCCCGCGAGCGCGGCCGCGAACTGTTCGACGATCTCGGGATCGATCCCGACCGCATCGACGACTATCCCCACCAGTTCTCCGGTGGGATGGCCCAGCGTGCGATGATCGCGCTCGCACTCGCGCTCTCGCCGTCGCTCGTGCTCGCAGACGAGCCAACGACGGCGCTCGACGTGGTCATTCAGGACCGTATCCTGGAGACGATCAAAGAGATGCAGGAGGAACTGAACAGCGCGATGATCATGATCACCCACGACATGTCGGTCGTCAGTGAAACCTGCGACCGCATCGCCGTGGTCTACGGCGGCCGAATCGTCGAACTCGCGGACGCCGAGACGATCATCACGAACCCGCGCCACCCCTACACGCTCGGACTGCGAAACGCCTTCCCCGACATCAGCGACGACGATCAGGAACTCATCTCCATCCCCGGCTCGCCGCCGGAGCTTGTCGACCCTGGCGAAGGCTGTCGCTTCGCACCGCGCTGTCCGTTCGCCGAGGAGGAATGCTGGGAGGTAACGCCCCAACCCGAGTCCTACGGCGACGGCCATCAGGTCGAGTGCCACCGCGCCGACGAGATCGAGCACCTGCAGGCGGAAGCCGGCAAGAAAGAGACCTGGCGCGAGCAGGACCTTGGCGACCGTGAACCGGTTGGGACAGCCGACGAGCAGGCCGCGGAAGCGGAGGTGAGACTCGATGACTGATCCGAACGCAGTTGGACTCGATTCTGACCCCGAATCCAACGCCGAGTCGACCACCGCCGCCACCGCGGGCGACGATCACGACGAAACGTACAAGCTCCGTGTCGAGGGACTCGAGAAGCACTTCCCGGTCAACACGGGACTCGTCTCGCGCATCCTCCACGGCGAGAGCAACGACGCAGTCAAAGCCGTCGACGGCGTCTCACTCGGTATTCGTGAGGGAGAGGCGTTTGGACTCGCTGGCGAATCCGGCTGTGGAAAGACGACGCTCGGCAAGAGCGCGATAAGACTGCTTGAACCAACGGGTGGCGATATCTACTTCGACGGGAAGGAGATCACCGACGTCGGCGGTGCTGAACTCAACGAGTTCCGTCGTGAGGCGCAGATCATCCACCAGGACCCGTACAAGTCACTCAATCCGCGATTCACGGTCTACGAGTGGGTCAAAGAGCCTCTCGACGTGCACGACGTCGGCACCAGCGAGGAGCGCGACGCGCGCGTCTACGAGACCATTGAACAGGCCGGACTCCGACCGGCTGCGGCCTACGCCGACGAGTACCCGAGCGAGCTTTCGGGCGGCGAACGCCAGCGCGTCGGCATCGCTCGCGCGCTTGCGCTCAAGCCGTCGTTCCTGCTGGCCGACGAGCCGGCGAGTATGCTCGACGTTTCGATTCGGGCGAGCATTCTCGACCTGTTCAAGGAGCTCCAGACGGAGCTCGGACTGACGGCGGTCTACATCAGTCACGACCTCTCCCTGCTCAAGCACATGTGCGACCGGATCGGGATCATGTATCTAGGCGAACTGGTCGAAGTCGGGCCGGCCGACCAGATCATCAACGATCCAAAGCATCCCTACACGCAGGCGCTTGTCTCTTCGGTCCCGCGGATCGACCCGACCGAAGACCGCGAGCGGATCGAACTCGTCGGCGAGGTGCCTGACCCCGTCGACGTGCCGAGTGGCTGTCGGTTTCACCCGCGCTGTCCGAAACTGGTCCAACCAGAAGGCTACGAGCTGGATCAGGATCACTGGCGTGCGGTCGCGAACTTCCGGCAGGACCTGCTCTGTGACGATCTCACGCTCACGAGCGAAGACGAGGAAGCGACACCTGCTGCGCTCCGTGAGTCCTACGACATTCCGCCTACACTCGCAGATTCGGCGGCCGAACGCGTCCTCTCGGATGTCCTCACGACGGCGACCGAGGGTGACCGCGAACAGGCTCGCGACCGAATCGAAACCGAGTTCGAATCACCCTGTGAACGCGGCGAAATCACGACGCATCAGGTGACGCCGGAGCAGACAGCGAAGTGTGTCCGGTACGACGACGCCGACCGGTACGGTCCGGAGGGCGGCGGCACGATTCAGGGCGACTGACGAGCTGCGCCCTGCGCACGGCGTTCTTGCGCCCTGTGTACGGCGTTCCTGCGCCCTGTGTACGGCGTTCCGCCTCACTGTACCTTCGTATAACTGTAATTCGTTTGTGCCTCAGTTCGCGTCTGCAGCCTCGTGAATCGCTTCGCCCCGATTGAGTCGCGCAGCGATGGTAAACGTCTGTTCGGCCTCCCGGCGTGTCGGGAAGTGCGCCGCCATATAGCGAGCCATCGCGATGAACGGCACGCGCCGGCGCTGCTCACGTTCGTCGGAGTCGAGCCCCCGATCCACTGTCGTGTCGGCGGCGAGTTCGGCCTGCCGGAACGCCGCCTCGACGTTCTGGAGCGTGTGGAAGCCGGCATCCTCGCGTAGTAAGCCGTGGCCGAGTGTTTGCCGTAAGTCAGCGGGGTCGCCGCCACAGTCGAAGAACTCGGCGACTAACCGACCCGCTTCGTCCACCTCGCCCTCAGCGTCGAACGTCTCGAGTACCGCCTGGCGAACGGCGTCCGGATCGCGTCCGGTGTCGTTCTCGCCGGGGGCGGGAATCGGCGCGGGCGGCGTGTTGAGGAACCGGTCGAGATAGACCGAGAGCGCGCCGTCGAAGACGCCACGGTAGGTCTCGACGGCGTCCGTCCGGCGCGCGAACTGGTGGACTGCGTTCGCGTAACTGAACGTGTGGTGGACGGTGTTCCAGTCGCTGAATTCGTTCGCGGTCCCGAACTGGGCAACGCGCGTCGCGGCAGCGTAGGCGACCTCGCCCGCGAGGTCCTCGGTCGTCGCTCCCTGCCGAATCGCCTCGGCGAGTGTGTCGACGATGACTTCGGGATCGTCCCCGAGAAGGATTTCCTGGAGGTCTGCGGGTGGCGTCCACGGCTCGTCGGCAGCCTGTCCCGCAGCGGCGAGGGACTCGAGTCCGCTCGTTTCTGTAACGCTGCCGCCGTAGGTGTCCTCGAGGAGTACGACCAGATCGTTCGGCTGTCGCCACGAGGACCGCTCGTCGCTGCGGGCGGCGGTGACGAGCGGTTCGATGAGCGCCGCGAGCGTCGTATCAGCGTGCTCCCAGTCGGTGCGTTCGAGGCTCTCGAAGGCCTTGTTCGCGAAATCGAGGACGTGACCGGTCGAGAGGTAGGGATGATCCGTCGCGCCGGCGACGACGAGTTCAGCGATTTCGGCTGCCGAGTAGTCCGCGGCGACAGCGGTTCGCAAACAGCGCTCCGCGCCGTCAGCGTCTCGGACTTCGACACAGTCGCGGAACCAGGATTTCAGCCGGTCGAAGGTGACCTCCGTCGTATCGAAGGCGGGCTGGTCGAAGCTCGGTGGCTCGCCCGCACAGTCGTCCGCGACGTGGCGGATACCGGTGTACAGTGCCCGTTTTCGGTCGTCTGGCTCAACGTCGTCCAGCAGATTCGTCATGCAGCCGAGGATCGTGAGTCCCGGCCCCCAGCCCGACTCCCGATACTGGGTCCCGAACGCGAGCGTCGTCCCGATCGATTCTTCGGGTTCGACGCCTGCATCCTGCAGGCCGATCGCAGACTTCGCCGCGACCAGCCGCAGGTTCTCTTCGAGTGCCGTCTCGAGACGATTGGCCCAGTGTTCGGCAGGTGGCAGGTCTCGCTCTGGATTCGGATTCACGTAGACGGTCCCGTCTCGGATCTCGACGGGATACGTCTGGACATCGTCGGCCCAGGGGTCGAAGGTGTCGCCACAGGAGAGTTCGAATCGCGCGTGGTGCCAGTGGCAGGTGAGAATGCCGTCGTCGACAGTCCCCTCGACGAGCGGGAACCCCATGTGCGGACAGCGGTTGTTCACGGCCTTGACCTCGCCGTCGTGGTAGAAGATCGCCAGCGGTGTGGCGTCGATGCTTACCAGTTCGCGCCCGGCCTTCTCGAGTTCCTCGAGTTCGACGGCTGGACTGAACGCAGCGTCGGGTTGGTCTTCGTCAGTCGTTGCCATGGGGGACATAACGGCGGGTGTTCGTGTAAGTGTTTGCTGAACGTCATTTCAGTAGCTGATCTGATAATTCGACATTCGATCGCGTTGCGATGCTGAACATCTGTTGCTCCGAACACCGATCATCTCAGGCATCGAATACCAACCCAGCCATGGGCCGCTGGCCGTTCGGATACACTATCGCTCTCCTCGCCGGTCTCGGATTCATCCTCTTCGGATCCGGAGTCCTGAACAGCACTGTGCAGGGGCTCGCCTGGCTGCTCGTTACTTTCGCCGCGGTCTGCTTCTGGCTCCTCGAGCAGTTTCTGCAGGGATATTCAGACGCGCTCTGGCGGGCGGTAATACCTGCTGCATTGTTCAACAGGCGCGCACGCTTTTCACACTCCAGCCAGAATAGCCCGCCATGGACGCCACCGGCCTGGTTCGACGCTACTACGACGCGCTCGACGCCCACGACTACGACGACCTCGAGACGGTGCTTGCCCCGGCGTTCACCCAGCACCGGCCTGACCGCACCTTCGAGGATCGCGCGGCGTTCATCGAGTTCATGCGCGAAGAGCGACCGAACCCGGAGACGACACACGAACTCGAGTTGCTCCTCGCAGGTGACGAAGCACACGAGCGTGAGTCGGACTCGGACTCGGACTCGAACTCGAATTTGAACTCGAGTGCCGACGAGCTCACGGTCACGGTCGCGGCTCGCGGACGAGTGTGTGACGAGTCCGGCGAACTGTTCGAGTTTGCGGATTTCTTCACGGTCGACCGCGAGACAGAGCGCCTGATGCGCCTCGAGACGTACTCCCGATAACGGGTGTTCGTTCAGGCGAACACAACTCTAAGCGCACGTTCGGCACCGAGCCCGAGTGCGGTGACAGCGCCAGACCCGAGGAGAAAGAGGCCGGTGACCTGGCCGGCCTCGACGGCCGTAACGTCCGACGCGAGCAAGAGGAGCACAGTGATCACTGCGCCCATGAAGATGAGCGGCAGCGCAAACCAGCGCAACGCGGGATGCTCGCCGAGGAACAGCTGTACCCGGTGGATGCGGTCAGACCACGCCTGGGAGATCATGTCGTTTCGGACGATCCTCTGGTACAAAAGTTTTAGTTCGGAGACATACTGTCTCCACCATGGTAACGGAACTCGTCTTCAGCTACACGACGCTGGCCGCGCTGGTGTTTCTCGTCGCCGTCGGGCTCACGTCCTCCATCGGGGCGAGCGCTGCGATCACGCGCCACCTCGACCCGTACCAGGCGAGTGACAGCGAGTCGTAGCGTCGAGTCATTATCCAGAGTCCCCGCCGGTCAGTTCAGAGACGACTCACCGCTTGCTCTTGGCGCGAGCAGTCACACCACACTCACGCCGAACAGTTGTTCGGCCCCATCTCGAGTTCGACTCGCTCCTCGGGCGGCAGGTCCAGTTCCCCGCGGTTGCGGTCGATGATCTCCTCGTAGTTCGCGGGCTTCTCGCCAGCGTCGGCCATGCGTTCAACGAACGCCTCCTCGTCCAGTTCGAACAGATTGATACCGGTCCGTGCCGCACGCACGGTGGTCATGATCGGTTCTCCTGGGAAGCCGTGCTCGAACTTGCCCTCTTCAGTGACGGTCACGTGACCCGGCAGGACCGCAAGGTGTTCGGGTTCCGCCAGGATGGTCCGGTGGAGCGTCTCGTAGAGCATCCGCGCACCGTCCTCGCCCCTTCTCACGGTTTCACCGTTCGAATCCTCCGAGGCGCGCTGCGCCTCGCTATCTTTGCTGAACTCGAGTTCGGTCCGTCCCGTCGAGTCGACGTGCAGCGTGTCGGCGGTCAGGAGTGCGGTGGCGTCGACGAGGAGGGTGATCATCTCGCTGGTGTGGCCGGGTGTGGCGAGTGCCTTGACTTCGAGGCTGCCAACGTCGAGGACCTCGTTGCGCTGGAGCGCCGTGAACTCGACTTCGACGCCGCGCTCCTTGGCACGTGCGCCGAGATAGTAGGGTACGTTGAGGCTGTTTGCGAGATCCCGGCCGCCTGAGACGTGGTCAGCGTGGACGTGCGTGTCGACGACGCCGACGATGGAGAGCCCGGCGTTGCCGGCCGCGATTTCGAACTCGTCGATGTCAGCGGTGGGATCGACGACGACGGCTTCACCGGTCTCGCCGCAGCCGACGAGGTAGCCAAGACAGCCTTTCGCGCGGCGCTGGACTTGCACGACGGTGAGGCCGTCCGTTGGCATCTCGTCACTCAGGTCGACGTGATCGTAGACGCCGCTCCAGCCCTCCATCCCGCCGTTGACTGTCTGCACCTCGTACTCGTCCGTGGCGGACTCGAGTTGGATTGCGAGATTTCCCGAGGAGATTCCCTTCGCACAGATGGTGATCACCTGATTCGTGTCGCCGACTGTTTCTTTGAACGACTCGAGTTGGCCGTTCTCGTCGAGTTGTTCGTCTGGGCCGAACGGGAAGTTGATCGCGTCGGGGACGCGCCAGGCCTTGTAGCTGTCTTCGGGGCGGGTGTCGACGAGCGCGAACGATTCGCCCGCGTCTTGCAGTTCCGCGAGGCGATCGGCCGAGAGTGTGGTGACCATAGCGGTTGTAGGCGGAGTAGTCCTGTAAACCTCGCCGTGGCAGTCGCTCGCTGCTGATTCGACGACAGTTGTGCTGTACGAAACGCAATGGATGTCACAATCACTACGTACGGTGGCTCCAAAACGGCCCACAATGGTATCCATCCAGTCCATCATGAAGGGGCTTCTCGCGAGTGTTATCGGGATCCTCGTTATCGGCCTGCTCGCAACCGTCGTCTTCGCAGTCACGATCTTCGTCATCTCGACCGGAGCCAGCCTTGCCGGCTACGAGCCAAGCGCTGACTACGTCGTTCTCGCGGCCGCGCTCATCGTCGTCGCTGTTATCCTCACGGGCGGGTTCACCCCGCGGCTCTCCGGCAACCGCGACGACACCGAGTCCGAGGACGGGTTCGAGGACCGCACGTTCAACTGATCGCCGGACACGCTGTTCGGTTCCGACAGGTTCACTTAACTGATACTGGTCCGAAGGCGGCCCATAGCGATGTCACTCTCCGACTCCGTCACCGCCGTCGTCGCAGCACTCCGGCGTCGTCCCGGGGACCTGTTCCCCGTGTATTTCCTCGGAGCCGCACTTCCCGCGATCATCCGGGTCGTTCCCATGATCGCTGCGCTGATCGGGATCCTGTATCTCAGCTTCAGCGGTCGACTCGAGTCCATCATCTCGTTCGTCCAGGAGACAGATCTGGGAGAGGTCCCTGGTCCCGAGGCCAGCGAGGAAGCCGTCGAACAGTGGGTCAGCCAGTTCGAACCGCTCATCGAGTTGCTGATTACGCCAACGACTGCCCTGTTGATCCTTGGGTCGCTCCTCCTCACGGTCGTCCTCGCGTTCGTACTCTACGCGGTCACGACGGCGGCACAGCTGAGTGCCTGCTACGGCCGCACCCGTAACGACCGCGGGATGATCGCTGCCCTCGCCGGTGCCCGGCGGTACTGGCTGCGCTTGCTTGGGCTGGTGCTCCTCGAACTCATCCTCTGGGTCGGCATCCTCGGTGCAGCCACCGTCGGTCTCGTCGCCACTGTCGGGACCATTACAGCAGTCACCGGTGCGTCTGTCGTCGCTGTACCCGCCGTGCTCCTCGCTCTCCTCGTCATCGTTGTACTCTTGGCCGCGATTCGTGCACTGTTCGCGTTCGCACCAGTTGCTGTCGTCGCTGACGACGCTGGCGTCTTGGAGTCGCTTTCGAGCACCGCCGGTTTCATCCGCGCCCGGCCGGTCGACGCGCTGTTCTACTACGTGCTCTGGATCGGCACCTCCGTCATCATCGCGGTCATCTCGCGCATCCTGTTGCTCGTCGAGGTCGTCGCGTTCACGTCGCTCGTGACGATGATTGTCCTCCTCCCAGCGCTCGACCTGCTGAAGATGTCGCTGTATGTCAACTACCGCGGCCGACTCGAGCCGCCGGAAATGCCCGAACAACCCCTCTGGACCCAGTTCCGCGGCGGTATCAGCCGTGGCTGGCGTGAAATGGTGTCCTACGTCCGCGAAACACCGCTGCTCCACGCAGCAGTCGTTGTCCTCGCGATCGCCAGCTTCTGGATCGGCTGGCGCGCTGGCGCACCGCTGGTCGACGCCGGTATCGAGACCTCGATCGCAGCCCGACTCGAGGGCCACATTGCGCCGGCGGCCGCACTCGAGTTCTTCGGGAACAACTGGATGGTCGCGATCACGACGGCGTTCAGCGGCATCGCCCTCGTTATTCCGGCAATCGTTTCGCTGGTGTTCAACGGTGTCTACATGGGCGTTATCGCCCGCACAGAAGCCGAACTGATGGAGCTCGTCGCTTTCGTCGTCCCGCACGGCATTTTCGAGATTCCTGCGATCTTTATCGCGACCGCGGTCGGGGTGACGCTGGGCCTGACAGGCTGGCGGGCGTTCCGCGGGCGGACGACGCGAGTCGCGTTTGCGGACGAACTCGAGCGGGCGTTCTGGGTGCTCGTAGGCGTCGGTCTCCTGCTTCTGGTCGCGGGTATCATCGAAGGATTCGTGAGTCCGTACTACGCGGACCTGGTGTTCTGAGCGGTTTCGTTCACCGGAATTTCGGCACAGCAGCCCGAACAGAGCGATGCAGGCAGTTTAACCGCGCGCCGGCCGACGGATCGTTCGTGAACGCGCTCGAGCGGTACCAGACGCCTACCATCGCCCTCGCTATCGCGGGTGGGCTTGTCGCGGGCCAGTTCTCCGGTATCCCTTCCATCGCGGATCGGTTGATCCTGCCGTTTCTGCTGGTGATGCTCTTCGGTGCGTTCCTGCAGATTCCGCTCGCGGACCTCCATGCGGCCGTCGGCAATCGCCGCGTCGCCGGCGCGAGTCTCGCGATCAACTTCGTCTGGAACCCGCTGCTCGCGGTCGGTCTCGGCTTCGTCTTCCTGCAGGACCAGCCGGCGCTCTGGGTCGGCCTGCTCATGCTCCTCGTCACGCCTTGTACCGACTGGTATCTCATCTTCACCGATCTCGCTGACGGCGACGTGGCCCTCGCAACGTCGTTGCTGCCCTACAACCTCGTGCTGCAGTTGCTCTTGCTCCCCGTTTACCTCGCCGTCTTTGCCGGCGAACTCGTCACGCTGCCACTCGAGACGCTGGCCGAGAGCATCCTGCTCGTCCTCGTCATTCCACTCGGCGCGGCCGCAATCGGTCGCGTGGCGTTTTCCCGCCACTTCGACGAGTCGGTCGTCGAGGAGACGCTGCTTCCCGCGTTTGGACCGGTCCAGATAGTCTTTCTCGCACTCGCAATCGCAGCGATGTTTGCTTCCCAGAGTACGGTTCTCGTCGCTAACCCTGGCGTTCTCGCGTTGCTCGCCGTCCCCGTCCTCGCGTTCTACACACTCACCTTCCTGCTTGGGCTCGTTGTCAGTGCTGTCGGCGGCTTCAGCTACGAGGAAACCGTCTGCCTTACCTGCACGATCCTCTCACGCAACTCGCCGACCGCCCTCGCCATCGCAGTCGTCGCGTTCCCCCACGAACCGCTCGTCGCAATGGCACTCGTGATCGGCCCGCTACTCGAGTTACCGCTGTTGCACGTCGTCACCCGATTGTTGTGTCGACTCCGTGACCGGCCGCGCTGGGCGCGTACGAGCGTGGGGACGGGAGTAGAGTAGGGTGCTTTGCCGACTGGTGTCGGGTGTTGAGTGTCGGTCCCTGGGTGTCGGATATCGGATGTCGATTGCCCATTATCAACTTCCAGGTGTCAATCACCGACTGTTAGTCCCCCGTGAAACGGTCCAGAACAGGACTGTCCGACCACCGGACTCGAGTGTCGAGTCCGGCGGACAGTCGACATCAAAGGACAGTATAAAGACCGGCCGGTCCGTCGACTGGGGCATGACGACGACGCTCGGAACGGCGAGTGCAGGGCCCGGAGAGATCGATACGGGCCGTCTCGAGGTCGGCGAGACCCGGGATGGGAGCCCGATCGGTCTGCCGGTCGCCGTCATCAACGGCGCACAATCGGGGAAGACGTTGTACGTGCAGGCGGTAAGCGACGGCGACGAACTCAACGGTGTCGGCGTGATACAACGGGTTGTCCCGCAACTCGATCCCGCAGAGATTTCGGGAACGATCCTGATCGTCGGAATCGTCAACTATCACGCGTTTCAGATCGCAGAACACCGGAACCCGATCGACGACACGAAGATGAACCGTGCCTATCCCGGCAACGAGAGCGGAACCTCCAGCGAGCGTATCGCCGCCGCTACCTTCGAGGCAGCGTCACGTGCTGATCTTGTACTCGACCTCCACCAGGGCTCAACTAGTCGTATGTTAAACGAGGTCCGTGTCCGCTGTGGCAAGCGCCACCGCCTCCACCAGGAGTGTCTCGAACTCGCGAAGGCATTCGGCTGTGGCTACGTCCTCGACCAGAAGGGACCCGACGGCCAGCTCGCTCGTGCCGCCCCTGACGAGGGAGTTCCGACCATTGACCCCGAACTCGGCGGCTGTGTCGGCTGGGATAAGACCAGCATCCGGAAGGGCGTCGAGGGCGTTTTCAACGTGCTTACTCATTATGACTTCCTCGAGGGAACGGTCGAACTCGAGCGCCAGACTCGCGCCAACGGCTTCGATCAGTATGGCTCGCCGAACGGCGGTCTCGTCAGCTTCGAGAAGAACCTGGGCGACCGCGTCGTCCGCGGTGACACCCTCTTCGAGGTGACGACTCCCTTCGGCGAGACCAAAGCACCCGTCACCGCCGACAACGAGGGCATCCTCTGGCGCACCCGCCGACTCCCACAGGTCGCCACCGGCGAGTACGTCTGTTCGGTTGGCACCGATATCGATTCCTACTAATTGCTAGGGTTGCCAACAAGTACTCACACCGATTCCACTGACCATGTTCACTATCTCGACCACCTACAGTACACTATCACACTGACTTCACCCTCACACACTGATCAGATATACGACAGCACTCACACTCGCTACCCAGACCACACAACCCACCGCACATGACATCCAATCTCATCTGCCCCGCGTGCGAAACCACGTACGAAGCCGGCCCCAACGAACCGTGGCGCTGCCAGTGCGGCCGCGCACTCGAGTTCACCGAGCGCCCACATCCCGAAGGCGACCCGCTCCCCCTCTCTCAACTCGACACGAGCGACGGTCTCTGGACGTTCTTCGAATTCCTCCCGATCGAACCACACGTCACCTTCCACGAGGGCTTTACGCCACTGGTTGACGACACCGAGTGGAACGCACAGTTCAAACTCGAGTACGTCTTCCCAACGGGTTCGTTCAAAGACCGTGGCGCGACGACGACGCTCTCGCGCGCGGTCGAACTCGGTGTCGACCGGATTATTGAGGATTCTTCGGGTAACGCGGGGGCGGCCATCGCGACGTACGCGGCTCGCGCCGGTCTCGAGGCGGACATCTATGTGCCGGCGGACGTCAAGCAGTCGAAGCTGATGACGATCCAGCGCGCCGATGCCCGCCCGGTTCGAATCGAGGGGAGCAGACAGGACGTGACTGACGCCTGTATCGAGGCGGTCGAATCGGGCGACGGCTGGTACGCAAGCCACGCCTGGAACCCCGCGTTCTACGCGGGCACGATGACGTTCGCGTTCGAAGTCGCAGCCCAGCGGGACTGGACCGTCCCCGACGCGGTCGTCCTCCCGGTCGGCCATGGGACACTCCTGCTCGGTGCTTATCGCGGCTTCTCGCTGTTGAACGAGGCCGGTATCGTCGACGAGATGCCTCGACTGTTCGGCGCGCAGGCGGCCGGCCACGCCCCCATCGTCGAGGCGGTCGGTGGCGACCCAACTGGCGAGGAGGACGACCACGACGAAACCGACATCGCGGATGGGATTCAGATCGAACTCCCCGCACGCAAGAACCAGCTTATCGAAGCCATCACCGAGACCGACGGCGACGCTATCGCGCTCGGCGACGATCCCATCGAGGCCGCGCTGGATCGCCTCCACCGAAACGGCTTCTACGTCGAACCGACGAGCGCCGTCGCCCCTGCCGCCCTCCAGCAGTTCCGCGAGGATGGCACGCTCGCCGAAGATGACGACGTGGTCGTCCCGCTCACCGGCAGCGGACTGAAAACGCTTTGAACCCCCATCCCCGATGACCGCGTAGATGGTCAGTCGACCGCCGGCGTTTTGTCCCCAGTGTGGCGATGCACTCGAGACGACCACGATCGAGGATCGCGAGCGAAAGTACTGTTCTGTCTGCGAGCGCGTCGTCTGGCACAATCCGGTTCCCTGTGCGACCGTCGCGGTCGTCGACCCCGACGAGTCCGCAGTGCTTTGCGTCGAACGCGGCGTGCCGCCGGGCGTCGGCGAGTGGACGCTTCCTGGCGGGCACATGGAGATCGGCGAGTCACCCGAGGCCGCTGCGGCGCGGGAACTCGCCGAGGAGACCGGGCTCGAGGTCGACCCCTCGTCGCTCGAGATTCTCGATGCGGTCTCGCTCCCGCCGCGAAACGGCAAGCACGTGATAACGACGTACTACGTGGTCGAGCGCGCGGCAGCCACCGGCGATCTGATCGCGGGAAGCGACGCGACCGACGCTACGTTCTGGTCGCCCAGCGAGTTCGACACGGCAGAGGAAACGTTCCGCCCGGTTCACGAGGAGCGCTTTCGCGCTGCAGCGGCCGTTTTTGATCAGCCGACAAACGTGGTCACAACCTCCGAACTGTCGGCCCAACACGTCGAATCCGAATCACCGGATTAATGACCGCAACGGACCAGCAACGGACGATGAGTATCCCTTCGTTCGCCATCGGCATCGCCGGCGGTACCGGTGCCGGCAAGACTACCGTCGCGCGGACAGTCGCCGACACCGTCGGCGAGGCCGTCACCCGTATTCCAATCGACAACTACTACGAGGACCTCTCCCATCTCGACCGCGCGGAGCGCACGGACGTCAACTACGACCACCCGAACGCCTTCGAGTGGGACCTTCTTCGGGAGCACCTCGATGCGCTACTCATGGGTCAGCCTATCGAGATGCCACAGTACGACTTCGAGCGACACATTCGCAAGGACGAGTCCGTGCGCGTCGAACCAACAGATATCGTCGTCCTCGAGGGAATCCTCTCGCTGCATGACGAGGCGATCCGCGAGATGCTCGACCTGCGGGTCTACGTCATGACCGACGCAGACGTGCGCATCCTCCGGCGCATCGAACGCGACGTGGCCGAGCGCGGTCGGCAACTCGAGGGCGTCATCGACCAGTACCTCGAGACGGTGAAACCGATGCACGAGCGATTTGTCGAACCCACGAAGAAGGACGCCGACGTGATCATCCCCGAGGGGGCAAACCGGATGGCGGTCGACCTGCTCGTCGAGAAGGTGCAGGCCGAACTGGGTGGTGAACACGAGGAGACACGGGATGTACCGCCGGATAGCGAGCGGCCAGAACGCGACGAACTCGAGTCCACTGTTTCGCCGCTGGACCCAACCGAGTAATCGCGTTGCTGACCCGCCGCACGATCGGGTGCTGATTTCGTCCATTTTGCGGCTGTGATTGTCTGCAGAGCGGTGCAACTGTATTGGGAAAATCGGGGGTGCGACAGAAGCCGGGTCACGTTCTGCTGGAACAGCGACAATAGCTCGAATAGTGCCACAGATAGACAGATATTCTCTAATTGAAGCCCTGTATGGACATTCGTATATTGAGTGAGCAAATCTAAAAACGAATACGGAAGGTTTACACGTGTGCCGGGGATTTGTTTAGTCGTAATGGCAAACGGTACTGTTGATTTCTTCAACGACACAGGCGGCTACGGTTTCATCGAGACAGAGGATGCTGACGACGACGTGTTCTTCCACATGGAAGACGTTGGCGGCGAGGATCTGACGGAAGGGACCGAAATCGAATTCGACATTGAACAGGCCCCAAAGGGTCCCCGCGCAACGAACGTCGTTCGCGCGTAAGTACGTATACCGTACGACTTCACGACGTCGTCTTCTGACGATAGCGTGTAAGTTTACTTTTCCCAACACACAACTCCACTGCAGAGAGACGTCTCCGTGTAGACAGGGTCACTACGCTGACAGAGTGTGATCAGTCTCGTTCTGGCTCTCGCTCTCGCTGCCAGCTACGGCACCCCCCAACGACAGCACTCACAACCGCCGCACCCGCCACCAACGAAACCCGACATTCCTTTACTTGCGCCCTGAATACGAGCGGGTATGTTCCTTGCCCTACGCGAAGAGGTCGAGGGCGCACTCGAGTCCGCACTCGCTGCACTCGAGTACCCCACGGACGACCTCGGGATCGAAGAACCGCCGGAAGACGTCGAGAGCGTGCTCGCATCGAGCGTGGCGTTCCGACTCGCCGGCGAGGCCGGGGCGGCCCCGCCGCAGGTTGCGGGCCAACTCGCCGACGAAATCGACGCGGACGAACTAACCTACGTCGCAGCGGTGCAGACGCAGGGACCGTATCTGAACTTCCTGCCGAGTGACGCCTATCTCGCGATGACACTCGAGACTGCGACCGAGGCGGACTACGGCCACCTCGACGACCGCGAGGAGTCCGTTGTCGTCGAGCACACGAGCGCGAACCCGACCGGGCCAGTTCACGTCGGCCGCGCGCGCAACCCGATCATCGGCGACGCGGTCGCAAGCCTGCTCGATGCCGCGGGCTACGACGTGGAGCGCCACTACTACGTCAACGACGCGGGTCGTCAAATCGCGACGTTCACCTGGGCCTACGAGACCTTCGACGAGGAGGACCTAGAGGACGAACCGGAACGCGACCGCACCGAGTACGATCTGGTGCGCTACTACCGCAAGGGCAACGCGTTCCTTGAGGACGGTCCCGAGGAGGAGGTCGAAGACGCCGAAGCCGAAATCGAGGCCATCATGCAGGGTCTCGAGGAGGGCGACGAGGAGGCCTACGACCGCGTCAGCGAGGTCGTCGACCAGGTGCTCGGCGGTATGACGGAGTGTCTGGCCCGCCTGCCCGCGGAGTTCGACGAGTTCGTCAAGGAGACGCGGTTCATGCGCAATGGCGACACCAACGAACTGGTCGACCGCCTGCAGGAACTCGACGAGGCCGTCTACGAGGACGACGCCTGGCAGCTCGAACTCGACGACCACGGCATCGACAAGAATCTCGTCTTCCTGCGCTCCGATGGCACCACTCTCTATACAACTCGCGACCTCGCCCACCACGAGTGGAAGTTCGAGAACTACGACCGCGCAGTGACGGTTCTTGGCGAGGACCACAAGCTTCAGGCCGACCAGCTTGGACAAACCCTCGAACTGCTTGGCAACGACACCGACCAGCTCGAGAATGTTATCTTCTCCTGGGTCAACCTCCCCGGCGGGCTCGGGATGTCTACCCGCAAGGGCACTGGCGTTGACTTAGACGACCTGCTTGACGAGGCAATCGACCGTGCCCGCGAGGAAGTCGAAGATCGCCTCGACGACCGTATCCGCGACGACGACCTAGACGAGGCGGACATCGAGCGCATCGCCCACCAGGTCGGCATCGGCGCAGTCCGCTACGACATCGTCTCGAAACAGGCGACGAAGGCGATTACCTTCGAGTGGGATCAGGCGCTCGACTTCGAGGCCCAGTCCGCGCCGTACGTCCAGTACGTCCACGCGCGCTGTTGTGGTATCCTCGAGGAAGCTGGCTTCGACCCGACAGAGCCGCTCGCCGCAGCAGGTCAGGAGGAATCACTCGACTTCGACGCCATCGACGCCGACCGCCTCGAAACACCCGCAGAACAGGACCTCCTCGAGACGATCGCGCGCTTCCCGGCGGTTATCGACGAGGCCGCCTCGGACCTCGAACCCCACCAAATTGCGACCTACACCCGCGAGTTCGCCGACCGGTTCAACGGGTTCTACCGTGAGTGCCCGGTGCTCGCGGACGATGTCGATCCCGAGGTCCGCGAGACGCGTCTCGCGCTCGTTGCGGCGTCGAAGCACACGATCGCGAACGCACTCTCCGTTCTGGGTGTGGCTGCGCCACGCTCGATGTAGAACTGGCACGGGCATCGACGGACACCCACAGCTACCCGTTCACCGTCTTCTCCAGAAAACAGGCCGTAACTCGGCTCCTGCCGACAGCGTAGTCGCTCGCACCGGTCTGCGGCGAGCGCCTAATTCGGATCAGTGAGCCGAGTCGATCATTTTGTCGACGAGTTCGTCGCGCGAAATCTCGTCTTCGATGTAGTCGACGACCCAGCTGACGTCGACGTAGAGGCCGACGACGCGGTTATCGTCGTGTTCGAGAACCCACGACACCGTATCGATCTCGTCTTTGAATCGATCCGGGTCCGTGATCGCGGCCGCGATGTCTGCGGCCACGGACTCAAGTTCCGCGTAGAGTGCCTCGGTCTCGGTGACCTCGGTGCTCACGAGCACGTCGACCGTATCACCGCTCCGGTCGAGTTCCATCACTGTGAGGTCACTGCTGCTCAGTTCGAATCCGTCACTGTCGAATCCCGGCACGTCCGCGCTCGAACTTGAGTCCGAGTCAGACCCGTTGCCTGAGTCGGATCCGTTACCGCTGGATCCAGTGCTGCCGTCGTCGTCGGTTCCATTGCCAGAACCGTCGTCGGTTTCGCTACTGGAACAGCCAGCGAGTGCGGTTGCGAGTGCGGCTCCACTGCCGAGGAGGATTTTTCGTCGCTCCATGCACGAGCCAACCAGAAGGGATGGAATTAGTAATTAGCTCGTACCGTTTCCGGTGTTGAAAAATCTGTTTGGTGGTGTCTCCGCTATTGGAATACCGGTCCTATCTGGACTCCAGGGCCGTTTTTCGGCGGTCTCGAATAGTCATGAAATCAAATCAGTCACATCCAAACACTGTCTCGAAACGGCAATAGTCCGAAACCGGTTGCAATCATCGCAAACGATAGAAATCGCCGCGACAGGCCGAGTTCGACGGTTCAGGCGGTGCCTACCGCCGTGAAATGAGGTCTCGACCGCGGTAGCGACTCAGTCGTTCGACTCGGCTTCGGTGATGGCACTCGAGACGGCGTCCGAATCAGCGTCGGTGTCGTCCTCGGTATCGTCGTCCGCATCGTCACCACCATCGGTGTCAGAACTCGCATTCGCTGCTTCGGCATCGTCTTCCACGGTCGCATCCGACGCTGCCTTCTCGCTATCGTTGGGGGACTCGAGTTCGATACCGGCCAGGTCAGCCGCGAGTCGGCGGTAGGCCGCGGCTGCGGGGCCGTTCGGTTCGTAGGCAACGAGCGGGGTGCCGGCGTAGACACTCTCGCGTGCGGCGTCGTCTTCGGGGACGCTCGCGAGGAGTGGGACGTCGAGACGGCTGGCGAGGTCCTCGTGGGAGATATCGCTGCCGGGGAGGGTGCGCGTGAGGACGAGACCGGCGATGTCGCCACCAGCGCGCGCGGTAAGTTCGATCGTCTTCTGTGTGTCCTGGACGGCGGCGGGTTCCGGCGTCGAGACGAGCAGGACAGCATCTGCGAGGCCGAGCGGGAGAACGGTTTCGTGGCTGATGCCCGCGCCGACGTCGAGCAGGACGTAGTCGTACGCCGCACGCAGGTCGGAAACGGCCTCGCGAAGCCCTTCGGGTGAGGTCTCTGCGTACTCGTCTAGTCCGATGCCGCTCGGGACGGCGACGATGTTCTCTGCCAGTCGATACGTTGCGTCCTCGACTGCTGCGTTGCCGGCGAGGACGTCGTGGAGCGTCGTCGAGTCGGGTGAGAGGCTGACGAAGCCGGCCAGGTTCGCCATGCCGAGGTCGACGTCGACGATGGCGACGCGCTTGCCCGCCTGCGCGAGCGCGGTCCCCAGGTTGACTGTCGTCGTCGTCTTTCCGACGCCGCCTTTCCCGCTCGCGATGGAATATACCGTCTCGTGAGACATATTCGATTACTGTCCGGACAGTGGGACGGGAACACCTTAAATCGTCACCTCCGGCGCTCGCGGTAGTCGAGCGGCCACGCGACCGCCGAAATGCCGACGTTTTCCCCGGGAATGACCTGCATACGCACTGGTGCGTGTCAAAGAATACTTACCCGCAGCACCGTTTTGTACGGATAATGAGCCAGGAGGGCGAGCAGGACCAATCCGACCGGAAAAAGTACGAATTCCGGAAGGTTATCGAGGACCTCAAGAACTTTGATGGATCCGGGACGCAACTCGTCTCGATCTACGTTCCCGAAGACCGACAGATCAGCGACGTGGTCGCCCACGTCACACAAGAACACAGCGAAGCAGCCAACATCAAGTCGAAACAAACGCGGACGGCCGTTCAGGACGCGCTGACGAGCATCAAGGACCGACTGCGCTACTTCGATACCTACCCACCAGAGAACGGCATCGTACTGTTCTCCGGTGCGGTCGACTCCGGCGGCGGTCAGACCGAAATGGTCACGCACGTACTCGAGAGTCCGCCCCAGCCAGTCGAGTCCTTCCGCTATCACTGTGACTCTGACTTCCTGACGGAGCCACTCGAGAACATGCTGGCGGACAAGGGCCTCTACGGGCTGGTCGTGCTCGACCGGCGCGAGGCAAACGTCGGCTGGCTGAAGGGCAAGCGCGTCGAGCCGGTGAAGTCCGCCTCCTCGCTCGTCCCCGGCAAGCAGCGCAAAGGTGGCCAGTCCGCCCAGCGTTTCGCTCGCCTGCGTCTCGAGGCGATCGACAACTTCTACCAGGAGGTCGCAGGGATGGCGAACGACCTGTTCGTCCCGAAGCGCCACGAACTCGACGGCATCCTCGTGGGCGGTCCTTCGCCGACGAAAGACGAGTTCTTAGACGGCGACTACCTTCACCACGAGATTCAGGATAACGTCATCGGCAAGTTCGATGTCGCCTACACGGACGAGTCCGGCCTTCGGGATCTCGTCGACAACGCAGAGGATGCACTGGCCGACGCCGAGGTGATGAAGGACAAAAAGCAGATGGAGGAGTTTTTCGAGGAACTCAATGCAGGCGACCGCGCGACCTACGGTTTCGAGCAGACCCGCCAGAACCTCATGATGGGTGCTGTCGACCGCCTGCTGATCAGCGAGGATCTGCGTAAGGACGTCATCACCTACGACTGTGAGGAGTGTGACAACACCGATCGTGAGGTCATTGACCGCCGCAAAGCGACGCCGGACCACACCTGCAGCGAGTGTGGCAGCGATGTCGACGCGATCGAGGACGACCGCGAGGACGCGATCGACCACCTCATCGACATCGCCGAACAGCGTGGCACCGAGACGAAGTTCATCTCGACTGACTTCGAGAAGGGCGAACAGCTCTATAACGCCTTCGGCGGCTTCGCCGGCATTCTGCGCTACAGCACGGGCGTCTAACGCAACTGTTCCGTTTCCCGATACGCTCGCCGACCTGCTTAGCTCTCTTGTCTCTTCGATTTACCTGAATTGAGGCGCTAAGGCCCCTTCCTCAACGAGCGACCGAAGGGAGCGAGTAGGGAGGGGATACAGCGTCCCCAGAAATCTTCGATTTCTGGTGTGCGAACGAGACGCGGAGCGTCTCGTCAACGCCGCACGGTTCTCAAACACGTTCGTCGCTCGGCCTACAGTCCCACGCAATCGCAACTGTTTAGTATGCAGTTTGCATAACTTATGGTGTGGCAACGCGCAAGACCATCTCTATCCGCGACGACCAAGAGGAGTGGATTCAGGAGAACCACCTGAGTCTGTCCTCGTTCGTCCAAGAGAAACTTGACGAACACATCGAAGAACGCTCGTAGATGAACTACAACTACAGGTATCGACTCCGACCGTCCGACGCTCTCGAAGAACAGTTAGCGTGGACTGTCAATACCTGTAGACAGGTCTACAACCACTTCCTCCACCGACTCAACCGAACCGACGATACCTCGGCATACAGCGAACAGAAACTCCTGCCGAGCCTCAAGAAGTGGTGGAACGACCTGAAACACGTTCACTCGAAAGTGCTTCAGAAAGTCGTTCAGCGGTTGTACGACAACCTCTCGACGCTTCGCGGTCGCAAAGACAACGGCTACCGCGTCGGCACGCTCAACTGGAAAGCACCGGGCGAGTACCGCAGTTTCACCTACAGTCAATCCGGCTTCAAGCTCAAGAACACGAGCGGTCGGACCCGATTGTGGCTCTCGAAACTCGGAGAAATCCCACTCACCTTCCACCGTGACCTCCCCGACGACGCCGAAATCAAGACCGTCACGGTCAAACAGGAACCGACCGGGAAGTGGTACGCCATCCTCGGTGTCGAAACCCCTGACGACCCGCCGGAGAAACCGGAGAATCCCGAGCGGTACGTCGGCATCGACGTGGGGATTCTCAAGTGCGCCCACGACACCGACGGAACCGCCGTCGAATCGCTTGACCTGTCCGACGAACGCGAACGGTTGGAACGCGCACAGCGTGACCTCTCGCGGAAACAGCACGGGTCTGAGAATTGGGAGAAACAGCGTCGAGTCGTGGCCGAGCGTCACGCCGAGTTGAAGACCAAGCGCCGTGACTTCCTCCACAAGCTCTCGAACTACTACGCCACCGAGTACGACTTTGTAGCGGTCGAGGACTTGGACGCGAAGGGCTTGGTCGAACTACCGGGCAACTCTCGGAACCGCGCAGGGGCGGCGTGGGGGACGTTCCTACGGATGCTTGAGTACAAGTGTGAGCGGGAAGGAACGCACTTCGTCGCGGTGAATCCGCGTGGGACGACCAAAGAGTGTGCGTCCTGTGGTGTTTCGACTGAGAAACCGCTGTGGGTGCGCGAACACTCCTGTCCGGCGTGTGGGTTTGAAGCGGATAGAGACGCGAACGCGGCATGGAATATTCTTTCTCGCGGTATCAAGAAGCGGTTAGGAGCGGGACGCTCCGAATCAACGTCCTCAGAATCGCACAGCGATTCTGATGGGCTGCGAAAATCGCTCAGCGATTTTCGAACGCCTGTAGAGACTGCGCTCCCTGTGGATACGTCCGTATCTGCAAAGCGCGTCGTTGAATCAGGAAGCCCCACCCTCAAGCGCGAGCCGTCAGGCGAGCGGTAGGGTGGGGTAGTTCACGTGTGAACTCGAGTGCCACTGCACGGAACCCGTCAGTTTGGCCGATGCTCTTTTAGTCGAAACTGACGACCCTCTAACAGACTGTATGTATCCGCCGACTGCCGACGTCGTCGAGACAGTGTCCCGGCGACGCGAACTGCTCGAGGCGCTTGCGGCCGGGCCACAGCGAAAGCGCGACCTCGTCGAGCAGTTGGCGTGCTCGCGGTCGACGGTCGACCGTGCGATCCGCGAACTCGAGCGCTTCGAGTTCATCGAGCGCGCCGAGTCAGGCTACCGACTCACGGCAGCCGGCCAACTGGTCTTCGAGGAGTTCAGCCGGACCACCGAGACGTTCGCGGCAATCGGCGAGGCGAGCCAGGTGCTCGCTGCCATCCCACGGGAGGCCCCGATGTCACCGGCCTTCCTCAAGGATGCCACCGTCTCCGAACCGAAACCGCACGCGCCAAACGCTCCCCTGCAGGAACTGGCGGCAAGTTTTGAGACCGCGACACGTGTTCGGGGCACGTCCGCTGCAGAACGCCTTCCGGAGACGCGCGACCGATTGTACCACCGATCCATCGAGGAGGATCTCTCCGTCGAGGCGATCCTTACCCCCGACCTCGCTGACTTCCTCTTTAAATCGTACCCGGGCCAGGCCTACGGCGTCCTGAATCACGGCGACTTCGAGATATACGAAATCGAGTCGCTCCCATACGAACTCACCATCGTCGAACAGCCCGAGGGCTGTCAGCTCTTCCTCTTTGCACTCAATGACCGCGCCGAGATCGAGGGCGTCATCAAGAACGATACGCAGGCTGCACTCGAGTGGGCCGAGTCCGTGTTTGACGAGTTGCGGGCGGCGGCGTCGCCGTTGGTGCCGCCAGATCGGTCGGAAATGGAGTCAGAAGCAGCGTCATTGGACATGGATCGGTCGGAGAGCCGAGATTAAAGCGTCCCACGAAGTCGGACGGTTTCCTCGGTGATCTCCTCGATACTGCCCTCGTCAAGTGGGTGTGCGCCGTGGGTGATGTCGCCCCAGCCGAGTTTTGCCTTGATCGTTTTCGTGAGCGATGGGTCTGGATCGACGTAGCCACGTCCCTCCTCGACGGCGACGATGCGGCCGACTTCGGTCCCGTCGATGTTCAGGACTCGTTTTCCTTCGTCGGCTTTTGTGAGCGTGTCCTGTGTCATGTCGTGGTGTGGGTGTCGGAGGGTGTGTCTGTTCGACGGGTCCCAGGGGCCATCACGCACAGTCCCTGCATTTGTGCTACGGACACCATTCCCGGCATCGTGCCACGCGTCTCACGTCCGTTGTCAATCGTGCGGACACCACAGGAAACCGGAACCCCATCTGTCGCCGCGTTGCGAACGCGTGATTGACGATTGACACGACATCATCTTTAGGAGGATGCCGACAATAAATCGCCGAAACCGTCATGCCGTCACACTGACCCATTATACGGCGCGACGGTCGTAATAATATATTACCGGCTTACTCGTCGCTCGTATGCAGTTCATACTATCTGCTCGCTGGCGCTCACCACTGCCTGCTATCGAGTAAGAAAGTACTTCTACTGTTCCCGAGCACACAACGGAAGCGTTATGGCGCTAGTCCCGTATTACTATTCGATCGATGGACGAGTCCTTGCTCTTCCCCGAATCGGTCGACGATCCACGGATCACCGGGCAGTTCTGCCGGTGCGTCTCCGACCCTCGTTCAGCCGTCTCGTCTGTGTCAGCGCCGACCGACCCCGAACCGGTTCCTGAAACTGAGAGTACTGACGGTAGTACCAACACCAACACCAACACCCTCTACCTCCTCGGCGTCGTTCACGACCATCCCGCAAGCATCGGCCGCGTCATGCACGTCGCCAACGAGGTCAACCCTGCCGTACTCGCACTCGAGTTACCTCCAGCAGCCCTCCCGCTGTATCGCGTCTACGCTCGAAACGGGTCGGTGACTGAGACGGCCGATGGCACGGCGTTTGCCCCGCCCTCGCGCGGCGGCGAGATGGGCGCGGCGATCAGTGCTGCTGACGGGGCGTCGCTCGTCGGGATCGACGCGCCGAACTGGTCGTTCCTGCGCCGACTCGTGACGCGACTCGTCGCGGACCGCGTCTCGCCGGGCACCGCGCGGCGACTCCTCTCAAGTCTCGGTGGAGCGACGCGCGAGGCACTAACCTGTCGTATCGCGGCGACGCTGACGGATGCGACGTCGATGACGATCACGCCCGACGAGCAGATCGAGTATGACTGCTCGTTCGACGATCCGCCGGCCGAGCAGGCATCCCACGAGCGCGCCCACGTCGCGAGCGTGCAGGCGTTGCTTGGTAGTCTCGAAACGACAGACAGCGCACTGGCCTACAGAGACGAGACCCGCGAGCAGTGTATGGTTGATCGACTGACCGAGATCCGGGACGAAACCGACGGTGACGTGGTAGCGGTCGTCGGTATCGACCACCTTGATCGACTGGAAAACGAGTTGTCGGCCGAGCGCTGAGAGGTAACTTATGGTTCCGTTTCCCGCTACGGTCGCTACTACCTCTCCGTCACTTTCACGTCCGCGCTCTCACACTGGCTGTCGCAGCGTCGTCACACAGTTCCAACAGTACGTATAGGTTTTGTCGGCCGCGTTCTCTGCTCCGCAGTGACGACAACGAATCGATTCGCCATCGACCTCGTGATCGTCCTCGACGGGTGGTGGATCGTGCCCACCGCGCTTTTCACCGCTTGTGGGGTATCGATCGGTCGTCCCTGACGAGCGTGACGATGCGCGATTCGGATCGGCAAAGGACGGTGAACCTGTTCCGTCGCTGTCCTCGCGGCGGACGTACACGTAGTACAGTAGCAGATGGAGGAGGGCGAATAACACCACATATCCGATGAGCCAGCCCCAGAGTTCCATCATTATGACATAGGTTCTCAATCCACTTGGATATTCCCCGATTCACGGCAGTCTGACTGTCTGTGGCGGCAGAATTACACGGCTCAGTATTTTGAGAGCCCAAAACAGACGTGGCGTCAGTTCGGCGGCTGCAGGTCGCGGTTGAACTCGTCGAATACCTCAAACTCCTCGGGCAGGTTGTAGGGGAGGTGGCGCTCGTCTTGGCGGTTGATACCGGCCTCGTCGATGGGTGTCGCGACGGACTCCCAGCCGGGCTTGATCTTGACACTCTGGGCGGGCATCCCGACGGCAATGTGATGTGCAGGAATATCGTGTTGTACGACGCCGCGTGCGCCGACGATGGCGTTCTCGCCAACCTTGTTCCCGGCGCGGACCATCGAGTCGTAGGTGAGGCGCACGTCGTCCTCGACGATGGTGTGGAAGTTGCGCACCTCGGTCTGGTCGACGACATCGTGATCGTGACTGTAGATGTGGACGCCGTCGGAAATCGACACGCGGTCGCCGATGGTCAGCTTTCCGCGGTCGTCTAAATGCACGTCGTCGTGGACGATCGTGTTGTCGCCGATCGTGATGTTGTGTCCGTAGGTGAACGTAACCCCCTTAAAGAATCGGCAGTTGTCACCGCAGTCCTCGAAGAGGTGGTCCGCGAGCATCTGCCGGAAGCGCAGTGCGAACTCGACGTTGTCAGCGATCGGGAGACTGTCGAACTGCCGCCAGAGCCACTGGAGGTGCTTCGAGCGACGATACATCTCCTCGTCCTTCTCGGCGTAGTATTCGCTCTCTAAGGTCGTGTTACACGGATCATAGCTCTGCAGGCGAACCTGTTCTGCGGGCGAGACCGACTCACCGCTCTCCCAGCGTTCGTAGGCCTTACGGTCGCCCGAGAGGTCGATTAGCACGTCCTCGACGACCGAACAGGTATCCTCGTCACCCGAGAGCCGTCGGTCGACCTCCTCAATGAACTCGCGCATGCCCGCTTCCGCCTCGTCGGGGAGCGAGACGTACCGCTTTGTCATACACCGTGGTATTGTCCGCGGAGTTGATAGGGGTTCGGTTGTCGGTTTGTCTTTCCCGTGTATTGCCCGAGAACACGAGTGTTACCGGCTCCGCGGTCGCAGTATTCACTCTCACTCTCGCCTGCTCTGACTCGCCTTCACTCTGTAGCATCGGCAGCCCGCCACTCCGCGAAAATCAGCGCTGGCAGCGAGAGCGCACCGATCACGAGCAGTCCGCTCACGACGGCCGTTCCAACTGTCACGCGCTGGGGACTCACCTCGAGTTGGGTCACCGCGATCGGGAGGAGAAGGGCGACCGCGAGGACGACGCCGAGCAGTCGCCGCCCGGCAGTCGTCCGACAGACCTTGTTCATACTGACTCTCCGGACCCCCCTCCCCAAGAACGATTCGACTCTCCACTGTCACGATCGGTTCGCTGTGCAGTGTCACGATCCATCTCATCGGGTCAGTTCGCAGGAGCCGAACGAGTTCGGATTCGCCGGCCTCGCGTTCCGTACCCCATAAGTTCTCTCGCTACGAACACTCACCCATGCACCACAGCGAACTCGGAACGTCCGGCGTCGAAGTGAGCGAGATCGGCTTCGGCGCGTGGGTCGTCGGCACCGACTGGTGGGGCGACCGCTCGGAGGAGGACGCTATCGAGATGATCCAGTACGCCGTCGATCAGGGAATTACCTACTTCGACACGGGTGACGTCTACGGCCACGGCCGAAGCGAGGAACTCATCGGCCAGGCGCTCGCTGCGGTCCGCGACGAGGTCACCGTCGCCACCAAGGTCGGCTACGACTTCTACAACAATCCACAGGCCGGTCACGGTGAACTCCCCAAGGAGATGGACCCCGAATACCTCCGGGACGCCGTCGAGCAGAGTCTCGATCGCCTCGAGATGGACTCCATCGACATGCTCCAGCTCCACAACGCCAACGTCGACGAAATTACGCCCGACGTACTCGAGTTACTCGACGAACTCGAGGAGGAAGGGAAGATCGACGCCACGGGACTGGCGCTGGGTCCCTCGATTGGCTGGCTCGCGGAGGGCGACCTCGCCATCGAGGAGGAGTTCGACTCCGTACAGCTCGTCTGGAACGTGCTGGAGCAAGAAGTCGGAAACCACTTCCTCGAGACGATCGAGGAGACTGGCTCGACCACGAGTCTCATCCCGCGCGTGCCCCACTCCTCGGGGATTCTCAACGAGCAGGTGACGCCCGAGACCGAACTCGGCGAGGGCGACCACCGCGGCTTCCGCCCCGACGAGTGGTACGAGACGGGCTGGGAGAAACTCGAGGAACTGCGCTTCTTAGAGCGCAACGGTGAGCGGACGATGGGGCAAGCCTCGATCGCGTGGCTGCTCTCGCACGACGCCGTCGCGACCGTCACGCCGACGTTCCGGACGACCGAGGACATCGACGAGTGGGCGGCTGCGAGCGACGTGCCGAAGCTCTCCGATGAAGAGATGGACCGCGTCGACGAGCTCTACGAGACCAACTTTGATATCGACCGCGACGACGGCATGGACGCGCTTCGATCGTCGGTCGACGGTGCGGACATCGAATCTGCGGGTCTCGACAAGCTCGCAGCTGACTGAAGCGGCTGATTCTCTGTTCCTCCGAACCTATCCACGATATATCACCGTCCCACAGGTCTTCCGGCACTTCACAACCGAGAGTGGTTGCTTCCGATCCGTTTACCATCTCTCAGCTTATTATGTTTGGCTGTGACTAGCAGCAGTGGGGTGGGACGATGGGGGTGAGTATGAGTCGGCTGTTCGAACGCGCGGCCGAGATCACGAGCACGTACTTCGTCGTCTGGATCCTTCTCGGCTCCGGGCTCGCACTCTACTCGCCGTCGACGTTCACCCCGCTCGGCGACCATATTTCGCTCATGCTCGGCATCATCATGCTCGGCATGGGTCTTACGCTCACCGTCGAAGATTTTCGGCGGGTACTTGAGCGTCCCCGTGACGTGTTCATTGGTGCAGCGGCACAGTGGCTGTGCATGCCGCTCTTTGCGTACCTGCTCGTCGCGTTGCTGGGGCTGCCGTGGGAGTTTGGAATTGGACTGCTTCTGCTCGGGGCAGCACCGGGCGGGACGGCCTCGAACGTGATGACCTATCTCGGGCGGGGTGACGTCGCGCTCTCGGTGACAATTACGTCGGTGACGACAATTGCTGCGCCGCTGGTCTTGCCGGCGTGGATCGTCCTGCTTGCGGGCGAGGAGATCACCGTCACCTTCGCCGAAATGGCCGAGGAGATCGTCCTGATCGTCCTCATCCCGGTTGTCGCGGGACTGCTCCTTCGCATCTTGCTCGACAGGTACGCGCCGACGGTAGCGAAGGTGGGGCTCACTGTCTTTCCCGCGATCAGCGTGCTCGCGATCGTGTTGATCGTCGCGGCCATTGTCGGTCTCAACGTCGAGGAAATCTTCGCCGCGAGCGCCCTGGTGTTCCTCGCCGTCATTATTCACAACGCGCTCGGACTCGGGGCCGGCTACGGCGTCGGCCACCTGACCGGGATGGCCGAGGACCGGGCACGCGCCTGCGCGTTCGAGGTCGGCCTGCAGAACAGCGGGCTGGCAGTTGCGCTCGCTGTCGCCTTCTTCGACCCGCTTGCCGCGCTCATCCCGGCGCTGTTCAGCGTCTGGCACAACGTTACAGGACCGGCGCTAGCGACAGTGTTCACCCGGATGGACGGTGAGTCGACGCCGACATCTAAGCCAACGGTAACATCTGACTAACGCGACTCCCTGTCTACTGTTACTTCGATAACGCCCGTTCGACGGCCGCTGCGACGCTTTTGGCTTTCTCAGCCAATTCCACAGCGACCAAGCCGTCCGCAACGGCGTCCTCGAGTTCGCCTTCGTCGACAATCTCGACCTCGCCGTCCGGTCGACGGATCACGTCGATGTAGAGATCGACATACCGGACCGTGTCTGGAAAGAGCTCAACCGGCGTGCAGATGTTGACGTAGGTCCCCTTCGAGCTGCTGTCAGCGCCCCTGTACGTCGTCGGATACCACCAGCGCCCCTCGCGGAACTTCGTGACCGCGGTGTCGCCGTTCTCCTTCGGCGTGCCGAGGGCGTCGTAGCTCCCGCCCCCACCCATCGAGCGCTCGAGTGTGACCTTCCCCTCGGGGTCCCACTCGGTTACGTCGCCGTAACCGAGCGAGATGAGTCTCCCGTCGGGTTTCCCGTGGCCGATCTCGAGTCGGTCGCCGGAGAGCGGGCCGAACTGTCTCGAGACGGCGTCGAACGGGAACGCGTCCTCGCCAGTGTCGAGGTCGTCGACGACCGAGCCACAGACGGCCTCCGCGAAGTCGACGGCCGAACTGGCCGCCCTGTCGGCTGCCTTCGTCCGGTGGTGGCCCGGCATCGTCGTTTCGACCGCGCGACGGGCCTCGTCGAGCGCGAAGCGCGAGTCGCGGCCGAACCAGAGCCACTTCGTCGCCCGTGGGGCGGCGAGCAGTCCTGGCTCGCCCGGTTCGTCGGGCGCGTC
>NZ_AOIN01000044.1 GCF_000337135.1 Natrialba chahannaoensis JCM 10990
GCGGCCGAGACGCCAGTGCGGTCCTGTGAGAGCGTACAGAGGCCGCTGCGAACGGCGAGCGTCGGCTCGACTCGCGGTTGGTTGTCGTCCCACGGCGGGGTAGGCTCGGTGACCTGCACGCGGTAGCGATTGCCCTCGTTGACGTAGCCGTCGACGTCGTCGTACTTCAGGTAGCCGCGGCCCTTACCGAGGTCGACGACGGCACCGCTCCTGCCTGCAGCGTCGATCACCTCAGCATCGAAGACGGCACCGCGAGGAACTGTGGAGTCCCAGCGGAACGTATCGATCGCGAGGTCGGCGAGTTCTGCAGACACCAGTTCGACTGCGTTGGCTGTGCCCGACACGGAGACACCCTGCCGGTCACGGGTCGTCTCGACTGTCGCGTCGGCCGGAGTGGTCTCGAACTGTCGGTCGAAGCGCTCGCGGATCGGCTCGGAGGCCTGGACGACGCTGAAATCGGCCTCTGCGCTCGTCTCGAGAAGCCGCGTTATGGCCGTCGTGTAGATACCGCGGATGCGGACCGTCGTCTCCTCGTCGGCGTTAGAACTGGCGTCGGTGTTCGTCACAGTTGCCCCTCCGCTACTGGTCGATCGCAGTCGTACTCGCATCCGAACTCGAGTACGAGGTGGGCGTCAGCGCGCACGGCGATCACCGCAGCGTCTCGCGATCGGCGGCGAACCGAACGCGGTCGTTGATCGTCGGGCCGAGCGTGAGTTCGACGTCGTCGTTCTCGGCGTCGAGGATTCGGCCACCCTCGACGTAGACGCCCCACGTGTCGAAGCGCAGCCAGCCACGCATCTCAGCCGCGTGGGTCGTGATGTCGGCGTAGTCGACGCTATGTTCGGGATAGTCGGACGCGGAGTGGGCCATGTCCATATCCGAGTAGACGGTCTCGTGCTCGTTGAAGAAGGACTCGAGTGTGGCCGCGTCGTCGGCAACGGCTTCAGCGACGGCGTCGGAGGCCGTCTGCAGGTCGTCGGTTTCGAGGCCGACGGCACGAAGCGCCTGCTGCGTTCGCTGGTCAAAGTGCATGAGTATGCGTTTGCACGGGGGGCCTTTGTGGATTCCGAGTCCGCCTGTGGTTGTGGTTGGAGAGCACTGCTGGACGTGTGTTCTCGTCTGTGGCTGAGGAGAAACATAACTGTGCTACGGCTGGTCGCTGGCGTGAAAATGACAGAAAGAGGGGTGCAGACAGAACTCGAAGCGGCTCTCAGTCGTCGGCGGCGAGACGATCAGCCGGTTTCGAGGGCGCGATTGCGTCCTGAGATTGCTCTTCACCGTCGGTCGCGTCGTCGGTCATCGGTGTTCGTTCCCCATCAGGGTTAGGCGGTGCGGTGTAGTGGAACCCGCGACGTGGGCTGTACATGGGTGTCTGTTTTCGCGGCCGGATCAGCATAAGCGCCGCCCTTATACGAATATGATAATAAGTATCATACTAGGATTGGAAGAACGTCCAACGCCCAACGCTTACCACCGCGACTGTTGTACGCGTTCACATGCAGCGTCGTCGTGACCCGGTCGAACGAGCGGACGAGGAGTCGCGAGATCTCTACGACATCTCGACGTGGGAGCCGCGATCTGCTGTCGATCATCTCGCATATTCCGTCTACAACGCGATTAACTACGGGTTGCAGACAATCGTACTCGCCGTCGCAGTCGTCATCACGCTGTTCTTGCTCATCCAGCCGGCGATTCTGGTACTCGAGTCGCCCTCGCTTGCTGTTTTCTTCGGGCTCTCGGTCGTTCCCGCTGGTTTGCTCGCCGCGTTCATCTGGTACTCGGATATCACGGAAAGTGAACCGCTCAGCCTGATCGTCGCGACGTTCGTCCTCGCTGTTCTATTCGCGACGTTCGCCGCAGTCGTCAACTCTGTCGTCGGGCCGCGACTCGAGGCGATCCCGATCATCGGGACGGCACTCTTTTTCTACCTGATCGTCGGTCCGGTTGAGGAAACCGTGAAACTGCTCGCTGTTCGCGTCTTCGCCTATCGAAGTGAGACGTTCGACGCGGTGATCGTCGGCGCGGTGTACGGGGCTGTGGCGGGCCTTGGCTTTGCAGCGATCGAGAACGCGATCTACATCGCCAGCACGGTCGCAGAGGCGCAGGCGGAGGTCGGCACGATCTCAGCAGCGACCGGCATCGCGACTGTCCGCGCGCTTGTCGGACCCGGACACGTCATCTACTCTGCCATCGCGGGGTACTACCTCGGTCTCGCGAAATTCAACCGGGAGTACGCCGGTCCACTCGTGATCAAGGGACTGTTGATCGCCGCGTTCGTTCACGCGACGTACAATCTAACCGTCGGCTTTGCACCTGAACTCATTACTGTCCTCACGCCACTCGGTCCCGGACTGGCATTCATCAGCTACGTCGTCGGGTACAATCTCCTGATTGGGTACTATCTCTACCGGAAAATCGTCCGCTACCGACGCACGTACCGCGCGGTTCGTGACGATACGTCGACTCCACCAGCACCTGAACTGACGGAGTTCGACCCGCCTCAGCGGTGACCGCGTTCTCATACGAACCACACACTCACTTGCCCGACAGCACAACCGGCGTTCGAACCCGGTCCCAGCGCCAACCCGACCTGACCCGGCGCAGCCTCTATGAGACGGGAACAAGTAGGATTTCGTGATGGTCGCACTCATCACCTCGCTCGTCGCGTTCGTCGTCGCACTGCTCGTCGTCGGCCTACAGTCTCTCTTTGGACCGCCGACTCACACTTTGGACCATCGTTCAGTCGAACCGGGACTCGAGTAGTCGCTCCACGTACTTCGAGAGTACATCGACTTCAAGATGGATCGGATCGCCAACCGTTTTGTCCGAGAGCGTCGTCAGCTCGTAGGTCGTCGGGATGATGGCGACGGTGACTCGGTCTCGCCCATCTTCGGTCGTCTCAAGATCGGCGACGGTCAGGCTGATCCCGTCGAGCGTGATCGAGCCTTTCTCTACGACGTAGCGGCCGTACCCCGCCGGAAGTTCGAACTCGAAAAACCAGTCACCTCCCGGCTCATCGTCGGTCGGTTGTTCCGAGGCGCGTTGCGCCTCGCCCTCTTCGACGGATTCAATATTCGAAACCGTTGCGACTGCGTCGACGTGGCCTTGCACGATGTGGCCGTCGAAGCGGCCGTCAGCCGACATCGCGCGCTCGAGGTTGACCGTGTCACCTTCCTCAAGGTCGCCCAAATAGGTTCGTTCGACAGTCTCGGTCGCGAGGAAGACCTCGAACCACGAACCATCGTCGTAGCGTTCGACGGTGAGACAGACGCCGCTGACACTGATACTCTGTCCGTGTGTTAGGCCGGTGGCGACTACGTCGGCTGCAATACGAAGGCGAAGACCGTCCTTGGTTCGCTCCCGACCGACGATTTCGCCGGTCTCCTCGACGATTCCCGTGAACATACTCGACGATACCAGCCGACGGATAAAGACATTCTGATTCTGGTATGCGTCCCGCTTCTGTGATGGCGAGACGATGGATGTTCGCCGCCGCCCTTTTGGTCCGTTCGGGTGTATCACTCCCTATATGGCTGGGATCATCGATACGATCAAACTCGCCGGCGTCCTCATCCTTGCACTTCCCGCTGCGCTCGCCGGACTCGAGTTCGTCGTCGTTCGTGGCGATGCAGGTACGGGTGGTGTTCTCATCGGGCTTGCAATCGGGCTCGTTGTCGTCGAACGGTGGCTGACGATGCCCTCGGATGTGCCCGGACTCGTGGCTAAACGCGCGGCGGGCACCGTCATCGGAGAGCCAGAGTCAGAGCCGTCCGACGAGGACACACCCACCGATTCGACCAGCGTTACGACCAACGAGGAGGGGGAGTGATGGCCGATCTGGTCGTTGCTGCGCTCAGAGCCGGTGAGCTCGTGGTCGACACCGCTGTCTCGGTGTGCAGTCGATTTCGTGGCTCTGATGGGGGACAGAACAGTGACGATCGAGAATCGGCGGCCAGCGATGACACGACCGCAGCAACTGGAGCGGATCAAGGCGACGAGGAGCAGTAGCCCACCGAAACGCAGCTAGTAACCCAGCGAAGTCAGTACGCGACGCGGACAGCCTACGACTCGCGCACCGTCTCCGGATCCAGCGACCGCGACAGCGGTGCCAGCCACTCCGGTCTGCCCTCATCCCGATCCTGACCGTGACCGCGCGCCAGCACATCCGAAACTCGGAGCCACACACCCTCCTCGACGCGCACGGCTGACTCGAGTTGCACCACGCTTCCCGGTTCGATCTCGTCGGTCAACTCGCAGGGGGACTCGAGTGCAGCCAGTCCGACGCCCCCGACGCTCGTTTCGACGGCGTCGGCGTCTTCGAAGCCGAACGCGCGGACCTCTGCCTCGAGGTCGGCTTCGACGGCACCCACGGTTTCTGTGTCGGCGGTCAACATGGCGCTGGCCGAGCGAAACGACTGGGTCGCGCCGACGTGGGCTCGGCGCTCGCGGCCGCCGTCGCCGTCGACGACGAGTGTCCGGACGAGACCACCGTAGTAGCCGCCCGGTTCGCGCGGTGCGGTTCGGATGACGATTGGAACACCAGGGCGAAGCGCCGTGTCGGCGGTGCCGGCCGTCGACGGAACCCGTTCGGGATCGCTCTCGGGATTGATTGCGGTGTTGCCGGCGGGATACGCGCCGGCCGAAACGATGGCCTCGTCAACCTCAATTCGGAGGCGCTCGGGTGTGATCGGCTCTGTTTCTTCCACGTCACCGTCGGTAACGAGTTTACCGTCGATGACTCTCGCGTCCGCGAGGACGGTAGCCACCCGACGAATACCTGCGCGGGCGGCAGCCTGTGCGGTCTCGATCCGCGCTCGCTCACCTGGCGTCTTCCTCGTACGGGCACGCTCAAGTACGTCCGTCGAGATCAGTGTGAGCCCGGCGTTCTCGAGATACAGTGCTGCATCGTGCGGGATGGTTGGGGGTGTCAACACCGTCGCGGAGCCGTGGCGGTCGGCGAGCGTCGATGCCAACTGGAAGGCGGGATGTGTGTCTGATTCTCCTCGACCTGGCTTTCGCGGCCTGGCCCACATCTCCCAGCCCTCACCGTTGAACGAGAGCGCGACGAGGTCGGCGTCCGTCGGCGGATCGGTGACAACTTCGTCGTTCACAACAGCCTGTGTCCAGCGGTCGAGACAGTACTGAATCGTCGGTTCGTGTGCCTGTCCAACGTGAACGAACGCGGCGGCGTCTCGCTGTGTGAGCGTCTCGTCGATGAGCGCTGTGCTGGTCGGCGTGGCAGTCGCTGGTTCTGGTTCTTCATCTCTATCACCATCGCCGTCGCTGCCAGCCGCTCCTGTGTTACATCGTGTGAAATCGCTGTCGGCGTCTGTCACGGTCGCCTCGCAGGCTCAGGGCGCTTCGGCCTCGAGTTCCTCGCCGCCCTCCGCGGACTGCTGGGCATCCTCGATAAGGTCCTCGAGTGGCGTCTCGGTGAGCTCGTTGTGGAGCAGGACATCGATCGGTAGCGTTGGCGCACCGTCGACCAGGTTCTCGAGCATCACGAGACGTTCGCGGGCGCGAGACATGCCGACGTAGAAAACACGTCGCTCGTTGTCCGTCAGGACGGGAACGGGCGAGGTGGTCTTGGTAAACTCCTCGACGCCAGGGACGTTCGTCGGATCGTCGACCGTCGCGACCATCTGCTCGACGACCTTCTCGGTCAGGTCGGTGCCGACGATGACGTGGTCTGCCTCACGACCCTTTGCGGAGTGGATGGTTCCGACGCGGACACGGTCGGTGTCGACGCCGGTGTACTCGCCGATGGCGAAGTACGCGCGGACGCTCTTCTTCTGGAAGTTCGTCACCTTCCGCACCATGTCGGCCGCGGATTCGGGACCGGGCATGAACGGGACGTGGTCCTCGATGATCGACGCGGGGACCATCAGTTCCTGCAGGTCCTCGATGCCCGATTCCTCCTGGCGCTCGTCGATCGTATCGAACAGGTCATCGCGCTCGTTGGTGCCGAACGCCGACTCCTGGAGCATGTCTGCGAGGCGGCGAGCCTGCAGGCCGGTCACGTCGTCGCCGCGGTCGATGGCTTCGACGGCGCGGACGTACTGGGTGAGGCGGTCGGTCCACATCCGCTGGTCCGTCAGCGACGTGAACGGCACTCCTTCCGTGATGAACTCGTCGATGAACTGGAACATCTGGTAGCGCGCACGGAAGAGAATCATGATGGTGCCGTCGCCCGAGGCGAGCGTGCGCCGAACCATGCGGACGACGTCGAGCATCGAGGCGTTACGCCGGGCCTCAACTGCGCCGCCTTCCTTGCGCGGTTTCAGGTCCTTGTCCTTTCGGTGCTCGATGTGGCGGATCTCTTGATTGACCGCGTTGAGGACGTTCGAGGGCAGTCGGTAGGAGTTCGGCAGGATGATGTCTTCGTCGACCTCCTCGTCGAGCAGCAGGGCAGGATCTGCGCCCTGCCAGGAGTAGACGACCTGGTCGTCGTCGCCGGCGATCAGCACCTGCTCCATGTGGGGTTTCCACTCCTCGTAGACGTCGTACTGCAGCGTCGTGATGTCCTGAAACTCGTCGATCACCAGGTAGTCGACGCTCGGGAGCAGCGAACGCTGCTTGACTCGCTCGAGCATGTCCGCGAAGCCGATCTTGCCCTGTTCACCCTTGTACGAGCGCCAGCCGCGGATGGCCTCTGGGACGTCGATCCGGTCGTCGTCAGAGGGCCAGGTCGGCGTGTACTTGTTGCCCTCCTGGGCGCGGTCGTCGATCTCCGGCGGGAGGCGAACCTCCTCGTCGTCCCACTGGAACGGGACATCGTACCAGTCCGTGACGTCTCGACGGGTTCGCTGGAGCCACTGACTCGTTGCGATGATTTTGTTTCCGATCGTCGTCGAGCGGGCGGTTCGGCGGCCGGCCCCGCTGTATTCGTCTTCGAACTCGAGTCCGTACTCCTCACAGAACTCCTCCTTGTCGGATTCACCGATGACGTCGCTTCGAGAGAGATCGAGAAGATCGTACGCCTTCGCGTGCATGGTACAGACGTTACCCTGCAGTGCGCGCGGGCTTTCGTCGAGTCGCTCTGCCAGCCGTTCGCGAATCTCCTGTGCTGCCGCTCGCGTGTACGAAACGACGAGGATGTCCCGGAACGTAACGCCGTCCTGCTCGAGAATCTCTTCGACGTGGTCGAGAAGCGCGGTGGTCTTCCCGCTCCCCGGTCCACCGAACAGCCGGGTCACCTTCGTCTCCGTGGTAGCCATTATCCCTGTTCAGGGCCGCGACACCCATAAGTCACGTGGGTTCTCCGCGAGCGCGAGAGGGACTGTCTGACGGCTCTGTCGGCGGTTTGGTCGCTCGAGAGCGGTGGGTCGATGTGAGGGACGCTTCAGGCGTTTCGTGGTGAACTGGGGAGACTCACGTGTTTCGCGATGAACGAGCGGTTCGAACGTCGGCACCGTCACGAATCTTGTCCTCACACTCCGGACAGACGCGCGGATCGTCTACTCCTCGTGGCGTGAAGACACGAGCGTATGCATCGGTTACGAAGTTCCCACAGTTCTGGCATTCCGGCATGATGCTTCTCAACTGACGTGTTGGAACGGACCACACTATAATTCTATCGTCATTGGACGGTGGAAATTACTTGAACCCCACCGGAATGGTTGTTCACGAGTGTGTTGCGTCATCAGGGTTTCGGGCGGGTATCTTCGGGGACACTGGTGCTGGTAGTGGTGGCCAGCAGGGGAGTGGAACGAAGGGATCGCGAGTGCAGTGAAACCGCACAACAGTGACGCCGCTATCGGACCGGGTTAGCGCTGTTAAAAAACGGAATCGGTAGCCGGGTATCGTCGTCTACCGTGTTGGCTCCCACCCACAGACGGTACAGGTACTCGCAGAGAGGTCGTGGAGACCACTACATTCGGGACACTGTTTCTTGTTATACTCCTCCTCCCAGTCGAGTCGTTCGACGGCGTGACCGCGGTCAGTGAGGAATTGATCGAAAACGTCGTCGCCGGCACCATTGGGTGCGGATGCCATGGGTGTGTGAAAGACATGCACGGTCTTAAGTGATTGGGTCGGTGAAGAGACTGCCGTTTCTCTACAATACTGTTCCTGAATATGAACGTTACACGCTCGATAACCTACGCTTGTTCTCTAATCATTCGACTCAGACACTACTTGACAATATGGCTCCTGTGCGACCCGCGGCTTTTTCTCGCTCTCGCCCCAAACAGCGCCCATGAGCGACCTGCGCCTCGATGCGACACAACTCGATCGCTACTCGAGACACGTGATCATGGACGAAATCGGTCCCGAGGGACAGCAACGGTTACTCGAGGGCAGCATCCTCGTGGTCGGCGCGGGCGGACTGGGTGCGCCGGCGATTCAGTACCTCGCCGCGGCCGGCGTCGGCCGCCTCGGCATCGTCGACGACGACGTGGTCGAGCGCTCGAACCTGCAGCGCCAGATCGTCCACCGCGACGAGGATGTCGGCCGACCGAAGGTCGAGAGCGCGGCGGACTACGTGTCGGCGCTCAACCCCGACATCGACGTCGACGCCCACGAGGTGCGTCTGACTGCTGACAACGTGGCCGACCTCGTTTCCGACTACGACCTCGTCCTCGACGCGAGCGATAACTTCGCCACACGCTATCTGCTCAACGACCACTGCGTGCTCACGGAGACGCCGCTCTGTCACGGCGCGATCTACCGCTTCGAGGGCCAAATAACGACGTTCACGAACGAGCGGGGCGGCGACGCTGAGCGGCCGTGTTACCGATGTATCTTCCCAGAAGCGCCCGAACCCGGCACCGTCCCCGACTGCGCGACGACTGGTGTGCTCGGCGTTCTCCCCGGCACCGTCGGCTGCATTCAGGCCACCGAAGCCGTCAAGTACCTGCTCGGCAAGGGTGAGCTACTCGAGGGTCGCCTGCTGCTCTACGATGCGATGGACATGACGTTCGAGACGGTGGACGTGCGCCCGAACCCAGCGTGTCCGGTCTGTGGCGACGAGCCAGCAATCGAGTCGGTCGAGGACGTCTCCTACGACGGGACGTGCCAGATCTCGGCGGACTGAGCTGTTTTTGCGGTCATCGAAGTTGCATCCTCACCACATCGCGCAATTCAGCCACCCCGACCAGCGCGACGCAGGAAATGAACGCGATCGTCCCGAGTTTTCCACCAGCACCTGTCAGTGCCGGCGTCACGGCGAGGTACACGAACCCACAAAGCGCGCCGGCCGCTCCGACGTGGCCCACTGTCAACCGCTCGGCGCTTGACATGCCAACGAAAGAGGCACAGAACGCGACTGCGGCGAGCGTTGCACCGAGTTCGCCCGGCAACACGAGCGGAAAGCCGACGCCGGCAGCGACGCCGACGAGCCCCGAGCACACGACCGGACCCAACTCGAGTTGCACACTCAGCACGACCGTTGCAACTGCACCGGCGACGGCGACGGGCACGACGAACTGGAGGTGGTCCCAGGCGGGCGCGCTCGGCGAGCCGTACTCGAGTCCAGTCAGCGCGACGGCCGCCACACATCCAAAGAGCGCGATGGTGCCGAGTTTGCCGCCGACGCCGCCGAAGGAGGCGGTTGTGGCGACGAACGCGAGCCCCGAAATCACACCGGCAACGGCGACGTACTCGAGACCCGGGAACACTGCTGGAGAGGCCATCCCGACGAAGGAGCCACAGTAGATGGGCGCGCCGACGCGCGGGAGGGCGAGTCCGGCGAGGAGGCCGACGAGTGCGGAGGCGAGCACCGGGCCGAGATCGGCAACCACGCTCGCGCCGTAGGTGACGACTGCGCCGCCAGTGACGGCGAGTGCGTTCGTGGCGTCGGTTCGGTCGAATCCGTCGACGTCCAGAGAGCCAGTCCCGAGGGCACGATTTCGTTCGACGACGGCTGCGACCGTGCCGACGAGAACGATGCCGAGGTGGAGACTGACCGTCCCGGTTGGGAGGGCCGGCGGCACGGCGTAGACGCTGGCGAGCAACACGGCGGGCGTCGCGAGGAGGGCAAGGAAGCCGGCGACCTGGACCGGGCGGTACACACGAGCCAGTCGCCGGAGGGCCACCGAGAGCGTTACGGTTCGGCTCCTCTCGCATCAACTCCGCAACAGACCGCCGTCGATCGGCACGGACGCGCCGTTCACGAAACTCGCCCGCGGGCTCGCGAGGAACGCCACCACGTCGCCGAACTCGGCAGGCTCACCCAGTCGTTCCAGTGGGATTTCGGCCGCGAGCTCGGCGATACCCTCGTCGTAGTCTGCGTACGTCCCGCGCTCAACACCCGCCTCGACGAGGTCTTCGATCCGTGGCGTCTCGATGGTTCCTGGCATGACCGCGTTGGCGCGTATTTCAGGTGCGAATTCACGCGAAATCGTCTTCACGAGGCCGACGACGGCCCGCCGAACTGAGTTCGACAGCACCAGCCCGTCGGTTACCTCCCGCACCGTGGTCGAGGTGAGACAGGTAATCGAGCCCGCATCGGACTCGAGTAGCTGTGCGTGTGCCTCCTCAACCGTCCAGACGACGCTCATCACCAGCAGATCGTATGCCTGGTACCAGTCCTGCTCGTCCGTCCCCAGAAAGGTCGTACTCGGTGGACCGCCCGCAGAGGTCACGAGGTGGTCGAGACCGCCGAACTCGTCGACGGTTTGCCGAACCAGCCGGGAGATATCGTTTGGGTCCGTGAGGTCGCACTCGAGTGCGAGCACCTTGCCCGGCCCTGCGTCGGCGAGGTCATCGCGGGCGGCTGCGAGTCGGTCGGGGTCGCGCCCGCAGATGGTGACGTGTGCACCTGCCGAGGCGAGTGCCTGGGCGCTTGCGAGTCCGAGGCCACTCGAGGAGGCGGTTACCAGCGCTGCGTTGCCGTCGAGATTGAGGTCCATAGGGACACAGACGACGCCAGTAACCAAATTGCTCGGGAGGGAGATACTGCGCTGGCTGGTCGACGAGGCTAAGTGTGTGATCGGGTGGTGACTACGGAAGGCTCGGTGGGAAGCAAATGGTGATCGAGTGGTCACTGAGGCATGGTTGAGTGACGTGCGTGCGGACGCGCTACTCGCGGTCCTGGTGGCGGACGCGAACCACACCCTCTGAGGTGACGCCGACGACGAGCGGCGAGGACACCTCGCGGCCGGTGACGGCAGTGCCGGCGGCGTCGCTGACGACCTTCATCAGGTCTGGGGCGGTGTGGTCGACCTTGACGCCGGCGTCGTCACAAGCATCGTAGACGAGGTTCGGTACGTCGTAGAGGTCGGTGCCAGTGGGGACGTGAACACGGACCGGAGCGCGCAGCGCCTCGGCGAAGGCGACCGTCTCACGTGCTTTCTCGACGTTCTCCCGGGCACTAGCCTCGACCGAGGAGACATTCGCTCGGGACGTGCCGAGTGCGGTGGCGATATCGGCCTGGGAAAAACCGCGCTCGCGCAGGGCAAGTACCTGCGCCTGCCGGTTCGTGAGTACGCTGGTGTCAGCTTCGAAGCCGATCTCGGCGAGGAGTTCCTCTGCGTCGTCGATCATGGACATGGTGATCGCCCTCCGTCGAGCTGGTGTCCACTCCCTCGGTCGCCAGGCCCGACACCGTAATTGCTCGAATCTCGCCGGTTTCGAGGACCGCCCGTCGCCACTGGGGTGCGTCCATGTGGTCTCATCACCGACGACGCTGCGGGCGCGTTCCACCGTCGTCGCTCCGTCGTGCGGTCCGTCGTTCCCTGCACGCGCCTATTCATACCACATATCTAGCTGGGTGCAAGATGAAAGCTCTCCCGGTCGCTCCTGCGACTATAGTAGCCACTGCAAGTCACTGCACACCTGATCGCACGGCAGCTGTGCGATCAGTGTGTAACTAGTTGCAGTTGTTACTATAGCAACTCCGTGAGGCCACCCCCGTTCTTACTGTCACGGGACAGACCTGTCTCTCTCGTCTACACAAACCGTAGCAGAACGCGAAAATCGACGGCCGCACGACTGTCCAGGTTCCGACGCCGATCCCTCGAGACGATGGTGTCTCGAGTGACCGTGTCGATCAGTTCCCCCAGAAGTTCTCGCGACTTCCGAGGCGTTCGCGTCTCGACGACCGTCCGTTGCTGGTTTCGCCGTCGGTTTCGGCGTCAGCGTCTCCATCGTCGCTGTTGCCATCGTCGGCGTCGGCATCGGCATCAGTCTCGGTCTCGGCGTCCGACGTGTCGTCTTCGTCTTCACCCTCTCCTTCGTCCATTGGGAGCAGTTCAAGCTCCTTCGCACGCGCGTGATTACTGTGGACGCGAGTGATTTCGACGCGCGCACGTGCTTCGGGGAGCACACCGTCGACCATCACGATGAAGCCGTCTTCGGTTCGCCCGACACCCGCACCGCTTTCGTGCATGTCGACGACATCGATGACGACCTCCTCGCCGGACTTGACCGGCTGTGTCTTCAGGTCATCGATCGGCTGGTTGTAGTGTTGGCACCACTCCTTGCCGCCGCGGTCGCCGTAGTGTTGACACCCCATCCCCGAGATTCGCGCTGAATAGCTCGGACAGTCGTCGGCCAGTGGACAGTCTGCCATGCGGTGTACTACCGGCGGTGCCGTTAAACCGTTTCCGTCTTGCACGCGCGAAGCCGGGTGAGCGGCCGTTCTTCGCCACTCTTGTTGACCAGTTACTGTGTGTATTCTCACCTGGTGTTCGCGCTCGTCTTCGCCCGACTGCTTCACTCGCGTCCCGCCACACAGTTTCAGTACGAAACCGACATCACCCGAACTATCAGTTGAACGGGGAGTCCAATACTGTGCGTTTCGAAAACGTTTACGGGTGTGACGTACGAGTGAAGAACGATGAAAATCCTCGTTACGGTCAAAGAAGTTGCGACCGTCGAAGACGAGTTCGAAATCGAAGGTACTGAAATCGCAGACCAGTACCTCGGTGCAGATCTCAACGAGTGGGACGATTACGCCGTCGAAGAGGCCGTTCAGCTCCAGGAAGCTGGCGTCGCCGACGAAGTCGTCACGGTTACGATCGGCCCCGAAGACTGTGAACAGACCATCCGTCAGGCGCTTGCGAAGGGCGCAGACCGCGCGGTCCGCGTCTGGGACGACTCCCTCGAGGGCGTTGACCTGCTCGACGTCAACGCAAAGACGGAAATTCTCAGTGCCGTCGTCGAGGAAGAGGACCCAGACCTCGTCCTGACCGGCGTGCAGGCCGGTGACGACAGCTTCGGCGCGACGGGCGTTTCCCTCGCCGAAGAGATCGGCTACCAGTGGGGTGCCGTTGTCAACCATCTCGAGCACGAGTTCGACGGCGACGTCGCCTCGGTTCGACGTGAACTCGAGGGCGGTGTCGAGGAGCTCACGGACATCGAGCTGCCAGCCGCACTCACGATCCAGACCGGTATCAACGAACCACGCTACGCGAGCCTGCGTGGCATTCGCCAGGCCCAGCGCAAGGAACTCGACGTCAAGAGTCTCGCCGACCTCGGTGTCGACGAGAGCGCTGTCGATTCCGACCTGGAACTCACCGACATGTACGAACCAGAAAGCGAGAGCGACGTGACCGTCTGGGAAGGCAGTGCCGACGAGACGGCCGCAGAGCTGGGTGAACTGCTCCGCGACAAGGGGGTGGCACCATGAGTGACGTCCTCGCAGTCACGGACCACCGCCGTGGCGACCTGCGCGACGTGAGCTACGAAATCATCACTGCCGGCCGCCAGCTTGCAGACGACACCGGCGGCGACCTCCACCTCGCCGTCATCAGCGGCCCCGTCGACGATTTCGCAGAGAAACTCAACCGCGAAGGTGTCGACGCGATCCACACCGTCTCCCACGGCGAGGAGTTCAACCACGACGTTTACACCCAGACGATCACGCAGCTCTACGACGAGCTCGCACCGCAGTACATCCTCACGCCGAACAGCGTCAACGGCCTGGACTACGCGCCCGCCGTCGCCAACGAACTCGGCCTTCCGGTCGTCACCGACACGATCGGCCTCTCGGTAAACGGCGAAACGCTGACCGCCACCCGCGAGATGTACGGCGGCAAAGTCGAGACCACGAACGAACTCGAGGGCGACGCCGTCGTCACGATCCGTGGGGCAGAGTGGCCAACCGCAGACGGTACCGGCGACGCCGTTATCGAGGCGTTCGACGCCGAAATCGACGAGGATGCAGTCGGCTCTACGGTCAACGGCTTCGAAGAAGTCGGTGGCGGTGACGTCGACATCAGCGAAGCGGACGTCCTCGTCTCCGTCGGCCGCGGGATCGAAGAAGAGGATAACCTCGAGCTCATCCACGATCTTGCGGACGCACTCGACGCAACGGTCTCTTCCTCGCGACCGATCGTGGACAACGGCTGGCTGCCAAAGAACCGGCAGGTCGGCCAGTCCGGGAAGGTCGTCACACCCGATGTCTACATCGCGATCGGTATCTCCGGTGCCGTCCAGCACGTCGCTGGCATGAAGGGCTCCGACACGATTGTCGCGATCAACACGGACCCCAACGCGCCGATCATGGACATCGCGGACTATGCGATCCACGACGATCTCTTCGACGTCGTGCCAGCGCTGACCGATCAGTTCCAGTAATCGCGCCACTGCTGATCGTCAACGATTTTTCATATCGTTCCCGCGAAGCCAAACTACTCGACGCGAGTGTGTCTTGTATCACTCACCGGTCACACTGTATTTCCCCGGTGAAACCCCGACCATAGGACGACCAAGGATAGCTTTTGCGTTCGCCACCATGTCAGGTATCTGTATGAACGCTCCAGTGACTGTACAGCAGAATTATAAACCAGTAATTTGATACCACGGATATGACGTTTCGACCGAAGCGACGGGAACTTCTGGTGGGGGCTGGTGCCGCGTCACTTGGCGGCCTGGCCGGGTGCCTTTCTGACGTTCCCGGATTCGAATCAGAGGTAGGGGCCGCCGACTCAGTCGGCGGGACAGATCGAACGCTCAGACTCGGTATCATGTCTCCGCTGAGCGGGGAACTCGAAAGTTTTGGGGAGACGACGCGCGATGCCGCGCTGTTACCGATCGAACAGTTCGAAGACGAGGTCAGCCTCGACATCGACTACACGGTTGTCGATACGGAAACCGCTCCATCGGCAGGCGTCCAGAGTGCCGCTGCGCTTGTTGATGACGGGTACCCGATGGTCAACGGGCCGCTGGCATCCGACGTGACGTTGCAGGCGACTCAGCAGATGTTGATCCCCTATCGAGTGGTCAACTGTTCTCCAGGTGCAACGTCGCCAACGATCACGTCAGTGAACGATGCCGGCCTCGTCTTCCGGACGGCACTCTCTGACTCGCTGCAGGCGCTCGTCCTCGCCGAGCAGGCCGTTACGGACCTCGGAACGGAGCGCGCAGCGGTTCTGTACGTCGACAACGACTACGGCTGGCAGCTCACGCAGGCGTTCTCGCAGGCGTTCGAAACCGATCACGGCGCGACCGTGACGGCCGAAGTGCCGGTCACCGAAGGTGCAGACTCCTACGACAATGTCATCGAGACGGCGATGGCAGACAATCCGGAGCTTCTGATTGTCGTCGGCTACCCCGATACCGGGGAACAACTGTTCGATGATCTGGCTGCAACCGGCGCACGTGACGACGTCGAAGTGCTCGTCACCGAAGGAATGCAAGCTGGCGCGCTTCATGAGTCGACTGACTCTTCGCTCGATGGCATTCGCGGCACTGCGCCAATCGCCAGCGGACCAGGCTACGAGACGTTCAGCGAGCAGTACGAGAGCGCCTACGGTGAGAGCCCGGGACTCTTTACTGCTCACGCCTACGACGCGACGGCGGCGCTGTTGCTCGCGAACGCCTACGCCGGCCAGAACGAGGGCACGGCGATCAGAAACGCCATGCAGGCTGTCACCTACAGCCCGGGAACGACCATCACACCCGAGAACCTCGACGAAGGACTCGAACTCGCCGCCCAGGGTGAAAACGTCGCCTACGAGGGCGCTTCGAGTTCGGTCACGTTTGACCAACACGGGGACGTCCGCGGTTCGAGCTTTTCCTACTGGGAGTTCGATGAATCAGCAGATGGTGGTATCACTGAACTCGACCGGGTGAGCGTCTAATGTCGCTGCTCGCCAAACTCGTCCCGTCGTTTATCCGACGCCGATACCTGCTCAAGTTCGTCATCTCCATCCTCGCCGTCGTGCTCGTCATCGGCGCTGTCGGTGCCGTCAGTTACGCCGAAATCGACGACACCGTGCGGGCTGACTCGAACGAACAACTCGAGTCGACCGCCGAACTCCAGGCCGATGGTATCGGCAACTGGGTCGAATCGATGCACGTCCAGACGCGAACGGCGTCCGCGTCACCGGGTATCCAGGACGACGACGTGCAGGCAGTCCAGGGCGCAATCATCGAAGAACAGGCCCGAATGGGCGTCGATGTCCGAGCGATACACTACGTCGATACGAGCGAGGACGCGGTCCTCACGAGCACGGACGCTGAGATTCGCGGGAGCGAACTCACGGCCGTCGACGACCCGTGGGCCGAGACGGACTTCGCCAGCGAACTCTCCTTTGGCGAGGATGTCTGGCACTCTGAGCAGGCCTACGAGTCCGCCGTGCTCGATGATCAGGTGATGGCCTTTGCGAGCCCGGTCCCCGAACAGGACGACCGCGTCGTCGTCGTCATCGGGACACTCGAGTACCATGTGGACCAGCTCCAACAGGACGGCGCGGCAGGATCGACGGCGATCGTCGACCAGCGTGGAAACCCAATCTTCCAGACTGGGCAGAGCGAACTCTCCGTGACGACCGACGAGGACGCCATCGAGGCGGCGCTCGGCGGTCGGCTGGGGCAGGTCGAAGACGATGACGTGGTCCAAGCCTACGTGCCGGTCGGGGACACCCAGTGGGTCGCGGTGACGACCGTGCCGACCGAGCAGGCCTACGGCGTCGCGAGCGACGTTGGAACGAACATCATCGCGATGATACTTGTGAGCCTGGTTGCGCTCGGACTCGTCGGCATCGTGCTCGGCCGCCAGACAGTTGTGCCGCTTGCAGAACTGCGCGACCGGACGGAGTCAATGGAGAACGGCGATCTTGACGTCGACTTACAGACCGCTCGCATCGACGAGATCGGCCGTCTCTACGATGGTCTCGACAGCATGCGGACCTCGCTGCGAAACCAGATCATGGAAGCCGAGTCCGCCCGCGCAGACGCCGAATCGGCCCGTGAGGAAACCGAGGCGATGAACCGCCACCTCGAGTCGAAGGCCGACGAGTACCGCGACGTGATGGAGGTCTGTGCCGAGGGTGATCTCACCCGGCGGCTCGACCCCGAGAGCGAGAACGAGGCGATGACCGACATCGCCCACGCGTTCAACGAAATGGTCGAAGAACTCGAGGCGACGACGGCTCACGTCAAGTCCTTCGCGAACGAGGTGGCCGTTGCCAGCGAGGAAGTCACGGCCAGCGCCGAGGAAGTGCGTTCTGCCTCCGGGCAGGTCAGTAACTCCATTCAGGAGATTTCCGACGGTGCAGACCGACAGAACGAGAATCTGCAGGCGGTCTCCGACGAGATGAGTGGTCTCTCGGCGACGACCGAGCAGATCGCTGCCTCCTCGAACCAGGTCGCAGATATCGCGGAGCAGACGGCAGAGACCGGCCGGTACGGTCGCGAAGCCGCACGTGACGCAATCGAGGGAATGCACGAAATCGAGGCGGAATCGACCGAGACCGTCGAAGCGATCGAGGAGCTCACCGCGGAGATGGAACAGATCGACGAACTGATCGAGTTTATCACTGAGGTCGCCCGCGAGACCAACATGCTCGCCCTGAACGCGAACATCGAGGCCTCCCGCAGCGGCGACGGCGACTCCCAGGGTGACGGCTTCGCGGTCGTCGCCGCCGAGGTCAAGGAACTCGCCGCCGACACGAAAGAGACGGCCGAAGACATCGAGACGCGCTTGGAACGGATCAACGACCGTACCGAGCGAACCGCGACGGAGGTACAGAAGACCGCGGACAAGATTTCCTCGCACGTCAACGCCGTCGAAAACGCCGCGGAGGCACTCGACGAAATCGCCGACTACGCACAGGAGACCAACGACGGCGTCCAGGAGATTTCGGCGACCACCGAACAGCAGGCCGCCTCGACCCAGGAGGTCGTCGCGATGGTCTCGACCGCGACCGACATCTCCGACTCGACGGCGACCGAATCCCAGCGCGTCGCCGCCGCCGCAGAGGAACAGACCTCTGCACTCTCCGAAGTCACCAAGAGTGCTGGCTCGCTCACCAACCAGGCCGCCCAGCTCAACGAGATGCTCGACCGCTTCGACACCGATGCCGATGGCGATGCAGCGGTCGCTGATCTCGATACACTCGAGAGCGGCGACGTGCTCGGCGACGAATACGACGATGACACCGTCGGTGGCGATGACGATGACGATGACGATGACGATAACGATAACGATGGAGCCGCACTCGAGTTCGACGAGAGCGTGGTTTCCACAGCCAACGCGGACGACGAGACGGCTGCTGGCGACGATGATACGAGCGAAAGCGATAGCGAAACTGACGGTATCACTGACGCCGCAGACGATGGTGACGGGAGTGGCGACGAACCGGTCGACGATCCATTCACCTACGAGGAGGTCGGCGACGGCGGTAACTAGACTGTCAGCTCATCGTCCTCCAGCCGTTTGATACAGTCGGGTACGGTGGCACTGGGTCGCCGAATCCGTGACTGGGCTGTGATATTCATCTCCCATCGTTCCATCGTGCTCCTGTAGGACGGCACGGATTCATGTGCCGCCTTCCGACGCGTCGCCTTCCGAACCGTCACGTACTTTTTACCACCTGCCCAAACGCTGGCAATGGAACTGCTGGAGCGCCGGCGGGCGCTAATCGAGGAGCGACTCCACGAGGTCGTCGACAGTGTTGACCCGGAGACGCTCAGCGAGGAGGTTCGCCACGTCACGCTCTCCGGAGGCAAGCGCGTCCGACCCATGGTCACGATCCTCGCCTGCGAGACTGTGGGCGGAACCGCCGAGGATGCCGTCGAGTTCGGTGTCGGCATCGAACTCGTCCACAACGCCTCGCTCGTCATCGACGACATCATCGACCGCTCGGAGCTACGCCGTGGCACCGAAAGCGCCTGGGCCGAGTTCGGCTACGGGCCAGCGATCATCACCAGCGACGGCCTCCTCGGGGAAGCCTTCGATCTCTTCGCGTCCGACCCTGACGCGATGCGCGTTGTCACCGAGTCTATGGTCGAACTCGGCGTCGGCGAGGCGACCGAACTCTCCGCTATGCCGTCGAACGAGGACGAGTACATGACCCTCGCACGCCGCAAAACCGGCGCACTCTTTCGCGCCGCGGCCGAACTTGGTGCGATCGCAGCCGACTCGGACCCGTTCACGGTTGAAGCGCTCGGCGAGTACGCAGAACGCGTCGGCGTCGCCTTCCAGATCAGAGACGACGTGCTGGACGAAATCTCCGATGTCGAGGAACTCGGCAAGCCTACTGGACACGACGCCGAGATGGACCGCCCCTCAGTCGTGCAGGTGACCGACCTCACGCCCGATGAAGCTAACTCGCGTGCGCGAGCGGAAGCCGACCGCGCGCTCGAGGCGCTTGACCGGGTTGAGGTCGCTGATCCGGAGGCAGAGCTATATCTCCGAGAGCTTGCGGAGTTTGTTGTCGAACGCGAGCGGTAGCGAAGCGGTACCGTCACCGTTCCCAAACGATCTCAGATCTCTGGTCTCTGGTCTCCGATCAGTGTGCCCCGTCCGCCTTCGCCCGCTCTTCTTGCTCCGTTTCCGCATCTCCCGCCGATCCCGACAACCGCGACTCGACGATCGCAAACGCCAACGTACTTACGATCCCCAGCAGCGTCCCCGCCGTCAGCGCCGCCGCGAGAAACGCAATCCCCGCCTCGTCGAGGAAGAACGCACTCACCGCATAGAGGACGATCGCAATCGACAACACGTAGAACGGCGCGTTGAGATAGCGCCACTCGAGTGTCCCTGCGATGTACTCGTCGGTAATCTGGCCGAGGCTGGTTGTCACACCCGCGGCGGCGATCCACTGGACGGAGCCGTAGACGAGTGCGGCGAGCATGACCGGGATGCCGACCTCGCCCGCAGCGTCCTCCTGGATCGATTCGAGGGTGTTTATCCCGCTCACGCCACCGAGAACGAACAGTGCTGCCGCGACGACGTACGCGAGCAGGGTCGTCCGTCCGGCGTACAGGGACCGCCGAGCGCGCTCGACGGCTGCGTCGAGTCGCTCGCCGAGCCCGAGCCCGCGGGAGATGAGATAGAAGCCGAGCAGCGCCGACGTGGTCCCGAGCACGAAGCCGGGCATCTCGAGTGCGCTGCCGATCAGCGCGAGCGGGTAGATGAGCAGCAGAATGCCGAGCGGGATCAGGATCGTTCCCCGTGTTTCGGGGTCGTCGAGCACCTGCTTGATGGTGTAGTACATCGATTCTAGGTTCTGGGCCTGCCTGACGACGACGCGCCGGACGCCGTCGATCGGCACGCGCGAGCGGATGATTGGGATGACGGATTCGTCCTGTGCGCCGTCGGTGACGACGAGGGTGGTCACGTCCTCCGAGGTGGAGAGGCTCGCGAGGACGGTGTCGACTTCGTCGCCAACTTCGCGGTTGGCGTTGACGTCGCCTTCGTCGTTGCCGGTGACGACGGCGACTTCGACGCTCTCATCGCGTGCATCTAAGTCGTCGTAGATGTGCAGTCCCTGGAAGATGACGTTGACGTCCGAGTCTTCCGGGTCTGCGGTCGCGAGCGCGACACCTGCCTCTTCGACAGGATCACGGCCGATAACCGGCGTCGAGAACCCGGTCTTGCGACCGAGGTCGTCGTCGAGGTCGACACAGAGGACCAACAGCATCGGCCGAATGTTTGTCGGGGCGGTATATGCCTTTTCTGGGCTGTCCGTGCTCGCGCTCGCGGCCGCTTGCGTCTGCCACGCCGATGGCCAGCACATACTGCAATCGGGAGTTTGGAACCGGGAGCCAGCTACGTCCGTTTCATGCTTCCTGAGGTCCGTGTGATCCACGAACACTTCCCAAATCGGGGATAACAGCGGTATGGATCCGTGCAGTTTTTGAACGCGCGCCGATAACCCGGTGTACTGAATGATCTCGAAGGGCTGTGAGCAGTGCGCGAAGGGTGGCAAGATGGTGCTGTTCGTCTACGGCTACTGCGACCAGCGCGACTGCTTTTACTGCCCACTTGGCGAGAACCGCAAGAACGTCACCGACGTCTACGCGAACGAACGCCGCGTCGAGTCCGACGAGGACGTCCTCGAGCAGGCCTACCGGATGGACGCCCTCGGCACCTCGATCACGGGCGGCGAACCACAGGAGGCACTCGAGCGGACCTGCCACTACCTGGAACTCCTGAAAGACGAGTTCGGAGAGGACCACCACACCCATCTCTATACGGGTATCACGGGTGGCCGCGAGAACATGCGCAAACTCTCGGAGGCCGGCCTCGACGAAATTCGGTTCCACCCGCCGTACGAACTCTGGGGTGACCTCCACGGCACCGAGTGGGAGGACATCCTCTACATCGCCCGCGAAGAAGGACTCACCCCTGCGTTCGAGATTCCCGGTATCCGCGCTGAGGAGGAGTTCCTCGAGTTCTTAGACGAGGGCGCAGCGGACTTCTGTAACGTCAACGAGTTCGAAATGTCCCAGGGCAACTACCGTCGGATGCAGCAGGAGGGGTACGAGCTCAAGGAGGGCCACATGAGCGCCGTCGACGGTTCTCGTGACGATATTCTCGACGTGATGGGCGACCACGAGCGCGTCTACTTCTGCACCTCCGTCTTCAAGGACGCTGCCCAGCATCGCCGGCGACTGAAACGCATGGCTCGCAACGTCCGCCGCGAGTTTGACGACGTGACTGACGACGGCACGCTGGTCTACGGGAAGACCTACACCGAGCCGGAACGCTTCGCCGAACTCGGCGTCCCGGAAGAGTTCTACACCGTCAAGTCCGAGCACGTCGAAGTCGCCTGGTGGCTTCTAGAGGAGATGATCGAGGAAGGTGATCTCGATGACGGCGAAATCGTCGAGCAGTACCCGAGCTACGACGGGCAGGTTGTCGAACGAACGCCGCTGGCGTAGATCGTTGTCCCGCGAGCGAACGCCGGTAGCGTAACCACGACCGGTCCCGTTTCTTTCCGCTATCCAAGCCAGTTGACTGCATCGTCGTCCCAGTATACGCGAAGCAGCGAGTACGCACAGCCGGATACGAAAAGACCAGCTGCAACGATGCTGAAGGTTTCCATACAAACGACTGTGAGTCGCGCATGAAATACCTATCGGGCCCGCTTTTTGCCGCCTTCATACAGCCGGTTGCTTACTGCTTGCGCTCATTTCGGAGCCATCGTCCGCCGGTCATCGATTGTCGCGTCCAGCTACGACTCGGTCATGTGTTCTCGATACCGCGTACCGAACGTATCGCGTACAAATCGAACCGCTCAGTCGATCTCCGTCGGATCGACTTCCGGCAATGTAATCAGATTCTCACGGCCGATCCGCAACTTCTCAATCTGCCCATCCTCGTCCATCTGCGACAGCAACTGCGACACCTTCGCGTTCGACCAGCCCGTCTCCGAGACGATCGCCGCCTGCTTCATTCGGCCACCGTTGCCCGCGAGCATCCGCTGTACCCGCTCTTCATCGCTCAACAATTCTGGGTCGATATCCTCGTCCGCAGGCTCGGCGTACTCGAGTTGCGTGCCGTCTGCATTAGCACCGGCGGCCGTCGTAGAGTCCGTCTCTGATGGGGGGACGTTGCCCTCACGTGGCGGTGTGGTCGCTCTGGCCCGTTCGTCTGTGTCTGTATCATCTTTGAGCCGTGTATTTGACAGTACTTGGATCGGTTCGTTTCGGCTGTAGCGATAGGCAACAAGAACGCCAAATGCAACCACACCGATGAGTGTGATGGCAGCGAGACCGATGGGGAGTGTAACCCACGAAAGGAGTCCGCCTGACTGAGCGCCACGCAGGAAGACGATTTCGAACTCGTCATCACTGAATTCGTGGTATCCGTTCCAGGTGAGTTGGGTTGGTGTCTGTAGACCGTAGTTGGGTGGTGATTCGATGACGAGTCGGTGTCCGTCTGAGAGTTCGGCGATAGCGGGACGATCACTGTCGCTCATCTGGAGCGCGTCGCCGAGGTAGATTCGATCTCCGTCTGTGTCGGCGAAGTTCGTCCAGGTGAACGTGTAGGTAATGACACCGATTTCAGTCCCGTCGTGGTCACCCACGGGATCGTCTTCCGTTTCGATGTCGTCGTCGTACGACCGGACATCGTAGCCGTCCCAGCCTGCACCGAAGATCGACATCTCGCGGTCGGTCTCGGCATCAGCTGTTGACACCTGGTTTCGAACGGCCTGTATTGGTGTATCAACGTGCCGTTCGTTGGCAACGACATCGGTAGCGAAATCCGTGAACGCGTCGGTTTGTTTCTCATCTTCGAGGATAAATCGATACTCGAGACTCCAATGAGCATCACCATTATCGCTGACGTTGATCCGTATGATCTGTTCAATTTCAGCGGGTTCGCCGTGTGATGGATCGATACTGGCCGATGGAGCTGTCTGCGTTGCTGCTGGCTGTTTGAGTTCCGCCTGAGAGCCAGTAGTGGCTCCTGGAGCAGGATCGCCGGCAGCTGCAGTCGGCGTCGCGACCACCGCACCGGAAGCGGCAGTAACGAGGAGGGCAACGAGGGTGAGTGTAACGGCGGTGGACAACCGCATACCTATCAACTGGTGGTTTCCCGGGGGAAAAAACCCTTTCCATCGACAAATAAATCGTTATCAGCACTCGCAAAGCGTTTCCACAGCAGATAATACTGCCTTACTGTGGTGGCAGTAGCTGTAAAATAAGTATAAACAATCTCGCTTCGCACGATTGTCACTGTAAATTGAGTCAACTGAACGTCTGTGCTCGTTCGAGCGCTATATTCGTATTTCACGCGGTTCATAGCGGTCAAATACCTCATTCTATCTGTACTAGTAGCATTCAATATTGTCGTAATAATGTCGCCTCGGACTTTGCATTCCCAAACGATATCTGAATTGAACAGTAAATGATCTGTGTAGTGTTGCGGATCAGTGAGTTCGTAAGTGCGACCAGTTTTTGTATCAGGAGTTCGTACGGCAGCACAATGAACAGCGCGACCCCTGCCCTCCTCGCGTTGCTTCTCGTTTGTTCGCTGCCCGCGATTACGGTTGTCGCGGCCTCTCCCGAACGTGGAGTAGCCGGCGGTACGTATGACCAACACAATTTGCAGCATGCGACTGTCGAACAGGCGACCCCGATCGAAATCGAGAACACAACGAATCAGTTGCCACTCACTGGTGAAATCCGCGGTTCTCACGCCGAGACGGGGGCCAGCCTTGGGTCTGCATTTACAAGTAGCACGACACAACTGCAGGTCGACCACGAACAGTACGTTCTCGCCGAACGCGAATTCGGCAGCGCGAACGAGACGGAACAGGCGGTGATGATTGAGAACGCGTACGATCAACTTAGAGATCGAATCGAGTCACTCAACGACCGGGAACAAGACGCAGTCACTGATCACGCAGCGGGCGACATCAGCGACGGGGAGTTGACACAGGTGTTACTACATAACTACTACGAAGCAACCGCATTGCAGAACGCACTCACCGAACTCGAAACGAGTGACGACCTCGTCTCCGAGGATGTCCTCTCTTCCCGTCAGTTGCGCGCTGATCGGACAATTCTCGATTTCCAGACGACGACGATCCGAACGAACCTCGATGCGGCGAGCAGCATGGAAGACGCGACAGAACAGTATGAATTCCGCATTCAAACCTCTCAGGACGGATACCGACTGTCCATATTGGATGGGGAGACGTACGTCACCGAAACAGTACGATTCGATAACCGTGATGAGGGGGCTCCGAATCAGTTCGAGGGGTTTGAAGCAAACGACCGCGCGATGGAACTCTACCCCTGGGTCGAAGAACATAGTAATACAGACTACCACGACCGAAGCAGTGAAAACCTCTACCTGATCGATGCAGTACATAACAACAGGGACATCGATATCCTCCTTGACGGAGGGACCGGAGAAGTCTATCGAGAGGCACAGGAAGTACCGATCGGTTCGCTTCCAACAGTAGAGACAGAAACCCGGTCGTTTTCAGAATTCGAGCTCACGCTCAACAAAACACCCGCTATTGGTCCGGTTGAACTGACCGCCAGCGACAAAGACACAGGGGATCCAGCGCAAGCGATGGTCGAGGTTGATGGTGTCGTACTCGGAGAAACCGATGACGACGGAACGATTACCTACCTCCCACCTACCAGCGAGTACAACCTTACCGTTAACTACGAGTCAGGGGAAGGGGTTAGTATACAAATATCGAATGGGTAACACTTTAGCAGCCTCACTACTAATTCACTCCAAGAGTCTCTCGTGTGATCCCGTCTCGCGTATGTGTGGACAGTTAGCTTTCGAATGAGCACGACACACTTATCCTTCTCTCTGTACCGAACTGGTCCTCTGCAACACCTATTCCTACTTAATGGGTTACGCCCATCCGTTGGTTTATATTAGAAGACGCAGCCACCCTGCAGTGTGTCGAGAGTTGCTCCCAATCGGCTCGTCAATCACCGAGTCCGTAATCAAACGTCTACTCGACAGTGTCGGGGACTCAGTCCGATCATCGGTTGTATCGTCCTTCTTGTCGTAACAGTTTGCCTCGCTTCGATACTCGTCATTGCGGTTTCCGGCGTCGCGATCACGACGCCGGTTCCGGCCGTTTCGTTCGACGTTCACGCTGACGGCGACGAGGGAACACTCACTCTCGAGCACACTGCCGGCGACGACATCGACGTCACGGATCTTTCGGTATCTGTTGCGATCAACGAGACTGAACTCGAGTACCAGCCACCAGTGCCGTTCGTCGGTGCGGACGGATTCCGTGGAAGCCCGTCCGGCCCGTTCAACCTACGAAGTGATACCATTTGGCAGTCTGGTGAACGTGCGAGTGTCACGATTGCGGAAACGAATGAGCCGCTACTCGAGAGCGGTGACGTAGTGCGGGTAACGCTCACCGTCGAGGGACAGCAGATAGGAGAACGTGAGACAATCGCGGTGTGAGTGTTGTCTTGTGGGTTGACCCGTGGTACTACTGGAGCGGCTTGTAGGGCTTATTCCGGTGCGCGGCCGATCGTCGTAATCGCAACGTCAGGATCGTAAGACGGCCCCATGAACGCGTGTTTGACGTCCTCGAAGCCGGCGCGTTTGAACATCTCGTCGGCCTCGTACTCGTCGTAGAACAGCATGATCGAGTCGGCGAGGTGCTGGGCGATGACGTTGTCCGGATAGTTGGGACCGACGACGAGCACCTGTCCGCCGGGTTTCAGAACGCGGCGGAACTCGCGGAGTGCGAGGATGGGGTTCGGCCAGTACTCGATCGAGCCGGAGGACCAGACGACATCGAACGTGTCGGTAGCGAAGGGAAGTCGTTCAGCGTCACCGCGGTGGAAATGCACCGGAGGAGCGTGCTTGCCGAACTTCGCGTAGGCCTGCTCGAGTTGGTGTTCACTCTGGTCGAGTGCGTACACTTCTTCGACGTGCTCGAGGAGTCCCTCAGTTGCAAAGCCGGTACCGCAGCCGACGTCGAGTACGGTCATGTCCTCCTCGAGATCAAGTAGTGACAGTGCGTCCGCACGCATGTCCTCGTTCCAGATGAAGGGGTTCACCTGATCGTAGACCTTCGAGAGGTACTTGTAGAACAGCCGTGCACGGGCTTTGTTCTCGAGAATTCCCATTGTCGAAGGAGTTTTCGGTGGACCGGGATATGTCTGCTGTTCCGCGTCGGAGCACGCCGGCGTGAGCGCCATCGAGGCGGTGGTTCGAGACGACTCGAACCGAGGTACTTTCGCAACTACCATATACGCGCTGTCGCAAACGTTCCCTTGCTTAGAGTATGCCGAGGCCACAGGTTCTCGAACGAATTAAGTCGGCGGAAGAAGAGGCCGACGAGATCGTCGCATTGGCAGAAAACGACCGCGACGAGCGAATAGCCGAGGCCCGGGAACGTGCCGAGGAGATTCGCACGGAAGCGGAACAAGAGGCGCGAGATCTCACAGAACGTCGCCTGGAGGAGGCGCGTGACGAGATCGACCAGGAGTGCGAACGCGTCCTCGAGGAGGGTGAACAGGAGCGCGAGGCGCTGGCCGAGCGTGCCCAAAACCGAGTCGACGAGGTGACGGACCACGTCGTCTCCCTGTTCCAGGAGGACGTCCATGCTCAGACCTGAACGGATGAGCAAGGTCTCGGTGACCGGCTCCAAGGGCGTTATGCCCACGGTCATCGGGACGATCCACGAGCTGAATCTGGTGCATCTCTCGGACTACGACGGCTCCTGGGAGGGGTTCGATAACGGCAACCCGATCGAGGGTGCCGACGACGCCTCCGAGAAGCTCGTCACCGTCCGGGCACTCGAGAGCACCCTTGGCCTGTCCGAGGAGGACGCATCGAGTCAGGGTCAACTTGAGGAGAACTGGGAACAGCGACTGGAAGAGGTTCGCACGCGGATCAACGAACTCGACGACCAGCAGACCGAGGTTCGTGAAGAGCGACGACAGGTCGACGAACGGATCGACCGTGTCACTCCCTTCGCGGAACTCGGTATCGACCTCGACCTGTTGTCGGGGTACGATACGGTCGACGTCCTCGTTGGTGAGGGCTCGGAGGCGGAGGTCCAGGTTGCACTCAACGCAGCCGAGGACATCCGCGCCTACGAGACGTTCACCAGCGGTGACGTCGTCGCAATTGTCGCTGCACCGACCGGTGAGATCGATCCGGTCGAAGGCGCTGGCGACGCTGACGCCGACAATATCATCGACGACGCGCTTGTCGGCATCGAGTTCACGCGATACGACGTGCCGGACACCGAACAGAGTCCGTCGGCGTACGTCTCCGAACTCGAGGATCGCAAGTACGAACTCGAGTCCCGGATCGACGAGATCGACGACGAACTCGAGCGAATCGAGCGCGAGGAGGGCTCGTTCCTGCTCCAACTTGAGTCGGAGCTGACCATCGAGGTGCAGCGCGCGGAAGCGCCGCTGCAGTTCGCGACGAGTGACCGTGCCTTCATTGCCGAAGGCTGGGTCCCGTCCGACGAACTCGAGCGGCTCAAAGCAGCCCTGCGTGATGCGGTCGGCGATAGCCTCGAGATCGAAGAACTCGAGCGCGCGAGTTACGACCGCCACGGTCGGACCCATACGGATGACATCCACCAGGGGACGCAGGATGCGAAAGAAGACGACGAGCCGTCGGCCGACGCGAACGAAGACGACAACCAGCAACAGCAAAAGGCCGTCACGGACGGCGGCTCTGCGGTGACGATGGGCGACGAACCGCCGACGATTCAGGATAATCCGTCGGCGGCGAAGCCGTTCGAAATGCTGGTGCAGGCAGTCAATCGGCCGAAATATAACGAACTCGATCCGACGATCTTCCTGTTCCTGACGTTCCCGCTGTTCTTCGGATTCATGATCAGCGACGTCGGGTACGGACTGCTGTACGTCCTGATCGGGTTCTACATGTACAAGGGATTCGATAGCCCAGGAATCTCGAGTCTCGGTGGCGTTGCGATCTGGGCTGGTGCGTTCACGATCCTCTTCGGGATCCTGTTCGGCGAGTTCTTCGGTCTACACGAACTCGGGTACATGATCTTCGGCGAGGGCGGCGCGCCGATGGGCGATAAGGGACTCTCACCAGCGACGGCTGACTTCGTCTACGCGTGGCTGATCGTCGCTGTCGCACTCGGTGTGATGCACCTGAACATCGCCTGGATTCTCGACTTCATCGAGAACATCCAGCACGGGCACGGTCTCTGGGGTGCGATCACCCACAGTGGCTCGTGGCTCCTGATGCTCAACGGCATCTGGGTCTGGGTGTTCACGCCCCAGGCAGCCGGCGTCAAGCCGGAGTTCATCTTCACGGCATTCGACGGCCAGCCGTTCGACTTCGGCTTCAGTGGCTTCGATATGATGACGGTATTCACCGTCCCGGCCGATATTGCGTACCTCGGCGGTTTCGAAGTCACCTTCCCGTTCCTGATGGTTATCGCAGGAATCGTCCTGCTGGCCATCGGTGACCCGGTCGAACTCGCAGAGTTCGCGATGCCGTTCGCACACGTCGTCTCGTACGCCCGGATGACGGCAGTCCTGCTCGCAAAGGGTGGGATGGCGTTCGTCGTCAATCTGCTGACCTTCGGTGCCTACGAGACGACTGAGGGAGGCCGCCCGTTCGCCGCACCGTGGAACGAGATTCCCGAGGGATCCGTCGAGATGTTCCCTGGACTCTTCCACATGGGTGATGGCGCGGTCGCAATCGCCGCCTTCGCATTCGGTGTAGTCGTCCTGATCCTTGGCCACATTCTGGTCTTGTTACTTGGTATCACAAGTGCCGGATTGCAGGGTATCAGGCTCGAGTACGTCGAGTTCTTTGGGAAGTTTTATGATGGCGGTGGAAAGAACTACGAACCGTTCGGACACGATCGAACCCGCAGTGAGGACTAAACAAAAATGATCGAAGCACTTGACATCGTACTGCAGAACGGAGAGGCAATGAGCCCAGAAGCAGCAGAGAATCTCTCGGTCGGCTACGCCGAGGCCGCAGCAGCAATCGCAGTCGGTCTGGCAGCACTCGCAGCTGGCTACGCAGAGCGCGGTATCGGCGCTGCTGCAGTCGGCGCGATCGCCGAGGACGACGACATGTTCGTTCCGGGCCTGATCATGACCGTCCTTCCTGAGACGCTCGTGATTCTGGCACTGGTCGTCGTCTTCATCGTCGGATAACTCCGTCCCCCTTCTCTTACAATGAGTTTGGACACAGTCGTAGAAGACATTCGAGATGAGGCCCACGCGCGTGCGGAGGACATCCGCGACGAGGGTGAGGCTCGCGCCGAGGAGATCGAATCGGCAGCCGAGGCTGACGCCGAGGAGATCCGCGAGTCGGCCGAACAGGAGGCCGACCGTGAGATCGAGCAGTTGCGCGAACAGCGACTCTCCAGCGCCAAGCTGGAGGCGAAACAAAAGCGCCTGGAGGCCCGCCGCGACGTCCTCGGTGACGTCCGCGAGGAAGTCGAGGCCGAACTCACCGCACTCGAGGGCGACACGCGTGAAGAGCTCACCCGTGCACTCCTCGACGCTGCGAGCACGGAGTTCGACGAGGGTGACGATGTCAGCGTCTATGGTCGCGCAGACGACCAGGAGCTGATTGAGTCGATTCTCGACGACTACGAGGGCTACGCGTTCGGTGGCGAGTACGACTGTCTCGGCGGTGTCATCGTCGAGAGCGAACAGTCCCGTGTTCGCGTCAACAACACGTTCGACTCGCTACTCGAGGACGTGTGGGAAGACAACCTCCGGGAGATCAGCAACCAACTCTTCGAGCAATGAGTCTAGGTGCCTCGAATCCGGAATACGTGAACGCTCGCGTTCGGTCGCGCCGAGCCTCGCTGTTCGCGGACGAAGACTATCGGAAGCTGATCCGGATGGGGCCGAGTGAAATCGCGCGGTTCATGGAGGAAACGGAGTACGAACGCGAGATCAACGCGCTCGGAACGCGTTTTTCGGGTGTCGACCTGATCGAGTACGCCCTGAACCGCAACCTCGCAAAGCACTTCGACGATCTCCTTGACTGGTCCGAGGGACGACTGTACGATCTTGTCTCTCGCTACCTGCGGAAGTTCGACGTCATGAACCTGAAGACGGTCATCCGCGGGATCTACACCGAGACCGACCCCGAGGAGGTCCAGACCGACCTCATCCGCGCCGGTGAACTCGACAACCGGACGATCGATCGACTGCTCGAAGTCGACACGATCGAGGACGCGATCGAAGTTGTGTCGGGAACGATTTTCTACGAATCGCTCTCGGCCGCCCACGAGGAGTACGAAGAGACCGGCGCGCTCGTGCCACTCGAGAACGCGCTGGATCGTGAGTTCTACGAGCACCTACTCGAAGACGTGAGTCGGCCGCCAGGGAGAACCCAGCCCCAGGAGGGGCCGGAAGCGCGCTACATCGAGTTCCTGCAGGCCGAGATCGACTTCCGAAACGCTCGGAACGCACTGCGACTCGCACGCAGCGGCGCAGATCTGGATCCGGCAGCCTACTACATCGAGGGCGGTGTGCTGTTCGATGCGTCGGATCTGAACCGGCTCGTCGGCGATTACGACGCGCTCGTCGATCACATCGCCGAGAACAAGCGCTATGGCGACCGACTTTCGGGCGCACTGGGTCGACTGCGTGAGGCTGACAGCCTTATCCAGTTCGAGCACGCACTAGACGCTGCGTTGCTCCAGTACGCTGATACGCTCTCGAGTATCTATCCGGCCTCCGTGTCGGCCGTGCTGTCGTACATTCTCGCCAAGGAGCGCGAGGTTGAGAACATTCGCGCGATCGCACGGGGTCGAGAAGTCGGCCTGTCGGAGAGCGAGATTGAAGAGGAGTTGGTGATCCTATGAGCCAGGAAATTGCAGTCGTCGGTAGTCCGGAGTTCACCACTGGGTTCCGACTCGCGGGCGTTCGCCGATTCGAGAACGTCCCGGACGACGAGAAGGAGTCGGAACTAGACGATGCCGTTACGACGGCGTTAGACGACGAGGCTGTCGGTATCGTCGTGATGCACGACGACGACCTCGATCACCTCTCGCGAAACGTTCGCCAGAACGTCGAGACCAGCGTCGAACCGGTCGTCGTGACGATCGGCAGCGGCACCGGTGGCGGCGGACTGCGCGACCAGATCAAACGCGCGATCGGTATCGACCTGATGGAAGAGGACGAAGACAGCGACAGCGAGTAACACTATGAGCCAGGCAGAAGACATCGAATCCGTCGATCAAGACGGTGTAATCGAAAGCGTGAGTGGTCCTGTTGTGACCGCCACGGACCTCGACGCCCGGATGAACGACGTCGTCTACGTCGGCGACGAAGGGCTGATGGGAGAGGTCATCGAAATCGAAGGGAACCTGACCACAATTCAGGTCTACGAAGAAACCTCCGGCGTCGGCCCAGGCGAACCCGTCGAGAACACGGGCGAACCCCTGAGCGTCGACCTCGGACCGGGTGTACTGGACGCCATCTACGACGGCGTGCAGCGTCCACTCGACGTCCTCGAGGAGAAGATGGGAACGGCCTTTTTGGACCGTGGCGTCGACGCCCCCGGGATCGACTTCGAGACGGAGTGGGAGTTCACGCCGACCGTCGATGTCGGTGACACCGTCGAAGCCGGCGATATCGTCGGCGAAGTCCCCGAAACGGAGAGCATCACCCACAAGGTGATGGTTCCGCCGGATTACGAGGGTGGTGAGATTGAATCGATCGAGAACGGCGCGTTCACGGTCGACGAAGTCGTCGCGGAACTCTCCTCCGGCGAGGAGATCACGATGCACCAGGAGTGGCCCGTTCGACAGGCCCGTCCTGCTGACACGAAGGAAACGCCGACGGTCCCGCTGGTCAGCGGACAGCGGATTCTCGACGGCCTCTTCCCAATCGCTAAGGGTGGGACTGCGGCGATTCCCGGTCCGTTCGGATCGGGTAAGACGGTCACTCAGCACCAACTCGCCAAGTGGGCCGACGCAGACATCGTCGTCTACGTCGGCTGCGGTGAGCGCGGCAACGAGATGACCGAGGTCATCGAGGACTTCCCCGAACTGGAAGACCCGAAGACCGGTAAGCCGCTCATGTCCCGGACGTGTCTTATTGCGAATACGTCCAACATGCCTGTCGCAGCCCGTGAATCCTGTATTTACACCGGGATTACGATCGCGGAGTACTTCCGCGACATGGGCTACGACGTCGCGCTGATGGCTGACTCCACTTCCCGGTGGGCAGAGGCCATGCGTGAGATTTCGAGCCGACTCGAGGAGATGCCCGGCGAAGAGGGGTATCCCGCATATCTGGCCGCATCGCTCTCGGAGTTCTACGAGCGCGCTGGCAAGTTCCAGAACATCAACGACACCGAGGGATCGGTGACGGCGATCGGCGCTGTCTCGCCACCTGGCGGCGACTTCTCCGAGCCTGTCACCCAGAACACCCTGCGTATCGTCAAGACGTTCTGGGCGCTAGACGCCGACCTCGCAGAGCGTCGGCACTTCCCATCGATTAACTGGAACGAGTCGTACTCGCTGTATCGCCAGCAGCTCGACCCGTGGTTCCGCGACAACGTTGCGGATGACTGGCCGGAGGTCCGTCAGTGGGCCGTCGACGTGTTAGACGAAGAGGACGAACTCCAGGAGATCGTCCAGCTCGTCGGTAAGGACGCACTGCCTGAAGACCAGCAGCTGACGCTGGAAGTCGCACGCTATCTGCGTGAGGCGTGGCTACAGCAGAACGCGTTCCACGACGTCGACACCTACTGTGATCCGAAAAAGACCTACCGAATGCTGCTCGCGATCAAGACGTTCAACGACGAGGCATTCGATGCACTCGAGGCGGGCGTCCCGGTCGAAGAGATCACGGATGTCGATGCGAGCCCGCGCCTGAACCGGATGAACACGTCCGATGAGTGGAACGAGTTCATCGACGAACTCGAATCGGAGCTCGAAGAACAGATTCGGAGCCTGTACTAATCATGAAAGAGTACCAGACAATCACTGAAATCAGCGGCCCGCTGGTGTTCGCCGAAGTTGACGAACCCGTCGGCTACGACGAAATCGTCGAGATCGAAACCGACGACGGACGAACGCTGCGCGGCCAGGTACTAGAATCGAGCGACGGACTCGTCTCGATCCAGGTGTTCGAAGGAACGGGCGGTATCGACCGCAACGCCTCCGTTCGATTCCTGGGTGAAACGATGAAGATGCCTGTCACGGAGGATCTGCTCGGTCGCGTCCTCGACGGTTCCGGAGAACCGATCGACGGCGGGCCGGAAATCGTTCCCGAGTCCCGTGAAGACATCGTCGGGGAAGCGATCAACCCCTTCTCGCGGGAGTACCCAGAGGAGTTCATCCAGACCGGTGTCTCCGGTATCGACGGGATGAACACCCTGGTCCGTGGCCAGAAGCTGCCGATCTTCTCCGGTTCCGGGCTGCCCCACAACGAACTCGCACTCCAGATTGCTCGACAGGCAACGGTGCCTGAAGAGGAGGAAGCTGGCGACGACGAGGAGGGCTCCGAGTTCGCAGTTATCTTCGGTGCCATGGGGATTACCCAGGAAGAGGCAAACGAGTTCATGGACGACTTCGAGCGCACCGGCGCACTCGAGCGCTCCGTCGTCTTCATGAACCTCGCGGACGACCCCGCAGTCGAGCGGACAGTTACCCCGCGTCTCGCCCTGACGACGGCCGAGTATCTCGCATTCGAGAAGGACTACCACGTTCTCGTTATCCTCACCGACATCACGAACTACTGTGAGGCACTGCGCGAGATCGGTGCTGCACGTGAGGAGGTTCCGGGTCGCCGTGGCTACCCCGGATACATGTACACCGACCTGGCACAGCTCTACGAGCGTGCCGGTCGTATCGAGGGCAAGGACGGATCTGTGACCCAGATTCCGATCCTGACGATGCCGGGCGACGACGACACGCACCCGATTCCGGACCTGACTGGCTACATTACGGAAGGTCAGATCGTGATGGACCGGAACCTGAACAGCCAGGGTGTCGAACCGCCGGTCAACGTCCTGCCATCGCTCTCACGACTGATGGACGACGGGATCGGTGAGGGCCTGACCCGCGAGGACCACGGCGATGTCTCCGACCAGATGTACGCCGCCTATGCAGAGGGTGAGGACCTGCGCGACCTCGTGAACATTGTCGGCCGCGAAGCGCTCAGCGATCGGGACAACAAGTTCCTCGACTTCGCCGACCGCTTCGAGACGGAGTTCGTCCAGCAGGGCTATGACAACAACCGCTCCATCGAGGAGACGCTCGAACTCGGCTGGGACCTGCTTTCGGACCTCCCGAAGGAAGCACTCAACCGGATCGACGAGGACCTCATCGAAGAGCACTACCGCGAAGACGAAGCAGAAACAGCCGAAGTCGAAGCCTAAGCGTCGCAGCGTTCAGGCAGATCTTTCTTCCTTTCCCCGCACTCAGGATCGGATAGCGGCTGTCTCACCGGATCCGAGTAGAGAGTGTCTCACCGGATCCGAGTAGAGAGTGTCTCACCGGAACTGGGTAGGGACTGTTTCACTGCTTACGTTTCGTGGTCGAACTCCCATCCGGATGTGTTGCCGTCGGTCGTCTCACCGTCGTCGGAACCTGGCACCCCGTTGTCGGAACGCGAGCCGGTCGCTCTCTCGTGGTCGGAACGGGCATCGGGCTCGTGAGCAGTTCGCTCACCATGGTCGTGGTGGTTATGGTTGTGATTTTGTCCCTGTTGCAATCCACCTCGTCGTTTGGCTTCGGCCTCTGCCTGTTCGCGGTCCATCACTGTCGGATTCGACGTTTCACCCGCGATCAGAAGGTAGAGTCCGACCGTGAACGCGAGTGTGATGAACAGCATGAGTACGAACGCAAATCCAGCGGCCATGGGTTTGATTCTAGATCGTCGTGTAGAGCACAAAATATTTGCTACCGGTCGCCGCAGTTCGGTGTATGTTCGATGATGAGTACGAGACTGAATCTGTGGTTGACAGCACTGGGAATACCGACGGCAGCCACGGGTCCGACAGCGAGCAGAAAGGCTGTCTCAAGTGCGGCCACACAGAAACGGAGGTCGACGACATCTCGACAACTGGCACCGGCTTCTCGAAATTCTTCGACATACAGAATCGGCGGTTTCGGGTCGTCTCCTGTACTAACTGCGGCTACGCCGAACTCTACAAGGGCGGCAAGACCAACGATCTGACCGACCTCTTTCTGGGATAACCAGGCCGATAGCGGCTCGCTTTCACGAACACCACTGTCAGACCGAGCGAACACAACTGTAAACAGTTATCCGACTGGGGGCGCAATCTCCCCACAACATGGCCAAGGACGTCAAGCCCACCCGCAAGAACCTGATGGAGATCGAGGATCGGATCGAACTCTCCGAACGCGGGCACGGGACACTCGAGAAGAAACGGGACGGGCTGATCATGGAGTTCATGGACATCCTGGACAAGGCCCAGGACGTCCGCGGGGATCTGGCCGACGACTACGATCAGGCCCAGCGCAAGATCAACATGGCACGCGCCATGGAGGGTGACGTTGCCGTCCGCGGTGCTGCCGCTGCGCTGCAAGAACACCCCGAGATCACCACCGAATCGAAGAACATCATGGGCGTCGTCGTCCCGCAGATCGAATCCTCGCGCGTCTCGAAAGACCTCAGTGAGCGCGGCTACGGTATTATGGGCACCTCTGCGCGCATCGACGAGGCCGCAGAGGCCTACGAGGATCTCCTCGAGAGCATCATCCTCGCCGCAGAGGTCGAGACGGCGATGAAGAAGATGCTCCGCGAAATCGAGACAACCAAGCGCCGCGTCAACGCACTCGAGTTCAAGCTCCTGCCGGACCTCTACAACAGTCAGGAGTACATCGAGCAGAAGCTCGAGGAGCAGGAACGTGAGGAAACCTTCCGGCTGAAGAAGATCAAGGAGAAGAAAGAACAGGAAGAGAAGGAGGCTCGCGATGAAGAGGCAGACGAAGACGAGATCGAAATCGACGAAGCGGATATGGAGCCCCCGGCGACTGGCGGTGTGCCGGGGAACGACTAACGGAGTCGTCAATGTCCTGTTCGGAGTGTTGTTCACGAACGGTTACGTTCGCGGTGCCGACTGACTACCGTGGTTTTCTCTCCGACATCGCCACCGCGAGCGCCAACGATTCAGACGGTCTTCGAACCGCTGCCTTCTGTACACACTGTTTGCTACTCGAGTTCGGCGACGACGCTGAAGCAACTGACTCAGAAACGGATGAGCCTGTGCCCACCGACCCTGATTTCTCGCGCGTCAGCGACGCGTTTCCGACGACTCTCGAACAGGCCGTTCCGCTGGCGCTTGCGATCGGACTTGCCGAGTCACTCGCGATGAATCGGTCGGCGATCGAAACACTCCTGCGGGATGTCGAGCGGGCCGGGGCTGATCCCCTGTTGGTGCTGGATCGACTGCAGCGTGATCCGTCGGTCGAGTCGGCGATCGATCTGGGGAGGCGACAGCACCAACTCGAGCAGTTGCTCTACTGAGGGGAACAGCGATTGCTTTTGTGTCGCGTGGTGTAGCGACACCGGTCAGCAAAAAGCCGCAGCAGTACCGAGACGACTACTTCGCAGTCGGCGTCATCGCATCGCTAACCGCCTGTTTCACCTGTAGCGCGGCACTCGCAGCGAGACCACGGGCGACCTCGTCGCGCTCGTCAGAGGTAATGATCTCCTCGGTGACGTCCTCGAGATCAGGCGTAAAGCCGGCGCTGACGGCGTGGCCGACCGGCGGACGAACGGCGACGGTCACCTGCGGACCGGTTGCGCCCGTCGAAACGTCGGCGTCGACCGCGTACTCGTTGGGGAGAAACTCACGGGTCCGGGCGGCGATCCGCGAAACGTCGCGGTGCAACAGCCGCTTCTGGGAACTCGAGAGGTCGGGGATGTCGGCTGCGGCACGCTGGCCAGCAGCAGTCTCCCCTGGTAGCCCTGCGTACGGCGTATTTCCGTTCATGAGAAGCGTATTGGGTAGCAACGGGCCGGCAGGTGAAAAGGGTTCGCCTTCGCACAGTCGGTGAGAACGCCGATTGTGGCCGCGCTCGTCTCAGCAAATCGGCTCGCTCTCGCCGTAGACGGCGAGCACGAGTGACGTGGTGTAGACGCCCGCCTCAGCCTGGCTGTGTTCGACGGCGACACTCGAGTCCTCGAATTCCCAGTCGCGCAGTTCCTGCCCCGCGGCGAGTCCTTCGAGAACGCGGTGTTCGACGTCGTCTGGGTCGGTTTCGTCCGCGACTTCGTAGAAGAGACCGGGGCCGCGGTCGGCGGATCGTGACCAGGCGAGAGCGGCGCTCACTTGGTCAGGACCGGCGGTTGTCGCTCGTGCTTCGACGACGGTCAGCCGTTCGCCGGCGGGGCCGAGGTCGGGTGCTGTACCAGCGACTTCGACGTCAACAGCGGCCGGAATCACAGAGGAGACGGCGACGAGATTGTAGTTTTCGACGCCGGCATCGGCGAGGGCGGCATCGTAGGACGCCATTTTGGTCGGGGCTGATGCGGAGCCCTGAACGATTCGGATCGTACTCATTGCTGTAGTCGTGCTCGGGGACGAACAGCGTAAGGACTTGCGATCCAAGTAAAGACGGGACAGAACGCTTACTGGTAGAAGTAACCCGCAGAGGAAATGACGTCACTCGAGTCGTCGGCCTCAATCTTGTCGAAGGCGTCGACGAAGTCCTCGTGGTGGACCTCGTCGCGCTCGTTGCGGATGGCGAACATGCCGGCTTCGGTAGCCAGACTCTCGATTTCGGCACCGGAGTAGCCGTCAGTTTCGTCGGCGAGGTCTGCGAAGTCGACGCCGTCGGCGATGTTCATGCCGCGGGTGTGGATCTCGAGGATCTGCTCGCGACCGTCGCGGTTCGGTTCGGGCACTTCGATGAGGCGGTCGAACCGACCGGGACGGAGGATCGCGCGGTCGAGCATGTCGAAGCGGTTGGTGGCGGCGATGATGCGGATCTCTCCGCGGGCCTCGAAGCCGTCCATTTCGGAGAGCAGTTGCATCATGGTGCGCTGGACCTCGGCGTCACCGGAGGTTTTGGACTCGGTACGCGTCGTCGCGACGGCGTCAATCTCGTCGATAAAGATGATTGCTGGTTCGCGCTCTCGTGCAAGTTCGAAGAGGTCGCGGACGAGCCGCGAGCCTTCGCCGATGAACTTGCGCACGAGTTCGGAGCCAGCCATCTTGATGAAGGTGGCGTCGGTCTGGTTGGCGACGGCCTTCGCGAGCATCGTTTTCCCGGTACCTGGTGGGCCGTGGAGCAAGACGCCACTTGGTGGGTCGATACCGACCTCTTCGAAGCGTTCGGGTTCAACGAGTGGCTGTTCGACGGCCTCGCGGACCTCACGGACCTGCTCGTCGATGCCACCGATGTCCTCGTAGCCGACCTCTGGTCGCTCGGTGATCTCCATCGCCTGTGCGCGTGCGTCGGTTTCCGTCTCCAGAATCGTTTGGATCGCAAAGGAGTCGTTGACGGCGACGCGGTCGCCGGCCTCGACGCGTTCTGCGATACGCGGGGAAACCTCGGTGAGCACCTCCTGATTGTTGCCGTGTTGTTTGACGACGACTTCGCCGTCGCCGACGACGTCCTCGACGCTCGCGATGTACAGCGAGGAACTCTTGAGCGTCTCGTTCTCGCGCTCGACACGATCGACGCGCTCGCGAAGGTCCTCACGGCGCTCGGTCGTCTGATCGAGCTGGTTCTCGAGCTGTTCGTTGACGTCAACGAGTTCCGCATAGTGCCCGCGAAGGGCCTCAACCCGCTCGTCGTCGGGGAGATCAGGATCGATATTGCGGTGAGGTCGTTCGGGGAGAGACGGGCTTCGAGACATCTTGACGTGCTCGGATAAGTCCCCGACGATAAATGTGCTTTTGGGTCGCGGAGGGATTTCGAAACAGGAGTACAGGATTAGCCTGCAACTGCCGGTCAACCGCTCAGGAGAGCAGTTCCTCGAGTTCGTCCAGTCGCTCGCCGTAGGTCGAAAGCGCCCGGTCGATCGGCTCGGAACTGCCCATGTCGACCCCGGCGATGCGCAGGAGTTCGAGCGGGTACTCTCTGGAGCCTTGCTGGAGGAACTCGAGGTAGGCGTCTGCAGCCCCACGATCCGGTTCGCCGCTCGCGCCGTCGGGCAGCACGTCGTCGACGATGGCGAGTGCGGCCGAGATGCCGGTCGCGTACTGGTAGACGTAGAACGCGCGGTAGAAGTGCGGGATGCGCATCCACTCGCGGGCGATGCGGTCGTCGACCGCGGCGGGTTCGTAGTAGGTCTCCTTGAGCCCGCCGTAGAGTTCGTCGAGTCGGTCGGCCGTCAAGGGTTCGCCTTCCTCCTCGAGTCGGTGGGCCTCGTGTTCGAACTCCGCGAAGAGAGTCTGGCGGTAGAGCGTCGAGCGCACGCGCTCTAAGAATTCGTTCAGGACGTGTTTCTTGAACTCCGGATCGTCGACGGTCTCGAGCAGGTGTGCCGTCAGCAGCGCCTCATTGACCGTACTGGCGACTTCGGCGACGAAAATCTCGTAGCCCGAGTAAACGAACGGCTGTTCGTCTTTCGTTAACTGCGAGTGCATCGAGTGGCCGAGTTCGTGGGCCAGCGTGTACATCGAGGAGATGTCGTCCTGATAGTTCATCAGGATGAACGGCTGGGTGTCGTAGGTGCCGCTGGAGTACGCCCCGGACTGTTTGCCCTCGTTTTCGTAGACGTCGACCCAGCGCGAGTCGAGTCCCTCGGCGACGCGGGACTGGTACTCCTCGCCGAGCGGTTCGAGCGCATCGACGACGTACTCGGCGGCCTGATCGTACTCGACATCGGGACCCTCGTCGCCGGTCAGCGGCATGTAGAGGTCCCACATCTGCAGTTCGTCGACGTCGAGCGCCTGGCGCTTGAGTTCGGCGTGGTGGTGGAGTTTGTCGAGGTTGTCGTGGACGCTCTCGACGAGCGTGTCGTAGACCTCGACGGGAACGTTCGGGCCGTCGAGGGCCGCCTCGCGGGCAGTGTCGTAGTTGCGCGCCCGCGCGGTCTTTACGTCCGCCTTGACGCTGTTTTTGTACGCCGCCGCGACTGTGTTTCGCATCGACCCCCACTCGTTGAAGTACTCCTCGTAGACTTGCTGGCGGAACTCCCGGTCGGGTCGCTTGAGCAGGTTCGTGAAGTTGCTCTGGGTGATTTCGACGGCGTCGCCCTCGGGGTCCTCCACAGTTGGGAACGACATATCCGCGTTCGAGAGCATGTTGTACACCTCGCCGGTCGCTCCGGTGACCTCGCCAAGCTCCGCGAGTAGCTCCTCGACCTCAGCGGAGCGCGTGTGCGGTTTCATCCGGAGCACGTCGTCGACGTAGTGGTCGTACAGCTCGAGTGCCGGCTCCGTCTCGACCAGGTCGTCGAACTCTTCGCGGGTCAGCTCCTGCAGTTCGGGGTCGATGAACGACGACGCGGACTGCGCGTCGGCCGCGAGCGACTGTGCGCGAGCGGTCAGTGCCTGGTACTCCTGATCCGTCGTGTCCTCGTCGCGGCGCATCCGTGCGTAGGCCGCGACCGTCGACACGTCACGCATGACCGAGTCGCGCAACTCGAGTACCGAGTGTAGCGTCTCGGCGTCGTCGGTGACCTGCCCCTCATACGCTTGTAGCTCTTCGACGCGTTCGGCGACGTCTTCGTAGGCGTCCTGCCACTCGTCGTCGGTTGCGTAGATGCTCTCCAGATCCCAGGTATACTCCTCGTCGATGTCTGACCGTTCGGGAACGGAACTCATACTCCCGGTTTCGGAACGAAGGTGGTAAAGGATATCGAACGACGTGACTGGCGTTTTTGTCGCGTCGAGCGAATATGTGGGTATGACCGATGCTGACTGTGAACTGACTGGCGACACCGTCACCCGTGCGATCGGTCGCGCCTGGACGGACGACAGCGCCTGGGAGCTCTTGACTGCGCTAACCGAACTGCCCAATCGCATGGGTGGCTCACCCGGCGAGCGCCGCGCGGCCGAACTGGTCAGCGAGTCGTTTACCGACGCGGGTCTCGACGACCCCCGTATCGACGAGTTCGACATGCAGTACTGGGAGCGCGGAACCTCCGAACTCACTGTCGAAACAGATTCACTCTCGCGGCAGTTCGAGACGATCGCGCTGCCGTACTCGCCTGCCGGCGATGTCGAGGGACAGCTGGTCGACGTGGGCTACGGCACACCCGCGGAGATCGACGCGGTCGACCTCGAGGGCGCGATCGCCGTTGCGAGCACGACGACGCCCGCCGACCAGCGGTTCGTCCACCGCATGGAGAAGTACGGCCACGCGGTCGACGCCGGCGCGGCGGCGTTCGTCTTCGTCAATCACGTATCCGGCCAGCTGCCGCCGACGGGCTCGCTCCGGTTCAACGAGGAGGAAGAAATTCCGGCCGTCGGCGTCAGCGCCGAGAGCGGTGACTGGCTAAGCGAGTACGCGAGCCGTGCGGAAGACGTTCGTGCCCACCTTCACGTCGACGCTCGGACCAGCGACGGCACTAGCCAGAACGTTCACGCGACTATCGGTCCCGACACTGATGATATGGTCCTCGTCCTCGCTCACTACGACGCCCACGACATCGGCGAGGGCGCACTCGACAACGGCTGTGGCATCGCCACCGTCGCCGGCGCGGCCAACATCCTCGCCGAAATCGAGGAGGTACTCGAGTCCCAGGTCAGAATCGCAGGTGTCGGCTGCGAGGAGATCGGCCTGCTTGGTGCCGAAGCGCTTGCCGACGAGATCGACCCGGACTCGATCCGTGCGGTGGTCAACGTCGACGGCGCGGGCCGATTCCGCGATCTGCAAGTCTTTTCGCACGCGTCGGACGAACTCGAGGAACTGGCCGCGTCGGTCGCAGGTGGGGCCGGCCAGCCGGTCGTCCACGAGCCGGATCCGCACCCGTTCAGCGACCATTGGCCGTTCCTGCAGGCGGGCGTTCCCTCGGTCCAACTCCATAGCGAGCCGCCGAAGGGAAGCGATCGGGGACGCGGCTGGGGGCACACGTCGGCCGATACGCGGGACAAGGTTGATCCGCGGAATCTCCGCGAGCACGCAATCCTGGCGGCGCTGCTGGTGTGGGAACTAACGCGAACTGACGTGGCGTCGATTGCGGTAGACAACCTGCGTGAGCGACTGGTCGAACAGGATTACGAACCCGGAATGCGAGCGGCAGGGATCTGGCCGGTTGGGTGGGAGTAGCGGCCAACTCGCTGGCGGTCAGCCTCGAAGCTCGGCGTCCATCGCGGTTCGAACGACCCGTGCGATTCCGAGCATCGCGAGAAAACTCCCGATGAAGACGATCGCAACGAACAGAAAGATCCCGAGTCCGACGGCGGGCAGGTTCGGGTGGGTGAGCAGCGGCGAAACGACGGCTTGCGTGCCGAGGAAAACGATTACGATCCCCATTGCGACGCGGATCGACGCCCGCCAGTACGCACCGTACTCCTCGGGGGACAGTTCCATACGCCGAGGTGAGAGCCCGTCCATAAAAACGTCTCGCCATCGTGACCGTCACGGGTGCTGACCGATTCGTCGGTGATATAATCGTCCCGGCCTGCCCCGGTCGCAGCCCTACCGCTCTCGCACTCCGTCCGCAACTCGCCCTGCCACACGCGCCTCCGTCACTCGCTCTCGCCGCCGTTGCTCGAACACCGCCCGCGCGCTCTCGGCTGCCTCCTCGTCGACGGCGAACTCGAGTGCCTCGTACTCGACGTCGGTCAGCACCAGCGGCTCTGGCGGCGCGGGCGCGATTCCCTCGTGTCCAGGCAGCGGGTCGGACTCGAGTGCCCGTTCGATCGTTTGCAGGTCGGCCTCGCCGGTGCCGACATTCCGGGCGAGCGAGACGAGTCGGCGGACGAGTTCGCGACAGAAGCCGCCCGCGGTGACGGTCAGAATGAGGAAGTGCCCATCGCGGGTGGACTCGAGTCCCGGCGAGCGCTGGGTGTTGTGGTCGTCGGGTGTGAGGTTGTGGAAGTCGTGGGACCCAGAGAGGGCGTCGCAGGCCGCCTGGAAACGGTCGTCGTCGACGGCGTGAGCCGTGACGGGAGTAGCAGCGTGACCTTCATCGGTGTCGCTGGCGGGCAGTGCGTCGTCGTTGGCGGGTGGTGCGTACAGATAGTAGGTGTATTCGCGCTTACGCGCGTGGTGGGTCGCGTGAAACTCGTCGGGCGCGTCGGCGGCCGCCCAGGCGCGGATGTCGGCCGGCAGTTGGCCGTTGAACGCCCGCGGAGTGAGCCAGTCGGGGGCCTCGAAGGCGACGGTCTGTGCGAGCGCGGAGACGCCAGCGTCGGTGCGGCCGGCGGCGGCGTAGCCGGCGGGTTTGTCCGCGTCGGGGGCGAGAACGTCGAGCGCACGCAGCGCGTCGAACATCGCGTCCTCGACGGTCGACACGTCGGGCTGGCGCTGAAAACCGTAGTAGCCGGTGCCGTCGTAGGCGAGTCGGAACGCGCGCATCGGTGGTGACTCGAGAAAGCAACTCGAGTGTGTTAGCGTCGTCGAATACGCGAGCGAGCGGCGAACCGAATTTATTTCAATCATTGTGGATATAATTTCGGCATGCGCCGCCCGCCCTTTCCCTCCCGGCGTTCCAGACGGGCCTTCCTCGGCGGAACAGCCGTCGCTGGAACGGCCGCTCTGGCTGGTTGCACCACGCTGTACCACGTGCTTCCGGACCGAATCGTCTATGCTCGCACCCGACGGCGGGATATTCCCGAGGTTCCGCCGGCCGTCGAGACGACCGATGCACACGTCCGCGAGACGGCCGACCGGATCGCCGAACATGCCGACGCTGCCCTCGCTGTCTGGGACCGACTGGACGAACCGTTCGGGCAGACGCCGGTCACCAGAGGCAACATCGAATCAGCCGACGAGTTCGCCACAGAAGCGCCGACGAAACCGCCCGTGGTCAGCACTGTCGAATCCACGGGTTTGCACCTCCACCAGGCAGCACAGGGTGATGCCTACGCCCGTGCCGTTCTGGACGGGTTCGACGACGACCCAACCGAGGGCGTCGACGACGGACTCGAGGCGGTGACGGAACTGGCGAGCCAGTTCGAGTACGAGACCGCAGCGCCCGAAACGTTCCTCGCCTATGGCAAGTCGATCGAGCACAGCCTGCACCAGGCAGAGTCCGGTCTTTCGCGACGGAGAGACGCCGAGATCGCCGACAGTGACCGTTCGGATCGCGCTGAACAGATCGCAACGGTGTACAGCGGCGTCCAGCGAAGCCGATTGCGCGTCCGTGACGCGAAGGCCTACCGCGAGGCGCTCCGCGAGCGTGATTCCGGTAGCGAGTCGATCCGCGACTCACTCGCCGAGAGCCGGGACGAACTCGAGGGCCGGATCGACGACCTGCGTGCCACCCGCGAGGAGTGGGGCGACCGATTCGACGCCGACGAGTTCGAGGGCGAACGACGCGACGTCCGCAGCGCGTTGTACTCGCGCTCGGCCAGTGGTGAGTCGGACCTCCAGCGTGCCACGCGGTACCTCGACGACGGATACGAGGTGTACGGGACCGTCGCGCTCGCAGACGTGTGGCTTCGACTGACGGCGGCGCGTGACGAGTGGGAACGGTTCGAGACCGACGGGACAGACGAACTCGACGCCGTCGTGATCGACGAGGCGAAGCGAGACGCAGTGAGTCGACTCGAGGACCTGCTTGTGACCGATCCCGAACCGCTAACGCGGCTGTTCTGTTCGGAGGCACGAACGCTGGTGTCCGTTGGTGATCTGGATCTGGCTATCGATGCAGGAGAGATGGACGAGGACCAACGTTGGAGCCTCGCCAACGGCTACGCCCGGTACATGCTCGCGAGAGGGATGCTCGACCGTATCCCCGAGGCGGTCGACCTCCTGACCGGCGACAGGAGTTGACCCCGTGAGTCGGTCCTGGACGACGCCGACCCGCGTTTTATACGCCCGCAAGCGCCAGTTTCGGTATGAGCCGTCCAGTGTTGTTCGATACGGACCCCGGCTGTGACGACGCCGTCGCGATTACGCTAGCTCTCGCCAGCGACGACCTCGAGGTCGTCGGGCTCTCGACCGCGCACGGAAACACCACCGTCGACGACACGACCGCGAACGCCCGGTCAATTCTCGAACTCGTCGACCGGACGGACGTTCCGGTCGCGAAGGGCGCGACCTGTCCGCTGACGGTCGACCTCGAGACGGCCGAGCACATCCACGGTCCCGGCGGCATTCTCGGAGACCTGCCAGAGCCGACCCCCGCGACCGAGCCCGTCGGCGTCCCTGCCGCCCAGTTTATCGTCGAGCAGGCCCGCGAACATGCCGGCGACCTCACGCTCGTCGCTATCGCACCGCTGACGAACGTCGCCCTTGCGCTCGCACTGGAACCCGACCTGCCGGATTTGCTCGACGACCTTGTCATCATGGGTGGGGCCGCCTTCGGGCAGGGAAACGTCACCCCGCTCGCTGAGGCGAACTTCCACTCCGATCCCCACGCAGCCCACCGCGTCGTGCGAGACCTCTCGCCGACCATTGTCGGCCTGGACGTCACCAGAGGCGCAACCTTCCCGCCGGACCGCCTCCCAGCGCTCTCGCGGGACGGCCAACTCGAGTGGACCATCCGTCAGTGGCTTACCTACTACGACGAGGAGCAACTGGCGCGCTACGACATCGAGTCGGCTGCGATCCACGACGCGCTCGTCGTCGCCTGGCTGCTCGATAATGGGGTTCTCGAGACCAAACCCTGTGCCATGCGCGTCGGAACCGATAGCGACATCGCACGCGGCACGCTCGTCTGTGACGCACGCGGTGTTACCGAGCGCCCGCCGAACGGTCACGTTGCGACCGCCATCGACACGGCACGGTTTCGATCTGTTCTCAGGGCGGGACTCGAGTCCCTCCTGCAGTAACGCACAGCGTTCGAACTAGTCTTGTTAGTGACTGTTTCTCCCCGAGAGTATTTCGTTTCGTAATATATTGCGTTCCCCAGCCATTCGATATTGGTTACCAATAGCACACTATTTATATCGGTGTAGTTACCATACTGTGTCATGACGGTGGTACGGTTCGGCAACGGGAAGCGTGTTGACCAGCGATGGGACCAGGTTTTCACGGCGCTCTCAGCGGAACCGAGGCGTCAGGTTATTGTCTCGCTGCTGGATCGGGAGCCCGACCAGTCCGTTGCGTTGCCGGCAGCGGCAATGAATCCGAATGTCCCAGTCGATCCGACGACGCTCCAACAGCAACTGGTGCACAATCACCTGCCGTTGCTCGCCGACCTCGGGTTCGTCGAGTGGGAACCCGACCCGCTTCATGCGGTCCGGGGGGAACGATTCGACGAGCTCGCGGTTATCTTCACGACGCTCCACGAAGCAGCGGCCGACATTCCTGACTCGCTGGTCACCGGCTGCCAGCGACTCGAGTCCGAACGTCAGGATGCGGAGCCGAACATCGAGTGAGACAGATTATCGTCTGCGCTGCGGAGCCAAACTATAGTAGCCACTGCAAGTCAGTGCACACCCAATCGTACGGAGGCTGTGCGATTGGTGTGTACATAGTTTCAGTTGTTACTAGACCGATCGTCGCCCATCTCTGGATGAATCAACTCCCAGTCGCTGGGGACGACCGGACCGTCGAGTAACGGATCGTTCGTCTCGATCATCCAGTCGACGAGGTCGTTCCGGAGTCGGTCGCAGATATCGGCGACGGCTCGATCTCCGTGCTGGTCGGGAGTTTCCACTGTGTCGGGTGTGTCCTCCAGTACGAGGTTCTCCTGCTCGAGCGGGTCTGCCTCGAGGTCGTACAGCTCCTCGTAGGCACGCTGATCGCCGTAGTACTCCTCACGGACCTCGCGACCGGCGGCGCTGCAGTAGATATCTGTCGTCATGTAGACGTTGGGCAGGTGCCAGAAGTTGCGTATATATTTCCAGCGCTCCGTTCGGATCGCTCGCATCGGGTTGTAGCGATCGTGCCAGGTCATGCCGGCGAATATGCGGTCACGGGGCTCGTACTCGTCTGGTTCATGATCGCTGTTGCCGTCGCTTTCGCTCCTATCGGTCCCACTTCCCTCGCCACCGAACAACAGCCGTGTAAACTGTTTCCCAGCAAGCTGTGTCTCCGGCACCGGCGCGTCGGCAATCTCGAGAAGCGTCGCGAACACGTCGACGTTGCTGATGAGATCGTCAACCGTCCGGCCGCCGTCAATTTGCGATGGATAGCGCATGAGCAGGGCCGCTTCGATCCCCGGATCGAAGCAACAGCCCTTCGCACGCGGCATCGCCAGCCCGTGCTCGGTCGTAAAGATGACCAGCGTCTCGTCCGCGACGCCAACCCGATCGAGCGCCGCAAGAACTGTTCCCGTCGCCTCGTCTAATGCATCCAGCATCCCGTTGATTTCGGCAATATCCGAGCGGATCCCTGGCTCATCCGGCAGGAACTCGAGTGGGGCCACGTCCTCGGGGTCCGGTGCGTCATACCGGTCGGCCTCGAAGCCGAAGCCGCCGTTTTCCTCGACGCGATGGAGTTCGAAGAAGCCGATCGAGGCGAAGAACGGCTCGCGGGACTCGTCAGTTTCATTGGTCCCGTCGGTCTCGAGTACGGACGCGAACTCGTCCGCGACGGCCTTCGCACGGGCGGTTTCGTGGACGGCCGGCGACGCCTCGACGGTTAGCGGCTGTTCGGTGTGAATGTGGTCATAGCCGAGCTGATCGGGGTACTCGGTGATATGCTGGAGCCCGAAGAGGTGGGTCTCGTAGCCAGCGTCGCCGAGCAGGTCCGGCAGGACGCGCTCGTCCGGACGGAGCTCCCAGTCGGCGTGAGCGAGGCCGAGCATACCGTTCTGGTGGGGATAACGGCCAGTGAACAGACTCGCCCGACTCGGTGAGCACTGGGGGGCGGTGACGAAGTGCCGGTTGAATCGGATGCCGTCGGTGGCGAGGCTATCAATATGGGGGGTAGCGACATCGGCTCCGTAACAGCCCAGATACGTCCCGAGGTCGTGGCAATGGACGAGAACGATGTTCGGACGGTCGCTGATCATGCAGGTGGGATACATCGAGCGGCTGAGTAAGCGTTCGGACGTGATACAGGCCGTGAATGTTCCTTCCAGTCGAATGTCGACAGGTTCGATACGTCGTATGTGGCATCACGATATCGTGAATCACCTGCACGTTCCGGGCTGGTAACCTTCCCCACGTGTGGCGGAGCATTGTCAACCATGGCGGAGGAATCAACGACTGAGTCTAATGGACGTGAATCGGAGTCACATTCGACGGCCCGGAACGTGGTTCTGATCGTACTCGATACGGCACGTGCGAGAAGTCTCGGTGAGTGGCCGACCGAAACCGCAAGTTCAACCGACCCGACCACAGACGACCCAGACGAGATCCGCGATCCGACGCGGCCCACACCGGCGTTGTGTCGGCTCGCCGAAACTGGCACTGTTTTCGAGAACGCGTTCGCGACGGCACCGTGGACACTTCCCTCCCACGGCTCGATGTTCACCGGCCTCTACGCCTCCGAACACGGCACGCACGGCGGCCACACGTTCCTCGATCCGGAGCTCCGAACGCTTCCCGAGGCGTTCGCCGACGCCGGTTACGAGACCGTTGGCATCTCGAACAACACCTGGATCACCGAGGAGTTCGGCTTCGACCGGGGCTTCGACGACCTTCGGAAGGGCTGGCAGTATATCCAATCCGACGCCGACATGGGGGCCGTCGTCCGCGGCGAGGATCTCCGCGAAAAACTCCAGGCGACCCGCAACCGACTGTTCGACGGCAACCCCGTCGTCAACGCGGCAAACATCCTCTACAGCGAAGTTCTGCAGCCATCGGGTGACGACGGTGCCGCCCGCTCTGCAGACTGGGTCGACGGCTGGCTCGGCGACCGCGACGGCGACCAGCCGTTCTTTCTCTTCTGTAACTTTATCGAAGCCCACGTCGAGTACGACCCGCCGCGGGAGTACGCCGAACGCTTCCTCCCCGAGGACGCGTCCTACGAGGAGGCGACCGCGATCAGACAGGATCCCCGCGCCTACGACTGTGCGGACTACGAGATCACTGAGCGCGAGTTTGAACTGCTCCGCAGCCTCTACCGCGCGGAACTTGCCTATGCCGACGCCCAGATTGGTCGCCTCCGGGAGGCACTCGAGTCCCACGGTGAATGGGAGGACACGCTCTTTGTGGTCTGTGGCGATCACGGCGAGCACATCGGGGAACACGACTTCTTCGGCCACCAGTACAACCTGTACGATACGTTGATCAACGTCCCGCTGGTCTGTCACGGAGGGCCGTTTACTGACGCTGAGCGTGCGTCCGAAACCAGCACCGGAATCGGAACTGGAACTGGAACTGGAACTGGAACCGGAACCACAACTGGCGACGTGACTGGCATCCACCGCGACGACCTCGTCCAGCTGCTCGATCTGCCGCTGACACTCCTCGACGCCGTCGGTATCTCTGACCCCGAACTGCGCGAGCAGGCGAACGGGCGTTCGCTCCATCCTGCGTCGGACGACGAACCAAGAGACGCTGTCTTCGCCGAGTACGTCGCCCCGCAGCCGTCGATCGACCGCCTCGAAGCCCGCTTTGGCGACATTCCGGACCGCGTCCGTACGTTCGACCGCCGCCTCCGTGCGATTCGGACACACGAATACAAGTACGTCCGCGGCGACGACGGCTTCGAACGCCTCCACCACATCCTGACCGACCCGAGCGAACAGTCGAATCTCGTCCAGGCAGAACCCGATACCGTCAGTGCGCTCCAAGAGCAACTCGAGGAGCGGTTCGATCCGCTGGCAGAGTCAGAGCCCGATTCGACGGGTGAGGTCGCGATGCGAGAAGGAACGAAAGAACGGCTGGCGGATCTGGGATACCTGTGATCGTGACTGGTTGTTCGACCACACTGAGTGTGTGATTTTGTTCTCACCATCGACGTTGACGTGACCCTGCACCCAACCTGAACCCGAATCCGAACCTCACCCAGACCTGACGCTGGTCTGGCCTGACCCCAGTGGCAACGCGGGCACGGCTGCTGTGCCTGCAGCGGCGTTTTCCCGCTCGCACGAGAATCCTCTCGCACGTGCTATGTCTGCGAACGAACGCAGCGCCGACGCAAGCGCCACCGTCGGCGGCTTCGGAACCTTCTTTCGAAACTATACGAAGACGTGGATCCACACCGTCGCAACGGTCGGTCTCACTGCCTTCGGGACACTGACGTTCGTTCACCGCTGGTTCGCCGCCCTCGCCTTCGCCTCGTACCTTCTCCCGCCAGTCATCCTCTACATCCGCTGGCGCAGACAGGCCGGAGAGCTGGACGCCTTCTCGGCGCACTCGAGTTCCTCTCAGTCCGAGACGGACTCCGATGACGCTGCGTCGGAGGCTGACCACACCGTTTCAGACGCCGCCGATCGCGCCGATCAGCGGACAGACGAGTCTGATCAACGGCGTGCACTCGAGTCTGAACCCGAATCCGTCTCCGATCCTGAACCCGAGACTGAATCTGCACCTACGTCTGTCTCTGGGTCTGGCACCGAGTCTGACGCCAGATCTGAAGCTGTTTCTGCGTTCGAAACTGTGCCTGAGTCTGAGGTCGAGCCTGAGCCCGAGTCTGAGCCCGAATCACAGAGTGACGACGACCCCGAGGAACGGCCCTCACCTGACCGATGGCGACTCCAATCGTCACCAGTCGATGCGACGTTACACGATGTCATTGTCACCGACTCCGGCCGCAGCTACGCGGTAGGTGACGGCGGTGTCGTCCTCGCGTCCGGCGACGAGTGGGAGACCGTCCTCGACGATGGGCCTGGCGCTTCCGGTGCTGACCTCTTCGGCGTCGACGCAACCGACGACGGTGGCGCGGTCTGGGTCGCTGTTGACATCCTCCCCGCCCTGAAGGGCGAGGATTCCCGCGTTGGGATATTGTGGTTTACGACGTGACCCGTTCTTGAGGTGCGAACGCACCAGTTTCCTTGTCAAACAGGAACGTCGATGGCTGTGCCAACCAGCCGTTACTCCTATCGCCGTCCTCAGAACGCTTCGCGTTCTGATGTGCGGACGAGACGCTTTGCGTCTCGTCAACGCCATCTGTAGCGTGACTCGGAGATACTTTCTGTCGAATATTCTCAGCACCGTTCACATCCGCGTTCGCCTGGTCCGCACTCGATAACGCGTCCGATGCGCTCGACTCCGCCGATAGTGGTGGCCTACTGGCGGTTTCGATCGGTGCCGGTCGCTGTATTGCAGTGGGTACCGACGGAACGATCATCAAACAGGGTTGAGACGACCGGTCGTGAAACAGTACGCAGATCCAACACGAGCGTATTCCTGACAGGCTAGCACGCAGATGCTCGCGGACAAAATCACAACCCTGCGCCGGGAACGAACTGGTTAGCGGGGTGGTATGCGCTGCGTATTCAGGCTCAACTGCTTTTTTCACAGCGACTGAAGGACCTGTTGTCGTGCCGGCGCGACAGCGGGGGCGAGACGGGACGATACTCTCACCGTCGGCATCGACACTCCCCATGATCCAGTTCCGTTCGACTCGACCGCGTCCGCAAGCGTCGTACACGGTCCGGCCATTTCGACCGAGCGATCGGAGCGCCTTCCTCTCCCTCTACGAGCGGGTATTCGGCCAGGAGCGAGACACAGAGTGGTTCCGCTGGAAATTCGAACGGAACCCCTACGTTGATCACGTGCCGATCATCGTTGCCGAGCGGGACGGCGAACTCGTCGGCGCTCGGTCGTTCTTCGCGCAACCGATTCGCAACGGAGAGACCGTCTTCCCGGCGTTCCAGCCCTGCGACACGATGGTTCACCCCGACCACCAGCGCCAGGGGCTGTTCGACCGGATGAACGAACTGGCACTCGAGCGCTACGTTGGCCAGGCGCGAGATCCGGCGTTCTGTTTCAACTTTCCAAACGAACACTCGAAGCAAGGGAATATAAACTACGGCTGGCAGGACGTGGGGACAGTGCCGATGTATTACCGACCGCAGGATCCCGGGACCGTGTTGCGAGCGGTGACGGGTGGATCAGAGCGCGCAAATACAGCTCGTTCAACCAGTGCACCCAAGACAGCCGGTTCAGCCGGCGCACCCGATCCCGAAAATTCTGCCGGCTCAACCGGCTCCGCCGAGACGACTGCATCCACGGTAGCTGCGGACCCCACCACGGCAACCGAGACGGTGCAGTCTTCGGTAAGCAAACTGGCAACCTCGGCGGCCTCGTCGTTACGAGTACCGTCGCTGTTCCAGTCGTCACAACCACCGTCGTCACCTCCATCTGCAGTCCCCTCTGCATCTGCATCCACGTCCACGTCCTCGTCCGCATCTCCCACTCCATCTGCCACACCCTCCGAAGCGACACCACCACCTACCGATCCCTCCACGGACACCACCGCCACAACGTCCAGTCGTAGCGTCCGTGCAACGGACCGCGTCGCCCAGTCGCTCACGACCGCAGTGCCGATGGTTCACCGGGTAGGCGACCGACTCCTCCTAACAGCCGACAGCGGCCTCACCGTCGAACAATACGACCGGCCACCCGCTGCCGTCCTCGCATCGATCTCTCGCCGCTCGATTCCAGCCGGCTTCCACACCGACCGCAGCGAACGCTTCTACCGCTGGCGGTTCGACAGACCGAACCGATCGTACCCCACCTACGTCGCCCGTCGAGACGGACACCCTGTCGCCGCCCTCGTCACCGCTCCGGCAAGCACCGCTGCCGGCGACTCCGTCCGACTTGTCGAAACGCTTCCGCGGGACCTCGACGCTGCCACCGATGCACTCGAGTCCCTCCTCGTGCGAGCGCTCGGCGATGCGCGAGAGCGGGCGTTCGTGACGGCGTTCGGGCAGACACTGCCGAAGCCGCTTCGGTATCGGTTCTATCCGGATACTCGGTTTCCGCTCTCGACGGTCTTACAGCCGGCGTGTCGGACGTTGCTGGTTCGAGATCTCGTGGGTGACGATGCTCGTGCTGATGCGAACACAGCGAGCGGGATCGAAACCTGTTCGGCAGCCGACTGGTGTTTCTCGCGGCTCGATTTAGACACAACATAACATTTCACCCCGCTGTGGACCGGTCGCTATGGAACCGAACGTCTGGGGTGGGCGCAAGTCTGTCGTCGTGCCGGGGATCACCGCGCCGAGTTCGCTCGCGTGTCTCCGCTCGTTCGCGAGACAGGGAATTCGGACAATCGTCGTCTCGAGCGACGAGCAGACGCCGTCGTTCCGATCGCGCTACTGTGACGAGGCGGTCATCGTCCCATCACCACACGAGAACCTGCTCGCGTACAAGGACGCGTTGCTGTCGCTCGCGAAACGCCCCGACGTGCAAACGATCGTTCCCGTGCGCGAGCCGGACGTCTACATCCTTGCAGCCTATCGTGACGAGTTTGCCGACCACATCGGAACGCCCTGGCCCGACCTGCAGACGCTCGCACGGGTACAGGATCGTATCGAACTCTTCGACACTGCGGCGGAGGCGGGCGTGTCGATCCCCGAGACGACGCTGTGTACGGCCGTTCCTGATCCGAATCGACAGTGGATCGTCAAACCGCGGTATTCGATTCTTACAGCCGAGTACGTTGACCGATACGGTCCCGAAACCTGTCTCGCACCGCCGTCGACTCGCTACCTCGAGTTCAATCTTGACGGATCCAAGCAGATCGACATCGCACCGGCGAGCGGGAGAACCACTCCCGAGAACAGTGCGACCGGGTCACCATTAGCTGGCGACGACAGCGCCACTGATTCTCCGACGGCCGACCCTGTTTGCGACGGCGAGGCTGACAACGTTCGTGCCAATACACTGACCGCGACGGCGACCACCAGTTCCGCGCGTCCATCCGCTGCCAACACCGACTACTCACACGATCACCTCGATACCGACGGCGGGACCAGCGCAGCGTCCCCCTCGCCATTGGCAGGCGATGATGCCGATCGCGATGAGAACACCGCCGACATCACGGCCTCGGTACTCGAGTCTCTCCGCACCGAGATGGGACACACCCCGATCGTCCAGGAGTACGTCCCGACGAGCGACGAATACGGCTTCTTCGCGCTGTACGACCGCGGTGAGCCGGTTGTGACCTTCCAGCACCGCCAGCGCCGAGGGTACAGCTACGCCGGCGGCCCAAGTTCCTACCGCGAGTCGGTTCGGATTCCCGCACTCGAGACGGCCGGCCGGAATCTACTCGATGCACTCGAGTGGCACGGGCTGGCGATGGTGGAGTTTCTGCGCGACGAGGAGACGGGCGAGTTCAAGCTGATGGAGATCAATCCGCGGTTCTGGTCGTCGTTGCCGTTTACGGTACAGACGGGGGCGGATTTTCCGTACTACTACTGGTTGCTCGCGACGGGTGAGGACGAGCGGATCGACCACAGCTACGAGGTCGGGATCGGTGGCCATCTCCTCCGAGGGGAGCTGTTGCACCTCCATTCGATCCTGACGGCGGACGTGCCGCTGGTGGAGAAGCCACGGTTTTCGGCGGCGTTGCAAGATATTACCCGGTCCATTGTTGTGGAACCGCGGTTCGATTATCTCAGTTGGAAGGACCCACGTCCATTCGTTCGAGATCTGTTGAACGCGGCGCAGTCGCTACGGTAATTCGAGGAAAGCACCTGTAACGTCGGTCCGGATACAATATGAAGCGTCGAACTGCTATCAGCATCCGACCTATCACGCGTCGGGCGCGTGCGTACCGTTATTTGACTCGGCGGATCACACTCGCCTGTGACTCCTGACTGGCGATCGCGCTCGGGAGACGATCACTGCTCGCTGTGTGGAGCCGCGCTTGGTGACGGCAAGGATCCCGTCTTCGAGTCCGCGAACACTAGCGACACCAGTCGTCTCTCCCAGAACGAGGAGTCGTTTTGCTCTCGCGGCTGCCGAGATGTCGCGGCCGCGCTCGGATCGCCGGTCGATGCTTCGGAGTCGGGTGCGGAGTTAGAGACAGAGACGACGACAAACACGGACACAGAGACACATACAAAGGCCGATGCGGACACACCCCCACAAACGCAGACAGATACCGCACCCAACCCCTACGCTCGCAGCTTCTTCCGTATCGACGGCATGCACGCCGCACTCTGTGAATCCTACCTCGAGTACGTCGCCGAATCCACGCCCGGCGTCTGCGAGGCCACAGCGAGTTACGTCACCGAAACCGTCCGCGTCGATCACGATCCCGACCGGATTTCTGCAGCCGAACTCGAGTCGGTCCTGACGCGAACCGGCTACACGGCGTACCGTCGCGAGGAGGCAATGGGGAGGACCAAAGAAACGGCACCGACAGGGTCGCAGTCTGAGCCAGACGTAGAGGCCGCCACCAGTACCAGTACCAGTACCAGTACCAGTACCAGTACCAGTACCAGTGCCGTCGTCGAGTCGACCGGCGGCACCCAGCGCTCGCGCGAGATGACCGGTATCCGAAAGCGCCGCGCGGAGGACATGATCGAGATTCGGTACATCGTCGGCATCGTCTTCGGTTCGTTCCTACTCGTGCCCTACGTCGCACTGCTGTATCCGACGTATCTCGCCGGCGTCGTCGACTGGAGTTCCCTCGCACTCTACGAGGAGGCGTTCCAGCGGTTCGACGGGACGGTGATCTTGCCGCTGTTTTTCACCGTCACCGGTGCCGTGCTCTACCTTGCCGGGATGCCGTTGCTTCGCGGGGCCTACATCAGCCTCCGATGCCGCCGGGCGAGCACACATCTGCTCGCGGCCCTCACCGTCGGCGCTGCGTTCTGTTACGGGACCATCGCCATCTTCGCTGGCCGGAACGACATCTACTACGACCTCACTGTGCTCGTCGCCGCGCTCGTCATGGCCGCGTTCTTCGCCGAGGCAATGGGCAAGCGCCGGGCGATGGACCGGCTCACGGACCTCACGATTTCGCAGGTATCGACGGCGCGACTGTACGATCCCGAACAGCGTCCCCTGAACGATGAAACGAGCGCGCCGCCTACCGATGACGACGCGACGGACACCCGTTCGATCCCCGTCGACGATCTCTCACCTGACGACCGCGTCCTCGTCCGGGCAGGCGAGCGCATCCCCGTCGACGGAACGCTCACGTCTGGCACCTGTCGAGTCGACGAGGCAGTCATCACCGGCGAATCCCTGCCCGTCACGAAAACGGCCGACGAAGAGGTCGTTGGCGGCTCCGTCGTGCTGGACAACGCCGCCGTCGTCGCCGTCGGCGAACAACCAACGAGCAGCATCGACAGACTCACACAGGTCGTCTGGAACCTCCAGAGTGCGGCCCACGGCCTCCAGCGCCGCGCAGACGACCTCGCAGCACTTGCGTTCCCGTTCGTCCTCGCAGCCGCCGGGCTGGTCGCCGTCGCAACTATCGTACAGGGCGGCGACTACACGACAGTCACACTGGCGACGCTCCTGACGATCATCGTTGCCAGCCCGTGGGCGCTCGGCTTTGCCACCCCCTGCTCCGTCGCCGCGAGCATCCGCGAGGCGATGGCCCACGGCATCATCGTCTTCGACGAAACCGTCTTCGAACGCCTCCGAAGCATCGATGTCGTCGTCTTCGACAAAACCGGCACCCTCACCACCGGCGAGATGCGCGTCCTCGAGGCCGACGCGCCGGCTGATTTGTTGCAGGCAGCGGGGGTACTCGAGTACCGTAGTGCACACCCGGTGGCGGAGGCGATTGCGGATGCCTTTGCGGGGTCGGGATCGGTTCGATCTGACGGCGGCACCGCGTCACCGAATGCCGACGACGCCGACAACGCCGACGGCGGTGCGAACACCGATTCCGAGACGGCTACGGACAATTCCGCCGTCGATCGCATCGATGAGTTCACTGCACACGAGCGCGGCGTCTCGGGACTCGTCGACGGGCATCGCGTGCTCGTCGGCCACCCGGACCTGTTCGCAGCCCGCGGGTGGGACTGTCCCGACTCACTCGAGCATCGCGCAGCGTCGGCCCGATCAGCGGGACGGTTGCCGGTGCTCGTCGGTCGGAACGGTTGTGCGGAGGGTATTATTGTCATCGGCGACGAGGCACGAGCAGAGTGGGAGGAGACGATCACGGCGCTTGCGGCGAACGGCATCGAGGTCGTTGTTCTCACCGGTGACGAGGGGAACGCGGCGTCGTCGTTCGCGGACCACCCGGACGTGAGCCACGTCTTCGCAGGTGTCCCGCCCGATGGCAAGACTGCCGCGATTCGTCGGCTCTGCGAGGAGAACCGCGTCGCAATGGTCGGTGACGGAACGAACGACGCACCGGCGCTCGCTGCGTGCGACCTGGGTATTTCGCTCGGCAGCGGGACGGCACTGGCCGCCGACGCGGCCGACCTCGCCATCGTCGACGACGACCTCGCGGGCGTCGAGCGGGCGTTCGCGCTCGCCCGGGCTGCCCGTCGTCGGGTGTACCAGAACCTGGTGCTTGCGTTCGGCTACAACGCGCTCGTGCTCCCGCTCGCAGTTATGGGTGTGTTGAACCCGCTATTCACGACGATCGGCGTCGTGGGGACTGCGGGACTCATCGCGGCGAATTCGTGGCGGTCGCTGCTCTCGGCGTAGTACTCGGCGATACTGACGGACACAGCGACTCGAGAATCGTCCCGCTCGCGCTGTTTTCGGGACCGCATCGGCCCCGGTCGCAGCCTCGCGGCCGGCGTCCTCTGCTACGGTGTCGCCCAGATCGGCCGCAGCGTCGCCACTGGCTTTCCCTCGCTGCTCGCCTGGACGCTTCTGCTCGGTGTCGGCGCGACTGCGATCACGTTCGGTCTCCCGAAACTCGTCGGCGTTCTCTTCCCGCCCGGTAAAACCGGCCATCCTCACTCTACCTCGTCGGTGCCTCTGCCGGCTCCGCACTCGTCTTCGTCGTCGGCCGGCCGCGCGGGCCAGGCGACGAGCCTGTTCGTCGTCGCCTACGTCGGCGGTGTCCTCGCGGTTCCAGAACTGACGGACCGATTCGACGCGCGGCGACAGGCGCTGATGACGTGCGGAACGACCGCCTTCGTCGGCGTCGGACTCCTCATCGCAGGCACCACCGGTGCGCTGGCGATTCTCGGTATCGTCGTTGCCGGCGTCGGCACCGGCGGCGTCTCGCCGCTGGTCCGCGCGATTCCGCCCGAACTCGAGGGCATCGGTGCCAGACTGGCCGGAACCGCGGTCGGCTTCATCTTCGCGGTCGGCGAGATCGGCGGCTTCTTCGGGCCGGTCGTAATCGGTGCGCTTCGGGATGCGACCGGCTCGTTCGTCCCCGGATTCGGGCTGCTCGCGGCGGGCGGGCTGGTCGTCGTGCTCGCGGGGTGGACACTGCGGCCGTAGCGTGAGGCGATACGTCGCGACCGTAGATGGCGGCCATAAGCCGTTGCTGGTCGGCTACCGAGCGCGCCTGGTCAGCTACCGGACGCGCATAGCAGCCGGATTCAGGGGAAACTCAGTCTTCAATCTTGATCCTCAATCTCGACTCCTGCACCACACTCCGGACAGACCAGTTCGGCCTCGCCCTCGCGCCCGATTCGCAGGTGGTCGTGGTCGCAGTCCGGACACGAGACATCCCTGTCGTTGAGCACCGGAATCCGCGTAATTCGAACGTCGTCGCTGTCCCGCGGTGCCCCGAGTGCGAGCGCGACGACCCGCTCGTCGCCGTCGTTTCGCCCGGACTGGAACTCGCCGGGTGCGAAGCGAATTGCTTCCCGTTCGGAAACGGTGAGTTCCACTCCCTCCTGCTCATTCTGCTCGCTCGGCTCGTCCTGCTCTCCACCCACTCGTGCAACCTCGAACGTCACCTCCCCTTCGAGGACGACGAACACCTCCTCCTGATCCATATGCGCGTGAACCGATCCGCTGAATCGCTCGCCGGACTCGAGTACGTAGTGTGTGATCGCAAGATGGTCGGTGCCGAGTGGGGTCGCGAGTTCGCGCCGATCGGCGTGGAGGTCGTCGTACGGTGTTGGCTCGATGTCGGTGATCGAGACATGTTCCATGCGCGCTGTTCGTGGCCGACTGCCAAGAAATTGTTACTCTCTCGGATCGGAACCGAGTTGGAACCGGACTCGTTCCTTGTCGGGACCGCGGGTTTCACGCCCTGTTACCTCGATACAGCCGATTTCGGCCGTGTTCTCGACGTGTGTTCCGGCACAGGCAGTGCGGTCGATGACGGCGTCGTCGGTTCCGATCTGGACGATTCGGACCTCGGTGACCGACTCCGGCAGGAGGTGGAGTCGCGTTCGGTCTAGATCGAGTCGCGCTTCAGCATTTTCGCGGTCGAGGGTGTCCCACCTGACCGGAAGTTCGTCGTCGACGAGGTCGTTTAGCCGTCGTTCGAGTCGCTCGAGGTCGGCGTCCTCGAATCGCTCGTACGCGCAATCGAGCCGCGCGCGGTCGGCGTAAAGCTGGTTGCCCGTCGTCTGGGCGTCGAACTCCTCGAGCAGTACCGCCGAGAGCAGATGTTGGGCGGTGTGGTAGCGGTTGTGTGCACGGCGGCGGTCAGCGTCGAGTTCGCCGACGACTGTCGTTCCCGCGGCGGGCGGTTCCGCGCCGTTCTCGAGTTCGAGGTGGTGGTAGATGGTATCCTTCTTTTGAACGCCGGTGACGGACCACGATTCAGTACCGTCCTCGAGTCTGAGGCGGCCGGTGTCGGCTGGTTGACCGCCGCCTTGGGGGTAGGAACGCCGTTTGGTCGAGTACGACGCGATCGCCGGCGATGCGGTCGACAGTCGCCGCGAACTGTGTCTGTCCAGAGTCCTCGAGATAGAGTGTATCGGTCATGGGTGAGCGCAGACACCACGGCGTCGAATATTCTTCGCTGGGGCAGAGCACACGAGCTGGCACTACCCCAGCAGCTGTTATACGCTACTCACCACTCCTTATTCCTTGCTCGTCACTCACCGGCTTGTCCGTCCGCCCGAGCTGGCGGCGTCTTCGAGAGGTAGTTCCCGAGTAGACCCCGGTTGTTCGCAACCCACTCGTACCCGTGGTCTCGCACCTGTTGGTACTCTTCGAAGTGGTGGACGAACCGGACGACATCGTGAGCCGGGCCGCCGATCTCCGCGTGTAGAAACGTCTGTTCGATCGACTCGCCGCAGGAGTGAACGCCGTCCTCGGTGACCAGGTGGGAACAGTCCTCGTACTGATCCGGTAACGCCGCTCGTAGCTCGGGCGTGTGATCGAGCTCACTGAACCCGACGAGTCGGATCGATGACCGGGAGGTGAGATAGGTCGCCCACCAGGTACAAAAACCGCAATCGTCGTCGTAGACGAGTGTCGGTGTCTCCATGCGTAATACTTGTCGGCCAGTCACTAACCTGTACTGTGTCTGATCGTCGCTGATAGTTCCGGTCTCCTGCACTGTACGTGGCTAATCATTGCCACCATCACTTGGCCGTCGCCAGAACATTATTGCACCCCGTCACCAATGCAGGGTCATGAGCAGTGCGGCCAGACCGCTCTCGGAACCGCAGGTCCTCGCCCACACCAAGCGGCGACTCTTCCCCGCTTCTGACCGGTCCTACGTTGTCGCCGACACGCAGTTCTCCCAGGAGGAATGGCTCCCCGGCCACCCCATCGATCCTGCCGTCCGTGACTGTCTGGCCCCGTTCAACCACGTCGAAATCGGTGGTGGGTTTCCCGACCTCGTCGGCGTACAGGTACTCGAGTCCGATCTGCTCGCGGTCGACCGTCTTGGCGAGGAGCCGCCGTTGGTTGCTGTCGAGGCCAAGGGCTACACGAGCACGGGTACGAGCAACGGCGTCGACACCGAATGCGCCATCATGCAGGCCTACGACCGCCTCCACGAAGCGAACGCGGCGTACATCGCGGCACCAGCGAGGGCGATTACGAGCACTGACCGGACGCTCGCTCGGGAACTGAATGTCGGCGTCCTCGGTGTCGAGGCCGGCGGCGACGTGGCGGTACTTGAGCGGCCCCGACTAGTGGGCAACCGAACGACGACAGAAGCCTCGGCGCTGCGATTCCAGGCGAGCGCGCAGGGCGTCGCAGACAGGTCGTTCGGCCTGAACCACCCGAAGAACTACCTCGGCTATCCGCTGGCGCACTACGCTGATGGCGACACGGCGACGCTTCTCGCCAAGTACGACGTGGTCAGTGCCGTCGACGACGCCAGACGCGGAGCGGCGTTCCTTGGGCTGATCGAGGACCGCGAGCGCGTCGCGCTCACGTCGCTCGGTGAGGAAGTCGTTCGATTCGCGAAGGCCCACTGTGGGTCAGTCGAGGCGGCACTCGCGGAGTTTCAGGAGTGGTACCGCTCGCGAAAACGGTTCGTCGATCTCGCGCCAGCGTGGGGGCGGCTGGCTCGCCGTGTCGTCTTCCAGTACCCCGCAACAGAACTGCTCGTTGGCGAGTTGCAGACGATGCACGACGACTGGAACACGGAACCCACGCTCGTCGATCTCGTGACACACGGTCACGAATTGCATCCGACGTTCGCCATCGAGTTGTTCATTCGCGGCGACGAGGCCGTGCGGCGGCGGGTGTTGACCGAGAATGGGACTCTTCAGCCCGAGGCACTGACAGACGGTGGGGTCTACCACGCGCCGACGGTGTTCCAACTCAAGGCAATGTTGTACCACACGGGGATTCTGACGAGTCGGGGTGCAGAACCCCACCGACTCGAGCCGACCGCGGACGTGTGGGCGCTTTGTAATCCCGTGTGACGGCGACACTCCGGCGATACTCTGTTCTCCCTCCAGCTTCGCGTTCACACGAACGACCCTGCAGGCCGAACTGCCGGCGAACGAGTGCTTTTGGATCTCTACACCGAACGTCGAGTATGGCCGGTGATCCCCTCCGATGATGGCGACGACCCACGTCTTCGCTGGCCTCGCACTCGTCTCTCCAGTCGCGTATCTTTCCCCGGAACTGTCTGGACCGCTCGCAGTCGGCGCGATCGCTGGCGGAATCGCTCCGGATCTCGACCTACCGTTTACCCACCGGCGGACGTTTCATTTTCCGGTTGCCGGCGTGGCTGCTGTCCTCGGTGCGATTGCAATTGTGGCGCTCTCACCCAGTTGCTGTAACCGCCAGTCTCGCCGCGTTCGTCGCCGCAGCCTGGTTCCACGCCGCCAGCGACGCACTCGGCGGTGGCCCCGAGATGGACCCCTGGCAAAACCGCACGGAACGAGCCGTCTACGACCACGTCCGGGGGCGCTGGATTCGTCCCCGACGGTGGATCCGCTACGACGGTGCACCCGAAGACGCAATGCTGGCCACCGTCCTCGCCGTTCCAGCGCTACTCGTCTTCAACGGGTGGGTGACCGCGGTAATTCTCGGCGGCCTCACCGTCTCACTCATCTACGCGCTCCTTCGCCGCCGGCTGATCCACTGGACCGCTGAGTGGGAGTGGCTCGAGTAGGTCGACACCAACGGCGAATCGCCCTGCAGCTTCACCACGCTATTAGCGACGTCTCCATGACACTTGTTCACATTATCGCTTCGGAGTCGGAACGCTGATACCATCAGTCTCCAAGACTGTGACATGGTCGAGACGTTCGTTACGCAGACGCTGCATCTCATCTTCGCCGCGATCTGGGCGGGAAGCGTCTTCTACGTGGCGTTCGTCGTGTTGCCCCTCGCCCGCGACGGCGAGTTCAACTCGACGGCACCACTCGAAGTCATCTCGAGTAAACTAACGACGATCTCGCGCGTGAGCGCGCTCGTCCTGTTACTCACGGGCAGTCACCTGGCAGCTACCCGATACACGTCTGAGAAACTGTTCGGTTCGATCGATGGTCAGCTCGTCCTCGCGATGGTCGGCCTCTGGTTGCTCCTCGCTGCGCTCGTCGAGATCGGCTCGAAGCGACTCGAAAGCGGTCTCAACGGAAAGAAGCTTCGCGAACCCGCGGCAAACGCGCTTGGCCTGTACCGACTCGCTGCTGTCGTCGCCATCGCACTGCTCGTCGTCGCTGGCGCAATCACGACAAACCTTTCGATGTCGCTGCCGCTGTAGGCTGTTTCCTTCGATACCCTCTCTCATCTGTTTCCCGGGACGTGCAAGCATCCTTTTTTGTACCACTACTCGGGCGGCAAGCAACATTCTTGCGAAAGATACTTAGTCAGTTACTGTAAGGTACTCTCATGATGTTCAGGGGGAAAGGTATGGCACTCTCTGTTCTCGCGGTCGGAACAGCCGCCGTTGCCGGTTACGTACTCAGTTCGACCCGTTCTGAGGAGTCCGCTGCCCGATCCAAGGCGAACCTCGGTGCGCGTATCATCCACCCCTCGTCGGTACCTGCCGGTGCGACCGTCGTCGATATCTCCTCGCGCCGACTCGACGATATCCCCGGTGCCCGACGAGCAATTGCACGCGCAGTCCGCCACGACGCTTGCGAGGAGTGGGAGCACGTCACCCTGGAGCGCGACGGTGCCTGGTCCATCGTCGACGCCATCCGCGAATCACTCCCTTACTACCAGGGCACCGACGGCGAGTACAACGGCGTCTACGTCCAGTACGACAACCGCATCGTCGTCCTCGATGCGATTGGCTGGGCTCGCCTCGAAGAACCACTCCAGTAGGCCAGTCGCACAATCACACGGGTACTCGAGTACGGACGTTCGTATTCGAACTCTACTCGCACTCGATTCTCCCTGCCAGCACGAACCCGATGGACGACGGCACTGGCGCTGACAGTCTCTGACTGCGCTGCTCGCTTCTTGCTCTTTCAGAGACAACCGACAATCGCCGACAGCGTATCCACCACGACACGAGTCGTCTGGCTGGGAAATCACAACCACTACCTCGCTCCGCCGCGGACCGACCGCTATGCAACTGGGAGTTATCGGACTCGGACGTATGGGACAGATCGTCGTCGACCGTGTCCTCGATGCAGGTCACGATGTCGTTGCCTTCGACCTCAACCCGGAGGCGGTCGCAACGGCTGCTGACGCCGGTGCCGAACCGGCGGACTCCGTCGCGGACCTCGCGGACCGACTCGGTGACGAGAAACGCATCTGGCTGATGGTCCCTGCCGGCGAGGCGGTTGACGCGACGCTCGACGAGCTCGACCCCCATCTCACGGACGACGATGTGGTTGTGGATGGTGGCAACTCCTACTTCGAGGATTCCGTTCGCCGTGCGGAGGCCTGCTCTGCGGCGTATCTCGACTGTGGTACCTCCGGTGGTCCTGCCGGCGCAGAATTCGGTTTCTCGCTCATGATTGGTGGACCGGCCTGGGCCTACGACGAACTCACGCCCGTCTTCGACGCTGTTGCGACCGGTCCCGATGGTCACGAGCGAATGGGTCCTGCGGGCTCCGGCCACTACGTGAAGATGGTCCACAACGGCGTTGAGTACGCGCTCATGCAGACCTACGGCGAGGGGTTCGAGCTGCTCCACGAGGGGCGGTACGATCTCGACCTCAAAGACGTCGCCTCGGTCTGGAACAACGGCGCGGTGATTCGTTCGTGGCTCCTTGAACTCTGTGAGGAGGCCTTCCGCGAAGAGGGAAGCGATCTTGGAGACGTTGCCGACCAGGTAGAGGGGGGCTCCACGGGTACCTGGACAGTCCAAGAGGCACTCGAGCAGGAGGTACCGTTGCCGCTGATCTACACTGCCCTTTCCGAGCGGTTCGGCTCGCGGGCTGACGACGGCCGGTTCTCACGCCGTCTTGCGAACCGACTGCGGTACGGCTTTGGTCGTCACGAGGTTCAGCGCCGCGACTGATTCGGAGTCTCTGTTTTCTTTGGCATTTGTCTATACTCCGTCCTGAGTGGTTTCTAACTCCTGTACAATCGCCGTTCAAAAATTCGCTCTCGAAGCGCTACACTGACAGCAAATCCCGAAATTGCGTCCGTGCACCTGTTCGAACCAGCTGTGGCACCATCGCAGAACACCGGAAGAATTATGCCACCGTCGCCGCTATCCACTCATAATCGTAGTCTCGGGAGTTCCATTCCAGAACGGGACGCGACACCCGACACTTATTCTCTCGTGACTACTACGACTGAAATATTGGGTCATTTTCTTTACCACTGGTACCCACATCATCAGTTATGAACTCGCACAGCGCGCAGTCAGTCTCTGTTGCAGTCACTGAACAACGACCGAGCATGGCCGTCGTCGACCTCATCGCCCGCGTTGACGGCGCGGATCCGATTGAACTCGAGCCGCTCTACAACGTTATCGACCCTGACGTACTCGATTCGCTCTGTGAGTCGAGTCCTGGACTCGACCGACTCGAGTTTACCTACCACGGTCGGCGGGTGACGGTCGAAGCGACGGACGACACGGCAACTGAGACTGTCGAGATTTCGCTCGGCGAGGACAGTGCTGTCACCGACGGTGCGGGTGGCATGGTCAACACTGAGCCTACAATTTAATTGAGGATGTGCGTCTGGTGTCCGGTATCTTGTGAGCGGGTGCTGTATCGATTGTCTGTGGCTTGCGGCCCGTGATCTGTGGCTCGCAATTGGCCGTAACGTGAACTACTTTGCTGGTCGTCGCCCTACAAACAGGGAAGGGCGCGTAGCTCAGTGGACAGAGTTCTTGGTTCCGGACCAAGATGTCGCGGGTTCAAATCCCGTCGCGCCCGTTCGGTTCGCTTCGCTTATCTCACGGACGCGACGTAGATCGCGAACGTGTTGCGTTCGCTCACTCCCGTCGCGCCTGCTCAATACCAGGGCGTTGGTTTCAGTGTTGGTGCAATCGTTCACCAGCGTTGTTCGTCCATGACGTCGGACAGAGAGCGAACCGCCTTACTCGAGGTTCTCTCCTTGGTAGCTGCCGTCGTAGACAGCTTCGTGGTTCGCCTCAGCGAACACCAGCTGTGCGATGCGAGCGTCGCGTTCAATCTCGACATCGTGGTGAACCTGTAAGAGCCCCTCGCCGCGCCCCTCGTAGCCAGCGTCCCAGACCGCCGTGTTGAGCATACAGGAGTTGCGCATCAGCGACGACCGCGGGTAGACGAAGCCGATGTGGCCCTCCGGGATCGCGATTCGTTCGTTGTACCGCGCGACGTACGCACCCTTCGGGAGGTAGTAGGTATCTGGATCTCGCTGCTCGAGTTCCTCGAGTGGCCGTGCCACGCGGTCACCGATTTGTTTTCCGTCGCGGCCGATGCGACCGGGCTCGAGTTGCTCGAAGACGAGGTCAAGGGTGAGGTCGACGCCGTTTGGCTGGACCTGGTTGTCTGCGGTTGGTGTGACGTGGTCTGCGACGAAGGCTCCGGAGCGAAACATGGTCGTATGCCGGAGAGATGGTGGTATGGAGAAAAGCGTATCCTTTCGGTTCGAGTGAATTGGGACGTTCTACGTTGGTGATTTTGGGTTGATGTTTTCGGTTGCGGTTTGGTTTCATGTGGCTCGCCTGTGTGTACTGCGTGGATGTGACGTATACTTACTATGTCTCGAGTATCGAGATCGGAGGCTGTAATCGTCACGGGCGACTAACGGATTCTCACGCTCGTATCCGATCGCCTTGACGAACGTCACTCTAATTGCAAAAATTGCGTGAAAATAACGTATGTGGGCGTAATCAACATGGTCTATCTGGATAGAAACACGCTGGATTTATCATGCCGGCCACCCGAGATTCGGGTGCTATGGGACAGACTCTCACCGAAAAGATTCTTGACGACCACCTCGTCGAGGGCGAACTCGAGACCGGCGAGGAGATCGGGATCGAGATCGACCAGGTACTTACCCAGGACACCACTGGGACGATGGTCTGGCTCCAGTTCGAAGCGATGGGACTGGACGAAGTCCAGACCGAAATCGCTGCCCAGTACTGCGACCACCAGACATACCAGTTCGACTTTAAGAACACTGACGACCACCGTTTCCTCCGTTCTGCAGCCGGTACATATGGCGCACACTTCTCTCGCCCCGGCAACGGTATCTGTCACAACGTTCACCGCGAAAACTTCGCAGCGCCCGGCAAGACGCTGCTCGGTTCGGACAGCCACACCCCGACCCCCGGCGGCCTCGGCGAACTCGCCATCGGTGCCGGCGGGATCGACGTCACCGTCGCGATGGGTGGCGCACCGTACTACATCGAGATGCCGGAAATCGTCAACGTCCGCCTCGAGGGTGAACTCCCCGAGTGGGCAACGGCGAAGGACGTTATCCTCGAGATGCTCCGCCGTCTCTCCGTGAAGGGTGGCGTCGGCAAGATTCTCGAATACACCGGCCCCGGTGTCGAGACGCTCACCGCACCCGAGCGGATGACGATCACGAACATGGGGACCGAACTCGGTGCCACGACCTCGATATTCCCCACCGACCACCAGACCGAGGACTACCTCGAGCGCGTCGGTCGTGGTGACGAGTACGTCGAGATTCAGCCGGACGAGGACGCCGAGTACGACGACGAGATCGTCGTTGACCTCTCAGACCTCGAACCGCTCATCGCCCAGCCGTCCATGCCTGACAACGTCGTCCCGGTCAGCGAAGTCGCTGGCGAGGACGTCGAACAGGTCATCGTCGGCTCCTGTACGAACGGCGGCTACGAGGACATTCTCCCTGTCGCCAAGATGCTCGAGGGCCGCGAAACCTCGATGGAGACCGAGACGATCGTCGCACCCGGTTCCAAGCAGGCCTCCGAGATGCTCGCCCGCGAGGGCTGGGTCGCGGAGATGATGGCCGCCGGCGTCAACTTCTCCGAGGCTACCTGTGGTGCCTGTATCGGCATCGGCCACGTGCCAGCGAGCGACTCCGTCTCGCTGCGGACGTTCAACCGCAACTTCGAGGGCCGCTCGGGTATCGAAGACGACAACGTCTACCTCTGTTCGCCAGAGGTCGCCGCCGCTGCGGCGATCAAGGGCGAGATCATCGACCCACGCGACCTCGAGGAAGAAAAAGAGGATCTCGAGGCCCCTGGCGTCGAACTCCCCGAAGAGTACGACGGCTCCAAGACGGACCTCATCGCACCCGACGAAGCAGTCGACGACGAACTTATCAAGGGTCCAAACATCGGCGACGTGCCGATCCGCGACCAGCTTAGCAGCGATGTCGAGGGTGAAGCACTCCTCAAGATGGAGGACAACATCACGACCGACCACATCATCCCTGCAACGCAGGACATCCTGATGTACCGGTCGAACGTCCCCAAGCTCTCGGAGTTTACCCTCTCGCGCGTCGACGACACCTTTGCCGAGCGCGCACTCGACGCCGACGGCGGCTTCCTCGTCGCTGGCGAGAACTACGGACAGGGCTCCTCGCGTGAACACGCAGCCCTCTGTCCGATGTACCTCGGCATCGAGGCCGTCCTCGCACAGAGCTTTGCCCGGATCCACCGCGCGAACCTCTTCAACTTCGGTATCGTCCCGCTGACGATCGACGAGGACACCTACGAGTCGATCGACCAGGGCGACGAGATCGAGATCGTCGACGATGTCTACGACGCCGTCACGAGCGGTCAGGAAGAGTTCACCGTCCGCGTTGGTGACGACGAGTTCACCGCAACTCTCGACGCCTCCGAGCGCGAGCGCGACATCCTCGCCGCCGGTGGGAAGCTCGCCTGGACGCGCGAGCAGGCAGAGGGCGCAAGCGGTGCGACGCCGGCTGACGACTGATCGCTGACTGCTCGCCACTGGTCACGAATCAGTCCCCGGCTCGACCGCTCGACAACTAGTCTCCATTTTTGCGGACGACCGAGAACCCTTGGCTCCACAGTCTCTGCACTCATCTCACAGTGGCGAGGCTAGCTAGTCGTGCTGACACAGAAACCACCGGACGTAAAGTACAACAGTCCGAACCGGGCACTATGCACGACGATTCGCGAACCTTTCTCACGGACCTACTCGAGACGCCCTCCCCATCGGGTTACGAGACTCGCGGCCAGCGCGTCTGGATCGACTATGTCAGCCAATTTGCAGACGAGGTTCGAACGGACGCCTACGGGAACGCAGTTGCAGTACACGAGGGGACCGACACCGACAATGCACCTGAAATCGCGCTTACCGGCCACGTCGACGAGATTGGCTTTCTCGTCAAATCGATCGACGACAACGGCTTCGTCAGACCAGGTCGTGTCGGTGGGACTGATCCGACGGTTTCGCAGGGTCAACACGTCACGATTCACGCCGCTGACGAACCCGTTAAGGGTGTAATTGGGCAGAACGCGATTCACCTTCGCGAGGATGAATCAGCGGCAGACATCGACGATCTCTGGATCGATATCGGTGCCGAAAGCGAGGACGCAGCGCGCGAACGCCTCGAAATCGGTGATCCGATCACGTTCTCCTCGACGGTGTCGTGGCTCTCGGAGACGCGCCTTGCTGGTCGCGGCCTCGACAACCGCGTCGGGACGTGGGCGGCAGCCGAAGGCTTCCGGCAGGCCGTCGAAACTGGAACCGAGGCGACCGTCTACGCTGTCTCCACGGTTCAGGAGGAAGTCGGCCGAAAGGGTGCTCAGATGGTTGGTTTCGACCTTGACCCCGACGCCGTCGTTGTCGTGGACGTCGGCCACGCCATCGACTACCCTTCCGCCCCGACCAAGAAGACGAGCCAGATGGAACTCGGCGGCGGCCCGGCTCTCGGTCGCGGTAGCACGAACCATCCAGCCATTTTTGACGCGCTGCGATCGATTGCAGACGAGCGGGAACTCGAGTTACAAGTCGAGGCGCTCGGACGCGGAACCGGGACGGACGCGGACAGTTTCTTCACTGCGGCAGGGGCGATTCCCTCGCAGGTGGTCAGCGTGCCGAACCGCTACATGCACACGCCCGTCGAAGTGATCGATACGGACGATCTCGAGGAGATTGCGACGCTGCTTGGTGCGTTCGCGAGCCGCGCGGACGAGTTCGCACCGTTTGAAGTCAATCTCTGAGTGGGCTGTTGATTGTGGGTTTCGGCTCGGCATCTGTCCAGACCGATACCGTCATCCGGTCGGCACCGATAGCTCGGACGAATGCCGACTGGACACGAAAAGGCTAGATATCTGCGGCTGTTCGGCGGCGACGGGATGACGTTTGGCGTCGGTTTCCCATAGGCCGCTTTCTGTGTCTCGTTCCGTCGAACCGATTGCCCTGCTCTTTTTGTGGCGCTACTTCGAGTCGGACTCGTCATACTTGAGTTCGGCACTCGACCCTGGTGGTGACGATCCAATGCCCAGTCGGTTCTGTCGTGCATAGTATCGGTGCGAAAGCGCCGAGACGCCAAGTGCCACGATCACGAACGCGACCCATGCGGACATTGGAAGGAACGTAAACGGTCCGATACCCAGGGTTGCTCCGCCGAGTACGACGGCGATGATGCCTGTCAACCCGAGATAATAGTCGCTCCAGGGAATCTCACGCCCGCGAACGACGTCTATATAGATCTCGATATCCTCGAGCGCGGGTGTGGCTTCGACGGTGCCACGATCACGGTTGAACTCGAGTACACCCGCGTTGTCCATTTTCGGGAGGTGCGATTGCTGGAGTGCAGTGTAGACACGTTTTCGATCGCTGCTCGACACTTCGTCGAACGCGAGCTCGTCTTCCTCGGCGGCGATTTCCTGTGAGAGTGTCCCGATATCGACCTGTTCGGTTTCGGTAATGAGCGTATGGAGAATGTGTCGCCGTCGCCGGTTCGACAGCAACTCGAAGAGTTCGTCCTCGGTGAGCCCATCTTGACTCGATTGTGAGACATGTACGTCCTTTGCGTGCTCAATTCCAGACCCCCGCATCAGTTGGAGAGTCAACATATCTATAAATAAAACTACCTATTGTTCAGGGATTCTGACGTTAATATGTTATTATTGAGATAGTTGTATGGGAGGACTCGACCATTTTGACCTCTCGCGTTCGATTTTGCGGAGTCGTGTGGGGCCTAGTGACATAGTAAAATACGATTTGCATGCCATATCCACCCGTCTATCACGATTTGGTTGCGCTTGAACTGGAGTTAACTCCGCTAACAGGAGTGCCGACTACAAACCAGCTCCCAACTTGTGGATGACTGGCAGCACTATCTCTCGTTGGCTGTCTGCTGTAGGTCTCCATACACGTTGCACAAATTCGGCGCGTCTCTGTTTCTCCCTGTGTTTCTGGCTCACTTTGAAGAGAGTCATCGTCTCGTGGAAATCAGAATTCGTGTCTATTACTATAACCGATGAGGACAGCCAGTAGATACTGGCTGGTGTCTACTGTTTCGGACTTGAACTCGCTTCACATCAGGATACCACCATCCCACCACATCATATCACCATTGCCAACACCAATACCAACAATGCAACGACGCACACTTATACTCGGACTGGGGGTAGTAACCGCAGGAACAGGCACCGTACTCGGAACAGGTGCGTTCTCGAGTGTCGACGCAACTCGCTCGGTTTCCGTGACAGTTGCGGACGACTCAGCGGCGTATCTCGCGCTGGATGCAACCGAGAACACGACCGAATTCGTCGAGCAAGATGACACAGGTCAGTTTCGGGTACGACTCGACGGAAGTGTCACGAAGGGCGAGGGCGTAAACCGGAACGCCGTGACGCGGATTGCGGAGGCGTTCACGATCCGCTATCAGGGGACGAACGGTTCGGGCCCGGGCGGTCGTGGTGCTGTCAACGCACGCCTTTTCATGGATGGTAAGGAGGTAACCGAAACGCTCCCCGAAGGTGTATTCCAGTTCGTTCCGACGGAAGCCTGGCCGAACGGCGGAAAGAGCGATCTCACTGCACCGGGACGAGCCGCGTCGTTCGGTCCGGGTGAGTCCGCACGTGTCGACATCGTTCTGGATACGAGAGTACTCGAAGAGGGCGGGTCGGAGACACTTCTCGATCAGGTCTCGTTCGAAGCGGCTGCGAACCCGTTCGATGTACTCGACTCGTCGCATCGCGATGTGACCGATTAATACTGGTCTACATTGCGTTTACTGCGGGATCAGCAGTTAATACCCGTGAGACTGTTCTCAGAATAGTCTCTCGATGCCATTTACCCAATTCAATTGTATCCCGCAATGGGATTTGCGGCGGTAGGATCAGTGTCGGTGTGTGTTGTGGTGTCCACTGGCGGTGACGTGCAGACGACACACACGGAAAATCCAACAATGCAACGATGCAAGTTCGTAATCGGACTGGGAGCACTGGCATCAGGAGCAGTTGCGGCGGTGGGGACGGGTGCGTTCAGCAGCCTTGTAGGAACTCGACCGATACCAATACCGATACCGAGAGATACTGCCTCCGACGCTGATGCCTTTCTGAGTCTGCAGGAAAGACAGTTTGGTGTGTGTTTCTGATTCATGGCTCTGAGCACCCACTGTACGCCGGTTCCTGATCATCTGTGGTTCCCCTTCTGGAATTATCTGCTGTACTGATTCTACGCTTGAGCTTGCAGGACTGTCGCTACTGAGTCAATTGAGTGTTCTCAGGAACAGCCAACCCACTATGATCTGACAAATATGGGTTGTCAGATCCTCCGCTTTGCATCGTCAAGTCAACTGGTTACTTCTCTGACTGACCGTGGTCAATGGCGAACATACTGGTGGCTACAAAACGAAGTCTGTTGTTGAGCACCACCACTGAAACAGTCAACATCCACATTACAATGACGTTATGGCTGATGTGAATTTCTGTGATCGGAATACGAACCGGCCGGGATAGAAACATCCTTTCTGTTGGCGGTCGCGAAGTTGGTGCGGTATCAACTGGGACCCTCTGTCGGTCATATTCGGACACGCGGTAGGTACTACGAATGCCAGTAACACGCGAAGTTGCACGAGATTCGAGAACCGGTGCCAAAACAGATCAGGTTGTACTCTACGTTTACGAATCCGAGAGCGACGAGCTCATCGACGCAATCTACGACGCAACGTCTATCGTGATTCCTGACGTTGGCGATCACCTCAAGTTCGCCGAAGCGGAAGCAAAGGGCGATTTGAAACGAACGCCGTTAGCTACCGCGAGGAGTCAACGGCGACGACATACGTCGTCGAGGAGCGCGAAATCACCTACATTACCGTCGATTACGATATCGACGGCTATCAGCAGGACCACGCACTCGTCTCGGAGGTCAAACTGTGGGCACAACCGACGGCTTGCACTGCTGACTCTCCGAACGAACCTGATATGTCAAACAAGTCTGTGAAATCTGACGAACACACCGAAACTAAGCAATAGCACACGAGCAGCGTCTGCGAGGCGAAACCAGACTGCACAGACCACCCACCGTCTCCAGTAATGAGCGGGTCCCGAACCGTCGAACTCACTGTACTCGTCGCCGTCCTGTTTGTCGCTTCTGCCGTCGGTACTAGAGCCGTACCCTTGCCAACCGACTCTGTCAGTAGCCTTGGTTCGAGCGCAGACCACGACCAGGACGAAGTCACCGACGACATCGTTCTCGAGCCGTACGACGGACCAAACGGCGTCTACACAGTCGTCGGAAACAAGACGTTCGCCGTTCACACACCGGGGAAAGCGACACCCACGCTGGTGCCCCACCTGACACAGTGAGCGATATGCAGGACGTATTCTCGGTTCCGTATACCGGCACCGAACAGGCACTGGTCTGTCTCGAAAGTAATCTTCCCGAACTTGAGTTCCGCTGTGTCACTCAGAACCGGTCCAGCGAGAACATCTCGATATCGTGCTCTGTTTCGCCCTCGAGTGCCAGATCGGCCATAATCTCGCCGATCACGCTGGCGAACTTGAAGCCGTGGCCCGAGAAGCCGGCCGCGATGGAGACTTGCGGGTGAGCTGGCAGGGTGTCGATCACGAAGTGGTCGTCCGGTGTGTTCGTGAACAGGCAGGTCTCGAGGCGCATCGTCGGCCCTGTACCGTCGGGGAAGTACTGCTCGGCGAACTCGCGCAACAGGCGCTCGTCGGCCTGTGTCGGCTCGCGTTCGAACGCCTCTGGATCGACGGTCTCCTCGCGGTGGTTGTACCGGCCGAATTTGAACCCCGGGACGCCGTAAACCGGGAAGCCGTAGTACCGTCCCTCTGGGACCTGCAAGTTCCAGACCGGGAACGCACCGGGCTCGAAGTGAGCGGGTGCCTCGGGTTGGAGCCAGGCGAGGACCTGCCGCTCGGGAATCGCAATGCCTTCCAGTTCGTCGACGAACCTCGCTGCCCACGCACCCGCGGTGATGACGAGCCGATCGGCCTCGTAGACGCCATAGTCGGTTTCGACACGAACGCCATCATCAGCCGTTGGTTGCCACTCGACGACTCGTTCACGTGCGCGAACCGTTGCGCCGTGTTGATGTGCCCGGTTGACGTGTGCGACAATACACTCCTCGGGGACCAGGAACCCCCCATCAGGCTGAAAGACCGCTTCATAGTCCTCTGGAAGCTGGTAGCCCGGATATCGATCCGTAAGTTCGCTACTCGAGAGCACCTCGTAGTCGAGGTCGTGTTCCGCACAGGAGCGCTTCGAACCCTCGACGAGCGAACAGTCCTGCGGGCCGGCGTCGATCGACCCGGTGCGGTGCAGTAGCTGCTGGTCGTGGGCGTCCTCAAGTGCCGTCCACAACTCGTCGGCACGCTTGAGTAGGGGGACGTAAGCAGGGTGTTCGTAGTATGCGAGTCGGAAGATACGAGTAATACCGTGGGAGGAGCCGTATCCGTGGGGTACGTCATACCGTTCGAGTCCGAGGACGTCGACGCCGCGGTCGGCGAGGTGAGAGACGGCCGCACTTCCCATGCCGCCGACGCCGAGGACGATGACGTCGTACCGTTCGGTCATGTCCGGTGATACGGCCGGGGTGTCGAAAATCCTTCCTCACTTTCGCAGTTGTCTGGTGCGGGTAGGGAACAGTGGTCGGGGCTGGGAGCTATAGTAGCCACTGCAAGTCANGTCGAAAATCCTTCCTCACTTTCGCAGTTGTCTGGTGCGGGTAGGGAACAGTGGTCGGGGCTGGGAGCTATAGTAGCCACTGCAAGTCACTGCACACCTGATCGCACGACAGCTGTGCGACCAGTGTGTAAATAGTTGCAGTTGTTACTATAGAAGCCAGGACAGGTCAGGAGTCGTCGACTGCCCGCTCACGAATCCGTCGCTGCTGGCGACGCTCGCGAACGTGACCGACGCCGTCTGCCAGGTCGTCTCGTACTGCCGTCTCGAACGCATCCATTTCGGTGACGAACCCCGTGGAGAACTCCTCGACGAGTTCGTAAGTCCACTGGTCGCTGATCGCACCTGCCGGGAGGTGGTCGTCGCGAACCCCATTGGCCCACTCCTCGTGGCCAGCTTCGCGCAGTTCATCTTCGGCGTCGCCCACGCGGTCCATCGCGTGTCCTAATTGATGGTGGAACTCGAGTAGTGTGCCGTAGGCTCGGTGAACGTGTTCGATACCGAGCTGGAGATTGTGCAGGGCGTCGAGTTCTGCGTCCGAGAGGTCAAGGTCCGCGTCGGGTGATTGCTCTCTGTCGTCGGGATTGATCGGCATAGTGGATGCAGGGCAGACAGTTCAAAGACGTTTCTGCGCGCAGTTGCGATTGGTCAGGAGTCCAGCGTCTGGACGTTCCACCGGTCGGAGAAGGCGGTCCCACAGGAACACTGCGCGTACGCGTGAACGACGTCGCCGTCGGCGTAGATGCCGCCAACGTCTTCGTTCTGCTCCTCGGCGAAGGCGAAGACGTACTGGATGTTGTGTTCATGGTCGTGGTCATGGTTGTGATCGTGATTATCGCCTTCGCCGCAGGCGTCACCGTCGCTAGTTGCGTCGCCGGCAGGACGCTCTGGACATCGTCCACCTGCAAGGTCGCTGTCGATGAGCCCCTCAAGTCCCATTGCGGATTGGGCGAACTCCATCGCCTGACTGTCGGTCGCCGCCTCGAAGGCGTTTCGACCGCGATCGCCGTCGACGATGATCAGGACCCCGTCCTCGACAGACTCGCCGAAGGACTCGAGGCGGTCGTCTGAAACGTACGATTCTGCGAGAAACAGCGCGATGTCGTCGGGCCGTTCGCCGGCCAGAAACTCTTCACGTGGGGTACTCATGGCCGGCGATTGGCGCTCGACGTGGAAAAGGCCGCTGTTCGCGGGGTATCGTCGCAGCCCATCGGCGCGATGTGGACCGGTTCACGTTGAATTGCTGTCAGTCGCGCCCGAGGATTGTACCCCGCTAATAGTCGTCACTGTCGTCGAAAACGGCCATAATATTTATCAATATAGTCTATTCGAGGACAATACAAAACAAATGCGGGGAAATACACACAATATGTGCAGACTCCAATATAAAATCACGATATCGGCGGAAAGGATACGATTATAGGAAATGAACAGTTATTATGTTAATTCACGAATATTGATTTATCTATTATCATGATGGTTGACACCCTGTCGTTTATACACCGGTAGAGCCAGACGTTCACTCGATGTGAGTGGTGTGGTCTGTCGCTCGGCATTGTGTGGCCGATATCAGACGGATACCACGCAGGGATGCGGTGATCGTGAATGCGAGATATGTCACAGACAACCGACATACTATTCGAAGCGCTCTCAAAAACGGCCGCAACAGAACTATCTGGTGGACAGTCACTAACGGCTGATGAGTCTGACACGGCTGACGCGGCCGGGAGTATCGACTCTGAACTTGACGAGTTGCTGGCGCAGGCGCTTGCAGAACTGCCCGTCCCCGAGGTCGAATTCAGTGACGAACTCGTCAAACACAATCTCGACGAAATTTTGCTCCTGCTGATCGCGCTCCACGAGGGATCACACGGTGACGAACTTCTGACAGACCTTTCACAACACTTTGAGACGGACCTGAGCCCAGGGACGGTCTACCCAGCGCTCCACGCCCTCGAAGAGAGTGGGCTGCTCTCGATGCACGTCAAGGTGCGAACCAAGGAGTACTCGACGGCGGACGAATCCGCCGTCCGAACGACACTCGAGCAGACCATGCTCGAACATCTCGCGTTCGGGCTCTTGCTTGCGGTGTTTCTCGCACGGTATTGACCGCGGTTCGTTGCTCACTTTTTGCTTCTCTACTCGGTTTTGCCAACAGTCGCACTCGAGAACAGTCGTCGCCACTGCGTCGCCGCTTACTCCTCGAGATCCTTCGCGATCGACGATAGGCTATCGCTCGGTGGCTCGTAGGCGTCGTAGTAGGCGGTCGACCCCGGTTCGCGCAGCCCGTAGAGAAAGTCGGGCTCGACAATGTCGATCAGAACCGACCCCTCGTTCGCAATGGCGTGGTCGTCGACCCACGCTTCGAGACGATCCGTCCCGCCGCTTGGATCTCGTGCGAGATCAGGGGTCTCGTAGACGCCGGGAATTGTCAGATCGTCACCGACGAGTGCGCGCTCGATCTGTGCGAAGCACTCGTCGCCGTCGAGGACGATTCGGACGATATCGTCGGTCGTGAACGCCTCGCGGTCGTCGGCTGGGATTGCAAGCTGTACGCCCGTCGCTGTCTCCGAACACGTGGAACGAACCGTCTGCACTGACGGATGATCGCTCGCGATTCTATCTGCCATAAAGAACTGAACTCGGCTATCGGATTACTCGTCGTCTTCGTCCTCGCCCTCGCCGAGGAGGTCGTCGACGTCGGTGCTACCGCGGTCGGTGATCGACGCGTTGACCTGTGCGACGGCGTCGGAGACCTCGCGGCCACGGACGGTGATGCGGCGGCGCTCGCCGTCACGCTCTGGCTTGTAGCCGGTCTGGCGGTCTTCCATCAGGACCTCGGTCAGGTCTGCGCCTGCGACCTCGCCGTTGAGCGGACGGCCGGCGTCGTCGGAGCCGCCCGTGATCTCGAGCGTGTAGCCGTCGAGGCCGACAGCGCTGCCGTCGACTTCCTCGCCGATCTCCTTTCCGAGGAATCGGTTTGCGTCCTGTTCCGCCGCTTCGAGCTGGTAGGACGACCCGGATTCGGGGTCGCCAACGACAACAGTGAAACTTGCCATGCACGGGAAAAAACGGTCGCCGCTCAAAAACACATCGAAACACGGGCCGGTCTCTGGCGGGGTCCTGGTGACCCGTCCGCTGATTGCTGACCCTGTACTGGTGGTCATTCCTGGCCCCGTACTGATGGTCATACCTGCCGGGATACCGTTAGGGGGCTCGCGCCCGATGTGTCTGTATGGCGCTCGATCCGGATCGACTCAACGAACTGCTGGCTACGGCGTTCGTTGGCGGAGTCGCCGAACGCCGCGTCGTCGTCCGGCAGGCGGTTGACCTTGCCGATTCGGGCCAGTACGAGCGAGACAGCGGTGTCACGCTCACCGCTGCAGTCGTCGTCGACGAACTGGCTGACGCGCCGGAGGGATCAGTCGCCGACCGGTGGAACTGGTGGCTCGGCTCACTCGAACTCGCGTTTGGCGGATACGTCCGATTTAGGGTCCGAGCCTACGGAACGTGACAGCTACGCCGAACGAAACGACTTTTATGGGTTCCTGACCAAAGAGTCAGCAGTGACCGATTCCGACGTTCGCGAAGAAATCATGCGCGCCACCTACGAGGCGCTATGCGAGCATGGATATAGCGAGCTCACGGCACAGTCTATCGCTGACCGGACGGACAAGAGCAAGTCGCTCCTGTTCTATCACTACGACTCGAAAGAAGAGCTCGTCGCTGATTTCGTCGACTATCTGGTCGACTGGTTCGACGAGCGAGCCCTCGAGACGGTCTCGCTCTCGCCGGTCGAACGGCTTGCCACGATCGTCGACTGGTTCCTCTATGGCTCGTCGGACGACCACGACGAGCGCGAGTCATTCCACACGGCGATGCTCGAACTCCGAACGCAGGCACCCTACCACGAGCCGTATCGCGCAAACCTTCGGAAGAGTGACGATTATCTGCGGAACCTCTTCGAAGAGATTCTGCAAGACGGTATTGAAGCGGGCCAGTTCGTCGACCACGATACCGAGGAGATGGCGACGTTGCTGATGGCTACCCTCGATGGAGCGCGGATTCGACAGCTCACACTCGACCGCGACAGTTACGTCGGCCAGGTTCGATCCGCCGCTGTCGATCGCATCTTCGACGACATTCTGGCGGACGAAGTCGAATTCCCCGACCGAAACGTCCAGTGGGATAACTCCACTGTGAGTGGGCTGCGCAAGCACTCGGACAGAGCGTCCGAGGCAGATGCCAACGTCTCCGCTGAACGTGACGGCAGCGCAGACAGCGCAAACGACACCGGCAGCACCGAACGCGACACCGGCAGCACCGAACGCGACACCGGCAGCACCGAACGCGACACCGACAGCACCGAACGCGACACTGACACCAACACATCCACCAGTACCGACACCGCTGACACCGTCGACAGCAACGCCAGCTCCGACGGTGACACCGCATAATCACGACAGACACGGTAGCGTTTCAGTCCAGCTATGAGCGAATACACCTCCACTGACGAACCGACGACGATGGCCGCCGACTCGTTCGCTGGCCGTTCCCCGCGAATCCAGACTATTGTACGCGATGCAGTGCTCCCACAACCCCAGTCACTCCCAGTCTCACTCTGTCGAGCCGCCGGCGCAATTGCCAGCGCACACCGCGATCCATCGGCTGCATCTCACTCTCAGTCGGACACGAGTACCCAGGACACAGCCACTCCCCACTCCCGGCCAGTCGAATCGATCCTCACGCCCATCGAAACCGCCGTCTCCTACTTCGAGGCCTACGTTCGACTCCGTCTCGATCTGCTCGTGACCGACCGCTATCCCAACACCAACCCTCGAGCACGCGACGCAGCCATCCTCGCCAGCGACTTTCTCCACGCGGGTGCGTACGCCGCTGTTGCCGACGCCCCGCTCCCGGACCGGCGGGCACTCGAGTTGTACCGCATTCTGACGAGTGCATCAACGCGGCTCTCACACCAGCTCCTTGCTGTCTCCCAGAGTCGGGCTCGTAGCCGTGGTCGTGGCCATGGCCGTGATCGCACGGAGGGAAAGACGGGGTCGGAATCGGGGTCCACTCGATCGCCGAGGAGTCGGGCCGTGGCTGCGACCGTTGCTTCAGTTCCCAGTGTCGACAGCGACGGCGACACCAGCAGCCAGCCGACGCCGCTCGTCACGCTCTCCGAGACGGCAGCCGAACTCGGGGCTGTCGCTGCCGGTGCGTCTGATACAACGAGAGCTGCGATGCGGGCCTACAGTAGCTCGTTGACGGCTGGACTCGAAATTGCTGCTGTTGGTGTTGGTGTTGCTGGTGCTGAGACTGGCACTGGTGTTGGTACTGATGCCAATGGTGGTGCTGGAACCGGTGATACCGGTAATGACGCCGATGTCGGCACCGAGTCAGCTGGCGACGCGACCGCTGCTAATCCCTCACCTGTCGCAGACGCTGTCGCTGTCCTGTCCTCGGGATTGATGGCGTCCAGAGAACAGGATCAGACGCTGTCACCGAGCGGTGAGGGCCTCACACTCTCGTTTACGGATCACGAGGCGGCTGTCACAGCGGACGTGTACCGACACTACCGGCTGCCATCGCTCTCTGTCGACCACGTCGAGGGTGAACGTGACCAGACACACAACCGCGAGCCCAATCGAACACGCTCATACGAACAGCGCCGTGACGACGCACTCGAAGCTGCGCGTGCTGCACTCTCGGCGCTTGATGATGACTCGAGAGACGGCCACTCTGAGCAGGATTCTATTCGCACCGCACTCGAGCAGGCGACGCGTGTGCCGGTCCCGGATGAGGTATCTGCCCCGGTACCGTCTGGTGCAGCCGGAACAGAACCAACAGACGATGACTGACACTGAGTCCGAGAACGAGCGTACGCCAGCATCGGTGCCTGAATCAGAGCCAGAACCAGATTCTGGGTCCGGACCAGGCCCGGAATCACAATCGGGACCAAAATCAGCGTCTGGCTCTGGGCCCGAGACATCCCTCTCGAGACCGCGCTGGCCAGCCTACCTCCTCTCGGCGTTCGTCGCCGGATTCGGCCACTGGTATCTTGGTCAGTGGAAACGTGGCGCGAGCTGGTTCGGCCTCTACGTGCTCGCACTCGCGTTCCTGAGCGCGCGCACGCTCTCGGGAGCGTTCGACCTCAGCGAACCGTTCGTCATCACCGCGTTACAGTTCGACGCCGTCAACTACGCCGACGTTGCGGTCCCACTTGCAGTCCTCATCATCTGTCTCCTTGATCTCTACCTGCTCGGCCTCGCAAACCGTCCTGACCCATCGGACGACGTCAACGGCGTACCGAAGTAGCCCCAGCACCGGCGAACCGACAGAGGAAAACCGCGCCAGTGCCGACTCCGAGCCGATGGAACTCGAGTTCGTCGGCGGCGCGCGAGAGATCGGTCGCAGCGCCCTGGTCGTCGACGAGACGCTCTTGGTTGATTTCGGGATGGACTCGGGGAATCCGCCCGCGTTCCCGATCGGCGATGTTGATCCCGAAGCCGTCATCGTCAGCCACGGCCACCTTGACCACGTCGGTTCAATTCCGTCGCTGCTCGCCGGCCATGCCCGTCCGCCGGTCCACTGGACCCCGCCGACGTACGATCTCACAATGCTTCTGGCGAGAGATACCCTCAAACTTCATGGTGGGACCTACGACTGTCCCTTTACCGAGGCCGAACTCGCTCGGCTCACACAGGTTTCCGAAACTCACGGCTACCGCGAGACGTTCGACGCGGCGGGCTACGAGGTCACCTTCTACGACGCCGGGCACGTTCCCGGCAGCGCCCACGTCCTGATCGACGACGGTGAGACCCGTTTGCTCTACACCGGCGACTTCCACACCGAGGACCAGAAACTTCTCTCGGGAACGACGGCCCGTCCCGACGCCGACATCGTCGTCTGCGAGAGCACCTACTCCGATACGAGTCGCCGCCCTCGGAGCGAAATCGAGGCCGAGTTCGTCGAGAGCGTTCAGACGACGCTCTGGGAGGGTGGCACCGTCGTCGTCCCGGCGTTTGCCATCGGGCGAACCCAGGAGATTATGTGCATCTGCGAACAGCACGATCTCGAGTGCTACGTCGATGGGCTAGGAACCCGCGTCGCGGAACGATTCCTACAGTCGGAGAATCGAGAGTTCTTGCGCGACCCCGAACTGGTCCGGCGTGCGAAGGGGAACGCCCGATTCGTCGACGGCCGCGATGGTCAGCGAAAGCGGATCGCCGAGCAAAACACCGTCATTATCACCACCAGCGGGATGCTCCACGGTGGGCCGGCGATGACGTACATCCCAGAGATTCGCTCGCATCCGGTCAACAAGATCGCGATGACGGGCTATCAGGTCGAGGGTACGCCCGGCCGCGACTTGCTCGACACCGGTAGCGCCGAACTCGACGGCCGAGTGATGCCCGTCAGCGCGCAGGTCGAGCAGTACGACTTTTCCGCGCATGCGGACCGCGAGGGTTTGCGCTCGTTCCTCGAGTCGTACCGCGACAGCACGGTTCTCGTGAACCACGGCGACCGGTGTGTCGCCTTCGCTGACGAGTTACGAGCGGACGGGTTCGACGCGAGCGCGCCTGGATTAGGTGAACCTTGGTCGGCGGATGCGGTGTGCTCGTAGCGTTCCGCTGCTGTACCTCTCCTCGAAGAGCGATCTGGGTTCACATGACGTGCGGTAAAACTCCCGCCGGATGTGTTCTGTTTTATACGAGAAAAGTCATCGTATTCGAACTGAATGCAACGACCGGGGGGAGAGGCGACTAGCCTTCGAAATCTCGGAATCGTGTCCGAACGTACGGGAGACATCGAAGTGACACGCACGCACTATACAGCTGCGATCGAGACGTATCAGGCGTGTAATTCGGTCGATTCGGTTGTTTCGACAGTGATGCAAATCGTTGTTCTCTGTCACCAGTGCGGAGAAACTGCGAAAGCGGTGCAATGGTGTGACTACGCATTTACGGTTATCGAGGAGGCGGACGGTTCGTTCGACGCGGAGCACCAGTGGTTCGATACCTACGCGTTTCGTCTCAACAGTGAACCGATGACCTCATCATCGTGACTCACAACCGTTCGATCACTGCACAGTGGGTGTTAAACCCATTCGAGATGACAATACCGGTCGTGGCTGGTCCATTCATCCGCTTCGGACCGCCGAAATCGCACGACAGTAAGGACCACGCTTTTCAACCCTGCTGCGGTAGCACCGTCCAATGAGTTCCTTCGAGACACCACAGGAGACAGAACGCGGGTTCGGCCTCTCGAGTCGCGAGGCACGCGTTATCGGCGGTGCAAGCGTGCTGATGGGGATCAACGTTGTCCTGATGTACGTCTTCGCACAGATTCCACAGCTCGCGGAGATCAACAACTACCTGTTCGGAGCCGCGCCGATTCTCGGCGTGATCATCTACGGTGCGGCGATCATGGGCGGTGAGCTCATCGCCGAGCGCGGGGTCACGGGCGGTGACATGGGGGTTGCCTTCGTCGGAATGCTCATCCTGCAACTCGCGTTCGGGATCTTCGGAGCCGGCGTTCTCTCGCGGGCACCGCAGGTCTTGCAAGTCGAGATTCTGGCCCTGACAGCGGTCGTCGTCGCGGTGATGACGGCGCTAATCTCCGGCTACATCTACGCCCGAAGTGCGACGTTCGAGCACTGGGGACGATTCGCGAACTTCTCGTTCATCGGCGGCGTCCTCGTGATCCTCGTCGGCTCGTTCGTCCTGCCCGAGTTGCTGCTCGTCGGCTTCGNGAGATGTGTATAAGAGACAGCCCTGCAGACGATCGGCGTCTACATCGCCGTGGCCGGTGTCTTCGTCCACGTGCTGCAGCTGGTGTTGCGGTACGTGCTCTCCCAGGAGTAATCTTTTAGCGGTTCTCACACAGTCTTCGGCAGAGTGGAGTGAACTTCTCAGGCGTCGCCGTTCGCGTCAGCTTCGCCCTCCTCGTCTTCAGTCTCTTCTACCATCTCCTCGGATTCCACTACGTCGCGGAACGCATCGAGAATCACCTGCTTCGTCACCGCACCGCGGGAGGTCCAGTGATTCGCGTAGTCGAGCATGTCGTTGTAGATATCTGGCTTACAGCCCGCCGCCTTCGGATGCCCGCCACCGTTTACCTTCCCCGCGACCTCGTGACAGCGGTCGAACTCGTCCGTGCCGCGGATCGACGCCGAGCCCGCGGGCTTGACGATCACCGAGGCGTCGGCACCGTCCTCGCGCATCGCCTCTGCCACCTCGTTCTGCGAACATCTGCCGTAGGTGATCCCCACCGTATAGTCGCCGATCTCGCGGAACTCCGCGCGACCGATCGCCTGGTCGATCAACTGCTTCTTCTCGATTCGACGTTCGGCGATGAACTCCTCGGCCCACGCCGGCAGATCGACGCCGTACTCGCGGACGACCTCGACGTACTCCGCCGGATCCGTCCAGTAGGCGTAATCCGCTAAATCGTCGCTGCGCGGATCCTCGCGCAGCCAGAGGTCGTGATCCCGGGTGACCGCTGCGAGCTCCTCGTACATCGAATCGAACTCGTACTCGAGTGACCGATAGACAACATCGGCGCTGCACTCTTCGTCGGAGTCGCCGACGACGAGTTCAACACCGGCGTCGCGAACCGAGTCAGCGACGTCGTCGCCCCACTGGTGGTGGTCGTACCAGGCGACGCTGTCGGCGGTGCCGAGTGCGGCATCGAGTTCGTCGTCGACGTACTCGTAGCGGTCGGGACAGAGGTCACAGACGAAGAGGTCGATACCGTCGTCGCCGAATTCGGCGACGCGAGCAAGGGCGTCCTCGACGTTGTGCGGGCTGGCGGGGACAAGCGCGACCGAGTGGGGTGTTGGCTCGGGCTCCTCGAGTGGGTCGTCGCCGGTGGCGATCGCGATGTTCTCCTCGTCGGCGTCGTTCGCTTCGGTGTCTTCGGTGTCCTCGGTGTCGTCCGGCTCCGGCACGGCCTGCACGTCGTCGTACGCCTCGCGAATCAGTGCGACGCAGGCGAGGCCGTCTGCGTCGGCGTCGGCGATGACTGCGACATCCGCGCCCTCGAGTGCCGCCTGAGTCTGTTCGTCTTCGAAGTCCTCCTCGAGCTCGTCCGGGAGAAAGAAGCCGGTGCCCGGGAGGACAGACTTGCGAGCGATCGGGAGCTCGCCGCTGTCGATGAGTTCGTCGAACATACCGGAACTGGGTGAGCGGGCGGGAAGTAACCGCCGGTCTTGGGTGGCTGTGGTCGATGCTGTGCTGTAGTCGGCTCTCGTCTAGTAGATCCGAGTCGCGTATTGACAAGCCGGTTCTTTGTTTCAGTGTAATTTACGAAACCTGCGTTCAGTATAGGGCAAGCAAGTAATAGAGTAGCAGCCAGTTTCACTGAAGGCGCGTTAGACTTCACTGATCCTGTTCGTACCCACGAGAACTCATACCATCGAGGAACGCTTTTGAGGCTCGGAACAGGACAACGAGCGCCGCGAGGCCGGCAAGCGCACCGAATACAGCCTGTGGTAATGGTCCCGTGCGCACGAGTACGACCCCAGCCCAGACAGCACCGATTAGAACGCTGGTTGCAGCCACAGCAAACACTAGATACCGCATGAGAGCGATCCGTGGTAATCCTCGTCCAAGCGCGTCAATCCCGTTTAGTTGGAGTGCAGTGGCTTCGGCAGCCAGTTGTAACCCAAAGACGAGTGAGACTACGAGGATGGGGATCGAACCGGGGACGGTAGCCAGCGACTCCAGACCGAGCGTTTCGGCCACGGAACTGAGAATCGCAGCGAGAATCGTTGCGACTGGAAAGCCGATCAGGATCACGGCACCGACGTACGTCGCGGTTGTAGTCAACAGAGACCGGTTCGAGACAGACACGTGCTATGGTTCGACTGTCACCAATTAATGATAGTGTTGCAATTGGATTTTCGGCCGGATGTGACTGAGGTGTGATGGGTCGGTAAGATCTAGCAACCGCAAGGAGCGGCCAACGTTCCATTCGCACATGCGGTGACCGTACTACCTAATTCACCTCCAGAAAGGTTCTGTCAACAACACACCACCAGCCGCTGTTAGGCCACGGCAGCCGCATCGTCTCCGCTCTCAGCCATCGACTCGAGTTGACGCACAGTCAACACTGGGGCGGGTGAGGTACGGACGATGCGCTCGGCGACGCTGCCGAGGAGCAGGCGGTTCTCACCGTGGCGGCCGCGGGTACCGGTTGCGACGAGATCGGCATCGACCTCGCGGGCGTACTCACAGATTTCGGCGGCAGGACGCCCCTCCCGCGCCGCAGTCGTGATCTCGCGAGCCGTCCGTCCCTCGACGGTGGCAACTGCGGCGTCGGCGGTTGTCTCGAGTGCGGTGCGCAGTTCCTCGCGGAGCTGTTGGGGTGAGGCGTCGACCTCGCTGGCGTCGACGACCGAGAGAGCGTGGACCTCGGCGTCGAATCGGTCTGCCAGATCGAGCGCGACATCGATGGCGCGGCTGACGCTATCGGAGCCGTCCGTGGCGACGACGACCGTGTCGAACATGGCCGATGATTGGGTGGCCGTCGCTATAAACCCTCACGGCGGCTGACCGTCGATGGGGGTTGTTAGCCGTCGTTTCCGTCTTCGTCTCCGTCTTAGTCTTCGTCTCCGTCTTAGTCGTCGTCTCCGTCTTCGCCGTGACTCTCGACCGCAACCTCAGCATCCGTCAACGCGCGGACGAGCGTCTCGTACTCGAAATCGTTGATTGGCAGCGGTTCGTTCTTGAGCGTCGTGATGACGAACTTCGAACTCGTGCGCCGAATCTCGTCGATCGCCTCGTAGTCCGCAACTAGCGATTCGACCATCTGCCGGTTCGGTACGTGTGCGATGACGACAAAGTCGGTCTCGCCCATCGTGAAGTGAACCTGATTGACACCCTCGATTGCGGTGAGCTTCTCGCCTACTGTCTGGTGGTACCCCTCGTCGAACTCTGCCCACACCTCCGAGATGAGGGTGATCGACAGCCCCAGTCTCTCGAGGTTCATATCGTAGCGGTCGTTCTCGAGTACCCCCGCGTCCTGCAGTTGGTCGAGGCGGTAGTGGACCGTGGATTTGGGGATGCCTGTCTCCTGGTGGATCTTGTCGGGGCTGGTAACGCCCTTCGCGGCAACCGCTTTGAGAATTTGAATGTCCTTTTCGTCGAGGTCGGCTGTATCGCGTCCCATGTCGTCGCTCATTGTGATCACTCGCCGTGCACGTCCGTACTCGAGTCGGGCCGGCAGCGGGCTGCATCGGTGACTCAATGGTGGACCGTGCGTCGGTGTGTCTCTATGCTGGCGTCCCAACTGCTGTAACTGTTTCTCAATTGGACACGGTTCGAAACGGAGTTGTTTGTGTCAGGGACCTGCCCTGCTAGTGGTGGCTGTTGCCGTTAGCCCCTTCTAACACACTGGTCCTCGCCCGAGGGTTTTTGCCGACTGCGCGCACACCCTCCCCATATGTCCATGGACGACAGCGAGCCGGTGACCGTCGATACCGTTCTCGCCCCCGTCGACGGAAGCGACGAGTCCGCAACTGCCGTCGAGTACGCCGTCGCGATTGCCGACCGCTACGACGCGTCGGTCCACGTCCTTTACGTGCTCGGCCGCGGCGTCGTCCGCGGGATGGATGTCGGCACCGTTGACGAAGCCGCCGTCGCCGAGAACTCCCAGGGATTCCTCGAAGATGTTGGCCGGATCGCCGAGCAACGAGGCGTCGCGCTGTCGACCTCCATCGACGACGGCTTCTCACAGGCCCGCAAGACGCGCCATCCCGGAAACGTCGTTCTCGACACCGCAGACGATGTCGACGCCGACTTCATCGTCTTGCCGCGCGAACCTGTGACCGACGCCGCGTCGGCGGAGGTACTCGAGAAGGTCGCCGAGTACGTGCTGTCCTATGCGAGTCAGCCGGTGCTGTCTGTCTGACTGGTGCGGTTACAACGAGAGGTCTGTCAGGGCAGGCTACTCGAGTCGGATCGACATCTCTTGTTCGAAGCTCTCGGTGCCGGAGGCTTCGAAGCCGACGCGTTCGTAGAGTGCGATTGCGGGGTTGTTCCAGCGCTCGACGGTGAGCCAGACGCGTTCGATACCGACGTCGCTGGCGTGGCCGAGCAGGTGTTTGAGCAGGTGGGTGCCGATCCCTGCCTGCTGGTAGTCCTGCAGGACGAAGATGGCGAGTTCCCACTCGATGTCGCTGTTGTTCTCGATTGCTGCGGGATCGTCGGCATCGGGGACGAGCATTGCGTGGGCGATGACTTCGGTGTCGCCGTCGACATCGCCATTTGGCTTGTGATGAGCGATCACGTTGACGCTCTCGTCGGCAATCGTCTCGAGCCAGTTTCGGATCCGGTCCTCGCCCGTCGGTGGAATCCCCTGGGCGCGGTCGGTAGGGTCGAACTGGTCATACATCTCGACGACGGCGTCGAGGTCGGTCGTTAGTTGACCGGGTGCCCGAATCTCGATATCGCGGCCCTCGCGGTCCTCGATAGTCGACGGCGGCGACGGGAACGGTCCCGACGGCTCGTCGGGGTAGAGTCGCGCGCGCCCCATCGTTATCGCACCAGTTTGACAGTCGTCGGCGCGTTTAGCAGGACAAACTCTGTGATCGGTCCAAGCTGTATCTTCCCCATCGGGCTGAGTGTTCCGCCGCCGATAACCAACTGGTCGAACTCACCCTGTTCGGCGTGGTCGACGAGCGCGCTGCCGGGGTCGCCCTCGAGTCGGACGAGATCGGCGTCGACACCGGCCTCGGAGAGCAGGGAGTCGGCTTCCTCGTACATCTCGCCCTGGCTGCGTTTCGATTCGGGTTTTTCGAGAACGGCAACAGTGAGGTCGTCGCCAACGTCCTGAGTACGATCGATGGTTTGGCGGAGTGTTTTGACCGATTCGTCGCTCCCACCGAGTCCCACGAGTACGTTCATACGGACTGGTGTGCACCGGGGGACGAAAATCGTTGTGCCGTCGCCGATGTGCCGTCACCAGTTGGCTTCGTTGTCTCCGCTGTCCCTGTTGTTTTCGACGCTGTCCTAGTATAGCCGTGGTCGTAAGGGAAACCTACCGTTCGGTGATGATGATGGTGGTGCGGTGCTGGTGGTGGTGGTGGTGGTGGTGACGCCGAGAGACTCTCACACACGATGGACGTGACGACGCTGTTAAGACCGTGTGGTGAGTACGATGACCGAATGAGTGATGCAGCGCTCGATGTCGTGGAGTTCCTGCTCACGACGAGCGTGTACTCGGACGACAGGACGCTTGACGAGAACGACCTTCCGCCATCGTTCCGCCGGGTATTCTGGACCGGCGGCGTCGACAACGAGGAGGAAGACGAGGAGGAACAGAATCGCCGTCGCCACACTGGTATCAGTCGCCCGCTTTCGGCGACCAACAGCACTGCGCGCGAGGCAACCGGAGTTGACCGGCCCTGGGACGCCGTCTCCGAACTGATGTTCACCGAGCGCGACGAGTTCTCTGGTTCGCTCTCGCTTACACAACAGGAGATGGCCGAATCCTGGTTCGCAGAACGTGTCGACGCCGACCGGCTGCACGAGAATCCAACGCTCGCAAAGCACTTCGCGGGCCACGACGCCATCGACGGCGACGTGAGCCATGAGGAGGCCCGCGAGCGCAACCGGCCGATCCAGGCTGACCGCGTCTGGATCGACAGTCTTCTCGAGGAGTACTTCGATACCGAGGAGGACGAGGAGATGCTTGACCTCGTCGACGTTCGCGCGCCCGAAGAGGTCGACATCACGCTCGACGATCTGGTGTTGACGGACGGCCAGGAGGCCGAAATCGACAAGATTTCGAAGGCGATCGAACACCGCGACTACCTCGCAGAGATCGGCCTGCGCGAGATTGGGAAACTACTGTTCGTCGGCCCGCCAGGGACTGGAAAGACTTCGACCGCACAGGCGCTCGCGCGGGATATGGACCTCCCGTTCGTCGAGGTCAAACTCTCGATGATCACCTCGCAGTACCTCGGTGAGACGGCGAAGAACGTCGACAAGACGTTCGAGGTCGCAAAGCGTCTCTCGCCGTGTATTCTGTTTATCGACGAGTTCGACTTCGTCGCCAAGACTCGTCGCAGCGACGAGCACGCGGCGCTCAAGCGCGCGGTCAACACCTTGCTCAAAGCCGTCGACAACATCTCGCTGATCGACGACGACGTGCTGCTAATCGGCGCGACGAACCACCCCGACCAGTTAGACGACGCAGCCTGGCGGCGCTTTGACGAGATTATCAACTTCCCGAAGCCGGACTACGGGATGCGCGCGGACATCCTGCAGGTCATCACCCGCACGATGGACATCGAGGAGTTCGATCCACAGCTCATCGCCGAGGCCACGTCAGGGCTGACCGGCAGCGACCTTCGGATGGTGCTTCGCGAGGCGGTACTCGAGGCGCTCACGGAGGACCGAACCACTCTCACGCAAGAGGACCTGCTCAACGCCGTCGAGGAGTTCGAAGAGCGGGATACCCTGAAGAATATGGACATGATCGAGGGCGACCACGACGCGCTCGTTGCGGGTGGCGATATCGAGGGTGCGGCGAGTGATGGTGGGCACGAAGACGAACACGATCACGATCACGATCACGACCACGATCACAGTCACGACCACTGACTGCGCGAGAACGCACCGCAGTTTGTATCTGTCGTCGGATTCGCAAACGACTCGACACCCGACAGTCAGCGTTCCGTAGCCGTTGAGCTGGTGGCTGCTGTGTCGTTTTCTTGCATAATGAGTTATAATGCCTTGCTTTATAAAAGCATCTCCAATAAGATGGTTCTTGGGGAGACGCTATAATTCCGTGATTCTGCAACTGCTTGTCCAATTCTTCTGCGAGAGTCGGTGAGTCACTGATCCAACGATTGACACGCCTTCGAGATTGGTCACGTTCTCGTGAACGCACACGTTGCTTGCTGTGTCGATAATCAGCATACCCTTTATGGGATGGCGATAAACGATCTAGCAATGACTGATGGGCTACGACCAGGCGAGCCGGAGTACGACGCTGACGGTCGGAGCAACCGCAATACGAACCGAGGCATGCGTTCCGGTTCGAATCCTGCCAGTATCGACATTGATTCCGGTTCTAATGCCAGTCTCAGTACCAGTGCCAGTTCTAGTTCTCCTCCCGACCCCGCAGCGGCGTTTGCCCGCCAGGCACAGACTGAGTACGGCGACGCAATCGACCGTCTCATCGCGTTCGGCGATGCCGTCCAGAACAACCGCCCCATCCACGCCTCGATAGAACTCCTGGTCGGCGTCGCGGACGACGTCCTCAACGACGAAATCGAACGCCAACTCGAGTCGCTTGGCGAGTCGATTGGGATCGAGCACGGCACAGTCCTCTCGGTGTACGTCATCCCGGCGAAGCAGTTCGAATCGCAACCGAATCACCCGCTGATCCAGCAGGCGCTGGCCGAAGGGCAGACGTATGTCTGATCGACGGCGACTGCGCGGCCGTGAGCAGAAACGGTCGGGAGCGAGGTGTTTCACTCCAATGTCGGTGACCTCTCCGTGCGCGTAACGCTCCTCGGAACCGGCGATACGACCGGCACACCCACCGTCGGCTGTGAGTGTGATACCTGCGAAACTGCTCGCGAGCGCGATATCGAACGCACGCGCTTCTCGGTCCACGTCGAGAACGAACGTACGGATGAGTCCCTGCTCATCGACTTCAGCCCTGACTTCCGATACCAGTTCCTGCGCGAGTCGGTCTCGCTCCCCGACGCCGCCATCATCACCCACATCCATTTTGACCACCTCGACGGCCTCGGCAACGTCTTTCGCGTCTTCGACTCGCTCGACGTCTACGCCGCCGATGAAACCGACCCCAAGACCGGCGAAAGCGTCGCCGAAACCGTCGCCAACGACTACGACTACCTCAACGCCGTCAGTGTCCAGCCGACGACGCCACTCGAGTCCACCCGAATCTGTGGGTTCGACGTGACGCTCGTTCCGGTCGATCATCCGCCGCTTCTGTGTTATGGGCTCGCCATCGAGGACCCCGAAACCGGGGCGAAGCTGTCCCTGTCGGGTGATACGAGCTACGCGATTCCGCAAGCCTCGCGCGAGGTGCTCGCGGAGCCCGATCTACTGCTGGCGGATGCGATCGTTCCCGCGGAACTCTGTGATGCCCATCCGATTGGTGGCAGACACGAGGACGACGAGGGAGTGGCGCGTACCTTCGGGACCAAGCATATGACACGCGAGGGTGCACTCGCGCTCGCGGACGACCTCGACGCCGAGCGGGCGCGACTGGTCCACATCGCACACTTTTACCCGGTTACCGATGCGTTTGCGGAGCCGCTGGCACTCGACGGCGAGACGTACGAGCTGTGATCGTCGTAGTGAGTCCTCGTCACGTCGACCGACCGATGACGCTTGTTGTCACGCAAAACTGCTGTTAGCACCAGTTATAGGCCATCAGGCGGTGATGCGTTCTTTCCGAGGTGCAAGTATCGACACGTAGCGGCTGCAAACCTAATCCCGACACGACTTTCACCCTCTCGTCCGTACCCCACGCCATGAGCGACGACGCACAGGCCGAAGCCGGCACGGCCGAAGGGCAGGGTCCCGTCCAGATCTCGGAGGATCTCGCCCGCCATCTCGAGAACAAACGCGACGACCTCTTTGAGAAGTTAGAGATTCGGGACGAGTTCCCCGAGGCGGTACTCGAGGAGGCCAAAGCGCGAACGGAGAACGTCCAATCGGAGATTTCGGAAGGAATCGACGACCGAAAGGACCTGCGAGACCTGACAACTTGGACGACGGACCCGATTGACGCCCAGGACTTCGACGACGCGCTCTCGATCGAAGAGCGCGAGGACGAGTACGTCCTCTGGGTCCACATCGCCGACGTGACTCACTACGTCAACCCGGAGACGGCGATGTGGGACGAGGCCGTCGAGCGCAGTAACACGGTCTATCTGCCGGGCTATACGATCCACATGCTCCCGCCGATTCTCGCGGAGTCGGTCTGCTCGCTCGTACCGAACGAGGAGCGCTTCGCCCACACCGTCGAGATGCACCTGGACAAGGAACACCTCGGCTACGAGAACATCGAGATTTACAAGTCGGTCATCGAGTCCGACGAGCGCCTGACGTACTCGCAGGCCGAGAATCGACTCGACGACCCCGACGCGCCACTACACAAGGAGAACAAACTCGTCCACGAAGTCGCAGACCGGATGCACGAACAGCGCAAGGAAGACGGCTCGCTCGTCCTGAACCCGAGCCGCGATCGCGCGCACACGATTATCGAGGAGTGCATGCTCAAGGCCAACAAGGCCGTCACGCACACGCTGATGTGGGACCGCGGGGTCGAGGCGATGTACCGCGTTCACCCGCAGCCAAGCCCGGACGAGTGGTCTGAGGCACTGCGCGAGATTCAGGACTTAGACGGCGTCTCGGTCCCTGGCGACACCTGGGACGACCCACGGAAGGCCGTCAACGCGACCCTAGAGGAGGCACCCGGTCGACAGCTCGATAAGATTCAGTGGGCCGTGATGAAGGTGATGCCCCGCGCGAAGTACATGAACGACCCGTTCGGCGGCCACCACGCGCTGAACTTCGAGATCTACGGCCACTTCACCAGTCCGATCCGCCGCCTCTCGGACCTGATCAACCACTGGATTGTCTACCAAAACGACGTGCCAGAGAACCTCGTGGAACTCTGTGACCGCGCGAGCGACAAGCAGAAGGACGCAGAACAGTGTGAGCGCGAGTACAAGCAGTTCCTCCAGGAGGTCGGCCTCGATCCGATGGCGGTCAACAACCGTGGGATCGAAATTGTCGACGACGACGAAGCCGAAAAGACGCTGTAAGCGAAGCTGAGACCGCAAACAGGCTGAAGTGCGTGCGCCAGCAGCACGCCATCAACACAGCACCACGTTATAGCGACTTTTCGTAGATATACTCCTCGAGTACACCCTCGCCATCCACGGACTCCAGATCCGACGGTCGCGTTTCAACTCGCTCGAAGCCGCGCGATTCGTAGAACGAGACGCCGACCTCGTTGTCCGCGAGGACGGTGAGTCGAAGTCGCTCGCTGTGTGAGCGCAGATCGGCCTCGATGCGGGCGATCAGCGCCGTTCCGACCCCTTCTCCCCAGACGCTCGGCCGGGCGTACAGCCGTGGGAGGTATGCGGTTTCCGGCTCATCTGGATCGACGCCAGCGTGTGCGAAGCCGACGGCGGCTGTAGCGTTTTCAGCGTTCTCACTACTGGCTGGGCCGCCGCCCTCGGATGGAACGGCGACCAGAAACGACGCTCCCGCTTGGTCGGCTGCGTTCGCGATGGAGGACTCGAGTTCGTCCAGTTCGTACCAGTCGTCGATCATCCGGTCGACCTGCGACGCGCCGAGGAAGTCATCGTAGGCGGCGTGCCAGCTTTCGTGGGCGATTTCCCGGATGGTTTCTGCGGCCGACGGCGGTGCCTGGTGAACAGTCCAGTTCATAGACGGATTTCTGCCGTAGTCGACAAAAGTACTGGCCTGGTGTGTCTTGGTGTCTCACAGTCGGTGGAAAACACACGCAGGGGAGCGGAGGTCCGGAGAAAAACGAAAACAGAACAGAACAGAGCAGAGCAGAAGACAGGACAAAACCCCAACTGCACCCGTCAGCGAGAAATATCCTCCCCGCGCTCCGAAACGACCTCTTCAACTTCCTCCTCCGTAACCAGCGCCGCGTCGCCCGGAATCGTCCGCTTGAGCGCTGCCGTCGCGGCCGCGTACTCGAGTGCCGTTGGGACGTCGTCGCCGTCGAGTCGGCGGGCGATGAACGCGCCGGTGAAGGCGTCGCCGGTGCCGATGGCGTCGGCGGTGTCGGTCTCGTAGGCCGCCTGGTCGTGGACGACGCTGTCGTGCCAGCCGATTGCGCCCTCGTCGCCGCGGGTGACGACGACGGTGGTGAAGTTGTACTGGGAGCCGAGTTTGTGTGCGAGCTGGCGCGGGTCGCCCTCGAAACCGAGGACGGCACGGGCGTCGCGGGCGGCGATGACGAGGATGTCGATGCCGGGGAACAGCCGGGTCATCGTCGATTCGGCTTCCTCGGGGCTCCAGAGCTTCCGTCGGTAGTTGAAATCGACGGCGGTCGTCGTCCCGCCCTGTCTGGCCGCCTTGAGCAGGTTTGCTGTAGCATCCCGGAGTGATTCGGAGAGCGCGGGCGTGATACCGCTGGTGAAGAACACCTGCGCGTTCTGAATCAGGTCGAGGTTGAACTCGCTTGCCGAGGCGGTCGTGATAGCGCTGTCCGCGCGGTCGTAGATGACGTTCGTGCCGCGGGGTGAGCCACCTTGCTCCAGGTAGTAGGTGCCCTGTCGGCCGCGGTGGCTCCAGACCACGTCCGTCTCGATGCCGTGCTGTCTGAGTTCGCCGACGACGCGTCGGCCGAGCGGCGTCTCGGGTACCTTCGACAGCCATGTCGATTCAGTGCCGAATCGCTGGGCAGCGATAGCAACGTTGCTCTCTGCGCCGCCGGCGTGGACCTCGAGTTCGGTCGCGTTCTCGAGTCGCTCGTGACCAGGTGGGGAGAGTCGGAGCATCGACTCGCCGAAGGTGACGAGTTCGCTCACGGATCAACCCTCCGCTGTCGGCCGGTGCCGTCTGTCCGAGTCATATCGCGACAATCGGACGCTGCCGGTATAAGTTGTTCCAATGTCACGTGCGCGACCCGTCGGTTCAGACACCGCCGACTTCACTGACTTCGTCGCCCGACTCGACGGCGACCACGGCCGTCGCTCCCGTTCCCTCACCGACGCGCTCGACCGGCACACCGAACGACTCGAGTAAGTCGCAACTCGAGTCGACGTGATCGGTGACGGCGGGAACGCGAACCCGGCCGCTGGCGAGTGCGAGAAAAACGAGGAGCTGATCTGCCAGATGGCGGTCGACGGCTGCGTCGCCGGCCAGAAATCGGTTCGCGGCGTCCGCGGCGTCCTCGCCGACGCGCTCGGCTGGCACGCCGCGCTCGCCGAGTGCGTTGCAGCCCGCGATGGGAACGCCGTCTTCGGACTCGAGTCGGAGCACGATCGCCGAGCCTGGGCAGGCGCTCGCCGCGGTCGTCTCGATCTGTTCGACGACCTCGCACTCGTCGAGCGCTGATTGGGTGTCAGGGTTCTCAGCTCCCACCGACTCGAGCCCGAGCCAATTCAGCGCCCCCGCAGCCTGTCGATGTGCGACGTCCTGCTCTGCGAGCGCAGCGGCCTCTGTCGAGTACACGCGGAGTCCAGCCACGTCCGGCCGCTCGACCAGCGAGGGAGCGTCGAGTGGCTCGATTTCGGACGGCGCAAGATGGAGCGTCGCCCGTCCGCCACCATCGGGATAGAATCCGCGCCGCTCACACTCGATCGCGGCAGTGAGTCCGAATCGGCGCAGCAGCGGCAGTTTCACGTATCGCGTGTAATCGAGTGGCGGCGACCACGCCACATCCGTCCCGCCGGTCACCGTCAGTGACAGCGGGGACTCGAGTACGGTCGCCAGCGGGAGGACGGCGTCGAACAGCAGCGTCACGCTGCCAGCGGTGCCGATGTCGACAGCGTACTCTCCGCCCGCGAGTCGGAACGTTCCGGGATCGAACGCGACGGTCTCCGCGCCGTGGTCGGCACCCGATACGTCGGCGTCGATGAGTTCGGCCATCGTCTCGAGGACCGCCAGGTGCTGGTGAGCCAATCCCGGTGTCGGTCGGTCACCGCGAACGTTCTCGATCCGAATCGGTCTGGACTCGAGTACCGACAGTGCGAGTGCGTTTCGCAGGAACTGTCCCCCGGCGTGTTCGCCGTCGAGTTCGAGCGTTGTCATGGCAGCCGGTACGTGCTGGAGTGCCGTTTCGTTGTCGACGCCAATGAGACCACACCGAGCGACTGGGTCGCAGACCGTTCCGCTTCGCGAATATTGTGGATGCGTTGGCGGAAACACCCAACGAATGCGACTGTGGGCCGATTCGTTTCGACGGCGCTGGGTGCTCGACACCTACTGGGCCGGCGAACTCGTCGGCGGGCGTTTAGGTCTACACAGAAACCGGCTACCAGATTGCGTTCGCGATTGCGACCAGTGCAGCGGTCGTCGCGCTCCTCTGTGGCCTCTGGCTCTCCTATCACGAACGCCGTTCTGAGAGCCCAGTCCGCTCGCTCGACGAACCGGATACACACCGCGCAGAATAGCGGTCAGAAACCGACGCGACGGTGACCTTAGCCGCTGTGACCCGGATAATCCCGCTCGAACCGATCCTCGATTTCGGCCTCGTCGAACTGCACGATCACCGGCCGCCCGTGCGGACAGGCGTACGGATTTGCACAGTCGTCGAGCGCCGCGAGCAGATCAACGACAGAGCCCTCCGTCAGCGACGTGTTGCCCGTGATCGACGGATAACACGCCAGGTCGCCGATAAACTCGTCCGCCAGCGCGTCGACCGTCTCCGCGCCTGCCTCGCGGTCGCCCTCGACGAACGAGACGAGCACGTCCCGAAGCTGGTCCGGCTCGAGCGTCTTCTCGAACACCGCCGGCACGGTCGTCACCGCCACCGTCCGGTCATCGACCCGGTCCGCGTAGAAGCCAAGTTGCGCGAGCGCATCGCGGTAGGCCGCAAACGCCTCCGCTTCGGCAGCGGTCAACTCGAGTTCGACTGGCGAGGCCAGCGCCTGCGCGGAGGAGTCTTCATCGAACGCAGCGCGAAGGCGCTCGTAGTTGACTCGCTCGTCGGCAGCGTGCTGGTCGATCAGTACGAGGCCGTCGTCGGTTTCGCAGACGAGGTAGGTGTGGCTCAGTTGGCCGAGCACCCGTAGCGGCGGCAGCGAGTCGAACTGGCGATTCTCTGCGCTGCCCGTCGCAGCGTCGCCCGCGAGCGTCCGTTGTTCGGTCGCGTTGTCGAACTTGCGTTCGTGTTCGCGAGTCGGATGTTCCTGGTTTTGTTCCGACGCTGTGCGGTCGAACTTGCTTTCCCCCTGCGTCCCGGCGGTCTCCGATGTATTCGTCGGGGCGGGGGCCGCCGATTCCGGGTTTTGGTCCCGATCCGTATCCCGAGCCTTATCGCCCGAACCGGCCGGCGAGCTGGACGATGCGGCGGAGGCGGAATCGGCTACATCGTCGTCTGGGTGGAACTCTGCGGCCGACTGGAACTCGGGGTCATCCGACTCTATCGGCTCACTCGTCGCCGCCGAGTTCGCTGACCCCACCGACTCCAAATCTCCTGCTCGATTCGGCCCTGTCGGCGTCCGGTCGCCGTCGACAGCGCTCGTGGCTGTCTCCTCGTTCGTATCGCTCGTTGTGTCACCGCTCTCGAGTACCCCCGACTCGTCGGCGTCGCCTTCGGAAGTGCCCGTTTCCGCTGCACTCGTCTCGGCTCCATTACCCGCTCGCTCCGCCAGCTCCTCCTGCGTCGGCGTCACCCGTGCCTCGTCCGGTGCCGAGCGACCGCGCGGCGCTCGCGAGCGAAGCAGGCCGTGCTCGAGGAGGGCACTTTCGACCGCCGAATCGACCTGTCGGCGCACCGCGTCATCGTCGTCGAAACGCACCTCCCGTTTGCGCGGGTGGACGTTCACGTCGACGGCGTCGCCAGGAACCTCGTGAAAGAGCACGACGAATGGGTAGCGATCGCCGCCGAGCTGCGTGCCGTAGGCACCCATGACCCCCTCTCGGAGCGCGTCTGAGGTCACCGCACGGTCGTTGACGTACGTCGCCAGATACTCTCGGCTCGCACGATTCGTCTCGGGATGGGAGACGAGACCGGCGACGGACTCGAGTGGCCCCGGCGGAAGTTCCTCGCCGTCGGCGTCGACGGGGATCATTGCGGAGGCGACCTCGCGGCCGTAGACAGCGAGGACGGCGGCCTGCAGGTCGTCCTGCCCGGTCGTCGAGAATACCTCGCGGCCGTCGTGAGTCAGCGAGACGGCTACGTCCGGGTTCGCGAGCGCGTAGCGGGTGACGATGCGATTGACGTGGGCGAACTCGGTCGCAGTCGTCTTGAGGAATTTCCGGCGGGCGGGCGTGTTGTAGAAGAGATCCGCGACCTCGACTGTTGTTCCTGAGGGACAGCCGGTCGGCGAGACCGATTCGACGGTGCCGCCCTCGTAGACGAGTTCGGTGCCCGCGCCGTCGCTGTCCTGTGGTCGCGACTGGATGGTCAGGCGCGCGACGGAGCCGATGGTGTGCAGGGCTTCGCCGCGGAAGCCGAGGGTGGCCACACCCGACTCGAGGTCGTCGAGGCCGCTGATCTTGCTCGTCGTGTGCTGGCGGACGGCAGCGCGAAGGTCGGCTTCAGTCATGCCGTGACCGTCGTCCGCGACGCGGACGAGGTCCGTGCCGCCAGCCTCGACGGTGACGTCGATACTCGAAGCCCCGGCGTCGAGGCTGTTCTCGACGAGTTCCTTGACGGCGCTTGCGGGCCGTTCGACGACCTCGCCGGCGGCGATGCGGGCGACGGTGTCCTCGTCTAACTGGTGAATCTCGGTTTCGTCGGTCGGTGGTTGTGTGTCGGTCATGGTTCGGGCACAGTCTCAGGTGGGCGCGAGTTCGGACCGACTCGAGTGCGAGTGTAAGTGCGAGCACAAACGCGAGCGCGGCTGCGATGTCGGTCCGGACGATAACGTCGGCGTATGGTCCCAACTGGGGCTCGAGGGAGGTCAGAATTGCGGTTCATCAGCCGTGACTGGGTCGACTCGCTGTGGTCGGTTCCGGCCGCTCGTCTCGACGGCCTCGAGTACGGCGTCCACGTCGTCGATTGCAGCGCGATCACACCGGATATCCGGCCACCAGCGCCGTTCGAGTACGAGTCGGTCCTCAGTCAGGCGGACGCCGGTGAACCGGTCCCAGGGAACGACGCGCCGGTAGGACGGTCGAAACCGAGGTTCGACGACGAGCCCGTCCGCGTAGGCACGAATCTCGGCACGCGCGTAGTCGAAGTCTGGAACCGAGAACAGCGTGGTCGGCGTGTCACTCGACGACGGGAGTCGGACGGTCGGTGCCCAGCCGAGAAGGAGACTGACCGCGCCAAGCGCGCCGAGCCGAGTCGGGAGCCTGTTCGACCCCGAAAGCGCGTACGTGAGGCCAGCGAACAGCAGCGAACCAACCCCGAGTGCAATCAGCGGCGGGTTGGGTCCCGACTGGTACCACGTCCACTCGATGATCGGCGCTCCGTCATCGACCGTCGCACCGACGGCGAGGTCGTGTGCGGCGTGTGCTGCGAGCCGTCCCGTCAGCAGAACGCCAGCCGCCGGAATGAGAAGAAGGAGTGTGAGCCCCGTTTCTGGAACGAGCCCCGTCGAATCGAGAACGAGTGCGCCACCGGCAAAGAGCGGCGCGGGTAGCCAGAGGGCAAGCGTCCGCCACCGAAAGCGCCCGAGGCGGAACAGGAGGGACGGGCGAATTCGGGCGAGAACGATCCCACCGAGCACCCCTCCCGTGAACGCGGTCGGCAGGGAGGTAAGTAGAACCTCAGTGGCCGCGCCCGTGGCGACCGAGACGAGCGCGGTGACACCCACCGTGACGACGGCGAGGTAGAGTCCAACGGCGGCAGGCGTGCTCACGCCGACGTCCAGATCGGCCTGGTCGGACGAGTCGGTCAGCTCGGCCAACCCACCGACACCCGTCGTCGAGTCAGCTTCGGGGCCACTCATATGTCAACACGTCCCCACTTCGGCGTATCAATCTTCCGACTGTACGAGACCGTCGACGTCCCGCTCGATCCCCGCCTGCCCATCGTCGGGAACGGACACGAGCGGCGGCCGAACCACAGCCGAAGGAATCACGCCGTGGTACTCGAGTGCCGTCTTCGTCGCCGGCGCGAAACCGTACTCGCCGCAGGCGTCGAACAGGTCGGCAACGGCAGTCTGAAGTTCTGCGCCCCGAACTCCGGTAGCTGTCTCGTACAGGTCAGCGTACGCCTCGGGTGCGACGTTCGAGAGCGCGTTCACGCCACCGTCGGCACCCATCCGCAGCGCCGGGACGAGGAGGGCGTCGTACCCCTGTAGCATGAGAAAGTCCGAATCCGCGTCGGCTGCCTGGCGCATCGTCTCGAGGAAGTATTCGAGGTCGCCACTCGAGTCCTTCAGACCGAGCACGTCGTCACGACTCGCAAGCGCTGCGACAGTTTCCGGTGCAATTCCCTGCCCAGTACAGGCCGGAATGTTGTACAGCAACAGCGGCAGCGACGACTCGTCCGCGATAGTCTCGAAGAACTGCTGGTTGCCGGCCGGCGCGTTCGCCGTGTGGAAATACGGCGGTGTGACGACGGCAGCGTCGGCACCAACTGCAGCGGCGTCCTCGATGGCGGTGAGAACGTCGTCCACGCTCGTCGCGGCCGCACCGGCCAGCACCGGGACCTCGCCATCGGCCTGCTCGACGGTGAATTCGGTCACGCGCCGGCGCTCGTCCCGCGACAGGCTGGCGAACTCGCCGGTCGTCCCGCAGGGAAAGAGGCCGTCGATGTCGCCCGCGAGGAGGTACTCGAGTAGGTCTCCGAGTGCGCGTTCGTCGACGACGCCGCTCTCGTCGAACGGCGTGACGATGGGGCAGGTAATTCCGGTGAGTGACTGTCGAAGGGTCATACGTGGGTGTCTTCCGGAATCTGTAAAAGCGTATGCCCGCAGGAGAACGGTCGTTGGGTCCACTCCAGCACGCAGTAGCCCGCTCTGCGTGCGATGCGACTCGATCGGGCACCCATTCAGTTAGGTATTTGACTCGTGTCGGTGAACGTCCCGTATGGATTGGTCCGCCGACAGACGGCTCCAGTGGCGGATGCTACTGGCGCTCGTCCTCACACTTGCCGGATACGCCGTCCTCGGCTGGATCGTACTCTCGGTGCTGTCGACGACGATGGCGCTCGTGGTCTGTGCGTGCTTCGCCATCGTCATCCTGGCGAGCGTCTCGCAGGCCGACTACATCGCCTACTGGGCGACGAACGCGATCGCCATCGAACGCGAGCAGTATCCGCTGCTGTACGACACCATCGAGCGGCTGGCTCGCCAGGCCGACCTCCCGGTGCCCCCAGTCGCCGTGATCCCATCGGACGAGCCGAACGCCCTTTCGGCCGGAACGGGAAACAGAACCGTCGTCTGCGTGACGACCGGGCTTCTGCGGGCGCTCGACGACGACGAACTCGAGGCGGTCCTCGCGCACGAACTCGCACACCTCAAGAACGACGACTCGACGGTGATGACCGTCGCCGGCTTCCCGATGGTCGTCTCGGCAATCGCGCTGTCGACCGCAAGACGGACGTTCACGCTCGGCTCGTACCTGATCGGGCTGCCGTTTCTGCTCGGTACCTACCTGCTGTTCATCGGGCTGCCGGTGTATCTCGCCAGCCTGCCGGGAACACTCGTCCTGTCGCGGTATCGCGAGTACGCTGCCGACCGCGGTGCCGTCGCGATCACGGGCGATCCGTACGCTCTCGCAAGCGCGCTCGCGACGCTGCACGGTGAACCCACGCCGCCGGATGCAGACCTCCGGACGGTTGCTGGGTTCAACGCCTTCTGTATCGTTCCGACAGACTCCCTGTCGCCGTTTTCGACGCATCCGCCGACGCATCGGCGAATCGCACGGCTGCGTGAGCAGTTCGTCGAGGATACGCCAGGTGCAACGTCAACGTGAGCAGCAAACGCAGTGCCAGCGTACGCGAGGGGACGAGACGCCGTCTACTGTCGTAGCCTACTCGAGTCCCAGGTCCTGCGACATCGAGTTCCCGGCGCGCGGAACTCCCTTGATGGTCAGCGTTTCGCCGGTGATGAACGAGGCGGCCGGGCTGGCGAGGAACTGGACGGCGTCTGCGATTTCCTCGGTGTGACCGATGCGGCGCTCTGCTTTCTCGCGCGGTGGCATGTCCTCGCTCTGGATGCCAAGCGTCTCGGTGACGCCGGGGGTCTGGATCAACCCCGGTGCGACGCAGTTGACGCGGATGCCGTCGCCGGCCCACTCGGTCGCGAGCGTTTCGGTCAGTCGGATGATCGCCGCCTTCGAGGCGCTGTAGTGGCTTTCGCCCGGCGCGGCGTGCTGGCCGTTGACCGACGAGAGGTTGATGATCGAGCCGCCGTCGCCCTCGCGCATGACCTCGCCGGCAAGCTGGGTGCAGTGAACCGTGCTGTGGAGGTTGAGGTCGACGATGGTCTTCCAGCCGTTCTCCGAGATGTCCTCGAAGTTCGCAATGAACTCGCCGCCGGCGTTGTTGACGAGGATGTCGATATCGCCGAACGCCTCGACGGTGTCGTCGACGAACGACTGGACCTGGTCGCGCTCGCGGACGTTACACTCGACGGCAAGAGCCTCGCCAGGCACGTCTTCGGCGTCGTTGATCGCCTCCGCGACCGGGCCGACACGGTCGATCGAGCGCGAACAGATCGCGACGTTCGCCCCGCTTGCGGCGAGCGTCTCCGCGATCGACTTGCCGATTCCCTGACTCGCGCCGGTGACGATAGCGGTCTCGCCCGCCACGTCATAATCTGGTTCGTGCATCGTGCTATACAATGGCGAATCGGCGTATAGATTTACCGATGTAAAATCAAACGCACAAGAGCTGTACAATGGATGTGACACACCGCTGGCGAGCACTCACTCGGACAACTGCTCTTGCCACTCCTGTACCTTCGACATCAGCTCAACCGGCGGCGTCGCGTTCACGTCGAGGTCACCAAGGTCCTCGAGTACCGCCTCGGTCTCGGGGTCGAGCGCACTCTCGTCCGTCGTGTCGTCCGGTTCACCACCGTCCGCGTTCGCCGGCCCGCGGAACTGGCCGCTTCCCACGTCGAACACCGTCTGGACAGGCTCGGTCGTGTGTCCGCCTTTCGCCTCGATAGCCTTCTCCTCGCGGAGGCGCTCGAGGACATCCTGTGCGCGGTCGACGACAGGGCCGGGGACGCCCGCCAGATCGGCGACGTGAATTCCGTACGAGCGGTCCGTTGGACCGTCGCGGACGGTTCGGAGGAAGGTCACGTCGCCATCGCGCTCGTCCGCCGCGACGTGGACGTTAGCGACGCGCGGCAGGTTCTCCGCGAGCCCGGTCAGTTCGTGGTAGTGCGTTGCGAACAGCGTTTTCGCTGCGACTTCGTTGTGCAGGTACTCGGTGGCCGCCCAGGCAATCGAGATGCCGTCGTATGTCGCCGTGCCGCGGCCGACTTCGTCCAGGATGACCAGCGACTCATCGGTCGCCGTATGGAGGATGTTCGAGAGTTCACTCATCTCGACCATGAACGTCGACCGGCCCTGTGCGAGTTCGTCGAGCGCGCCGACGCGGGTGAAGATGCCGTCAACGAGACCGATTTCGGCCTCCTTCGCCGGGACGAAACTCCCGATCTGGGCCAGCAGAACGATACAGGCGACCTGGCGCATGTAGGTCGACTTCCCGGACATGTTGGGACCGGTGACGACCAGGAAACCTCGCTGCTCGCCGTCCAGTCGGACATCGTTCGGGACGAACTCGGTCGTCTGCTCGACGACAGGGTGGCGACCCTGGTCGATGTCGAGCGCGTCACCGTGGTGCAGGTCGGGCTTGACCCACCGATTCTCGGCCGCGTGGGTCGCCAGACTCGCCAGCGCGTCGACCGTCGCCAGCGCCCGGCCCACGTCCTGTAGGAGTTCTGCTTGCTCGGCAACTTCCTCTCGTAACTCTTCGAAGAGTTCGTACTCGAGTTCCCCTCGTTTCTCCTCGAGTCGGAGCACGTTGCGTTCCTTCTCGGCTAGCTCGTCGGTCGTGAACCGCTTCGAGTTCTTGAGCGTCTTGATCTGCTCGTAGTGGTCGGGGACGCCGTCGGCGGCGGACTTGCCGACCTGGATATAGTAGCCGTCGGTCTTGTTCCGGTCGACGGTGACGTGTGAGAGAGAGTACTGGCGCTTCTCGCGTTCGGCAAGCGTGCCGAGCCACTGCTTGACCTCCTCGTGGCGGTCGATAACCTCGTCTAACTCATCGTCGTAGCCGTACTGGAAGAGCTCACCCTGGGTAACCGTCGACGGGGGGTCCGAAGCGATGGCGTTCTCGAGTGCCTCTCGAAGCTCGCGTGCAGCCTTGCGGTCCGGCCGGTCGATGATGTCAGCGAGCGGCGAGTCAGCCAGGTCTGGCGTCGATTCAATTGTCTTCGCGAGCGCCGGCAGCACGGCGAGCGTCTCACGAGCTGCGACGAGGTCGCGAGCGTCTGCGCTGCCGTGGGTTGCCTTCGAGGCCAGCCGCGCGAGGTCGTAGGCTTCACCAAGGGTGTCCTGCATCTCGTCGCGAGCGAGCGCGGCCGAGGCGAGCGCGGCAACGCTCTCCTGGCGCTGTTCGAGGGTGTCGAGTGCGCGTCGGGGGCGCTGGAGCCACTCCTTGAGGAGTCGGCCGCCGGCGCTGGTCTCGGTGTGGTCGATCGTCGCGAACAGCGAGCCGTCGCGCTCGCCCTGCATCGTTTCGGTCAGCTCGAGGTTGCGCTGGGTCGTCGCGTCGAGGGTGACGTGGTCGTCTCCGTGGTGGGACTGGATCCGCGTCATCGAGGCGAGCACGCCCGCGCCGGTCTCCTCGACATACGAGAGGATCGCGCCCGCGGCGGCGATGGCTTCCTCACCGACCGCCAGTCGGTCGACGGTCTCGCTACCGAACTGTTCCTGCACTGCGTGGTCGGCGCGCTTCGGTGCGAACGCCTCCGTCTCGTGGAGTGTCAGCGTTGCGTCGATGCGCTCTCGAACGGTACCGAGCAGGTCGTCGTCAGTTCGGCTCTCGGGTCCCGGGAGCACTTCGACGGGATCGAACCGGTAGAGTTCCGTCAGCGCCTCGTCGGTGTCCGCGGCTTCGGCGACGAGGAATCGGCCCGTGGTCACGTCGGCGAAGGCGAGGCCGTAGTGCGCGCCGTTGGCCGCGGAGCCGGAGCTGGAGCCGCCGTCGACCACCGCCGCCAGATACTGCGCATCTGCGTCGCTCGTCTCGAGTAGCGTCCCCGGCGTCACGACGCGGACGATCTCTCGCGCATGGCCAGAGTCGGTTTCGTACTGGTCGGCGACGGCGACCCGGTAGCCGCGCTCGACTAAGGCCTTGAGATACGGCGTCAGATCGTCCAGTGGCACGCCGGCCATCGGGTACGACGAGCCGTGTGAGGACTTTTGAGACACTTTGAGATCGAGTTCATCGCTGACCGTTTCTGCGTCCTCGCCGAAGAACTCGTAGAAATCGCCACACTGCATCGCCAGCAACTCCGCGTCGGTGCCCTCCTTGAGCGAGAAGAACTCCCCGACGATGCCCGTCGCCTCTGTCATACTCGGTGCCTGGCTTTCCATCGCAAAAACCCTGCGGGATCCGTAGTGGAAGTGATGCACCACTGTACACATTGGCGTCGATCGACCCGTTATCGGTCCGGTCGGCTACCGATCACACGCAGTGTACGACAGAGAGAACGCCTTAAGTTCGAGAAATCGGTAGTTAGATGTCCTCGGCTTCTTCGACTGCTGCCAACTCATCCAGCGCATCGATGATGTCCATCACCTGTCCGTTCGCCTCCTCGTTCGCCTCGGCCAGCGTCTCCGTTTCGGCCGCAATCTCGTCTGCGTTCTGCATCACTTCATCAGCCATACTGGCGACTTCTTCAGTACTCGCAGCTTGATCGTCGGTCGCGGCCGCAACCTCGTCGATGCCGGACGCCGACTCCTCGATCGCTGATTCGATCTCGTCGAGGTTATCGACGGTTTCCTCGACGAGTTCGACGCCGTCCTCGATCTCCTCGTTCGCCTCTTCGAGGCTGTCGACCGTCTCCTCAGTATCCGCCTGAATCTGGTCGACCATCCGTTCAATCGTGGCCGCCTCCTCCTGGGACTCCTCGGCTAAAGACTTGACCTCGTTCGCGACGACCGCGAAGCCGTCGCCCGCTTCACCGGCAGTCGCCGCCTCAATCGAGGCGTTCAACGCAAGCAGGTTCGTCTGGTCGGCGATGTCGTTGATCACATCCACGATTTCGTCGATCCGTTGGACACCCTCCCGAAGCTCCTCGACATCCGACGTAACTTCTCCCGCCGCGTCGTTGACCCGTTGCATCTTCGAAATCGCCTCGTTGGCCGTCTCCGTCGTTTCGGTCGTGACCTCCGCCGCGCGTTCGGTGGTCGCGCTCACCTCCTCCGTGTTCGACGCGATCTCCTCAACGGTCGCGCTGAGATCGGACAGTTCGCCCGCAATTTCCGCTACCGAGGCCGACTGTTCGTCTGTGACATCGCTGATCTCCGCTGTCCCGTCGTTGATCCGATTCGCAACTGTCGCGAGTTCGTCGAGACTGTCTTCGAGATCCGTCCGAATTGCCTCCCGTCGCTCAGCGTGCTGCTCGAGTTGGGTCGCTCGCGCCGCGGTTCGCGTCTCGACTGCGAGGTGCTGGTCCATCGCGGCCACTCGAAGGAACGAAAGCGACCGGGATGCGGTTTCCTGGACGGCTTGCTCAACGGTTTCGGTTGTAACATCACTATCGTCCTCGGCATCACCCGCTGTGTACGTCGCTGCGACATCGTCTGCGATTTCGGACAGGATGCGCTCGTAGTACAGTCCAAACGAACTGACGTAGGTCCCGAGTCCGGCCTCGAGGAACGGATCGATGCTGGCCGACTTGGCGCGGCGCTCGAAGAACTCGTGATCGTACTCGCCATTACCGAAGCCACGGAGATAGGCGCGCTGTGCTCGGACAAACTGGTCGTCACTGATCGGTTGCTCATCGATCGCATCAGCGACAGCTTGCTGCCCCGATACCGCGTCGTGGTACGCCGCGGCGAGGCCGGCGCTAACATCCTCGAAGAGGTCATTCATCGACTCGAGTACCTGTTCGTCCTCTCGGTCGAACCCGACGAACTGCTTTAGGCGGTCGATCTCTGCGCGGTCGACAGTTACATCCTGACGTGCCCCAGCGCCGTCCGATTGAGATACCGCTGTGCCGCTGTTCAATGACATATCCACATGACTAGTCGTCTGTGAGATAAGTATTATTGCCGAGTGAGGAGTCGATTTCTGCCATACTGTATGACATCAATAGACACACATTAGCGAGGCAATTGGGCGGTGAGACTCCAGTCTCTATCCAGGAATTAAGCGGTCAGATCGGGTATGATTTTGCGACCGAAGTTCTTCACAGTCATAACCTTGACAATTCGTGGAGAGCGAAAGTTTTGTAGATCCACAACGGTAAGATGCGTCAGAACAGCAGTCCGCCGAGCGGTACGTCCACGTCACAGTCCGGTTCGACCAGTACCGGATACTCCTCCTCGTCGGGAACGCCGACCGTCAGCGCCTCGGATTTGAAACCTGCAATACGGACGGTACCAAGGTTCGTCGCGCACAGTACGCGCCGGCCCTCGAGTTCCTCTGGCTCGTAGTGGTGGTCGTACTGTGCCGCAGACTGGATCTCACCGTGTTCTTCACCCAGGTCGATCCAGAGCTTGGTCATTTTGGGTTTGTTCGCTTCCGGAAACGTCTCGGCCTCGAGTATTTCGCCGACGCGAATCTCGACATCGAATGGATTCTCGACCATGTGGCGTGCTGTCGGTGTGCTGGGGAATGAGCGTTCGGTTTGCGGCGACTGTTCCCGTGGGGAGCCACTGAAGCGGCCCCGGGATCGTTGCAACTTCAGCGCTCGAGTGTCACGTCGAGTGCCATGACGCGCTCCGTGAGGGTCGTTGGTTCGGTCGCGACGAGTTTCACCATCGCCTCCTTGCCGACTGCACCACGGTCGATCACAGCCGCGGGCGGCTCCTGTGACATCTCACTGTCACTGTCCCCGAACGCTTGCTGTGCGCCCCACCCTATCGTCTCGCCTTCTCGTGCAGCCACATCCGCCGGCTCGTCCGAGCGATCGTACTCGACGACGGACCAGTCCAGTTCCTCAAGCGCTGCCTCGATGTCTGGCCCAAATCGGCAGTTGACGGCGAACCGAAGGTCGGGGCTGAATTCGCGTGCGGAGAGGAGGAAGCGGGAGACGTGGCTCGAAGCACCAAAGCGGACGCCGCGGTTCGGCTGGATGCCCGACAGCGTTCGTGTAACCCGTCCCTCGACGGCGGCCGTCTCGTCGACGGATTCGGCGTAGGGCGTCGCACCGACGACGTTCATCCCGACCTCTGGAACGAGTGCGGCCACGTCGGCGTCAACGAGTCGGTCGACGACTGACTGGACGGCTTCGGCTGTCGGTTCCCGTGCGGCCTGGTTTCGCAGGTCGACAGCGTGGTTTACCGCACCGTCGCCCTCACCGACATCGTAGGCGTAGCGAACCGCGCGAGCGAGGAAGTCTGTCGCGCCGCCGACCGCGGTCTTGAGGTCGTCGCCGGTCGCCAGCCGGGCTGCGATGGCTGCCGCCAGCGTACAGCCCGACCCGTGAGTCGCCCCTGTGTTGACGCGTGGGTGTTCGAACGACGTTGTTCCTGCCTCGGTAACGAGCAGGTCTGTGACTGTCTCACCGGGAACGTGGCCTCCCTTCACGAGCACGGCGTCGACGCCGTGCTCGCGGATCGCCTCGCCCGCTTCGCGAGCGGTCTCCTCGTCAGTGACCGCGATATCCGTCAGTACCTCGGCCTCGTCCGTGTTCGGCGTCGCGAGGGTCGCTTCCGAGAGCAGGTCCTCGTAGGCGCGCTCAGCATCGGGTTCTAACAATCGGTCGCCGGTGGTCGCGACCATCACGGGGTCGACAACGAGCGGGAACTCGAACGTGGCTGCTTTTTCGGCGACGAGTTCGACGAGTTCGGTCGTCGCGAGCATCCCGGTCTTCGCCGCGCCGACCGCAAAGTCGCCGGTGACGGCGTCGATCTGGGCTGCGACCTCCTCAGTGGGGAGGGCGAACGAGCGCTCGACGCCGCGGGTGTGCTGGGCGGTGACGGCGGTGATCGCCGACGTGCCGAAGACGCCGTGGGCGGTCATCGTCGCGAGGTCGGCCTGGATGCCGGCCCCGCCACCGGAGTCACTGCCCGCGATTGTGAGCGCAACGGGGCGGCTGTCGGGTGCTGGTGTTCTCATAGCTGTTGGTATTCGCTGGTTATACAAATCGATGATGGTGCACTGTTCGCTGCCGGTTGGGGTAATTCGGACTGGGTCGGGTCACTCAGCGCGACACCCTGCAGCCACGTCAAGCTCTGCTACTCAGTTGCAAGCTCTGCGTACGCCGCCCACGACGGATCTTCGTTCGGATGGCCGAGCCGCTCACCATCGACAACGACCGCTCCTGCCCCAGAGTCGTCCTCGGACTCGGCGCGCTCCACCCGACCAATGTCCGCAACGACAGTGCCCCTGTTCTCGAGTGCGTCCGTGACCGCAGCAGCGCCGTCGGGGTCGACCGCGATGACGAGCGAGCCGCTGCTGGTCATCGCCCACGGGTCGATTTCGAGGTGCTCACAGAGCTCGGCGACGCCGGGGCGCATCGGTACAGCCTCGCAGTCGATGGCAAACCGAGCACCCGCACCGGCGGCCATCTCATTCAGCGCGCCAGCGAGTCCGCCTTCGGTCACGTCGTGCATCGCGGTGACGGTTCCGGAGCCTGCCACGGCTGCCGTGAGCGCGTCCCGAACAGCATACACCTCGTCGAGGCGCTCCTGTGCGTCGGCGAGCACGTCCGCCGGGAGGTCGATCTCGTCGGCGAAGATCGTACTCAGGAGCCCCACAGACTCGACGGCAAGCCCGGTCGTCAGCAGGAGTCGGTCGCCGACACACGCCCCGTCTGGGCGGACCACTTCGTCGTGCTCGCCGACGCCCATCGCGGTCGCCGCGCCGACCCACGGATGGGACGGGTCAGAGTACCGAGCCGTGTGCCCCGTCACGACGGACACACCGAGGTCGGCGCACTCCTCGTGGATCGTCTCCCAGACCGTCGCGAACTCCTCGTCGGACATCGTCTCGGGGAGCGTGAAACAGACTGAGAGGTGTGACGGCGCGACGCCACTGACGGCCACGTCTGCGAGCACGAGGTCGAGCGCGAACCGCGCCGCGCGTTCGAACCCGAGCGCGGGCGGGATCGAGAGCGGATCGGTCGCGGTGACGAACGCCCGTCCGCCGATATCGAGCACGCCGAAGTCGACACCGTGGGTCGGCCCGAGAACCACGTCGTCCCGGTCAGCACCGAGATTCGGCGCGATCCGGCGCTCGAAGAACTCGCGATCTATCTTGCCGAGATCAGCCATACGAACACGCACCCAGCGGCCGCTCTTCAGACTGCTGATCCGCAGTCGACAGCGGCCGGTAGCTCGTTTGCCTGCGGACTGGGAAGCGTGGGGCACTGTCTGGTGGTCCGGTGGTACTCGAGTCCGCTCGCGGGCAGTGCTGGTGAGGACGACTCGCTGTGCCAGCGCGTATTCCGTCCCGTAACCGATTCTGGTTTTAGACAGCCGCTGACGCAACCATACTCGATTTCTGAAAACAGTGAAACCACTGCCTGGCAAAGCACCACCGAATGGGGTACTCGTTCAGGGGAGACGAGCAAACCGAGCTCGGGTTCTCGGCCAGTGAACTCACGGGTGCGCTAGGAGATTCGGTTACTGTCCTGCCGCTGCTCGTCGCGCTCGCTGCGACGACGAGCGTCTCGCTCGCACACGTGCTCGTCGGCTTCGGTGTCTTCCAGATCGTCTGGGGGCTATACTATGGGATGCCATTGTCCGTCGAGCCGATGAAAGCGCTCGTTGGGCTGGCGATCGTCGGCTCGCTTTCCTATCCCGAACTCGCGGCAGCCGGACTGCTCGCCGGCGGCGTTCTGCTGATCGTGGGCTCGTTCGGCCTCGTCGGGCACCTCCAGCGCGTCGTCGGAGAACCCGTTATTCGCGGCGTGCAGTTCGCGGTCGCACTCTTACTACTCGAGGCCGCGGTCGACCTCTCGCTCGGCGCGCCCGGCGTCGCCGTCGCCGGGCTCGCGCTCGTCTGCCTGCTCGCGCTTCTGGGCTATCGCCAGTCGAGTGTGCTCGTCGTGCTCGCACTCGGTGGCGTCGCCGCAGTGCTCGCAGCCGGCGTTCCCGCCCCGCGGCTCCCCGAACTCGCACTCTTCCCCGCTGGCTCGCCGACGATTTCCGGCGCGGCACTCGAGGGCACGGTCGCACAACTTGGAATGACGATTGGCAATGCGGCCATCGCAACCGCGCTGCTCTGCGGCGATCTCTACGACCGCGACGTGTCGGCCGACAGGCTCTCCCAGAGCATGGGCGTCACCTGCCTCGCGGCGATTCCCGCCGGCGGCGTGCCGATGTGTCACGGCAGCGGCGGCCTCGCCGGCAAGTACGCCTTCGGCGCACGGACCGCGGGTGCGAACGTGTTGCTTGGTGTGGGCTACATCGCCCTCGCGCTCGTCACGACCGGCGCGCTGCTGGCCGCGTTTCCGATGGCCCTGCTCGGAGTCTTGCTCGTCGTCGTCGCCATCGAACTCGGCCGGGCGGCGTTCGAACCAATTCCGTTCGCAGATCACCGCGCGCTCGCACTCGTCGTCGGCGTCGGTGTCGTGGGCCTCGCCGTCAACGTCGGTATCGCGTTCGTCCTCGGCGCGGTCGTGTTCTGGCTGCTCTCCGAGTGACTGCTGAGTGGCAGCCTCGACGCCATCGTCTGGGGCTTCGGGCTCCAATCTCCGGGCGGCTTTTCTTTCCGTACTCCGAACGGCCACCAATGCCTGCTACCTGGGGCGACCTCTTCGACCGCGCGGAGTCCGCCGAGATCACGCTCGACCAGCTCCGTTCGACTGCTTCGGAACTGACCGACGACGAGACGGCGTCGGGTGAGACCGATGGCTGATCGATCCACTGGGGACGCAGACCACCCCGATCCGACCCGCGTCGTCGCGGATTCGTCCGTCCTCGCCGCCGACCTGTTCGTCGATGGCGACGCTCGCCGAGCGCTGGACCTGGTCCGCAGTCACTCCTGGATCGACCTCATCGCCAGCGACCACCTTCTCGCGGCAACCGAAGAACTCGTCGCCGCCCTCGCGGACCCCGATCTGGCGGCCGCGCATCGGGACCGACTCGAGTCCGATCGCGTCGCGGTCGACCACCCCGACGACGACCATCCGGCGCTGGCCTCGGCCTACCGCGGCGAGGCGGCGCATCTGCTGTCCTACGACGAGCGGCTGAACTCCGCGAAGGCGGGGCTCTCGATGCAGCCGCGGCTCTCGATCAGTGTGCGCACGCCGGACGCATTTGCGGCGGTGTTCGACCCCGAAAAGCTGTATCCTGCGGTCGAAGACGGACCGTATCCGGGCCCGGACTGTGATCCTCGCGGGTAGTCGAAGCAGTTAGTCGCCTGTCTCCAAGTGCGTTACTGGTCTGCGTACCAGTCCGCAAACGTCGCCAGCGCCCGCCCACGGTGGGAAATCGCGTTCTTCTCCTCGACATCCATCTCGGCCAGCGTCTGCCCGTTGAACTCGAAGATCGGATCGTAGCCGAAGCCGCCGTCGCCCCGCGGCGCGACGATGGTGCCCGCAAGCGTTCCCTCGAAGGTCTCAGTCCGCTCGCCGTCCGTGAAGCCGAGCACCGTCTTGAATCGGGCTCTGTGGTTCTCCTCTGGTTCGACGAGTCGCCAGAGGCGCTCGACGCCGACAGTGTCCTCGACGTACGCCGAGTACGGCCCCGGGAAGCCGCCGAGCGCGTCGACGAACAGGCCCGTGTCGCCGACCAGGATCGGGTCCCCGCCCTCGAGTTCCGCGTGTGCTTCTTCGGCTCCCTGAATTGCGATCTCTGCGAGCGAGTCGCTCTGGATCTCGGTGTAGTCGTAAGGGACCTGCTCGACGGCTTCGATGCCGTCGAGGTAGGCCCGCGCCTCGCGTGCTTTGCCGTCGTTTCCGGTGACGAAGCGGATTGCCATGTTCGAGGCGGCGGCCGCCGCGGGAATATAGCCGTCGGTTGCCGTCCGTGGCGGTGCTGAGGAGTCTGGGAGTCCTGCTCCACGAGTCGGGGCTTGCGGCCCAGATCGCACGCACTGTCCCACTCATTCGCTCACACACTCACTCGCTCACTCCGTTACCGACCCACTCCCTGGAAGCCCAGCACTCACTCTGGCGCGAAGCAGGTACTCGAGTCCACCCAGCACCAGCGCGATCGTCAGCGGGACGAACCAGAGGGCGACGTAGAGCGCATCCGGTTGCGGCGAGATGCCTGACGTTGCGCCGAGTTCACGGGTGGCCTCGAGCGAGAGCCAGGTCCGATACGAGAGCCAGGAAAAGAGTGCTGTGAGGCCGAGTACTGGCGTGAGGAGCCGGTAGCGAACGAGCATGACTGCGGTGACGGCACCAACGAGCAACTGACCGAACAGAAGGTACGAAACGACGAACAACACGAACGGTTCGAGGACGACGGAGCCGTCCCAGATGGATGCGTGGCGAACGTACGTATAGATCGCCCGAACGACGACCGCGTGGAGAATGCCGCCAGCGACCCCAATCGCGATCGTTCGCGGCGTGAGCCACGCTCGAACCCGGCCAGGGTTTCGAACCGCGTACTCGACTACCACGAGGGTCCCGGCGACGTACGCCCCGATGAGCAGTGCCAGACTGTCAATCTCGCGCCCGAGCGACAGATCCGGCGCGCCGGCGGGTTCGAACAGCACTGGGGCGCTCAGGATGAGTCCACCGAGAATCGCGACTGGGGAGACGCGGTACCCCGCGGCGTACGAACCGCCAGCGAGTGCGCCGAGTGCGAGCAATGCGGCGGCGGGGAGTCCCGGCGGGACGAGTCCGTCGAGTCTGTACCCGGTTGCAGCGAAGTAGCCTGTCGCGACTGCCCAGCAGGCGACGGCACCGATCACTGCAGCGCGACGTGGAGAGGGCATAGCCGAACAGACAGCCGCGTTTGACATAACTGTTTGTCAGGAAAACAGTCGGCTCGCGCGTCAGTTCTCGTCGTCGTCGACGATCACTTCGACGGGTTCGTCCTGTGCCTCCTCGGTGTCTGCCGAGGCGCTCTGTTCTTGCTGCCAGAGGAGTGCACCAGCGACCGCGACGACGACCCACGACCGCCAGTTGGCGAGGTTCAGCGTGTACCCGACGCCGAAGGGCTTCTCGACGAGCATCCCCTCGCCGGGCTGCCAGTACGACGAGAGCATGCGGCCGAAGCTCGGTCGTTCGAAGTTGTACGGGACGCCAAGAATCTCACCGGAGGTCGGTTTATCTGCCATACGGGACAGTACGGTCTTCCCCATTAAGAGTATTGTGTGCCCGTCTTGTCTGTGGAAATTGGTCACTCTCGGTTTTCAACTCGTTCACCGAATTCGGCACGTCTTCCGCCGACAGGCTGTCACCGAGAACACGCCGCTTCGAGTCCCACCAGTAGCCCCTCCTGCATCGTCTCGAGTGCCATGCTCGGCTCACCCGCATCGCGCGCCGCCGCCTGCACGTGCGAGAACGGAACGTGGACGAACCCCACGTCGCAGTCGTCGACGACACCGGTCTCCACGAGGTGGCGCGCGGCGTACAGCAGGTTGTTACAGCAGTGCGTTCCGGCGTCCGTCGAGAGCGTCGTCGGCACGCCAGCATCCTGCATCGCTTCCTTCATCTCCCGCACCGGCAGCGTCGTGAAGTAGGCGTCCGGCCCGTCCGCGACGACGGACTCGTCGACAGGCTGCCGGTCCTCGTTGTCTGGTATCTCGGAGGCGCTCGTATCGCGGAGGTTAATCCCCACACGCTCGAGCGAGAGCGTGTTCCGGCCGCCAGCCAGGCCGAGCGCGCAGACGATGTCTGGGTTGTGCTCGCCGATGGCGGACTCGAGTACGTCCGCGGCCTGATCGAAGACGACGGGGAGTTCGCGGCCGACGACGGTGTGGGTGCCGAGGGCGGTGCCGTCGAGGCGCGCGGCGAGTTGGCGGGCGGGGTTAGTTTCGAAGTCGCCGAAGGGTTCGTAGCCGGTGAGGAGGACGGTGGGTGCTGTGCCGTCAGTAGCGTCGGTGTCGCTGCGTGTCTCGGTACTCGACTCCATCGGTTGTGACTATTCGCGTCGTGACAAGAGTGTCTGGGTCTCGGCACTCGATGAGCTGACTGTGGGTACCGACCGAAGCCGCGAACCAGTCCTCGGTTCTCAGTTCTCGGTAAAGTCGTAAACGGCCGTCAGCTCTCGCCGCCGACGTACCGTCCACGGCCCTCGACGTCGAGCAGTCGCTCGAGTACCCGCTCCTCCCCGACCTCGCGATACCCCTCACGGACCGCTTCGCGGAGCGGCTCGGGGTCGTTCGCGGTTCCGACGAGACTCTGGTCGAAGACGTGCAGGTCCATCGCGTAGTCTTCGACGTGGTCGGTGTGATACCCCAGTCCGAAGTCGATGAGGAAGGTGCGGTCTGCAGCGATCCGTACGTTCCGCGTCGTCGGATCCCCGTGAACGATGCCGGCCCGGTGAAGCCGCGCGAGATGGCGACCCACGTCTCGGACGTGCGTCTCCCCCGACTCGCCGTCGAGAACCACGCGCAGATCGCAGTCGCCGACGAAGGCGAACTCGAGTAGCGACTCTTTTGGATCGATATCCGAGAGTACGGGTGTAGGGACGCCCTCGCGGCGAGCGAGGTTCGTCAGGCGGGCTTCGAGGCGAGTCCGCTCCGTGCGGAGGCGTTCGTCGAGGTCGGGGTGGCGGTAGGCCTTGGGTCGTCGGCGTTTGGTGACACAGCCGGTGGTGGGGTCGAGATCGACGACGGCTTCGGCACCCTGGACCTGCCCCGTTTCCTCGCCTGTGTCGTCTCCACTGCGGCCGACTGCGAGCTCCGGTTCGTCCGTGCGCCAAGTCACTGGCACCTGATCCGGCCGGAAGTTCGGATCGACGCGCGAGTCTTCGATCGCGAGCGTCTCGCCGGCTTCGTACATCTTCGCGCCGAGGACGGCGATCATTCCCGCGTTATCGCGCAGGAATCGCGGCTCGGGTGCGTGAAAGTCCGCCCCGCGCTGCTCGCACATCTCTGCGAGCATTTCGCGGAGGCGGGCGTTCTGCCCGACGCCGCCGCCGAGGACGAGTTCGTCGCTGCCGGTCAGTGAGAGTGCGCGCTCGGCGACTTCAGTCAGCATGGCGAAGATTGTCTCCTGCAGCGAGTAACAGATATCCTCGACAGGAATCCCATCATCGTAGCGCTGCTTCGCGGCACTCATAATCCCCGAGAAAGAGAAGTCCATTCCCTTCACGACGTAGGGGAGGGCGATGAGTTCGCCGTCTTTTGCGGCCGCCTCGACCTTCGGTCCGCCGGGATGGGACCAGCCAACGTGGCGGGTGAACTTGTCGATAGCGTTGCCGACGCCGGTGTCCATCGTCTCCCCGAGGACGCGGTAGCGGCCGTTGCGGTAGGCGAGCAGGTGTGCGTTCGCCCCGCTCGCGTTCAGACAGACCGGCGAGTCGAAGTCGGCTGTGTGGCGACCGATCTCAAGGTGGGCCACCATGTGATTCACGCCAATAAGCCGTACGTCGAGCGATTGGGCGAGTGCCCGCGCGGCCGTGCCGACTGTGCGCAGGCACGGGCCGAGACCGGGCCCGCGCGAGAAGGCGACCGCGTCTACGGGCGGTTCCGTGTCGGGCCCGTCGAACGTCTCTCGGGCGTGTGCGAGTGCCGTCTCGACGACGCGCGGGATGGCGTCGTGCATGTGTTCTGCGGCCTCGCGGGGGTGAATGCCGCCGCTGTCAGGTTCGTAGGCGTCGGTTTCGATAAAAACGTCGTCGGTCTCGGTGTCAAAGACGGCCGCGCTGGCCGCCCAGGCGGTGCCTTCGATGCCGAGAACGCGTGTTCGTGTGGCTGAACTTCTGGTCACGACTCAACGGTGGGCGTCGTTACTCCCACTCGGTGTAGCCGCACTTGCCACAGTGCTTGCGGTCGCCGTGGTCGGCGAGGAAAACGTCGCCACAGCGGGGGCACTGATCGCCTTCGGTGGTGCCGTCGTCGCCGTAGAGTTCGTGGCGCGCCATTTATGCTTCCTCCGCGTCGGCTTCTGCCTCGGCCTCTTCGTCGACGCCGATCTTGTTGCGCTCGAGCATGTGGTCCTGCTCGACGTCGCGGGCGTGGTCTGCGCTGTCGTAGACCTTGGCCTCGCCGACGGTCTTTCGCATCCCGAACTTCGTCTCGAGTTTGCGGATGACGACCTCGTCGGCGTCCTTGTTCAGTTTCGCTGCGAGACTGTCACGGACCTGGAGACGCTCTGGCGTGGCGTCCTCGTGGGTCAGTTCGAACGTGACGTCCGTCCGGTGCAACATGGGGTTCTCCGATTCGGAGATGATGTCGACGTCCATGATATCACTCAGTTACCCTACTATCCCCGTGTAGCGCCTAAAAGGATTTCGAAGCGCTCAGTGGCTGCCGGGGAGTCGCCACGAGCCGAACAGCACGTCGCCACTTCAGTGATCCGTCGAATGTTGTGCGTCGTGTACTGACTCGACACGGGTTCAGCTGCCGCTCTCGACTAACGAAAAGACATATTACTTGTCTGACTAAACCGCCGGATAGATGCCCTCCAGACGACGCCTCCTCGTCGGTGCTGCCGGAATTTCCGGTGCCGTCGGCACTACTGTGACGGCCGCAGCGCTGGCCGGAACGGAGCCGATACTCGCCGACGGTGGGGAAGACGCCGACCGCGCCGACCGCGCCGACCGCGCCGACCACACCGACCGAATCGAGTGGCCCCTGGCGCGATACGACCCCGCCGGGACGGCTCACAACCCCGATGCGTCGGGGCCAAAGTCGCCCCCAGAACTCGCATGGCGACAGGATACGGACTCGACGATGCACGGGTTGACGGCACCGATACTCGTCGGTGACACCCTGTACGGCGTTGGCCGTGACTCCCTGGTCGCCTTCGACCGCGACACCGGCGAGATCCAATTCGAGCGGTCGGGGTCGTACTGGTCGACGCCGGCCCGTGCCGAGGCGACGGCCTACCGGAGCGACACGCTCGCCGTCTACAGCCGAACGGGTGTCTACGGCCTGAGCGCCGACGGCGGCTACGAACTGCTCGGACGCCCCATCGGCACCGAGCGCTGGCACGCACCCGGCCAGGATACCAGCAACTGGTCCAGTTCGTCGGCACGCGAGCCCGCTCCCGTCGCCGCGGACGGAACCGTGTACGCAGTTATCCCCGAAACCGACCGGGTCGCCGCACTGGACGCGAGCAGCGGCCAGCAGCAATGGGAGCAAGTTGTCGGCAAGGAACGATCGATCGGTACGAATCAACCAGTCGTCTCCGACGATACCGTCTACGTCTCGAGTACCCCTGGTGATCTCGTCGCCTTCGACGCGGAGACGGGAGCGACTCGCTGGCAGGCCCACCCAGCTCCTCGCGAGGAAAGCCCCCTCCAGTACCGCGAGTTTCAGGCACCAACAGTGACGGATGCGGGAATTGTCGTTCCCGACCGGCAAGGCGTCGCGCTGTTCGACCGCGCCGACGGCAGCCTGGTGTGGGACTACTTCCACGACGGGAACGGCACCGACGGGAGCGCTGCGGTCGCCGACGGGATGGTGTTCGTCACGGACGGTACAGAGTCACTGCACGCGGTCGCCCTCGAAACCGGCGAGCGCGAGTGGACGGCTGAGTACAGCCCCGATACACATCCCATCGTCGCCGACGGTGTCGTCTACCTCGGCTATCAGATGTCCGAACTGGTCGCGATCGACGCCGACACCGGCGACCGGCGCTGGACGTACGAGGAAGCAATCTACTTCTCACAGCCGATCGCCGCCGACGGCGTACTGTACGTCTTCGGTGACGAGGGCCTGATGGCGCTCGAGGAGGGGAGCTAATCGTGTCGGACGGTGCTGCTGGTCGCGACTCAGGCCCAGGCTCAGGCCCAGACTCAAACTCTGGCCCTCACTCCGATCGAGACGATCGCCCAGCGTGGTACGTCGCACGCGCCCTCTCGACGGCTATCGCTCGACTCGGCAGGAACCCCCTCCTCCTCGCCCCCTTCGCACTCGCCGGCTTCGTCCTCGCAGTAATCGACACGATGCGACGCCACGATCCGATCCCGGTACTCGAGTACGGCGGCCTCGATCGGGCGACGATCCATCTCGAGTACGCTGGCTACCCAACCGCGACCGGCCAGACGACGCTCCCACTCGAGTCGCTCGTCGGGATCGAACTCCCGTATCTCGTCTGGGGAGGCGGCCTCTACGTTCTCTCGCTGCTCGCGGTGAGTGCGGCGGGCGTGCTCACGTTCACTGCGCTTCTTGACGACGAGGCACACCTCGGGCCGCTTCCGTCGTACTTCGGCCTCGTCGTTGGCTTCGATCTAGGGTATCGGCTGCTCAGTTCGGTCGAATTTCTCCAGAACCTGGGACTGCTGGGAATCGTTCCCCTGGTGCTCATCCTGTTCGTACTGGTCCTGCTCTTTCCCGCGCCCGGACTTGTCGCTGCTGGTGCGTCGCCCTGGACTGCGGTCCGCCGGAGCGAGGACGTGGTCCGCGGTGAGCGCTGGACGGTACTCGGACTGGTGTTGCTCCTCGGTATCTGTGCCTGGGTCCTCGCCAGCGTTCCGGTTGTCGGGCCGTTTCTGACCGGTGCGCTCATCGCGCCACTGCACGCCGCACTGATCGTGTCGCTGTTCGAGTATCGGCGTGCGGGTGAGCGGTTTTGGGCTCCCTCGGAGCCGTAACCCGACTTCTACTCTTCCTGACTACACTACGTCTCGACCACAGCCAGCCCTCGCGGCGTCTGTGTCTCTGCCTGCTCGGGCCACTCGATATCGACCCGGCCCCAGGAATCGCCGAAGTTCTCCGTAACGTACAGTCCCTGGTTGTTCACCCCATAGATCTCGCCGGATTCCTCAGCAGCCGCGAAGACGGCGCGGACGACACCGTCACCCATCGGCAATCCGGTTTCGTCGAGGCGCTCCCACGGGTCGCCCTCGTCTTTCTTCCTGCGATACACGTACGACTCCGCTCTGCTCGCCGTATGAGCCGTCGACGCACCGCTCGCACTCGAGACGAGCACGCGCTCAGGTTCCTCTGGGTCGGGAATGACGCTCCAGCAATAACGGTGCTCGAGCCCGTCTTGTGGCTGCCCCCAGTGTTCGCCGCCGTTGTCGCTCTCGGCGTAGCCGTCGCCGGCCGCAGTGTAGATGCGTCCCTCACGGTCCGGATGCGTCGCCAGACTGTGGTTATCGATTCGCGAGCCCTGGGGACGCTCGCGCCACGTCTCGCCGCCGTCCTCGCTCAAAACGAACGCGCCGGCCTCGATGCCGACGTAGAGCCGATCCGGATCGAACGGGTCCACCTCGAGCCAGCGAACGTGGTGGGTCTCCGGGCGCGGCGGGAAGTACCAGTCCGACGCTGAGGGGAGGTCGGTGAGTCCGGCGAGGTGCGTCCAGGTGTCGCCGCCGTCGGTGCTGCGGTAGACCCGACTCGGCTCCGTCCCCGCGTAGATCACGTCCGGATCGTGCGGGTTGATCGTGAGCGACATCACGGCGTCGCTCGCGAAGATGTCGTCCGTCTCGAGTTGCTCGAACGTCTCCCCGCCGTCGGTGCTCCGGAACAGCCCGCTCTCGAAGGTCCCGACGAACACGCGGTCGGGTGTGGCAGCTGTGGTGGCGACGCACTCGAGTGCCCGTCCCTCGAGCCGCGTCGCGGTCTTCCATGATGTGCCGTCGGTCGAACAGCGAAGCAGCCGGTCTCGCAGTGCAACGTAGACGCACATACGGTGTGCTATGTAGTCACTGCACAAACAAGTCGTGGTTGGTTCGAGTCGCGGCTGGCTGCAATTACGTCGCGGTTACATTGCGGCCGCGGTCTCGATCAGTCGACCGCGAACAAGTCCTCGTCGAGCAGCACACCACCCAGCCAGCACTCGAGTGCGCCGAGCGCGAGCACCAGTGCAGCGAGAACGGCGAGGATGCCGTTCAGGAGCCCCCAGCCAACGGGGGCGACGAACAGCTGGAGGAAGCCGACGGTACTCGAGCCGATAGAGAGGATGGCGAGGCCGGCGGCGGCGAGTTTGGGCCAGCCGAGGGTCACGACGCCGAGCGGGAACCGAGTTTGGAGGCCGGCGACGACAAGCAGTGCGCCACCGGCTGCGAGCCAGCCCACGATGAATTGATTGAGTGTGGCTCCTGCACCGTCGAGAGTGAGCAACCCGGCCGCAACGAGGAGTGCTACGAGGCCGCCGCCGAGCAGTCGTCGCTGGAGCGTCTCCGCCGTCATCGAATCCCTCGCATACGTATCTACGGGAGGATTTCGCGTCGGCTCCGGTAATGGTTCGGGTTTTCATCGGTGTCGGTGACTGGAAGCGGCGTTCCGCTTGGCAACCGGATGGTCGAGAGCAGCGTCTCATATGTCTGCCCCTTGACCTCATCTACCTGGGTGTCGAACTGCTTATATATGTGCTATCATCGAACACTATTCTATGAACGATCACGAAAATTACGAAGCACTCGAGACGCCGGTTGCTGACGTTGGGGCGGTAGCCGCTATTGGTGACTCGCCGCTGGTTGAACTCCCCACCATCTCGCCGGACGACGGGGCAACGATTTACGCCAAGTGGGAGGGTGGCAACCCGACCGGAAGCATCAAGGATCGAATGGCGCTCGCCATGATTCGAGCGGCACGTGAGCGAGGCGACCTCGAACCTGGTGAGCCAGTGATCGAGTTCACGGGCGGCAGCACGGGTTCGAGTCTCGCGTTCGTCTGTTCGGTACTCGATCACCCGTTCCAGGTCGTCACCGCCGACTGCGTCGCCGACGAGAAGATTGCATCGATGCGGGCTCTCGGTGCCGATGTCGAGGTCGTCGAAACACCGGACGGTGTCGCGTACGACGGCCTCTTCGATGACCTTCGGCAGGAAACCGAACGCATCGCCGATGAAACGGGCGCATACTTCACCAATCAGTTCGAAAATCCAGACCAACTCGACGGCTATCGCGCACTTGGTGCGGAGATTCTCGCCCAGCAACCCGATATCGACGAGTTCGTGATGATCGTCGGGACTGGTGGCTGTGCGATGGGCACTGCGAAAGCGCTGCGCGAGGAGAAACCCGACCTCGATATCGGAGTGGTCGAGCCCGCCGAATCACCCGTTCTCACCGAGGGGACTACGGGTGAACACAGCGTGCAGGGGACTGCAATCGTCGCGTCTCCGCCATTGGTTGATGACGACCTCTACGATCGTATCTACACGATTCCGAACGACGACGGCATCGAAACGGTACAGAAGATTGCCAGTGAGGAAGGGTTACTCGTCGGCACCAGTACGGGGATGAACGTCGCTGCTGCTCGCCGCACTGCCGAGATGTGCGATCCCGACGATGTGATCGTCACCATCGCCTGTGATACCGGGCTCAAATATCTCTCTGACGGACTGTACGAGGGACTTGAAGGGTCGACGTTCTGTCTCTGCTAGCGTTTCCGTGGCGACTGGATCAGGAGTCAGTTCACAGTACGGTACGGGCCAGCTCTACAGACGGTCTGTGACGCTGGCTGAACGCCAGTCCTCCACGCCGACACTCGCAGTGACCGCCGCTTGACACCGAAATAGACTGTACTACGTCCTGTCTGACAGTGCCGTCGCACAGTGACAGTGCGTCGGTGAACTGGTTCGCACGGCGTACTCGAGTACGGACTCCCGATTCCGGATCGTCGTCACGAAAAATGAGCTGTACTTGGGTGGCGGTTACCGGCAGGGGCCACACCAGTCACAAAGGACGGGGTCACAGTTGTCGCAGGTACACAGGTCGTCCTCGCTCAGGTCGTCAACGGTTGCGTCGCCGAACACGAGGTACGTTTCGCCGTCGATTTTGACCCGGCGGACCTCCGGTTCGTCGTTCCGTGCGGCGGCACTTCCCGCACCGATTGTGGCGACCCCCAGTCCTGCTGCGCTGGCTCGTTTGAGGATGGTTCGTCGTTCCATTGACATCTCCTATGGTTATTTCCGACTAGTACATAATAGTTTCCCAACAATAACCGATTCGAACGGACCGTTGGCACACCTGTTCGGTGGGACGAGTTCAAAATGAGCGGGTCGTAGTCGAGAACGGAAGGGTGGTGCCAGCCACCGAATAGGCGTCTCGACAACTCAGTCGTCGTCCATCGGCGCGGAGACCGGCTCGACCCGCTCGCCGCGTGGCCCCTCAATGTTGACTCTCGGAAGCAGGTCCCGCAGGTAGCGGCCGGTGTGGGAGTCGTCGAGTCGGGCGACCTCCTCCGGCGTCCCCGTCGCGACGATTTCGCCACCGTTCTCGCCACCTTCGGGACCGAGGTCGATGACGTGGTCGGCGTTCTTCACTAGGTCGAGCTCATGCTCGATGACGACGACGGTGTTGTCGTTGTCGGTGAGCCGGTGGAGGACGTTGATCAGCTTGCGCTCGTCCTCGCTGTGCAGTCCGGTCGTCGGCTCGTCGAGCAGGTAGAGGGTGTTGCCGCTGTCTTTCTTCCCGAGTTCCTCAGCGAGCTTGATCCGCTGGGCTTCACCGCCCGAGAGGGTCGTCGAGGGCTGGCCGAGGGTCATGTAATCCAATCCGACGTCCGTCAGTAGTTTGAGGCGACGACGGATCTGGGAGTTCGACTCGAAGAACTCGTAGGCCTCGTCGACCTCCATCTCCAGCACGTCGGAAATCGTCTTGTCCTTGTAGGTGACGTCGAGCGTGGCGTCGTTGTACCGTGCGCCGTCACACTCCTCACAGGGGACGTACACGTCGGAAAGGAAGTTCATCTCGATCTTTACCGTACCCTGGCCGCCACACTCCTCACAGCGGCCCTCCTTGACGTTGAACGAGAAGCGGCCCTTCTCGTAGCCGCGCTGTTTCGACAGTTTGGTCTGGGCAAACAGGTCGCGGATATGGTCAAAGACGCCGGTGTAGGTCGCGGGATTGGACCGCGGCGTGCGACCGATCGGCGACTGGTCGATTAGGCGCACCGTCTCAACCTCGTCGAGTCCGTCGAGGCTGTCGTGATCGCCTGGAATGACGCTCGTGTTGTCGTTCATCTGGCGGGCGATTCCCTTGTAGAGCACGTCGTGCATCAGGGTCGACTTGCCGGAGCCTGAGACGCCCGTGATCGCAGTAAAGCAGCCGAGCGGGATGTCCACGTCAAGATCCTTCAGGTTGTGCTGACGCGCGCCGAGGATCGTCAGTGCACAATCTGGATCGCGTCGCTCTTCGGGCACCGGAATCTGCCGGCGACCGGAGAGGTAGTCGCCCGTGACCGAGTCCTCGCACTCTTTGACCGCACCGACGGGGCCGTTGACGACGACCTCACCGCCGCGCTTACCTGGTCCGGGGCCCATGTCGATGACAGTATCTGCGCGGCGCATCGTCTCCTCGTCGTGCTCGACGATCAGCAACGTGTTGCCCAGATCCCGAAGCTCTTCTAAGGTGTCGAGCAGCCGGTCGTTGTCTCGCTGGTGGAGCCCGATCGAGGGTTCGTCGAGCACATACAGGACGCCGACAAGTCCAGACCCGATCTGGGTCGCCAGCCGAATGCGCTGACTCTCTCCACCGGAGAGCGTCGAGGCCTCCCGGTCGAGCGTGAGGTACTCGAGTCCAACCTCGACCATGAAGCCGAGGCGGGCACGAATCTCCTTCAGAATCTCTTCGGCGATGACCTTCTCGCGCTCTGTGAGGTCAGCTTCCATCGACTCGAAGTGGCCGAGTGCGTCGCCGATGGACATCGCGTTAATCTCCGTGATGGCGGTGTCGTCGACGAGCACGGCGCGGGAGGCGGGCTTGAGGCGGGTGCCGTCACAGGCCGGACACTCGGTGACGGACATGTAGTCCTCGATGTGTTCGCGGGTGGAGTCGGAGTCGGTCTCGAGGTAGCGCCGTTCGAGGTTCGGAATGACGCCCTCGAAGCGCTTTTGCTTGCGTCGGATGCCGTTTTTCGTGCTGCGCTTGAAGACGACCTCGCGGTCGGTGCCGTAGAGGAACTGCTGTTGGATGTCCTCGTCTAGCTCTTCGAACGACGTCGAGAGCGAGACATCGAAGTGCTCGGCGACGGCGTCGAGGCGCGTCTTGTAATATGAGCGGTTGTAGCTCCAGGCCTCGAAGACGTGTTTGACGGGTTTCGAGGGGTCCTGAATGACGAGGTCCTCGTCGACCTCTTTCGTCTCGCCGAGCCCCTCACACTCCGGACAGGCTCCGTGTGGCGAGTTGAAGGAGAACGAGCGGGTTTCGATCTCCGGGACATCGATGCCACAGTGGGTACAGGCGAGATCCTTCGAGAACTCAACGACGGAGCGGTCGTCGCTCTCGGCCTCGTCGCCCAGCGCGCCGGTTCGGCGGGCTTCCTCGCCGAGTTCGGTTGCCACCTCTTCGGGTGCATCGGGGAGGATGACCTTCAGGACGCCCTCGGCCTCGTCGAGTGCGGTTTCAACGCTGTCGACGATCCGCGGCCGGGCCTCGGTCGAGACCTTCACACGGTCGACGATGACGTCGATCGTGTGGTCGAAGTTCTCGTCAAGTTCGGGCCGATCAAGTGTGAGGTCGTGTTCCTCGCCGTCGACCTCGACGCGGGCGTACCCCTCAGACACCAATTCGTCGAAGAGGTCCTCGAATGCGCCTTTCTGGTCGCGAACGACGGGTGCAGCGAGTTTTGCCTTCGTGCCCTCGGGGAGTTCGAGAATCCGCTCGACCATATTTTGGGCCGACTGCTCGCCAACTTCACGGCCACACTCGGGACAGTGAGGCGTCCCAACGCGGGCATACAGCAGGCGGAGGTAGTCGTGAAGTTCCGTCACCGTCCCGACCGTTGAGCGTGGATTGTTCGCCGCGTTCTTCTGGTCGATCGAAATCGCCGGCGAAAGGCCTTCGACGGTCTCGACCTGGGGCTTGTCCATCTGGCCCAGGAAGTTCCGTGCGTAGGCCGAGAGACTCTCGATGTACCGGCGCTGGCCCTCTGCGTAGACGGTCTCGAACGCAAGTGAGGACTTCCCCGAACCCGAGAGGCCAGTGACGACGGTGAGTTCCTCGCGAGGAATCGTCACGTCAAGATCCTTCAGATTGTGCTCTTCCGCACCGCGTACCTCGATCGTCTCCTTACTCATCGGTCGTCCCTCGTCGGATACCGTGAGAACGGCGGTCGCAGCAACGGTGCTCGATCATTGTAGTTGTGTCAGTGGCCGAAGCAACTTAACGAGTCTGAAACCCGAATAGCGTGATGGCTGCTAACACTGAACACAAGGGCTCGTACCGACCAAAGTATCTTCGGTCGGTACCCCGAATGATCCTCCATGAGCGACGACAGCGACGGTCGGCACACGCTCTCGGTCGACGACTTCGTGGAGTACTGTCGAACCCAGGCGGGACTGCTCACCGGCCACGTCGAAACCATGCGCGAGGAGGCCGACGACCTGCTCGACGACATCGACGAGGACATGGCTGAAATCCGATCCCGACTCGAGTCCCAGTCCTCCGGCGTCAACGGCACAGCGACCCCGTCGGCGGGAACTACGGGCGCAACCGGCGTCGGCTCCGAGACGGACGAGGCTGACCTCGACGAAATCGAAGCACTCGAGAACGATGTCGAGGAAAAGCAGTTCCTGGTCGAGGCAAAACAGACGCGAATGGAGGCGTTTCAACAGCTCGCGGCGGACTACACTGACCTGGCTGCGGAGTTGCAATCCGAGGCGGCCGACGGACAGGCTGCACTCGAACGAGTGATTCGCTTCGAAGCGGAGACCGATGCACCGATGTACTTCGAGGAGCGCGAGACGATGTACGAGGCAGCTGCAGCGGCTGGGTCGGCGGACAACTCCTCGGAGGGCAACGATGAGACCGACGAAACTCTGAATCGGGACAGCGCTGAAACGGACAGGTAAACTATACTGCCGGACAGAACTCAGTGAGGAGTCGCGGCCGTCCCCGAAGGTGACGGCCACAGGAGCGCGACCGATCTTCGAATAGTTCTGTCCGACAGTATATTAAATGCTTCCTCGATATCACCGATCGGCTAACCGACGGCGACACTCACTACCCGTTCGACCAGTTCGAGAATGTCGATCAACGAGCCAAGTGGATCGAACGCTGTCTTGAGTCCGGAAAGATTCTGCTCTCAACCGAGGCCTGATGTGAGTTCGTTCAAATCGGTTGCAGACATCGAAGACACTGGGGAGTGGTGCCGCAAGAAAGATTCCGCACGAGTTCTTCGACTTGACTTTGCTATGCGTTGTCGTCGAGTCTCGTCGTCGTGCGTGGCCCTCGGGGGGCTTTCATCGCAATCGTCCGGCGGACGGTACCTATCGGCGGAGGGCTTCGGCTCGGATGTCGTCGCCCACAGCCGGGTCCTCGGCTGTAGGCCTTGTCCTGCACCTGTCGCCGGTGGCCTTCAGTGCTGCCTGCTACGGACGTGCATTTGTTCCGCCGAGAGCAGGGCATGTGCCCCGTTGTTTTGTAAATCGTGTCCCTATGTAATAATTACGGTAGCTACCTGAGTACCGATTGTATCAACTTCAGCGCTCCGCCGATGCACGGTGGGGTCGATCGTGTCGTCAGGTTGTATTTCACTCACCTGCCGGTATCGAACTGCTGCATCCGTGATTCTATATGCCTTCGAGAAGTGGCTGTCTCAGCGGGAGAGAATGGGATTCAATGATCTGCAAAGTACCGACTGAAAAGCTGGGAATCGGGCTTATCAGTGAAGGCGCATCCAGACCGGATCGTCATGTGCAGCCCACAAGATGACCCAGTGATCGTCTATGCACTGTCACTACTCGCTCGGGAGCAGAATGGTCGCAGGAAGAACGGTGGTCCCTGAATCCCACGAACCCGCTCCGCTCGGCAGAGGTCGCTACCGGGGCGCGGTTTCAGTTTCGGTGTCTGGAACCGGACACTTGCCGTGGGGAGTCGATTTGGCTCTGCTTAGAACTCACAGTGATCGTTTTCGACACACTGGTCTATCCACGTGGGTGTCTCGATGTCATCAATATCGGGGTTGGGATCATACTCGTATCGTAGGTCTACTGTCGTCGTTTCGCCTAGCCGAAGCAGATATTCCCCGTACGATGACGCATTAGTCAGTTGATACTGTAACGACGCTTCGCGTAAGACCCCAGTTTCTGTGTCGACGCTGAGTTTACCCGCTGTCGGACTGGCATGCATCGTCTCCGTGTTCACCGTGGTCCACGTCGACGACGGCGCGTAGACCGTCCGGTCTCCCTGCTCGTCGCCCTGGCCGTACTCGAGGTTCCGAAGGTGGTGACTGGTCTGTATGCGTACGAACGTCATATCCGAGGAGTCTACGGTTCCGTTCTCTTCGGTTATCCGGACAACCCTGTCCTGGTGCTCTCCGAAGTGTCTCTCCTCCGCGTCGGTTGGCCCGATTGACTCTATCCAGTCCTTGTCGGTGACGGTAGTCTCGTACTTCGTGTAGACTGTTCCGTCGTCGTAGACGCGTTCGACGGTTCTGTTCCCGTATTCGAACGTGAGGTGTGCGTTGTCGTCGGCGATGACCGTTCCCTCGTGTGCGACCAGTAACCCATCGCTCTCCGTCGATATTTCTCCCGAGGTGACGTACGACTCGGACTCACCAAGTTCCACCGGCCGGTCTGTCGAATCACCGCTCAGGGGGAGCAAAAACAGGGATGCGACCCCAACGAACACCAGCATGATTGCCACACTTCCGATCAAAACTCGACGATTCATACTCGTGTGGTTTTTACAGGAGAATATTAATTTTCTCAAGGGTACACCCGAGTCTCGTCACAGATGGCGTTAACGAGACTTCGCGTCTCGTTCGCACACCAGAAATCGAATATTTCTGGAGACGCCTTCAGGCGCGGGAAGATATCAACCAATGAGGAGTGACCTGCTATTCCACATTTAAAGATCGCCCTGCAGCACGATCTCGTCGCCGACTGATGCGACCATATCCTCCGTGACGAGGTAGTCCTCCTCGTCTTCGCCTTCCCAGCCGATCGTCGCCAGTACGTGTTCGGCCACCGACGGGTTGGGATCGACATAGGCACGGTCGCCGTCGACCTTCGCGACGATTCCGAGTTCCTTCTGCTCTGCGTCGACGACTGTCTTTCCGACCTCGTCGTCAGTTAACATTGCTGCCATATCACCCGATATGACGAACCGACGCCTAAAGGTCGGGCCGTCTGGTGCCGGCCGCGGTCGTCGTCCGGTCCGACGAGGCGGCCGTCTGTTGCGCGCCGTACGTCTATGTTACTAGCGTGCGATTTGGTAACACGATTCCCCATGACCCACACACTCGAGATCAGTGACGACCTCAAGAACCGCCTCGACGAACACCGCGAAGAGGGTCAGTCACAGGAAGAACTCATCGAGGAGTTGGTGGCAATGTACGAGACGAGCGGGACGTTCCTGCAGGAAGGGTATTCGGAGTGAACGAGCCGCTCTCACACACTCACACATCCTTCGTGATCAGGTGTCGAGCTCCGCGACGAGATACTGCCAGCGCTCGTCCTGATCGGCGAAGCGTTCCGTCGCTCCCCACTCGTCGACAATCGTGAAGCCGGCGTCCCGGAGTTGCTCCCGCGTCGCGTCAGCGCCGGCCATATGCCACTGCATTTCGCTGCCGCTGTCGAGCCAGTCCGGGTTCGACCCTTGCCACTCCGAGATTCCCTCAGAGACGAGAACGCGCCCGTCGGGACGTAGCACGCGAGCGAGTTCATCGAGACACGTCTGATGTTCTGCAAGCGGCAGGTGAACGATCGAGTGGAGTACGATACCTGCATCGACGCAGTCGGCACGGATCGGCAGTCGCGTCATGTCCCCCTGTGCGAGCGATGCGGTAGGCACAGTGTCGGTTGCGAACTCGAGTAGCGTTCGTGAGATGTCGACTCCGATGGCGTCACACACTCTCTCAGTTCTGTCCTCATCTACAACCTCGTCCACGACCGCCGACAATACCGGCGTTCCCTGGCCACAGCCAACGTCGAGCACTCGACCGCCCGCAGGAAGCGACTCGAGTACCGTCGCCAGCGCGGCCCGTTCCGCCCCACGTTCGCCCATCGCTCGTTCAGCAGCGTACGCCGCGGCGATATCGTCGTAGCTCCGGCGAACGACGTGTTTGTCGACCATGGTCGTCCATCCGGGCAGTGGCTGATTAATCTTGCCTGCGTGTGACTTTGGATCCCACACTTGGCTGTCCCACCTGCCTTGATCGCAGAGCACCCAGCACCAGAGACCACAACTGCGATACACCATCCCGGCGAAATCGCGGATATGCACGAACTCGAGTCCCCCTTCTTTCTGGTCAACACCAAGACCAGCCCCAAGGTTGTGGGCGACGACCTGTGCGAGTTCGCGGCGACAGTCGAGCGCGTCGCAGCAGACACCAGCCGTCGGTTCGCGCTCGCGCCGCAGGGGCCCGATATACGCCTCGTCGCTTCGGAGACGGCGCTTCCGGTCGTCGCCCAGACGGCCGTTCGCCACGAGGATGCGAGTATCGGTGACGTGACCTGCGAGGCGGTCGCCGCTGCCGGTGCTGATGCCGTCTTCGTCAACCATCCCGAGAACGAGGACGCCCTTGCAGCCGTCGGCCGACTCGTCGAGCGTTGCGACGCGCTCGGGCTGGCATCGATCGTCTGCGTCCCGGATCACCAGACTGCCGCGGCGGCACTCGCGTTCGATCCAGCGCCGGACTGCCTGCTGTTCGAACAGCCTGCAGACATCGCTTCCGAGGGTGGCGTAGTACGGTCGAATCCGGCGGTACTCGAGTCGTTTGTCGAGTTCGTCGCGGCAGAGGCTCCAGAAACCAGGGTCTTCGTCGGTGGCGGGATTCGAACAGCCGAGGACGTAGCGCAGGCGTTCGACTGCGGCGTCGACGCGACCGGCGCAGCCTCGGCCGCGCTGGAAGCCGCCGATTCCGACGATTTCGAGGCGTGGCTTCGAGCAGTTGCAGCGGTGATGCCGACGGCCGAAGGCGGCTCGAATACGTGAGGAAGAGGCGAGAGCTGGAGCCGAGGGAAGAAACCAGCGAACGCCGCGCTACTCGTCTTCCGACGCCGACTGTCGATTCGTGTGGTTGTCCACCCTGCCCTCTTGGTGGTCAGCCTGCAGGTGCTCAATCGCGTGTAACTCGAGTACCGGGACAACTTTTGCGACGAGTAAGAAGAACAGCGAGACCATACCGATCGTGCCGGTGACGGACGCAATTTCGATCAGACTCGGGATATAGTGACCGGGCGTAGCAGCGTAAATCTCGAAAGAGGGATGGAGCATGCCCTCGACGACGAACAGCACCTTCTCAAGGAGCGTCGCGGTGAGAACGGCGAGAGCGCACACGATGGCCCGGCCCTTGGAGAACAGCGAGGGGCGAAGCGCTTGCGCGAAGATGTATGCGAGAACGAGGCCGACGAGTGACATGGCAGTGAGGTAGATGGGGTCGGCGAGAGTCGCGGACCAGACGATACCAAGGTCGATCGGCGGGGCGAAGCCGCTGGCGGTGATCTGCTGTAACTGGAGCCAGAGGAACAGCAGGCAGAAGAAGCCAAGCCAGAGCAAGAGACCACGGAAGACATCGTCAGTGATGATGTGATCCCAGTCGTAGGCCCGCCGGAACGCTGCCGAGAGCAGGATTACGCCACTGATCGCTGAGGTAAGGGCGATGGTGAGGAACTGCGGGCCCTGAACGGCACCGAACCAGCGCGGCATCGACGGAATCACGGCGAACAGCCACGGAATGACGCCGCCGTGGAGCAACAGCGGTGCCATGATGATGATTGCGAGAGCGATCCACCAGACCATTCGTTGGATAACTTCGTCCTCACGCTCTGAGTAGCCGATTGTGAGCAGCGAGTAAATCGGTCCGTACCGGTCAGGAAGGTCGTCTCTGAGCCGGCTAATGTCGTACCGAAGCGTCAGTCCGAGATAGGTCGCGGTCAGAACGAAATAGGCCGTGATGACCGTCACGTCCCACACGAGCGGCGACGCGTGAACGGTGATGTGGTAGTGTCCAACGACGCTCGTTACCATCCGGTCCGGCCGGCCGAGGTGAACGATGATGTAGAAACCGGCTGCAGAGAGCGCCCCGATCGTGAGCAACTCGGCCAGGCGAGCGACCGGCATGTAGCGTTCCATCCCGAGCAGTCGCACCGCAGCCGAGAGGATAATCCCGCCGTGAGCGATACCAACCCACCAGATGAACGCCCCGATGTAGACGCCCCACGTGACCCCGCCGCCGGTTCCCCAGTCTCCCAGTCCAGTGACGATCATCCCTTCTGCTAGCTGGTAAGCCCACCCAAGCAAGAAGAGACCGAACGCGATCGCCGCAACGGCAACCAGAACGTAGTACGCCGTCGACGTCTCTCGAATCGGCCGCAGGAGATCGGCTTTCGACGGGGATTTCGTGCTCATTGCGAATAGTCCACACTGCTCTACCCCGGCAATCCCTTTCGTTTCGAACGTTGATCTTGCAAGGTTCGTCACTACACGCTCTCCTCTATCCCTCGTCCGCCCCAGTTGCTACCGAAAGAAGCGACTGCACCACAGGCATGAGAACAATACACACACTCAAGTGTGATGCCACCGTACCGTCTGTCATGCACCTGCTCGTCGCACTCGACGAGTCAGAACCAGGCTGGGCTGCACTCGAGTACGCCCTTTCCGAGCACCCTGACGACGAGCTAACGGTGGTTCACGTGGTAAATCTCTCCGAGAGTGGGTACGGCGAGGTTGGACATCTGGGGACGGGGACGATGCTCGAGCAGCGACGGGAGCGGGCGGCGGCGCTGTTCGAGCGGGCGCGAGAACGCAGTGGAGGCCACTCCTTCGACACTGAACTGATTGAGGGACGGCCGGCGCGGGCGATCGTCGACTATGCGCGCGAGCATCCGGTCGACCGAATCGTTATCGGGAGCCACGGACGGACGGGTGTCTCGCGGGCGTTGTTAGGGAGTGTTGCAGAACGGGTCGTTCGGCGAGCGCCGGTGCCGGTGACGATCGTCCGGTAGGACACGCAGACGCCGCAGCAAGAATTGGCCGGTCAAGGCCAGTGGACGGTGTTGTTGCTGTTATTCGTTGGCTACTGCTCCTGTGCGGGTGCGAGTTTGTCGGCGTCGACAGACTGCTCGAGCAGCACGTCTGCCTGATCGACAACCGTACGCTGTTCACGCATGAGCTGTTTGAGCGTGCTCTGTGGCGAGAGATCGCCGATGAGGACGCCGCCGACGATTTTGCCGTCCTTGAAGGCGATACGACGCCACTCGGTGTCGCTGTAGCGTCGTTCAACGTGTTCGTCGCCAATCGTTGGGTGACCAAAGGAGAGGAACGGGAAGTCAAAGTGCGTAATCGAGTACGAGGAGACCCACTCGAAAACCTCGTCTTCGTCGTCTGCGGCCATGTTGACTGCGGCGACGCGGCCCTGCTCCTTGGCCGAGCCCCAGGAGCCGTTCTGGGCCTGGTCGCCGAGCAGCACGTCGTAGAAGCGCGTGATGTCGCCGGCCGCGTAGATGTCGTCGACGTTCGTCTGCATGTATTCGTCGACGACGATGCCGTTGTCCATCTCGAGGTCGACGCCGCGGAGGAATTCGGTGTTGAACGTCAGGCCGATTGCGACGCCCGCAAAGTCACACTCGTAGCGCTCGCCATTGGGGTCGACGGCGGCAGTGACGGTCCCATCGTCGTCCGTCTCGAAGTGGTCGACACCGCTGTCGAAGACCGGTTCGACGCCCACGTCGCGCATGCCCTCGTGCATGATCTCCGCGCCGTCTTCCGAGAGCGCGTAGCGCCACCAGCGGTCGCCGCGCATCAGGTACTTGCCTTCAACACCCTGTGCGCCACAGACAGCGGCGAAGTCGATGCCGAGGAGGCCGGCACCGACGATGACGCCTTGCTCTGCAGCTTCTGCGCTCTCGCGAATCCGGCGAGCGTCCTGGAACGTCCAGAAGTGATGGATGCCCTCAGCATCGCTGTGATCGACTGGTAGCTGGGTCGGCGTGCCGCCGGTCGCGACGAGTAGCTTGTCGTAGGAGATCTCCTCTCCCCCGTGGGTGTGGATGACGTTCTCGTCGGCGTCGATCGACGAGACGTGCGTGTTGAGCGAGAGGTCGATATCGCGCTCTTCGTACCACTCCTCGTCGTGGATCGAGATCGGCGCTTCGGGAAGTTTGCCTTTCGCGTGCTCTTTGATGAGAATACGATTATACAGTGGCTCCCCCTCATCGGTGATGACGGTAATCGTCGACTCCGGGTCTTCCTCCCGGAGGGTCTCGGCGGCCGAACTGCCCGAGATCCCGTCTCCGATGATGACGTACTCTGTCATATCCCGACCGTTCGTAATGCGGGTTAAAGTGGATTGCTATCTCGCTCATTTTTCCTTCGATTACGAATACCTGAACGATATTCGACTGTTTGTGCAGGATTGTGAACATTGCTAATATAGCAACAACTGCAACTAGTTACACACTGATCGCACGTCCGCGGTTCTCACTCGTTCTACTCGCTCCGAACCGTGCTGCCGTCGTGCGATCAGGTGTGCAGTGACTTGCAGCGGCTACTATAGTGTGTGCCACCAGCAGGAATCCTCACGCTACCAACACCGCTGTGGGACTGACACCACCAACGCCACCCGACAGACACCACCGACGAGAGACGTCAGCCGTCCCGAACGGCTCTTTACGCTCCTCGCTCTAACAGTCTCCATGAAGCTCCGCCAGAACGCGCGCCATTTCGCATCGCGAACGGCACTCGAGACACCGGTTGTTCGATCGGTCGCCAAATCGGGGCTCGTCAAACTCCACACTCGCGTCTTTTTGAAGAAGGCAGCCCCCGAACACGCCGACGAGCGCGAGGCTCACCTTGACGACCTCTTTGAGGCGACCGTTGACACGTACCTGCGGGCGCTCAACGACGGCTACTCCGAGGCTGAAGCCCGGGAGATTACGCACATCCAGGCCAACTTCGACTTCTACAACCATGGCTGGACCGAGATGATGGAGTTCCCGACGGACGAACTCGAAGCCCACTACGACCGCTACCGGGAGTTCTTCGAGCGCTGGGATATCACGATCGACGAACCACTCGGACAGTTCAAACCGCCAGAAGGGCTGACCGAGGCTCCCTCGACACCGGAAAAGCTCGAGAATCCGGAGCATCCACACGCCGAGGGTGGCTTCGCGGATGATGTCTACGTCGAAACGGAGTCTGGCGAACTCGTCGTTGGCGGCCAGGAGGAACCGGAAAATGTCGATGTTTCACAGGCAGTCGGCGTGAGTGGTGAGACGGCCACTGACGCCAATGGTAGTGGCGGTGACGGCAGCAGTAGCGAGGCGTTCGGATCCAGCGGTAACGGGAGCCGCGACTAACAACCGGAGAACAACAACCGAACGGCGAAAACAATCGTCTGTGTCACCAGCCATCAGCTGGAGGGGATTCACAAATACTGGTAATTACTTTCCCTCTGGCCGATTATCGGATCTGATACTCCCCAATGACACTTTATGTGGGAACGATCACACGCGTTGTATATCGATGGATCTCCGACGAGTAGTGCCTGCAGCGATCCGACGCCGGTACGCGGTCAAGTTCGGGATCGCATTACTGGTGCTCGGACTTTCGGTAGGGCTGATCGGCTTCGTGGCGACCGCTGGTATCACTCACGAGGTCGAAGAGCGTGTCCAGGCCGATCAGACGTCCTTCGCCGGACAGGAAGCACAGGGACTGCAGATGTGGAACGAACAGAACGAACAGACAATCGCGACGTTCGCACACTCGAACGTCGTCGCGAGTGACGAGCCGACCGCGATCGAACAACAGCTGCTCGACTGGGAAGAGCACCTCGACGTCGACATCGTCTCGCTCAGCTACGCTGACACCGACGAGGGTGCGATCGTCGCGAGCACTGACGGCGACATCCGCGGCGCGTCGACGGATGAACTCGAGTCCGTTCCAGAATCTGCCTTCGACGAGGCGACGGCCGAGGTGCCCTGGGTGTCTGAACCGTACGTCCTCGACGGCGAACTTGGCGAGGATGCCGCGGTCATCACCTACGTCCTGACCGTGCCCGGACAGAACGACAGGGCAATCGTCTACACGGTCGAACTCGAGGCCTACGGTGGTCAGTTCCAAGACGACGAGCAGGTTGTGACTGTCGTCGTCGACGGCAACGACGAGGTCATTCTCGACAACGCTGGCTACGGAGACGACTACGCGGCACTCGGCGAACCGTACGGCGGCGACGACGCCCTCGTCGACACCGCACGTACGGAGGGTGCGAGCACGTGGGAGGTGTCGGGCAACGGCGCAAGCGTTCTCGACACCTACGACTTCGACACCGACGAGTACGTCGCCAGCTCGGCCCCCGTCTACGGCACTGACTGGGTCGTCCTGACGCACGAACCGACCGATCAGGCCTACGGTTTCGTCAATACGGTCAACGACTGGGGATACATTGCGACCATTGTGGTCGTCCTCATGATCGGGATGGTTGGCGCGGTGCTCGGCCGAAACACGGCCGCTTCGATCGACCGTCTAACGAACAAGGTCGGCCAGATGGAAGACGGCAACCTTGATGTCGACCTTGAAACAAAGCGTATCGACAGTATCGGCCAGCTCTACGATGGCTTCGACTCCATGCGCGCCACACTGCGTGAGCAGATTAACGAGGCCGAAACTGCCCGCAAAGAGGCTGAACGCGAGCGTGAACGTGTCGGTAGAATCAACCGTCAACTCGAACTGACCGCCGACGAGTACAGCGACGTAATGGTGGCCGCCGCCGACGGCGACCTCACCGCGCGAATGGACGCCGACACCGACAACGAGGCGATGGCCGACATCGCGACGGACTTCAACGTCATGCTCGANGACGGCGACCTCACCGCGCGAATGGACGCCGACACCGACAACGAGGCGATGGCCGACATCGCGACGGACTTCAACGTCATGCTCGAGGAAATCGAGCAGACCGTCGCGGAACTCAGTCAGTTCGCAACGGACGTGGCAACGGCGTCCGAGCAGGTGACCGCCTCGAGCGAGGAGGTCCGCTCAGCCTCTCAGCAGGTCACCGAATCGATTCAGGAAATTTCCGACGGCGCAGAACGGCAGAACCAGTCGCTCCAGTCGGTCAACCAGGAGATGAGCGCGCTGTCGACCACGACGGAGGAGATCGCTGCCTCCTCGAACGAGGTTGCAGATATCGCCGAGCAGACGGTATCAACCGGACAGGCCGGTCAGAAGGCCGCTCGCGGTGCAATGGCGGCAATGGACGAGATCGAAACTGAGGCCGGCGCTGCCGTCGAGGGCATCGAGCGCCTCGAGGAGGAGGTCCAGCAGATCGACCAACTCATCGCGACGATTTCCGAAATCGCTCGTCAGACCAACATGCTGGCGCTGAACGCCAACATCGAGGCCTCGCGCTCGGTCAGCGGCGAAGACGAAGAAGGGTTCTCCGTCGTCGCAAAGGAAGTCAAGGCACTCTCCGAAGACGTTGCCGACGCGGCCGACGAAGCAGAGGACCGACTCGAGTCCATCCGTGAACGCACGGAACAATCTGCGGCGGAAGTACAGGGCACGAGTTCGGACATCGTCGATGCTGGTGAGCGGGTCCAAGAGGCAGTGACTGCATTAGAGGAGATTGCAGAACTCGCTCGTGAGACAAACGTCGGTGTCCAGGAGATTTCGGCAGCGACCGAACAGCAGGCGGCTTCAACGCAGGAGGTCGTCGCAATGGTCGACGACGCGGCGACGGTCTCCGAGGAGACGACGACCGAAGCGGAGAACGTCGCAGCAGCCGCCGAGGAGCAGACGACGGCGCTGACGGAGGTGACGGACTCGGCGTCGAACCTCTCCCAGCAGTCCGGCCAACTCTCGGCGGCGCTCGACCGGTTCGACACCGATGTCGAGGACGCGGAACTCGATCCCGACGCGGAACTCGATCCCGACGCGGAACTCGAGACCGCACAGACGGAACTGGATCTCGACAGCGACGACGCGGACGGTGTGGGCGACGAAAATGGTGTGAACAATAACGAGGACGCGACAATTGGCATCACGTTCGACGAGGAGACAGCGTTCGAATCCGCCGACGAATCGACTGATGACGGTGATCTGCTCGATCCAGTCGGCTCCGATACCGATGACAGTGGGGCTGTTGAGCAGTCTGATCCACTGGCCGAAGATACTGAACAATCTGATCTGCACGCCAACGATGCTGAGCAGTCTGATCCACTGGCCGAAGATACTGAACAATCTGATCTGCACGCCAACGATGCTGAGCAGTCTGATCCACTGGCCGAAGATGCCGAGCAGTCTGACCCAGACCCACTTACCCTAGACGGTGACCACAAAGACCCACTTGGGACTGACCAGAACACAGCACGGACAGACGCCGACCCACTGCTGGATTCGGCTATCGATTCGGAGCGACAACCCGACGACGCTGGTTCGCACACCGAACCGGCCGCCGACGCCACTACCGATACGCGAACGGACTCGAGTACCGGTGTCGATCCACTCGGGCCAATCGACGGCGAAGACGAGGCGGTGCAGACGACTGAGGCAGGTTCAGACGAAGAGAGCGAGTGGGGCTTCGAGAGCAGGCCAGTTGAGAATCACGACGCTGTGAGTGATTCAGCTGACGAACCCGATGGCGTGAGCGATTCCATCGATGACAGCCACACAGATCGTGATGAGGGCGATGACGGTGACGCGAACACCGAGGGTGAGGACGAGAGCGAGAGTCAGGGCGAGGCCGACGCCAATACCGACGACGTGTTCACGTTCGGAAATACGTCGGATGACGAGTAACGCGTTCGGCGAGCGGGCCTCATAGCCGGTTTGTTGTATTGGTTATACGGTCTCTCGGTCCCCGTTGGCCAACTCCGGCAATTCTCTCCGTCAAACGGTTTCCTCAACTGATGTTGGTGGTTTCGTATCCACTGACAATCACGTTTAACGATAAGAATTAAGTACATTGCTTATCGTTAGCACCTATGGTGTGGAAGGGACGGCGTCTCATACCGTCGTTCATCAGACGAAGTTTCGCAGTGAAGTTTGGAATCGTCTTCCTCGTCCTCGGTCTCTCGATCGGTGGCCTCGGATTGGCTTCGACGATGTTACTCACGGAAAACGTCGAGGCAACGTCGCTCGATGAGCGAGAGGATGCAGCGTATCAGGAAGGAGTCGCACTCGAGGAGTGGCTCACACAGAACGAGAATCAGGTTGCCACGACAGCCGACGCGCCGGTGACTGATAGCAGTGACGTGGCAGCAATTGACTCCTATCTTGAAAACGTCTACTACGATCTCTCCCAAGCGCGTGTCAACGCTCTCTACGTCGACACGGAGACCGGTGAGGTTCTCACTGGCATCGGGACTGAGGCCGAGGCGGTCGAGGAACTCGAGTTCCCCGATACAGACGAACTCAACGAGAATCTCTCGACGAATCTCGTCCACCGAACAGAGCCGTACGCGACGCCGGACGAGACGGGACTCGAAACTGACGAGCAGGCGGTCGTCTCCTACTATATCGGCGTCGATGGTGGCAACGGAGCGTTGATTTTTAGCTTCGATCTCGCCGAACGGTCGACTGGGATGGTCTCTGCGGCCGACTCGGGAACGGTCGTCACTGTTGTCGACGAACAGGGACAGATCGTCAGCGACGACGCCTATCTCGGCGGCAGCATGGGCGAAGAGGGACAGACGTTCCTTATGGAGTACGAGGACACGAACGGTGTGCTCGAGGCGAGTCAGGAAGAAGCACGCGGCTCGATCCGCGTTGACGATCCGCCGGGTGAGACACTCCAGAACGAACCGTACAACTTCGATCCTGAGGGGTACGTCGCCGGCTACTACACGACCAACGACGGCTGGACCGTTCTCGTCCATACGGATGAAGCGGACGCGCTCGGCTTCGCCAACAGCGCGACTCAGTTCGGGTTGCTGATCACCTTCTCCGGTGTCGCGCTGATCGGTCTCTTCGGGGCGATTCTCGGCCGGAACACGGCTCGCTCGCTGAGCGACCTCTCCGATCGCGCGACATCGATCAGAGACGGTGCGTACGACACGACCGTCGAATCTGCCCGTATCGACGAAATCGGCGTCCTCTACGATTCGTTCGACGACATGCGAGACTCGCTCGTTGAGACGATCGGCGATGCCGAAACCGCTCGTGAAGAGGCCGAGCACGAGCGTGAACGCATCGGGAGAATCAACCGCCAACTCGAGCGGACAGCCGACGAGTACAGCGACGTAATGGAGGCCGCTGCCGACGGCGACCTCACCGCGCGAATGGACGCCGACACCGACAACGAGGCGATGGCCGACATCGCGACGGACTTCAACGTCATGCTCGANGACGGCGACCTCACCGCGCGAATGGACGCCGACACCGACAACGAGGCGATGGCCGACATCGCGACGGACTTCAACGTCATGCTCGAGGAGATCGAGCAGACCGTCGCGGAACTCAGTCAGTTCGCGACCGACGTCGCCACGGCCTCCGAACAGGTAACCGCCTCGAGCGAGGAGGTCCGCTCAGCCTCCCAGCAGGTCTCCGAGTCGATCCAGGAAATTTCCGACGGCGCAGAACGACAGAACCAGTCGCTCCAGTCGGTCAATCAGGAGATGAGCGCATTGTCGACCACGACGGAGGAGATCGCTGCCTCCTCGAACCAGGTCGCAGACATCGCCGAGCGGACGGTCACCACCGGTCAGGAGGGCCAAGAAGCCGCCCAGGACGCGATCACTGCGATGGACGAAATCGAGACCGAGGCCGGCGCTGCCGTCGAGGGCATCGAGCGCCTCGAGGAGGAGGTCCAGCAGATCGACCAACTCATCGCGACGATTTCCGAAATCGCTCGTCAGACCAACATGCTGGCGCTGAACGCCAACATCGAGGCCTCGCGTTCCGCAAGCGGAGAGGACGAAGAAGGGTTCTCCGTCGTCGCAAAGGAGGTCAAGACACTCTCCGAAGACGTTGCCGACGCGGCCGACGAAGCAGAGGATCGACTCGAGTCCATCCGCGAGCGGACCGAAGAATCCGCCGCGGAAGTGCAGGGGACGAGTTCGGACATCGTCGACGCCGGACAGCAGGTGCAGGAGGCAGTCGATGCATTAGAGGAGATTGCGGAACTCGCCCGCGAGACTAACATCGGCGTCCAGGAGATTTCGGCGGCGACCGAACAGCAGGCGGCTTCAACGCAGGAGGTCGTCGCGATGGTCGACGACGCGGCAACGGTCTCCGAGGAGACGACGACCGAAGCGGAGAACGTCGCAGCGGCAGCCGAGGAGCAGACGACGGCGCTGACGGAGGTGACGAACTCGGCGTCGAACCTCTCCCAACAGTCCGGCCAGCTTTCGGCGGCGCTCGACCGGTTCGACACCGATGTTGAGGACGCCGAACTCGATCCTGCCGTGGAACTTGAGACTGCACAGACAGAACTGAATCTCGACAGTAACGACGTGGCCGGTGTGGGCGACGACGAGGATGCGACTACTGGCATCACGTTCGACGAGGAGACAGCGTTCGAATCCGGCGCGGAGTCGACCGCAGCGGACGATCACGATGCCACGGCCGACGACAACCCCGATCCGCTCGCCGTCGAGGCGGGCAGTGGCGAGGGTGTCGACAGCGAGACGGAACCGGACGCGAGTTCGGGCGACGCCGTCGATCCACTCGGCCCAGTTGCTGAGGAAGGCACGGACGATGGTGATGGTGATGGTGCTGACGATGGTACAGACGCTGATACTGCTGCTACCGACGCCGAGAGCGAAGGTTCGGACGACGACGGTGACGACGCAGACGACGTCTTCAAATTCGACAACGCACCGGACGAGCAGTAGCGCGTAACACATCGACGGCCGGGGCACACTCCAGTACCGTCCGCTGAGCGCGCTCCGCTACCTTTTTGCCTGCAGTGTAGCAATGGTTCGGCATGCTCACCGTGCGGGCTCCAGCGACGAGCGCAAACCTGGGGAGCGGCTTCGACGTCTTCGGCGTCGCGCTCGGCGCACCCGCAGACGTGGTCCGGGTTTCTCGCGCCCCCGAAACGACGATTTCCGTAACTGGCACCGGCAGCGAGTACATTCCCGAAGACCCGAAGAAGAACACCGTCGGTGCTGTCGCGGAGGCGCTCGAGGCACCCGCACACATCGAAATCGACAAAGGTGTCCGGCCGTCTTCCGGGCTTGGGTCCTCGGCCGCTAGCGCGGCCGGCGCTGCCGTCGCTCTCAACGAACTCTACGACCGCGGCCTCTCTCGAAAGGAACTCGTCCCCATCGCCGCCGAGGGCGAGGCGATCGTCTCCGGGACGGCCCACGCGGATAACGTCGCCCCCTCGTTGCTCGGCGGTTTCGTCATCGTTACCGACGATGGCATCACGCAGGTCGACGCATCGCTTCCTGTCGTCGTCTGTCTGCCCGAGATCACCGTCTCGACGCGTGATGCACGCGGTGTCGTCCCCGAACAGGCCCGGCTCGGCAACGTCGTCGACACCGTCGGCCACGCTGCAACTCTCTCCGTCGGCATGACGCGCAACGACCCCGACCTCGTCGGCCAGGGTATGGCAGACGAAATCGTCACTCCCGAACGCAGCGCCCTAATCGACGGCTACGACGCCGTCCGCGAGGCCGCACTCGAGTCCGGTGCAACTGGCGTCACCGTCAGCGGTGCTGGCCCCTCGATCCTGGCAGTCTGTCAAACGGACTCAGACCGCGGCGCGGTTGCCGGAGCGATGCTCGACGCCTTCGATTCGGTGGGGATCGAGAGTCGCGCCTACCAGACGGCGATTGGCGAGGGGGCGCACGTGTACGGCGACCGTTCCTGACCACGTTTTGTTGTTCTTTCACCGGCGTCCGTCCTTCACCCTCCACTCTGTTTCGTTCCTCTCGTTACCGACTCGAGTGGTCAATTCGTAGCCCTCCGTCGGCCACACTTCTATCGTCCAGCCCGCCGCAGACCCACGTATGAGTACTCGAGTTGACGCCGCGCTTGCCGTGCTCACTCTCACGATCTTCGGCGGGCTCGCGCTGGTGACCGACACATCCCTCTCACCGCTGTTGTTCGCGGTCGGCGGCGCGCTCACGGTCGGCTTCGAACTGCTCGCGGCCCGCGATCCGGCGCGGGTTCGCCGGTACTGGGAGCGGTGGCCGGTCCAGATCGGCTCGCTCGTGCTCGCGGCGCTGGTCGCAGTCGTCGGGGCACAACTCGCTCCGGTGGTGATCTGTTCGCTCGGCTGTGGCGTGCTCGTGAGCTATTGTACGCTGCTCCTAGGGTGGCGTATGGGTATCTTGCCGCCGCTTCAGGCCTGGTGGAAGACGACTGGGGAGGACCACTGAGTAGCACGTTCCTGGCTCCATCCCGGTGCTCGCCGCGTATCACCTGTTTGACTCGGAGAAACTGTCACGTACGCCAACTCGTCACAGCGACACACCAACCCTGATTTCGACAGCACGTTCGCTTCGAAGTGAGTGTTGTACTTGAGTCGTTCAGGTCTCGGATACTGGTTGGTAGACGGGATTATACAATTTACGTCGATATTCTGGGTGCGACTGTCATGTCGGATGAAATGACGTACAACGGTACCGGTCGACGGAGCGTGCTCAAAGCGGTCAGCGGTGCAGGAATCACTCTGGGTGGGCTCGCGAGCGTGTCGAGCGTACAGGCTGACTCCAGCGGTGACGCGGGTCGGTTCAACGTCGGATACGTGACTGAGGTAGGAGAACAGCAAATCAGGGACGCGGCGGACAACGTCGTCCACGCGATCCACTCTGTGAACACACTCACGGTCGAGGCGGCGGATGAGGGTATGGAGCCGCTCACGGAGTCCGATCACATCGATTTCGTTGCGCCGGACCAGGCGTACTACGCCGGCTCGGACGTAGACGACAACAACGACAATTCGGATGGCCAGGTTGTCCCCTGGGGTGTCGAACGAATCGGTGCACGGAAAGCCAACAAAGCGAGCAAGCGTGGAAAAGGGGCCAACGTCGCGGTGATCAACACGGGTATTGATCCGACCCATCCGGACCTCGCCGCGAATCTCGGCGACGGCATCGCGTATACTCGCGCATCGGCTGGCCACGACACAAACTGGGCCGACGATAATGGTCACGGAACGCACGTCTCCGGGACGATCGCCGCACTCGACAACGACTTCGGCGTCGTCGGCGTCGCGCCGAAATCGACGCTCCATGCGGTGAAGGTTCTGAACGAGGATGGCGTCGGCTTCGCGTCCGACGTTGCGATGGGTATCATCTGGTCCGCTATCACGAACCGTGATGTGGCAAACATGAGTCTGAGCGGCCCGTACTCGCCGCTCGTCCAGCGCGCCATTCAGTTCGCACACAAACGTGGCGTCCTGCTAATCTCTTCGGCGGGTAACGATGGCGGAGCCGTCTCCTATCCGGCGTCCGCACCGGAGGTCGTCGCAGTGAGTGCAACGACACAAGACGATGGCTTCGCGGCGTTCTCGAACTACGGTCCGGAGATCGAACTGGCCGCCCCGGGTGTTGATATCCTCTCAACGCTACCAAGTGGCGAGTACGGTATTGGAACCGGGACATCGTTTGCAACGCCGCACGTAACGGGAACGGCAGCGCTGTTGATGGCGAAGGGCTACTCTGCAACGGAAGCCCGTTACTTCATGAACAAGACTGCCACCGACATCGGGCTGCCGACAGAACAGCAGGGTGCCGGCCTGGTCAACGCCGCAGCGGTGGCCAAAATCACGAAGAAGTCGGCGAAGAAGGGGAAGAAAGACGCCCACAAGAAGGGGAAAGGCTACGGAAAGGACGGCAAGAAGGACGCCAAAGGAAAGAAAGGGACAAAAGACGGCAAAGGCAAGAAAGACAAGCCAAAAACGAAGTAACGCGCCGATCGACCGTCACTGGTTGTCCAGGTCATCGACCACGATACCTGTCGTCGTCCACTGTCGCTCCTTGTCGCCCCTCAACCACACTGCCGAGTTCGAGGGTCTTTGTTCTTAGACGCCGCGACCCTGTAACTTCTCTTCCTCGGGGAGATCGACGTTCGCGTCACCTTTCATCCCCTTGCCGAGGTTCTTCGAAATCTCTGCGAGTTCGTCGGCATCGTCCCAGTTGTTCACGGCCTCGACAATTGCCTCGCCCATCACTGGTGGGTTCTCCGCGCCGAAGATACCGCTGCCAACGAAGATGCCGTCACACTCGTGGTGCATCATGAGCGCCGCGTCTGCAGGCGTCGCGATGCCACCCGCAGCAAAGTTGACGACCGGGAGACGGCCCATCTCGGCCGTTTCGTGGACGAGTTCCGCAGGTGCTTCGATCTCACGGGCGTAGGCCTCGCGTTCCTCGTGTTTCATCCCCTCCAGTTGGCGGATCTCTCCTTTGATCGTCCGCTGGTGGTGGACAGCCTGGTTCACGTCGCCGGTGCCAGCTTCGCCCTTGGTTCGGATCATCGCCGCACCCTCCTCGATCCGGCGCAGCGCTTCACCGAGGTTGCGCGCACCACAGACGAACGGGGCCGTAAAGTCGCGCTTATCGATGTGGTAGGCGTCGTCTGCCGGGGTGAGCACCTCCGACTCGTCGATCATGTCGACGCCGACGGACTCGAGAATCTGTGCTTCCTTCGTGTGCCCGATACGGGCCTTCCCCATCACCGGGATCGAGACTTCGTTGACAATTTCTTCGACGTCCGCCGGATCTGCCATCCGGGCGACACCACCGCGCTTGCGGATGTCCGCCGGCACCGCCTCAAGTGCCATGACGGCGACTGCACCCGCGTCTTCGGCGATTCGGGCCTGTTCAGGGTTGACGACGTCCATGATAACGCCGCCCTTCTGCATCTGTGCGAATCCGCGCTTGATGAGGTCAGTCCCACGTCGGAGTTCTTCGAGATCTGTGGTCTCTGCCATAGTGTGGCGTTTTCACCCACGGCACTTACGCGTATCTGTTGCGGACGAGCCATTAGTTATAACTCGTTTACCAGGATAGAACACTTTTAACTTTAGTTCCCTTACCAATACGATCGTTCGAATGTGGTTCAGAAATCTCGCCACTGCCAGTAACCGCTACTGTTTTGCGGATTCATCCCATCGAACTGGACGAAATCGATGTCTACGTCGACCAGGCCGCAGATTCGCGACCATACCCACCACCGGTTGCCGCGATACCTCGCGCCAGTCCCGCGAGTACTCGAGAACCTCGGACTCAGATTCGCCTGGCTCGTCGTGGCAATCAACCTCCTCGGGACGGTCTTTGGTTTCTGGTACTACTCGGGGCAGTTCGCCCAGACGCCGGCCGTGATGTGGCCCTGGGTGCCGGACAGTCCGATGGCGACGCTGTTTATCGCACTGGCTATCGCCGCCTGGAAACTCGGCCACGAACTGCCGTGGCTGACCGCGCTCGCGTTTTTCGGGAACATCATCCTCGGGCTCTGGACGCCGTACACCCTGCTCGCGTTCTACGACTCGTACTCGTATCTCCATCCGCTAATGTTCCAGTTCCTCTTCTGGAGCCACCTCGGGATGGTCGTCCAGGCACTCGTCCTCTACCGGATCAGCGACTTTCCCGTCTGGGGTGTCGCCGTCGCGCTCGGTTGGTATACGAGCAACCTGATCGTCGACTACTTCATCCCGATCGTCGGTGAGCCCCATCATACTGCAATCCCTGTCGCGCGAGACGAACCAATGTTCCTGCAGGCCGACGCACTCGGCGTCATCGCCGCCGGAGAGGTGACGTTCACGCTGCTCGCGCTGTTTCTCGCGCTCGCGATTCGGGCGAAACAGTGTGAAGTTGCACTCGAACAGCAGCACGCAACAGCCTGACCAGCCTCTCGTTGTTCTTGCTCCGGTCACTCCTCAAGTTCTCGCGTTCGAACACGGTAGTACTCTCCCTGGTACTCGTAGAGCCCGTCTGAATTACTTCCGAAGACCGGATACGTCGCGTCGTACTCCTCGAGACGAACCGCGGAGACGTCGTGTTCGTCCGCAAGCGCAATCGCATCCCAGAGCTGTTCGAACCGAAGCAGTTGCTCCGTGATGACGTGCTGGGGATCTACATCGTCCTCGTCGTCGCTCGGTTCGTCGACCACCTCGAGTTCAAACGCGGCGAGACGATGATACTCGTCGTCCTCGCCGCGGGAGGAGTGAGCGACGAGTGTCTCACCATCTCCACCAGCATTGTCGCCGTTACCGTCGCCGTCGATATCATCACCCGACTCGAGTTCGATCTCCTCGATCGCGTCCGTCGACTCGAGTGTGAGGTCAGCGGACTCGAGTTCGAACGTCGTCGCGAACGCCAGGATTTCGTCGTCACGACTGTCTTCGAACCAGCCGCGAGCGCGGAAGGCGTACGTTCCTGATCCGACGCCGACGAGCGCCAGTTCCTCCGTTCCGCCGCCCGAAGCGATTCGGTCGCCGTCCAGTATACCGTCGTTATCGGGGGTGACGATCCAGGTGTGTTGCTCGCTGGGTTCGACGTACATTAGCGGATCGGGGTGTCCGAGCGGCGCAACCCGGTACCACTCGCCGTCGACGTACT
>NZ_AOIN01000045.1 GCF_000337135.1 Natrialba chahannaoensis JCM 10990
TCAGAGATGTGTATAAGAGACAGGTGTTGGTCCGTTCCGGTTTCGGTTCCGTTCCTGTCTTCGTCTCCATTCCCACCTCCGTCTTCGCTGCCGTTCCCGCCTGGCTCGTCCGAGCCGTTCTCTGCTGGTGCCCCCGGGTCGGTGTCCAGACAGCCGACAACGGCCCCGAGGCCCGCCGCACTGAGACCGAGCAGGTGGCGTCGATCGAGTTCGTCCATGCAATCACTGACGGAATTCGATGACAAAACAGTGTTCCTAACTGAAATGATCGTTTGACCACCATCTTCGTAGTTGTTGTTCGCTCACTGACGGCCGCTATGCGACTGAACGACGATTGTCGACGGTGACTGTCGATAGTGGCTGACGACGGTGACTGACACGGTGATTGAACGGCTACGTAGACGGCACGGTCCGTCCAACACGCAGTCCCATTGGAAAGTTGAACATTGCGTAGCAGCGGAGACAGGAGTTTATGCTCAGTGACGGTGTCGAATCGCGTAGCATAGCACGTCGTGGTATTCAATCGCGTCACATCCTGAGAGGACCAATCATGTCTAGCCAGACTGCGGCACACGAGACCGAACCCACTGCTGACACAGCCACGATCAGGTTGGACGGCCTCACCAAGCAGTACGGTGACGTCATGGCCAACGACGCAGTCAGCTTCGCCGTCGAACCCGGCGAGATATTCGGCTACCTCGGACCGAACGGCGCAGGGAAGACGACGACGATCCGGCTCCTCCTCGGCCTGCTCAAGCCGACCGCCGGCACCGCAACCGTGCTCGGTGCAGATATTCGCCACCGACGAGCGCTCACTCGAGCGAAAGCCAACGTCGGCTACCTCCCGGACACACTCGGGTTCGAAGAACGGCTAACCGGCCGCGAGGTACTCGAGTACTTCGCCCGACTGCGGGGAGACGAGCGGCGGGATGAACTGCTTGAACTGTTTCGACCGCCGCTCGACAAGCCGGTCGAAACCTACTCACACGGGAATCGCCGGATGCTCGGCATCGTCCAGGCGTTCATGCACGACCCCGATCTCGTGATCATGGACGAACCGACGTCAGGTCTGGACCCGCTCAAGCAGGATCGGTTACACCTCTTTCTCGAGGACGAACGCGACGCTGGAACGACCATCTTCTTCTCCTCACACGTTCTCAGCGAAGTCCAGCGCATCTGTGACCGTGTGGGGATCATCCGCGACGGTGAGCTAGTTGCACTCGAGACCATCGAGGAGTTACTCGAACGAGGCGGGAAGGACGTCCGAGTGCAGCTCGCGGGACCGGTCGATCCGGACCAGTTCGTCACCGCGGAGATGATCGACGTCGAACTCGTCGACCGAACGGCTCGATTTACCTATACGGGTGAGGCGATCGAACTACTCGAGCACCTCGTGCAATACGACGTGACAGACATCGATATCGGCGATCCACAGCTGGACGAGGTGTTCAAACACTACTACGGGACCGACTCCCAGGAGACCGGATGACCGCAATCTTGCGCACCGAGTCGGAGCGGCTGCTGCGCGGGACACTGTTGCTGACCGGCCTACTCGTCGTTCTGTCGGTGTTCTTTCTCGTCGTCTTCCCGAGTATCCAGGACGAAGCAGCGCTGTTCGAGGAGGTGTACCCGGAGTACATACTGGCCCTGCTCGGCGTCGAAGAACTCCACACGATCGAGGGCTTTCTCGGCGGGTACATCTTCCCGTTCGTCTGGGTGCTCCTCGCTGGAATCTACTTCGCCTACGTCAGCGCCGGCATGATCTCGAGAGACGTTCGAACGCGACGCATGGATCTCACCCTCTCGAGTGCCGTCTCTCGTGAATCGGTCGTCCTCCAGAAGATCGCTGCGCTGTGGGTTCCACTGGTCGCGCTGTCGCTCGCCTTGCTCGGCACGCTCCTGCTCGGTGTGTCTCTTCTCGGGGAGTCGGTCAACCTCATCGCGCTCGCGATGGTCCACGTGCTCGGCGTCCCGTACCTGCTCGTCTGTGCCGGAATCGGGATCGTCTTCTCCGTCGTCCTCGATCGGGTCGAAACCGCCCAGGCCGCCGCGCTGGGGCTGGTGTTCGTTCTCTGGCTCGTCGACGGCCTCGCACAGCTGAATCCCGATTTCGAGTGGGTCGGTACCGTGACGCCGAGTCGGTACTACGATCCGACGGCGATCCTCGTCCACGAGGAGTACGCGCTCCTCGACGCCGGACTTCTCCTCGTCGGGTTTCTCGCCCTGTTGAGTCTCGCGACTGCCTATTTCGTCCGGAGGGATCTCTGAGGGGGCGACCATGACGGCCATCCTCCGCATCGAATCCAGAAATCGGGTTCGTGGGTCAGTTATCTTGCTTGCCGTCTTCGCGGTGTTATCGGCGCTCTACTTCTCGATGTTCCCTGGAGTCCAGGAAGAGATGGACGTCTTCGAAGAGGCGTTCCCCGGGTTCATGTTCGAACTGTTTGGGATCGAAGAACTACATACGATCGAGGGCTTCATCGCGGCGGAGATCTACTCGTTCTTCTGGATTCTGCTCGTCGGCATCTACTTCGCGTACGTCAGCGCCGGTCTGATCGCGGGCGATATTCAGGACCGGTCGATGGATCTCATCCTCTCGAATCCGGTCTCGCGCGAATCGGTCGTCCTCCAGAAGCTCGGGGCGCTCTGGGTTCCGCTAGTTGCACTGAACGTCGGGGTCGCACTCATCGTCTACGTCAGCGCACTCGCTATCGGGGAGTCGTTCAATCCTGTCGCACTCGCGATGGTCCATCTCCTCTCCGTTCCGTATCTGCTCGTCTGTGCCGGAATCGGCCTCGTCTTCTCCGTCGGGATCGACCGCGTCCGAAGTGCGCGAGCGGCGGCCCTGGGTGCCGTCATCGTCCTGTGGCTGGTCGAGGGCGTCTCGAGTCTCGATCCGGACTACGAGTGGATCGGTGCCGTCGCACCGTCCCGATACTACGACCAGACGGCAATTCTCGTCCACGAGGAATACGCACTCCTCGACGCCGGCGTTTTACTTGTTGCGTTTCTTGGGCTGGTCGTGCTTGCGGTGGCGCTCTTCGTCCGGCGTGACATCTGACGCTGCACGCCGTCGCGATTCGGACCGACCCTGTTCGCCAGTTTCTGCAATCTCGGCTACTGGCCGCCGCTCGTCAGCTACTGTAATCTCGAGTGCTGTCCGACGCTCGTCAGCTACTGCAATTTCGGCTGCTGGCCGGAGTGACAGTCTGCGCGCGGTGACCGTAGGGTCGTCTTATTTCGAAGCCGGCCGTGTACGTGCGTCCCATGGCCCCGAACCCACCAGATCGGCCGCCCCACTCGAACTGGCGAGACCTGCCGAACTGGCCGACCCGCCGAACCGTACTCGAGTACACCGGTGCAACGGCGACGCTTGCGACCCTTGGGCTCCTCGGTGGGTCAGCTGCTGCACAGGACGATGACGAGGTCGGTGCGGACGACACAGACGAAGACGATGGCGAGACCGCGACCGATGACGGCCCAGCGTACAGCTACTGGCTCCCAGACGACCCACGCGAACTCGAGTTCGTCGCCGTCGACTGGGTGACACTCAACGAGTACGCCAGCGATGAACTCGAGGACGCACAGCCGGACGACGACGTCCCCGCAGAGTTTGAGGCGGACCCGATGATCGCACCGGTCTCGGAGGGGGCGCTGTCGGCGTATCTCTTCGTCGGGCTCGACCTCGCGCAGTTTGGGCTCGGACGACTCCTCGACGACGGCGAGATGTTCGACTCGACAGTCTCGGAACTGCTGCAGACGCCCGATACGTACGTCGTGCTCGGTGATATCGACCCCGCGGAGATCGACGAGCGCCTCACCGCCGAGCCGGCGGCCGAGTTCATCAGACAACTCGAGCAAACCGACGAGATCGACGGCTACGAGGTGTACACACCCGTCGAAGACGCAGCGGGGACGGCGATCGCCGTCGGTGACGATGCGCTCGTCGTCGTCGACGACGAGGCGGTCGATGCGCTGGCCGTACTCGAGTCGATGATCGGCGCTGCAAGAGGGACCGCTGATCGGGCAGTCGATGACTCCGAGTCGTTCGCGTGGGCGCTCGAGACTGCCGGCGGGGGCGATGTCGTCATCGGCCAGTTGGGTGCTCCCGCGGGTTCGGCGGCCGCTGCAGACGACGGTGACCGGCTCGTCGACTTCGCATACCCGGAACTCGAGGGTGCCGAAACCATCGTCTCGTCACTTACTATCGAGGATGAGGAGACATCCACGGGCAACTTCGCAGCGGTTATCGACGATCCAGACGAGACCGCGCTCGCGGACGTGCTCGGTGCCTCCGGGACGGACCAGTCAGTCGACGTCGACGGCAGTCGAGTGACTGCGACAGCAACGTGGGACGAAGAGGATGTCGCTGTTGCGCGCAAAATGTAGAACCGAGAGACGAGAGCAGCGGAGGACAGCGCAGGCCAGGTCAGATCACATTCGATCAGAATACGACAAAAATTCGAATCAGTTCGCCCACCGACTCGAGTGCGATCACCGCTCGTTCGAGTCAGTTACTCGAGTACGACGACTGCCGACTCCGTCTCGATCATTTCACCCGCGCCGGAGTAGGTGCGTTCGCGTTCAATCTCGAACAGGTCGGACTCGAGTTCCTCGTCGGCGACGTGGAGCGCGGTGGCGGTGCCGTCGTCCTCTTCGAGTTCGTACTCGCCGCTTTCGATGCCGGCGTCGATATCGCCGACTTTGGAGCCGAATTTCGGCCCGAGCGTGGAGTAGTCGAGATCAATCGAGGTGATTTCGGTGGTGACCTCTGGCTCCGACTCGAGCACGGTGAGCTCCTGGACGTGCATCACGTTCTGGATGGCGTCCTCGAAGCCCTCGATCGGGCCGTAGACGGCGACCGACTCGAGGTCGGCGTTGAGCGGGAGCTGATTCTCGCTCTTGTAGCGTCGGAGCGCGCCGATGACCTCGAGTGCGGTTTCGCCGGCTGCGAGGTCGGCCTCGTAGCCCTGTGGGGTGGGCCAGTCGCGGGTGTGGATGCTCGCGTCGTTGAGTCCAGCGTTGCTGTCCGCGTACACAGCCTGCCAGATTTCCTCCGTCACGTGCGGGAGGAACGGTGCCCACAACTCGAGGAAGGTCCGGTGAGCCGTCCGCAGTGCGTACTGCGTCGAGGGGTTGTCCTCGCGGCCCTTCGCGATTTCTAAGTAGTCGTCACAGAAGGTGTTCCAGAAGAACGTTCGCAGGCGGTCGCGGGCCTTGGCGAACTCGTACTCCTCGAACTGCGTGGTGAGTTCTGCGACGGCGTCGTCGAGTTCGGCGAGGAGCCAGCGGTCGATGGGCTCGAGTTCGTCCGGTTCCTCGGGGTCTGCGGGAGCGAGGGTGTCGACGAGCTTCGAGGCGTTCCAGAGCTTGCGCAGGAGCTTCTCGCCGGCGCGGAGATCCTTCTCCTGGTACGGGAAGTCGTCGCCGACGGCGGCGCTTGCGGCCCAGAAGCGAACGGCGTCTACTGGGTACTCCGCGAGCACCTCGTCGGGGGCGACGATGTTGCCCTTGGACTTGGACATCTTCTCGCGGTTCTCGTCCAGGACGTGGCCGTTGATCATCGTCGCGTCGAAGGGCACCTCGCCGGTGTGTTCGTAACACTTGACGACGGTGTGGAACAGCCAGAACGAGATGATGTCGTGGCCCTGTGGGCGCAGGTCGAAGGGATACAACTCCGGCTTGTCCATCGCGAACTCCTCGCTCTCTGCATCCCAGTCCCAGCCCGCATTGATGAGGGGCGTCAGCGATGAGGTCGCCCACGTGTCGAAGACGTCCTCTTCGGGCTCGAACTCGTCGTGGCCACACTCTGGACAGGCGTCGACTGGCGGCTCGTCCGAGAGGGGGTCGACCGGCAGGTCCTCTTTCTCGGCCATGATCGGATGGTCACACTCCTCGCAGTACCAGACCGGGAACGGAATCCCCGAGTCGCGCTGGCGCGAGATGAGCCAGTCCCACTCCAGACCCTCGATCCAGTGCTTGTAGCGGGTGAACATCTTTTCGGGGTACCAGTCCATCTCTCGGCCGGCCTCGAGGTACTCCTCCTTGTGATCGAGGATTTCGACGTACCACTGCTTGGAGACGCGGTACTCGACGGGGGTGTCACAGCGTTCGTGGACGCCGACGGCGTGGGTGATCTCCCAGCGGTCCCGGAGGGAGCCCTCGTCGTCCAGATCCTCGACGATAGCCTCGCGGGCCTCCTCGGTGGACATTCCCTCGTAGTCGCCAGCGAGGTCGGTCATCGTCGCGGACTCGTCGATGGCGACGCGAAGTGGCAGATCGTGGGCCTGGTACCATTCGATGTCGTTCTGGTCACCAAAGGTACAGCACATCACGACGCCGCTGCCTTTCTCCATGTCGACGCGCTCGTCGGCGATGATCGGCACCTCGTGGCCGAAGATCGGTATCTTGGCTGTCTCGCCAATCAGATCCTGGTTGGCCTCGTCGTCGGGGTGGACGAAGACGGAGACACAGGCTGGAATGAGTTCGGGTCGGGTCGTGGAGATGACGAACTCCTCGCGGTCCGTGCCGTCCGAGGTCAACTCGAACGCGATATCGTTGAAGTGCGAGCCGCGCTCGTCGTCCTCCATCTCGACCTGCGAGATTGCGGTCTCACACTCTGGGCACCAGATTGCAGGCGCTTTCTTGCGGTACTCACGACCCTTTTCGTAGAGGTCGAGGAAGGAGAGCTGGGAGATGCGCTGGACGCGAGGCTCGATCGTCTTGTAGGTATTATTCCAGTCGACCGAGGTGCCAAGATCCTGCATCTTGTCGGTGAACTCGGCTTCATACTCCGCACAGACCTCGCGGCAGAGCTCCTGAAACTCGCGGCGTTCGTAGTCCTGGTGGCGGATGTCGAGTTCCGTCTCGGTCAGGCGCTCGGAGGCGATCCCGTTGTCGTCGTAGCCAAACGGGAACAACACCTCGCCGTCTGCCATCCGCTGGAAACGCGCAGCGAAGTCCTGTAGCGTCGAGCCGTAGAGGTGGCCCATATGCAGACTGCCCGACACCGTCGGCGGCGGCGTGTCGATGGCGTAGACCGTATTCGGGTCTCGCTTCGGGTCGCTCTCGTAGGCGTAGATCTCCTCGTCGACCCACCGGTCCTGCCAGTGGGACTCGACGGCTTCGGGCTCGTAGTTGCTCTCGAGTGTGGGCTCGTGGTGAGCCGTCTCGTCAGCCTGTGCTGGGTCGTCCATGCTCATGCTCTCACCGCCCGAATCGGGCGTCGTCGATACGTCGTCAGGGTGGTACGGCAGTGACTGTAATCCATCGGTGATACCGGTCGTTGCTCGGTGAATGCTGGTCGCCAACAATACATCCGTCGAAACAGGGTGGGTGATAGGGGGGCTACGGGGCCCCTACAAACACCGTCTCGCGCGGGCCGTTGAACTGACGGGCCACGACTGCGATTGCGACCGCGACGGAATCGGTCATATACAACCCGTTTTGACGGCAGTCTTGTTAGGTGTTTCGCGTCTTGTCCTTCGAACGTCGGTCTTCAGTATGTCGTCTCCAGCTTTCTTCCCATCTCAACGTACTGTCTGCATCATGCGAGGAAACCGACTCGTCTCACATCCAACTAGTTCGGCCGAATTGGTATGCCTGTCCATCTCTGCTAGCGTCGGTATGAGTGTGACGTGTATTTGGACCGCCAGGTTCGACCGCTGGATAGGAGACCGGCCGCAAGTGCGTGACAACACATTGAGACCTACACTGACTCGGAATCGGAGTGTGCACGGACCCACAACTCGCCGATTCTGGAGAGCCGCGTTCGGTAGGACTTGCCGTGTTCCTCGCGCTCGATGTACCCCTTCCCGCCCGGCCCCAGCCGGTCGACGTTGTAGATGACCTTCGAGCGGAAGCTGTCGGTGTACTCTTCGTTCAGTTCGCGGGCGAGTGACTCCGCGAGTTCCGAGACCGAGTCGAACTCGCCGTCCTCACCGAGTTTGTAGAGGATCAGCTCCTCGAACGGCTTGACGTTCGAGAACGAGGTTACAGGAAGCTCGACGATGTGTGCGCCGTCGATTTCCTTCGCGCCGATGGTGGTGCCGCGCTCGTCGAACTCCGAGAGGAGGTTGCGGGCGCTCTCGAGACGGTCGTCGATCTGGTCGTCTTCGATGGAGCCGTTCTTGAGTTCCTCGAGGAGCCGACTCTGCTCGCGGAGTTCCTCCGCTAGTTCGGTCTCTAAGTACTTCTCGGGGGCCGTGTAGTAGGTGTGGATCTGCTCGCGTTCGTCCTCGCGTTCGACCATCAGCGAGTTCGCAGCGGTCGCGAACGCGAAACTCACGGTGCGGGGCATCGCGGCAACGTTGACCCAGACCTCATTGCCGGCGTCGAGTTCGGCGGTGATGAGGTCGTAGGCCTGCTCGAACGCCTCGTCGTAGTCGTAGACGTCTTCGAGAACGAAGCGCTCGGTTTCGGCCCCGAGCAGGCTCCGGAAGTCGGTTTCGAGTTTCTCCGAGAGATGCCGAGAGTACTCGACGTTTGCCTCGCTGCCCACCGCGCCCTCTAGCAGAATGACGCTATCGACGTCGATCTGATCGCGTACGAGCGGGGCGATCAGCCGGTCGTAGTCGAAGCCGACCGGAACGATGTGCGTTTGCATAGCCCCGACTTGGACCGGTCAGCCCCTAACAGTATTGGATCGGGGCGGTCAGGCGTCCGCGTCGCTCGGCCCGTCTGGCGCTGTTGCTTCGTCGGGCACCTCGTCTCCGGGCACGGCGTCAGTCTCGGTTGCATCCGCACCGTCGAGATCAACCGTCTGAATCAGCGTTGTGATCGTCTCGCGGTCGCGCTCCGGGTTCACGTCGAGGACGAGTCCGTCGACAGAATCGTCCGCCCGATCCGCGACAGACTCGAGTGGCAACACGCCACCAGCGACCCCGTAACTCTCGGCGGTCGGCCAGACGGCGACGTTCGCTTCGGCGGCGATTCGGTCGACGTCGTCGGGCGTTCGGTCCGGCTCGACCGCGTAGCTCGTGTCGAGCACGTACCACTTTCCGGCAGCGCCGTTCGGTCCTTCGAACTCGAGTACGTCCCGCGTTTCCTCGACGGTGAGCCCGTCGTCGGCGACGGTGTCGACGAACTGGGACTTGGCCTTCGGCGCGGCCTTCGAGAGGGCGGCATCAGGAGTGATACCGATAGTCGACAGTGATGGTGAGATAGAGAGATCGACAGCAAAGAGCGATCGAACGGGGATGTCGCCCGCGCCGATCGCAGCGGTCGCCGGTTCGTCGACGGGTTCGTACAGCGTCGTCTCGGCGGTGATCGAGGCGACGAGTACGCTCGTACTTCCGGATCGGGTACCGAGTAGCTGCCACTCGTCGGTGAGCGAGGAGGGAAGATCGGTTGGCATTGGGACGTGGTAGAACGAGGGGACCTTTCGGTGTGTCGTTCTGCGAGCTGCTGACCGTCGAGGGCCTCGGGAGAACGCTCGCTGCGTTCGATTCAGACACACATCGACGCTCAACCCGTACAAATCCACGACGCTCAGCACGGCTCAATCCGCGCGCAACCCATCGAAGTACAGCGCTCGCTGCTCGTCCGCAGCCGGCGTCGTCACCAGCGACACCCCGACCGTAACGACGAGTCCGAGCACCATCCCAACCATTCCCGCCGTCCATCCCGCGTAGGCACTCGGCACAACCACCGTGAACAGGCTCGCGAGGTAAAACGCCTGGCTCGCCAGAATCCCAGCCGTCATTCCCGCACGGGTCGTCCGTCGCCAGTAGAGCGCCACGATGACCGGCAGCGCAAGCTGTGCGAACCCGCTGAAGGCCGCCTCACCAAGCTCGAACAACGTCGCCGGATTCACCAGACTCGCCAGGAACGACGCCGTCGCGAAGATAACCACGCCGACTCGCGCGACGAAGTCCTCGCGCTGTGCTGAAATCGACTGGATATCGGACCGGTACTCGAGTACCGGTCGGTAGAGGTCTCGCGTAAAGTACGACGAACCGGAGAGCAGCATCGAGTCTGAGGAGGACATCATTGCGGCCATCGCGCCGGCAATGACGAGTGCGGCGAACCAGACGGGCGTGTACTCGGCGAGGACGACGGGGAGGACGTTCCCGCCCTCTGGAATCGTCACATCGAGGCCGCGTGCCCACGCGCCGATCAGGAACGAGGGAACGAACAGGAGGACACAGAGGATGGGCCAGAGGGCAAACGACCGCTTGAGGACGGTTCGAGAGCCGGCGGCGAAGAAGCGCTGGTTCACCTGTGGGAACATCGCGACGCCGAAGCCGATCGTGATCGCGGTCGAGAGCATCCACTGGGGTGTGTAGTGGTCGCTGCCGAGTGCGAGATGTTGTGCAGCCTCCGCCTCCAGTGCTGCAGTTGCGCTCGTCGGTCCGCCGACGACGGCGAGCAGCCAGAGCATCGCGACCCAGGTCACGACGAGCATGAACGCACCCTGGAGAGTGTCTGTCCAGGCGATACCGCGCATGCCGGCGAGGACGACGTAGAGGATCATAAACGCCGTAATCAGTCCTGCGCCAGCCCAGTAGGGGATTGCACCTTCGGTCAGCGCCGTGAGCGCGGTGCCAGCGCCGACCTGCTGGAGCATCACGTAGGGAAAGAGCCAGACGAGACTGATTCCAGCCACGAGTCCACGGAACCACGTCGCACCGAATCGGTCGCCGAGCATCTCGCCGAGCGTAACGTAGCCGTGGTTCTGGCCCAGCAGCCACTGTTTGTAGCCGATTACGTACCAGAGAATCGCGAAGATGATGCCGTCCATCAGCCCCATGACGAGCACCCATTCGGGGCCTTGCTGGTAGGCCACGTTGGGACCGGCGAAGAAGGTAAACGCCGAGAGCAGTGTCGCGAAGGTGGTAAACAGGAGAACGATCGTGCCAAAGGTCCGACTCGCGAGGTAGAAGTCCTCTGCTGTCCGGTCGGCCAGCCGGTAGGCAACGAGTCCGATTGCAAGTGCCAGAATCAGGTAGCCGACGATGATGCCGAGTTGGAGTGCCAGCGTCACGGCTGGTCACCTCCGGCGTCGGTTTCAGTTTTTGCGGCCATATTGCCGGCCTGTGTCGCTCCGTCAGGTTCAATGCCGAGTCCCCAGGCACGTCGGCTGAAGAGCCAGAAGACGACCGAGGTGAGTCCCATCCAGCCAATGTGCCACCAGAGCCAGAGTGGAATGCCGGCAACCGTCCTCGAATCGCCCCAGAGGAACCACGGAATCGCGAGCGTACAGAGCACGACCGCGACCGCGAGCCAGCCGACGAGTTGCAGGTGACGCATACGCCGTGTTCGGCACGCCCGTGAGTAATAACTTTCCTTCGACATGCGGTATCGAAGACTGTTGTTCTTCAACTGCTAAAGGCGGTGCAGTCGTGCGATTTCCACTAGCTAAAACGGCTCTTTCACGTAGGAAAAGGAGTATATGTGTCGGCCAGAGAATGGATACTATAGCGATATGGCCCGTCTGTTCCCCCGCCGGTCCGAGACCACCGCCCAGGACGGGCAACCACGTGTCGTCGACCTCGAAGGTGAGGACGCCGACGCCGTTTTCAGCGCGCTCTCCTCGACGACAGCCCGACAGATTTACTCCTGTCTCGACGACGATCCCGGTACCCCGAGCGACATCGCGGACGCCATCGATTCCTCGATTCAGAACGTCCGCTACCATCTGGAGAATCTCGAAGAGGCCGGCCTGGTCGAGGTCGTCGACACCTGGTACTCCTCGCGTGGCAACGAGATGAGTGTCTACGCGACGACCGATGGTCCGCTAATCGTAACCAGCGACGAGTCGGCAGGCTCACAGCTCAAAACGGCGCTTTCTCGACTCATCGGTGGCATCGGTGCACTCGCCGGCGGGAGCCTGCTCGTGCAGTACGGACTGACACAGTGGATTGGCCCTGATAGCGCAGAGACCTGGGGTGCCGGAGCGCCAGCAGATGATGGAGACGCACGGACGGACGACGGGACACAGCAGGATGGCACAGCAGCCGACGGAGATGACGGGGGAGAGGGAGACGAAACGACTGCTGATGACGAGAGCGACGATGTAGCGGACGACGGAAACGGAGACGAAGACGAAGACGGGTTCGGAGCTGCCGAAGCAGACGACGAGGCGGATGCAGACGACACAAGCGCTGCTGACGATGTCGACGATGCAGACGATGTAGAAGCCGACGACGCAACCGCCGAAGACGAGGTCGAAACCGCAGCCGACGACATCGGCTCGTTTGATACGGAATACCAGACGGACGGCGGCGACGGCTTCGAAAACGTAACGGACGGCGTTACAGAGGCAGCAGACCCCATCCTCGCGACGGTCCCACCGGGGCTGCTCTTCTTCCTCGGCGGACTGGTCGTCCTCTTCGGCGTCTCGGCCTACTGGTACTGGCGAGCCTACCGGCCGATGCGGTAACGCTCGGCAACTGATTGGGTTTGTCTGCTCTCGGCTCCACTGACAGTGACAGACAGCACCGTGGCCACTCGTTCAGTCTCCGAACCCCACAACGGCCCCGAATGTCAACAGCTATTTGCCGTTCACGACCCAAATCTTCACTAACCCGGTCTCTGCACGCGACTCTCGCGTCACCGCGCCCCGTCTGGGGCAGATCTCCCATGGAAGACACCTCGAAATACCTCATTCACGCGGACGTCACGGCTGACGGGGTCGTCGAGCGCAGCGACGTCGTCGGTGCAATCTTCGGCCAGACCGAAGGCCTCCTCGGCGACGAACTCGATCTGCGCGATCTCCGTCAGTCACAAAAAGTCGGACGCATCGACGTCGAAATCGCAAGCACACAGGGCCAGTCCCACGGCAGCGTCACCATCGCGACCAGCCTGGACAAGGTCGAAACAGCGACGCTCGCCGCCTCCCTCGAGACCATCTCTCGCGTCGGCCCATGTCGCGCGACACTCGAGGTCCGCGAGATCGAAGACGTTCGAGCGGCCAAGCGAAAGGAAGTCGTCGACCGTGCGAAGGAACTCCTGCGGACTGGCTTTGACGATTCCGTCATGTCCTCCGAGGAGATTCTCGCGGAGGTCCGCCAGCACGTCCGCGTCGAGGATATCACGGAGTACGAAGGGTTGCCGGCCGGCCCGCGTGTCACAGACAGCGACGCCATCATCGTCGTCGAGGGGCGTTCAGACGTACTGACGCTGCTCAAGTACGGCGTGAAAAACGCCATCGCCGTCGAGGGGACGAACGTCCCCGACGCCGTCGCCGAACTCACGAACCACCGGACCGTCACGGCCTTTCTCGACGGTGACCGAGGTGGTGATCTCATTCTCGAAGAACTCTCTCAGGTCGGCGATATCGACTACGTCGCGTTCGCTCCGTCCGGAACCTCGGTCGAGGAACTCGACCACCACCAGCTGTTCGCGTCGCTTCGGAACAAGGTCCCCTACGACACTGTCTCCGGGCTGAACGAGCCGCGGGAGGCCGTCGCCGCGACGGACGGTAGCTCGAGTCCGGCACCGTCCCGAACGGACGCCAAGACCGGCCTCGCCCGCAGCGGAACGCAGATCGAATCGGCCGAGTCAGAGTCTGCACAGGCTGCTGGAGCGACCGACCAGACCGAACGTGCGAGTGCAAACGTGAGTTCGACCGATTCTGCGACGGCTACAGCGGAGACCGCGGATGCAACGACACCGAGGGGAGACGCAGATCACTCCGGGGCAGATGGTCAACACCGACAACAAGGACAACGGCAACACCGACAACGGCAACGACAACGAAACCAACAGCCCGAATCAGCGCCGGACGCCGAGTCGGATCCGAACGACCTCGAAACCGTCTACGAGCACGCGACTGCGATCATCCGCGCGGACACAGACCGCGTCCGATTCCTCGACGACGACAACGACGTACTCGAGGAAACGTCGGCGAGTGATGTCTTTGACGAGCTCGAAGCACTCGAGACGACGCCGACGACGATCATCCTCGATGGAATTCTCAGCCAGCAAATTCTCGACCTGGCGGCCGACCGCGGTGTCGAACGAATCATTGCGCGGTCGCTCGGGCAGTTCACCAAGCGACCGTCGGGTGTGCAGATCCACGCGATCGAGGATGTGGCAAGCGAGCCACCGAGCTAAGTTACGTGACCGTCAGCAGACGACGACAGATGTGGCGCGCCCATATGGCGCGCCTGCGGACTGGTCGAACGTATTCTCCGCCGCTATCGGAGCGCCTGCAGCAACTCGTCGCGGTCGGCGTCGATCTCGAACGCACGGGCGTGTGCAGCGACGAGTGCTTCGGTGTCGACAGTGGCTGTTGCCAGGACGAATCGGCCATCTCGGTCGACGCTGACGTCTCGGAGTGCTGGTGTTTCCGTTCCGCTCGATGGATCGTCGACAGACAGCGCTGATTCGACCGTCTCGGTCGACAGCCGCGAGGGTGGTGCGACGACACCGTAGGTCAGCGTCGTCTCCGCCGCAGATCGAACGCGCGCTGCTGCCCCGAGCGCCGCAGCTGCGTCGACGACAGTCGAAACAGCGTCGTCGGCGTCAGCTACCGCACCCGTCAGCAGGGCTCTGGTACTCGAGTCGAGTGCAACAGCGCCGGTTGCATCACCCGGCAGTCTCCTCGCGAGTTTGTGAGCCGCCGTTCTAGCAGGGAGCGTCGCGCCGGCGGGTGAGCGGGTCGACTGCTCGAGTGTCGCGTCGACGTGTGCGAGAGCCGGTGCACTCGCCGGCGAACCGTCCGCATCGACTCGCGAATCGTAGCCGAGAACGATTGCGGACTCCGTGAGTGCGACGGCAACGGCGCGTTCGTCGGCGATGAAGCGCGCAGTCGAGGCTTCCTGTGATTGCCCATCGCGTTGGGACTCGAGTTCGGTAAAGCCGTTCCGAGAGAGGTCACGTCGAAGCGCGCGCGTCGAAACGGACCCTGTGATGGTCGCTGAACCCGCGATCGGGGTGGTTCCTGCGACGGCGGCCGTGCCGGTCGCGGACTCGAGTGCATCGAGCGAGACGCTGTCGAATCGCTGCTCGAACGCGGAGACGAGCGGTGCGAGACCGGCGGGGAGTCTGGCGGCCCGTAGTGCGGTTCGGTTTGCGCTGCCGGTGAGTGTTGTGACGTTCGTGGGGAGGCGGTTGGCGGTTGCTGTTCGTTGGGTGGATGTGTCGGAGGTGGTAGTGGCGTTGGGTGCGGTGGCGGCAGTGGTGGTATCGACATCACCGGCCACTCCGCTGGTTATGGCCGATCCGGTGTCTACAGCGCCGACACTGCCGACCAATGGCAGTCCGCCGACGAGTGCCGCTGCGGTCCGAACGAACGCACGTCTCGATCCCATACTGGCGGTCCACACGCTCGGTACTTGAACTGCGCAGGGTAGCTTCTGAGTGAGAAAATCCGCACTCCGTATTCTGTACTCCGCACTCCGCATCGCGAACTCTACAATCCGACACTCCGCAGACTGCAATCCCGCATCGCGAACTCTACAATCCGACACTCCGCAGACTGCAATCCCGCATTCCGAACTCTACAATCCGGCACTCCGCACACTACAATCCCGCATCCCGCACCCTGCGCTCTACAATCCGACACTCCGCACTGTCACCTGCCGGTTGTACGTAGTCGAACACGGCCTCAGCGACGATCAGCCGAGCACAGCAGTCGAGAATAGCATCAACAACACCGCACAGACGATTGCACCGGAGAGCGTCGCGAGGAAGTTAACACCTTGATTGCCGAGCAGCGTCCCCTCGAGTGTCGCGCCGAGGAGACTGTCGACGGTCATCCCGACGAAGCCGGCCGCGACGATAATCGCTGCGCCGACGGCCCCGACAGCCGGAAAGAGCAGGTAGCTCAGCCCGCCGACGATGGCCGCACCGGTGAGGCCAGCCACCTCACCCTGCCAGGTGATGCCGCCGTCTGTTCCCGGCTCGACCGGCTCCAGCGTGGTGATCAACCGCGGCGTTTCGAAGACGCTTCCGACCTCACTCGAGAGGGTGTCGCTCATCGCGGTCGCGACGGAGCCAGCGAAGGCGAACAGAAAGAGGTCGGCGGTGACCGGCAACAGCCCGGCCAAACTCGCGGCGTAGCCAAGGACGGCCGCGATGGCGACGGCGGCGTTGCCGAGGACGTTGCCGCTGCCGCGAGCACCGTTGTTGTCCTCGGCGACGCCGAGTTCCTCCTTACGGCCGTAGCGGAACTTCGTCGAGAGGCCGCCGATGCCGAAGAAGGCGATGAGGACGGCGAACCAGGCGTAGCCGCCGAGGACGATGGTGAGCAGCCCGAGGAGGACGCCGGTGATCATCCCCGCGATGGAGGCTGTCTCGAGTGCGTACGAAACGTATCCCAGCAAGGCAGTGATCGTGAGTGCGAGTACGATGTCGACGGTTCCGAGGCCGGGATCGAGTTCGGCGAGCAGCCAGAGTAGGAAGCCGGCAGAGAGCATGACGACCGGATCGTCGTAGATCAGGAAGACATCGCGCAAGAGCGCAGCGAGGAGGGCACCGCTGGCTGCGAGAAAGAGTACGCTCGGTAGGACGGCTTCGATGGTTGCAGTGGTCGTGGTGGTCGTAGCGGCCGCAACGCTTCCCGGTTCGCCCGACAGCGCAAGCAGCGTCACGACCTGGCCGAGGACTGCGGCCACGGTTGCGACGAGGCAGAACCCGGCGACTGCGAGCACGTCGTTGTCAGAGCGTGCACGGACGAGGCGTTCTGCGAGGTTGCCGTAGCCGACCAGGAGGACGGTACCGACGAAGATGGCAGTCGACATCGAAGTATTGAACGCCACGAGTCCGAGGGCGACAGCTGCAAGAACGAACGTGATGAGGCCGTATAGACGGCGGTCCTCGTAGTCTCCGGGGTACGCGACCAGCTCGAAGAGCGGGCCGTCCGTGACGAGGAACGCGCCGAGCAAGACCACCGCTGCGATGGCGGTCGCGACCTCGATCCCAGCGAGCGGCACGGCGAGCACCAGCGTACTCAGCGCCGCGAAGACGCTGGCTCGCCGAACGGGTGATGTCACGATATCGGTGTCTTTCTGTGGCGGTTACTTGAAGGTTCCCGAACACGCCGCCACCTCGTTTCACGGGTGACAGGTCCTGTTCACGCCGATCCCTATAGTGCTTCTGTGCAGACGCTGAGAACGACCCGTAACCTGTATACTATCGGACGCGGAAGCCGATTCTGTGGGACTGTACGAACGCTACCTGGCTCGCCGAATCAGCCGGGACGACGCCGCCCTCCCTGAGCACATTGCACTCGTCATCACCGAACGGGACCTGCTTGAACGCGGTGCCTACGAGACACTCATCGAGTTCTTCGACTGGGCGTTCGAATACGCCGAGCGCGTCACCGTCTACGTCAGCGTCCTCGACCTCGCCGCGGTGCCCGCACTCCGACGCGAACTCGAATCGATCAACGCACCCCGTGATGTTGCCGTCCGCGGGCCGGACGATCGGGATCCCGCGGACGCGCCGATCCAGATCGGAATCGGCCTCGGCGGAAAACACGAGTTTACGAGCGCGGTCCGAACACTTGCAGAAAGCGTCGATGAGGGAACACTTGAGCCGGATGCCATCGACGACGACCACGTCGAGGATCATCTGGTCTTCTCCTCGGAGCCCGACCTGGTGATCAAAACCGGCGCGGAGCGCCTCTCGGACTTTATGATCTGGCAGTCCGTCTACTCGGAACTGTACTTTACCGATGTCAACTGGCGCGATTTCCGCAAACGAGACTTCCTCCGTGCTGTCAGAGAGTACTGCAATCGCTCACGCCGATTCGGTCGGTGACGCCGTTTGTGTCGGTAACGCGTGCTCGTCGCGTCCGTTCACACTAACATCTTATCGTCTCTGCTTTCACTCCTCGTTCGCTCTCACTTCTTCACTCGCTCTTCGCTTGCTATCGTCCCATTTTCGTTCACGCTTTGCTTTTGCTTTCGTTTCCGTTTCTGTTCTCGTTTCTGTTCTCGTTCCCACTCTCACAATTCCACCCTGACCTACGCAGTCGACTCGCTTCCGTCTGTAACGGACACCAGCAGTGATTCCGTCTGTGGGTGTTCGAACGCGACCACCGGATCGTCCATCCGGACGATCCCCGATCGCACATCGTACTCGAGTATCCGATGATCGTCGAGTTTCGGAAGAACGTTGTGGATGAGTTCTGTTTTGACCGTCTCGCGGGGGTCGTCATCCCACTGACTAGTGATTTCGGTGAGCCAGTCCACCGAAACGGGTCCTTCACACGCGGAAAGGGCGTGGAGTGTGACGCGCAGCCGGCCGTTCGCGAGAAGCGCGTACGCATCGTCGAGTGAGACGTCCGTCAGCCGTACGAACCGTTCGACGTCGACGGGAGCAGTGTGAGACGACATTCAGCTACTATTGTCATACTAATTAATAAAATACTTCTGGTAATATAGCTAACACGTCTGTGGCGGTAACTGGCCGCATATAGGGCGTGTCGGCCATCCGACGACTGGGAGGAAACAGCTGTCGACTCAGTCGGCCACCCGGCTACTCGAGTCCAGTCCGTCGTCGCTTGTCGTGTTTTCACCGGAGTCAGTAACGGCGGCCGTCTCCCGGTCGATGTCCGCAGGTCGTTCGCCAACCGGGAGTGAATCACGGAAGCGATTGACGATCGCCTGTGCGTCGGTCAGTTCGGGCTCGCTGACCGCCCCGAGCAGGGCAATCGCGCGCCGAGCGCGCGTGCGTCGCCAGGACTCCTTGCGGTGTTCGTAGGTTCGAATCCCGCGCAGGAAGTCGGCTTTCGAGAACTCGGGCCAGTAGGGCGTACAGAAGAACACGGCCGCCTCGTTACCGTTCGCGTGCCAGGGCAAGAAATTCGATGTCCGTTCCTCGCCGCCGGGACGAATAATCAGATCGACATCTCGAACCGGCTGGTCGTATAGCCGTTGTTCGATCGTCTCGACATCGATCTTGTCGGGGTCGATTTCGTCCGCGTCGACATCTCTTGCGACGCCGCGAGCGGCTTCGAGCAGCCGCGACCGACCACCATAGGCGAGTGCGATGTTGAGTACGAACTGATCGTACTCCTGTGTGCGGCGCTCGGCATATGCGACGGCGTCCCGGACGTGTTCAGGGAGCAGGTCGATTTCGCCGATCGCCTGGATACAGACCTCGTTGTCGTGCACCCGGTCGGCGTCGGCGAACTCGGTCAACTTCTCACAGAGCAGTTCGTACAGCGCCTCGCGCTGGTCTTCAGGGCGATTGAAGTTCTCCGTGGAAAAGGTGTACAGCGTCAACTCCTCGACGCCGATATCCTGGCACCACTCGAGTACCCGTTCGGTCGTTTCGGCACCGGCGCGGTGGCCTTCGTGGGGGTCGCCGCCGTGCTGGCGGGCGTACCGGCGGTTGCCGTCCTGAATCACGGCGACGTGGGTGGGTGCTCCGGCGATTTCACGGGAAAGCAACCGCTCGTACGCTGCATCGACGCGTCGACGAAACCACCGCTTCATCAGTCAATGAGACGGCATCGGGGACTATGTGTCTTGTGTGGTATTCTCCGACAGTGAATGTATGCGGTAGTATAACACATTCAGTCAGTGAACGGACGACTCGTTTCGGTTGAGTTCGCCCCGTCGAATCGTGACGGCTATCTGTCCGCACGTTCTCGACTCGCCCAATGAGTAACGCGATCGACGACGATCTGTACCAGCGGACCAGAGCGCTCCTCGAGCCGGGCGAAATCCAACTCAACGGCGCGATTATCCACACCGAGTACGACGGGAGCGAGGATGTCCAGATGATGCAGGCGACGATCGACGCCGGCGACATTATTGCGGGGCACTCGGGGTACGACCCGCAGGATTGCTACGTCTATTCGGGCAACGACGACACGGACTTCTCCTCGAATCAGCACCAGGGGCTCACGCTCGAGGACGAGGAGTTTGTCTGGGAGTGCCAGCAACTGCTTCGAAACGGCAGTTTCGACATCGTCATCTACTACGAGGGAAGCGCCGACCACGAGGCTATCCTTGCGGATATTGAGGAGCTTGGCTTCGACGTGACCGGCGTCAAGGGCGACTAAGTCGCTCGTTTTCGCGTTCGTCACCGAACAGTCTCCGAACCGGTTCACTGGCTACCGGCTTCACCCATATGTTTTTATCCCTACTATTCAATAGGTGATCTATGTCCCACCGGACGCGCACACTCATCGCAGCGGCTGGGGCCGCACTCGTTGGTTTCGTTTCCTCGCTTCTCGAGTTGTCACCAGGGTATGCAGCCATGCAACTCGGCAACGGACACTGGCAGTGGTTTCCCAGTCTAGGGTCGACGGCCGAAACCATCATGCTCTATCACGGGGTCGTTGACGTGAGCGTCTTTCTCCTCGGCATTGGCGGTCTCTTCGCTCTTGGTTACCGATTCGGTGTCCCACTCGAGTCCAGCACACAGTTCGGACGCTTTGGAGTGGCTGTCGGCCTCGGGGCGCTCGTTGGTGCGCTGGTGCCCGTTATTGTCGCCTTTGGTGCCACGCTCTTCGTCGGCGGCTCGTCCATCCTCGCGACGGTCGGTCAGTTGTACACGGTCGATTTCCCGTCGACGTTGCTGGCTGTGGGCCGCCCGTTCGGGTTCGGGATCCAGTCTGCGCTGATCGGCTGCGCTGGCGCGGCGCTCGGGACACTCAGTGATCGTGGTGGTGAGGCGATGCGAACAGGATCGGAGATATAGCGTCGATCTCGTCGCCGACAAACACAGGTCGCACCTGTGCAATCGAGCGCTGTCGATCAACCCAACCCCGAGTCGCTTATGCTCCGCCAGTCGTGACTCTCCAGTATGAACACCGACGTCGACCTCACGGATCGCGAGCGGGCCGTCGTCAACGCCTATCAGGGCGGCTTCCCCGTCGTGGAACGCCCCTTCGAACCCGCTGCAACCGCCATGCGCGATCGCGGGGTCGATATCGATGAGACGGAGCTACTCGAGACAATCCGCGACCTGGACGAGCGCGGTGTCCTCTCCCGGTTTGGGCCGCTGGTCAACGCCCAGGAAATCGGCGGCGCGGCGACGCTCGTCGCGATGCACGCCCCCGAAGACCGGTTCGACGAGGTCGTCGAGCAGGTCAACGCCCACCGTGAGGTCGCGCACAACTACGAGCGCGAGCACCCGCATCTGAACGTCTGGTTCGTCGTGAGCGTGGCAGACGAGCAGCGCGTCTCCGAGGTGCTCGCTGCTATCGAGGACGAAACCGGCCAGGAGACGTACAATTTGCCCAAGCAACAGGAGTTCCGCGTCGAGGCGAAGTTCTACGTGGACGGCCCGCTCGATGGGTCCAGTGAGAACGAGACGGACGCCGGCATCGATCTCACGGAACTGGGGCCTGACGTCCAGCTACGCGATGAATCCACGCTGTCGCCCGCCGAGCGCGACCTCGTCCTGGAGATCCAGGATGGACTGCCACTCACCGAGACGCCCTACGCCGAGGTGGCCGACGCGATCGGGCAGGAACTCGAGTGGATCCTCGAAACGGTCAAGCGATTCGAGCAGGAGGGGAAGATCCGCCGCATCGGCGTCGTGCCGAACCACTATGCACTCGGCTACACGGAGAACGGGATGACGGTCTGGAACGTGCCGGACAACCTCGTGGGCGAGGTCGGCCCCGAAGTCGCCTCGCTGCCGTTCGTCACGCACTGCTACGAGCGCCCGCGCCACGAGGGCGTCTGGCCGTACAACTTCTTCGCGATGACGCACGGCCGCAGCGAGGCAGAGAGCGACCGCCGAATCGAACAGGTCCGTGAGACCATGGCCCGCCACTGGGAGGTCACGGATGAGGACTGGGACTCGCTGTTCTCGACGCAGATTCTGAAGAAGACCGGGATCAGGCTCGACGAGCGAGCAGCCGCAAACACGCGGACTGAGTGACTGACGGGACAACTATTCCATAAAATCCATCGATGATTCCACTCCTCCACGACTTTGCCGACGCGACGGTCCTCATCTTCGGCGGCGGTCCCGTCGGCGCGCGGAAGGCCCGCCGATTCGCTCGAGAGGCCGAGGTGATCGTGGTTAGTCCCGACTTCAGCGAGCGTGATTTCAGCGGCGCAGCACGCTGTCGAGCCGCACCAGAGCCCGACGAAATTCCAAACTGGCTCGAGCGCACGACGCCAGCGCTGGTCGTTGCCGCGACCGACGACGAAGCAGTCAACGACGCAATCGTCACCGCGGCACGCGAGCGGGGGGCCCTCGTCAACCGAGCCGATCGGGCCGGTGACCGTGAGCCGGGCAGCGTCGTTGTCCCCGCCACGGTCCGTGAGGATCCAGTTGTCGTCTCCATCGCAACCGGCGGCACCGCACCCGCGCTGAGCAAGTACCTGCGACAGGAACTCGAGGAGGCTCTCGGGGGCGCGGGGGAAATGGCAACGCTCTGTGGCGAGCTGCGCGCGGAACTCAAGGCACAGGAGGTGCCACCGGCGCGGCGACGCGAGCACGTCACCGATGTCGTCAATTCTCCGGCGGTTTGGACAGCTTTACGTGCTGGAGATCCAAATGTTCGACAAGTGATTGAGGACGTGCTGGGCGAGGACTATCTATCGAGAGGTGAGCAGCGGTGATTCCGGCGGGCGTCGTCACCGCGGGCCGTGTGACTCACGAGAGCGGGACCGTTGACGATCTCGCAGCCGCGAGTCCGGACAGCCAGCAGGCTGCCGTCGCGGACCTCTGTTCGGCACCCGGAATCGATGAAGCCTACGTGCTCTCGACGTGCAACCGCGTCGAGGCATACGTCGTTTCCGCCGACCCGGTCATCGGCCGCACAGCGCTTTCTGAATTCTTCGCTGGTGTCGATGACGATGACGATGACCAGCGTCAGACAAGCGATGAACGGAACGGAACAGCAGCGGACACGAACACGGCCACTGCCCACGACCCACTCGTCATCACCGACCACGACGACAGCCTCACCCACCTGCTTCGCGTTGCAACCGGACTCGAGTCCGTTGTCCTCGGCGAAGACCAAATCATCGGCCAGGTCCGCACAGCATACGAGGACGCTCGCGCTGCTGGCGGTATCGGCACCATGCTCGAGCCGGCCGTCACGAAGGCGATTCACGTCGGCGAGCGGGCTCGAACCGAGACCGAGATCAACGAGGGCGTCGTCTCGCTCGGCTCGGCCGCGATCCGCCTTGCCGGCCAGACAGTATCGCTCGAGGGCGCGAACGCGCTCGTCGTCGGCGCAGGCGAGATGGGGCAACTGGCCGCACGCAGCCTCGCAGACGCCGATGTCGACGAACTCGTTGTCTCGAACCGAACCGTCTCGCGCGCCGACCACCTCATTTCGGAACTCGACCACGACAACGCACGCGCCGTTCCACTTGAGTCCCTCGACATGCTTGCACCGAGAGCGGATGTAATTGTGGCTGCGACTGGCAGCGACGAGCCGGTAATCGGTCGAGCGCACTTCGTCGGGACGGACGGCGAGGACGCGATGGATGGGGAAAACGCGACGATGTCCGAAGACGAACGCGTCGTCGTCGATCTCGGCCAACCGCGCGACGTCGATCCGGCGATCGACGCACTCGACAGCATCACCGTCTACGACTTAGACGACCTCGAGACGATTACCGAGGAGACCCGCGAGCAGCGCGCCGACGCCGCACGCGAGGTTGAGACAATGATCAACCACGAGTTCGACCTGCTCTGCGAGCAGTACAAGCGCGCCCGCGCTGACGAAGTTATCGCCGCGATGTACGAATCCGCGGCCCGGATTAAACAGCGGGAACTCGAGACAGCACTGTCCCAACTCGAGGACGAGTCGTTCACGCCGGCCCAGCGCGAGGTCGTCGAGACGATGGCCGACGCGCTGGTGAGTCAGTTGCTCGCGCCGCCGACACAGAGCTTGCGGGAGGCAGCAGCCGAGGACGACTGGAGTACGATCAACACTGCTCTACAGCTGTTCGACCCCGATTTCGGCGACGAGGATGGACCGTCACTCCTGGAGCGAACGCAGACTGCACAGCGCAGGGAGGCGGCGTTCGAGGCGACTGACGACGACTAGTGTGGGCTGATTTTGAGCCACTTGCTACATCGGACCGACAGCGGCCGAATCCGCGAGGTCGGCGCGACCGCAGTCGAGGCTTCGTGCCGACAAGAAGGACAAAGACGCTGCTACCAGCAGTCGCAGACGCACAGGACGCCCGACTGCAGACCGGCGACACCGAACGAATCTCCGAATCCGACATGGCACAATCGTTATTTGAGTGGGCTTCGTTCGAGAGACTATGGCTGATCTCTTGGCAGACGACGAAATCGAGGCACAGCTTCCGGACGAGTGGGACCGGGACGGCGATGAGATCGTTCGCGTATACGAGTTCGACGACTATCTCCGCGGCGTCAACTTCGCACAGATGGTTGGTGAGATCGCCGAATCGCAGTTCCATCATCCCGAGATCACGATCCGGTACTCGGAAGTCGAGATCCGGCTCACCTCTCATGAGGAAGGGGGCATTACGGATGCAGACACAGAAATGGCAGAGCTGATCGAGTCCGAACGTAACGCGTAACGCGTACCACAGTAGCGCGTACTGCGTACCACACCGCACACCGGTCCGCAGTTTTTTGACCGTATCCTGTGAGTGACCTCACTGCTCACTGCCCACTGCCCACTACTCTCGGTTCGTGTGTTCAGTCGTCAGCCGCGACCGCCACTGACAGCGCCACCAGTGGGTTGCCACCTCCATCATTGAGTAGCTGGAACGCGTCAGCAGACGTACGATGTACGGACAGTACGTCTTCAGGGTTCACGTTCGGCTTCAGCCCGCACAGCCCGGTATCTCGCTCGAGCCCGGAACGGAGACGACCACCGTTACCGTCACCCGCGAGGCATCGGAGCCGGGAACCGGCGGCTGGCGATTCTTCCGCGATACGCTCTGGCGCGGCGAGGTCGCAGACGAGGCCCACGCGCGCCGACTCGCTGAAGACTGGCTTGGTCTTCCCGTTGAGGACGTTTCGTTCAGTGAGTTGCAAGCCGACGAGGCGTACATGAACGCCCTGAAGGAGGAAATCGCAGATGATCTGACGGCGTTCAAGGCCGATACCGTCTCCGAAGTGCTCTCGAAGTACCTCGGCTCGAGTATCCGCGTTGTGGACAACCCAGACAGACCGTCTGAGTGATGGTTCGTTTCGTTGTTCCAGTTGCTTGCGCGCAGCCAGAGCATGTGGCACCACCAGAGCACCGACAGTAGCTAGCACTCACCAAGCTATCACCATTCACATCGTTCAGCGAATCGGTACACATTTACTCGCGAAAACCATACGTTTGTGTCCCGATGGCGACCCAGAACGTGCACGATCGCGACGAGTACGACTTCTGGCTGCTCGACCTCGACGGCACACTCGTCGACGTCGAGTGGTCCTACACCCGTGGCGTCTTTGACCGCGTCGGCGACCGCCTCGGCCGTGAGTTCACAGACCAGGAGGCCGACATCCTCTGGAACGGCCTGACCGGTTCGCGCGACCGACAGCTACTCGAGTGGGACATTAATCCACAGGAGTTCTGGGACGCGTTTCACGCCGAGGAGGATCCGCAGGTGCGGGCCGAGCAAACCTATTTGCACGATGATGCGGCGTTCGTCGCCGAACTCGATGCACCGGTTGGACTGGTCACACACTGCCAGGAGTTCCTCTGCGAGCCGGTGCTCGACAACGTCGGCATCCGTGACTGGTTCGACGCGCGGCTGTGCTGTACGGAGCAGACGGGCTGGAAACCGGACCCACAGCCGGTCCAGCAGGTGATGGACGATCTTGGCGTGTCAGGAAACGGCCACCGTGGCGTGCTTGCGGGCGACGGCGCGAACGACGTGGGTGCGGCCTGGAACGCTGGCCTCGATGCAATCCACGTCGAACGTGTCGGCCACGACCGCCGCGGACAGTGTGTCCTCGGTGATTATCGCGTCGAGACGTTCGACGACCTCTTTTAAGCGCCTTTCTCTCGCCAGATGCCACGTACCTGTACCGCGGACGACAGCGTGTCAACCTCCAGTCCACAGTCAGGACTGCTCAACGTGCTGTAACTCCTCGTTTACCAGCGTCTCGTACGCCCGCCGGAAGCGCTCGGAGAGCGCCTGGTGGGATATCCCCAGCTCGGCCGCCAGTTCCTCCATCGAAATACTCCGTGGGATCTCGAAGTAGCCGTACTCGAGTGCGGCCTCAAGCGCCTCCTGCTGTTCGGGCGTGAGGCGGGTTTCACCGCCATCGGACTGGGCGATATCAGTAATCCGCCGCAAGTCGACGTTGGTTCCCGACTCCGTCAAGCGGTCGTAGGAGTCGGTTAACGTTTCGCGGTCACGGTATCGCACTCTGGCTTGCCACCACCCGTCGGTCCCCCACATCTCGAGCAGTGAGCCGCCGTCGACCAGTAGCGTCTCACAGAGTTCGTCAGTGCCCCTACCGTCGACGAACTCCACGTCGAACAGCAATCTCGAATCTGACTCGACGAGCAGGTCATACTCGAGTACGACGGGGTCGGTGTCGAACGCGCCCATGGCCTGCTGGCGGTCGACGTTTGCGACCCAGAGGCAGGGTCTGGTTTTCGAGACCGACGACTCGAGTTCGAAGGTGATCTCGGGGGTGTGTTCGAACGCGGTCACGAGGGTGTTTTCAGTGGCCGGAAGCCGAAGCTCGGCTATCGTCGACATCACGCTACGTACATCGGCATCCCCTAAAAATAGCTGTTCACGGCGTGCTGACTGTCTTCTGTTAGGATATACACTACGCGGCTAGTTCGTTCTGGCTTGTGTTCGTTGGTGTTCGGTCCGGTCAGTGACCGACTGGCTCGGGAGGGCTCCCCCACGTCGGTTGCAACCTTCCCCACCCACAGCTACAGAGACACGATGCTCACAGCTACAGTCCTACGTCGCCCACAACACCCTCCGCAAGTACAGATTCGAGTTCCCGCACGCTCGCTTTGTCTTCCCGATCCGGGTTCACGAGCACGCGCATGGTCTGGGTTCCCACTGGGACGTACTCGAGTGAGAGCCGCTCCGCAGTGTCGCGCAGGCCGAGTGCGGCATCGGCAGTGCCTGCGATGACGCGTCTGGCGGGGCTCTCGTGGGCGCGCAGGCCGATGTCGAAGCCATTGATTTCGGTTGTGAGATCGTGCTGGTCGGCACCCCGCTCTTCCGCGAGGTCGGCAAGTGCTCGCTCGAGGCTCGTACGGAGTCCAGAGTCGGCGGTCCGGTTGACGAACTGCAGGTCTCGGTCAACCAGATCGTCGAGGCCGTCGATCTCGTCGGGATTGCCCGCGCGGACGATGAGTCCCCAGTCACGCTCCCAGCGACCGAGTTCGGTCGCCTCAAGCCCGTGTTCGCGCCCGATCGGCCCGGCAACAACGGCCACGTCCGGAATTTCTTCCCGGAGTCGCCGGAGGCCGGGCCGGGAGCCGACCGAGAGATATCGAGGGTTGTCGAGGCGGTCGAGCACACGGTTGAGTGTAGGATCGTCCTCGCCGACACCGAGCAGCGTTGGCGGGCGAACGTCGGGTGAGAAGAGCTGTACGTCGACGGGTTCGCCACGCTCGAGGTAGTCCGTCTCCGGGCCGACCTCGACGACGCCGTCGGCTTCGGCGAGGCTGGTCGTCGCGCCGCTGCCCTTGTCGACGGGGTAGACGAGGGTGTCGCCGTCACCAGCACCACCATCGTCACTGTCGGTGACGAGCCCCACCGGCATGAGTCGAAGTCGGCCCTCGCCGTAGCGCTCGTCGCGGGCCATTCGACCAGTAACGGTCGTCGATTCGGGTTCGGAAAGCCCAGCAGCCCGCCGGATCGCCGGCGCGACGAACGTCCGGAAGACCATCATCGCCGAGACGGGGTAGCCCGGTAGCCCGACGTACGCGGAGGAATCCAGTCGGCCGACGAGCATCGGCTTCCCCGGCTTGACACTCACACCGTGAAGCAGCAGTTCACCCTGTTCTTCGATGACGCGGTAGATTACGTCGACCGCGCTCGCGCTGGTCGACCCCGAAGAGAGCACGAGGTCACACTCCGCAGCAGCCTCGCGGAGAATCTGCTCCATCTCGTCCTGTTCGTCGCCCGCGTGCGGGTAGAGGACCGCCTCGCCGCCCGCGTCCTCGACGCCGGCCGCGATCGTGTAGCTGTTCACGTCGTAGATCTCGCCGCGGGCGCTCTCGAGTTCCCCGCCGGGTCGAACCAGTTCGTCGCCCGTCGAGACGATGCCGACGCGCGGTTTGCGCCGGACCGGCACCTCGTCGACCCCGAGGGCAGAGAGGAGGCCAATGTCCCGCGGTGTGATGTGAGTTCCAGGGCCGAGTGCGCGCTCGCCGGCGGCGACATCCGCGCCGGCGAACATGACGTTGTCGCCGGGAGCGACGGATGTGCGGACCAGTACTGTCCCGTTGCTCTCGTGGTCCTCGCCGCTCTCGCCGTTCTCATCAGTTCCACCGTTGACATCGCCACCAACGTCCGTCCGCTCCACCGGCACCATCGCATCCGCCCCATCCGGCATCACCGCTCCCGTCGAAATCTCGGCCGCCTGGCCGGACTCGAGTACAACTTCTGGCTCTTCGCCGGCGTGGACCACGCCGACCACGTCGAGTTCGGCAGGATCGGCCTCGTCCGCGCCGAACGTATCCCGTGCGTTGAGTGCGTAGCCGTCCAGACTGGCCCGATCGAAACCCGGTACGTCGAGTTCGGCGTCGAGCCGTGCAACCAGGACGCGGCCGCAGGCGTTCTCGAGTGGCACGCGTTCGACGCCGCCCTCGATCGACAGTGAGTCGATCGCCTCGCGGGCCTCCGTTGGGGAGGCGAGATCGCGAAACTCCTTGCGGTTCATACGAGCCCTTCGCAGGCGGACGGTAAAAACGTCAGTTGCTCACCGTCGGCCACAGCCGCCGGCGGGCTCCCAGTTTTCCACCAGAACTGTCTCTCCCTCAGGAATCCCCTCCCGATCATCATCGACGACGACCCAGCCGTCTGCGAGCGCGACACTCGAGAGGACTCCCGAGCCGCTGGCCCGGGTTGGTGTTGCGGTGAACGTGGGTCCGTCCGGTGCGTCACCGTTGTCATCGTTGTGCGTCAGCTGTACGCGGGCGAACGTTCGTGTGCCAGGTTCGCTGGGAATCTTGCGATCGAGTTGGGCCTGCGTCGTCGGATGCGGCTCCGGTTCGGTTCCGGTGAGCCAGTGAAGCACCGGCCGGAGGAACTGCACGGCGTTGATGATACAGGCGACCGGATAGCCTGGTAGCGCGAGGACGGGCGTGTCTTCGACGATGCCGAGACAGACCGGATGGCCGGGCTTGAGGCCGACGCCGTGGACGAGCACCTCACCGAGGTCGTCGATCACCTCGGGCAGCAGGTCTCGCTCGCCGACCGAGGAGCCACCGGTCGTCACCACAACGTCTTTCGTCAGGTCGCGCTGGATTGCAACGCGCAGGGATTCGCTATCGTCCGTGACGATGTCACGGTAGGTCGCGCGTCCGCCCCAGCGCTCGACAAGCCGCGAGACGGTGAGGCCGTTGGTCTCGATGACCTCGCCGGGGCCCGGATCATGTTCGACGACTTCCTCGCCGGTCGGAATGATGCCCACCGTCGGCCACGCCGCCACCTCGACCTCGGTGCGCCCAACCGATCGGAGCAGGCCAAGATCCGACGGCCGGAGTCGGTGACCGGCATCGTAGAGGTGCTGTCCTGCGCCGACGTCCTCGCCGACCGGTGCGACGTTTTCCCCCTCCGCGACGGCGTCGGTGATCTCGAGCTCCCCTGTCGACTCGACTGTCTCGACGTGCTCGATCATCACGACCGCGTCGGCCCCCTCGGGGAGTGCGCTGCCAGTGTGGACCCGCGTCGCGGTTTCGGGTGTGACGGGTGCATCGGTTACTGTTTCGTCGCCACGGCCGCCGTTCGACCGAAGTACCGCCGGCGAGCGCTCGCTCGCCCCGAACGTATCCGCAGCGCGAACGGCGTAGCCGTCCATCGCCGCCCGTTCGTAGTGTGGCACATTTCGTCCGGCCGCAACCGGCGCTGCGAGCACGCGACCGTCGGCGGACTTGAGTGGCACGGCGTCCGTGCCGGTCGGTGGCTCCGCGTCCTCGTCCTCGCCCTCGCCCTCGGTCCCCCTTCCGTGGCTATCGGCGATCGCCTCCCTGAGTAGCTGGCGCGCTTCCTTGACCGGGGTTCGGACCTTGAACCCGGCTTCGGTGCGCTCGCGGTCGGCTCCTTTCATATCCTGTAGCGGGTCGCGGGGCGTCAAAAGCGTAGGGGGAGGATCGTCGTCGTGTGTTTTTTCAGCAGGCGGTGGTGCGGGCAGAAGCTGGCTGCGGACGCGATGACCGCGACCGCGGGCTTTTTCGTATCGGCGTTCGAACCTGTATCTATGCCAGCGCTCCGCGACGCCCTGCGGGATCTTACCGAGGACGTCTTCTTCGATCTTCTCGAGAGCAATGACTCGTACCTGCTCGTGCTGGACGTGCCGGGAATTACTGCTGATTCACTCAACTGCGTCGTCGAGGACGGCCAGCTCGTGATCACGGCCCAGCGTGAGAAAGACACTCCTGATGGCTACCAGTATCTCGAGGAAAACCGATCCCTGCTGGTCGATATCGAACTCCCCCTACCAAACGATATCCAGACGACCATGATCGAAACGGACGCCGTCGTCGAGCGTGGAGTACTCGAGATCACGTTGCCAAAGGAAACGACCGAAGAGACGACGATCGACATTGTTGATGAGATCGGTGCCGACGGCGAAACTGATACCGACACCGACACTGACACTGACGCTGATACTAACGCCAAAACAGATACTGGCTCTGATTTTGAGACTGCGCCTGACACCGATACCGACACCAGCACTGACGCCGACGCTGACACCGATGCCGACACCAGTACTGACGCCGACGAACCGAGGTGACCGAGGCTGGGCTCTCTCCGTGCGTACAAACGATTCGTCCTCGTCGCCTGGCAGTTTCTCCCGCTGCTACTCGCGTATGCACGAGACCGCCGTCGCTTCCTGTTATTCGGCCGCTCCCGATCCGTCGACCCCGAAACCCGTCGCCATCGCGCGTCGGTCCTCCTCGAGTCGCTGCTGACGCTCGGCCCGACGTTCATCAAACTCGGCCAACTGCTCTCGACGCGTCCTGACGTGCTCCCACCGGCGTACATCGACGTACTCGCCGCGTTGCAGGACGAGGTGCCACCGGCCGAGTGGGACGAGGCAAGAGCAATCATCGAAGCGGACCTCGGCCCGATCGACGAGCAGTTCGAGTCGTTCGATACCGACGCGATCAGCGGTGCGAGTCTGGGACAGGTCTACCGCGCACAGCTTCATCCCGAATCGATCGACGACCGCGAGAACGGCGTCCACGAGGTCGCCGTCAAGGTCCGCCGCCCGGAAATAGAATCACTGGTCGAAGCGGACCTCCGCGTTATCCGCTGGTCGCTGCCGTTGTTGCTCTTTTTCGTTGATGAATCGCGTGCGTTCTCACTCGAGAATCTTGCCGACGAGTTCGCGAAGACAATCCGCGAGGAGATGGACTACGAGCGCGAAGCGGAGATGCTCGAGACCATCCGCTCGAACTTCGCCGGTGACGACCGCTATCGCACCCCGACCGTCGTCGAGAGCCACTCCGGAGCGCGGATTCTCACGATGGAGTACATTGCGGGGACAAAAATCAACGACGTGGAGGAGCTCGAGGAGCGCGGCATCGACCGCAGCGAGGTTGCGGAGAACCTCCAGTGGGCGTACATGCAGATGATTATGGACGACGGCGTCTTTCACGCCGATCCACACCCAGGCAATCTTGCCGTGACCGGCGAGGGCCGGATCGTCTTCTACGATTTCGGCATGTCCGGCCGGGTCGATGACTTCGTTCAAGAGAAGATCATCGACTTCTACATCGCCGTCGCTAACCAGGACATCGACGGCATTCTGGACGCACTAATCGAGGTGGGGACGCTCTCGCCCGATGCAGACCGCGGCGTGATGGCCGAGGTGATGGAAATCGCCATTCAGGACGCCCGTGGTGAGGATATCGAACAGTACCGGATCAACCAAATTGTTAGCCAGATCGAGGACTCGATCTATGTGTTCCCGTTTCGACTGCCGAAGAACCTCGCGCTCGTCTTGCGAGTCGCGACGGTCGTGGAGGGCGTCTGCGTCACGCTCGACGAAAACTTTGACTTCATCGAGACCGCGACGGCCTACCTGACCGAACAGGGATACCGCGAGGAGACGGCGCGGCAGTACGCCGCTGAGACAGCCCAGCAACTCCGCCGAACCGGCGAGTCGCTGACTAGAATCACGCCGAAAGCAGAGCGAACACTCGACCGACTCGACCGAGACGACCTCTATGTTCGTATCGGCGTCGAAGATCCCGACGGTGTGTTCGACAAACTGGCAAAACGACTCGTCTACGGCATGTTACTCACGATGTCGCTGTTCTCGATGGGCGTTCTCCACGCCCTCAACGCGCCCTGGGCCGCAATCGTCGCGGCCATCTTCTCGTTCTTCGTCGGAATCCAGCTCTATCGGACGTTCCGCGAACCGCGATCGATTCGTGCCCGCCCGCAGTTTACCAGACAAAGCATGCGAAAACGCAAGCGCGAGGAGTAGCCAGGCTTCCTTTCCTCTCTTGCTGTGTCGCTTCCCTGGGCACGCGATCACCGGTAACAACCATAACCGACCGCCTGAGTCATGACCGACACCACCGGTACCACCGTCACCACCAACGTCACAAACGCCACCAACGCCAGCACGCGAGAATTCCTCTAACGTTCTTTCCACTGGCCCCCGAAGGGGTGGTATGGACTCGGACCGGAACGCGGACTCACCACCAGCCCCGTCGTTCGACCCGCTCGCCGACCTGCCGCTCACCATCGAGCGCGTCTCGACAGCACGACTCTCTCGAGACACCTCGAGTGGCTTCACTCGCGTCACCACCGAACTCACGCTCGCCGGCAAGGGCGTCGAGGGCATCGGCGAGGACGTCACCTACGAAACCGACGACCACGACGAACTCGCCGCTTACGGCCTCCCCGACCTCACCGGCGAGTTCACACTCGAGTCCTTCTCGAAACGCGTCGCCGACCACGACCTCTTCCCGACTGCCCCCGACCGGGACGTTTTTCGAAACTACCGCCGCTGGGGCCTCGAGAGTGCCGCGCTCGACCTCGCACTGCGCCAATCCGAGGCGACGCTTGCCGCCGAACTCGGCCGCAAGCGTGACCCCGTCCGCTTTGTCACCAGTACGCGACTCGGTGAGCCACCGACGACGGACCGACTCGAGTCCCTCCGCGCGCAGGTCCCGGACATCGAGTTCAAACTCGACCCGACAACCGACTGGGACGAGTCGCTCATCGAGCGCTTTCAGGACTCCGCAACGGTCGGCACCGAAACGGTTCGGATTCTCGATCTCAAGGGCCAGTACGAGGGTACCGAGGTCGACACCCCCGCCGACCCCGCGCTGTACGAGTTGGTACTCGAGTCCTTCCCCGACGCACTCATCGAGGACCCCGGTCTGACCGACGAAACGGAGTCGCTGTTCGAGGACGAGGCCATCCGCAAGCGCGTCTCCTGGGACGCCCCGATCGAGAGCCTGGCGGACGTCGAGGCGCTGCCCTGGGAGCCCGACTGGCTGAACATCAAACCGTCTCGGTTCGGCTCGATTGCGTCGGTACTCGAGACGATCGCCTACTGCGAGGACCGAGGCATTCAGATGTACGGTGGCGGCCAGTTCGAACTCGGTGTCGGCCGCGGCCACATTCAGCTGCTGGCGTCGCTGTTCTACCCCGACACGCCGAACGACGTTGCGCCGGGGCCGTACAACGATCCCGACGTTGGCGAGGGGCTGCCGCCGAGTCCACTCGAGCCGCCAGCAGCGTCGGCAGGGCTCCGGTGGTGAGCTGTGACGGCTGGCATGCATAGGATGTTCGATACCGGGGACCTGGATGAGGGGGTGACTACCGAAGACAGCGCCCGAACAGTTCGGTCTCACACGTCGTGAGCCCGTACAGCGTGCGGTCAGTGTTCGCGTAGAGCCAGTCGTCTGCGACGGCGACCGAGTTCTCGAGTGAGTCCTCGGTGTCGTAGTGCGTGTGGACCGAGCCGGTCTCGCGGTCGACGATGGCTACGAAGTCAGCACGTTCTGAGCAGCACGTTAGTCGGTCGATTACCGGGGGTTGTATAGCGAGACTCAACACGGCTCCCACAGAACTGACGGCACTCCGCCTCCTCCAGCATCAGACTCCAGTTCCCGTTGTAACTCGTGGACACCATATCGCGACTCCGAACACAGCTGCTCGGCACACGTCACCGGCACCACGATGCGACGGCACTCACCCGACACGAGCAGGCCACTCGGCCCGAACGTTACCTCGAACTCATAATAGCGTACGCGTACGTCTCGCTCGCCCTCATCAAACGCACACTCGTCCCCCTCGAGTACCGGGTGGACTGTCTCGAGTGCAGCCGCGACGTACTCGAGTACCAGCCCCAGCCCAGGGGTGTCGGCTGTCCCGAGATCGATGCGGATGACTGGAATGATGGGAGTGGGCGTCCCCGCAACAGGAGCAGCGGGGTCGTCGTCGACGCGCTCGAGTCGTCGAACGGTCGGCGGCGTCTCGAGGTGTGAGCCGGTGCCGGGACCGAGTGCTGCGGCGAGGTGGTCGTCGAGGTCGGCAGCCAGCGACGAGAGCGGTGGTGACTCGCGGCGCTGGTGGTAGCGTTGCCAGAGCCAGCGTGTGATTCCGGAGACGATGGCGACGACGGCGATGGAGATGACGGCGACAGCGACAGTAGCGATGCCAACCGTCTCCAGTTCCAGCGTGAGTGTGTTCGACGGGATGACTCCCGAGGCGAGCAGGTCTCCAGGCGGAGAGGATATGCCCTGCCACTGGTACTGCCACTGGGCGGTGAACTCGGACCCGAACCCGAACCCGAGTTCGAGTTCGGGCCGAAACCCGTGTCCGTGTCCCAAGTGAGAGACAATACCACCGGTGACGCCGGTCATTGGGTCCCTGTTCGCGGGTTCACTCCGAGATAGTTTCGCTTCCGACAGCCGGTTTGGCTGGCGCGTTCCGGCCCGGTTCACCACGACAAAATTACCGATATCTGGTGGGAGAGTCGGTGTACGAGGTGTATAGGGATATCGGCTGTCGAAGCCGCCATTCCAAACGGTTTATGGCCATCGGTTGATTACCCCGGGACATGGCGAAACAGCAGCAAGAAGTTCGCGATCTCCAGGAAGGTAGCTACGTAGTTATCGACGACGCAGCCTGTAAGATCAACTCCTACTCGACGGCGAAGCCGGGGAAACACGGCAGCGCCAAGGCCCGAATCGAGGCCGTTGGCGTCTTCGACGGCAAGAAGCGCTCGCTCTCCCAGCCAGTCGACGCGAAGATCTGGGTCCCGATCATCGAGCGCAAACAGGGCCAGGTCGTCTCCGTCGACGGCAGCGACATGCAGGTCATGGACCTGGAAACGTACGAGACGATCACGATGCGCATGCCCGAGGATGTCGACGCCTCCCCTGACGAGAACATCGAGTACCTCGAGATGGAAGACCAGCGGAAGATTATATAAGTCGATGTTTCCCGGGGCGACTGACGAACGCGAGGCAGCCGACACGGCGGACACATCCGCCCGTGCGGACGCGAACTTCGTGGTCGTCGGCGCGCCCCTGGACGTGTCGACGACCTTTCAGCCGGGGACCCGATTCGGCCCGCGGCAACTGCGGACGTTTGCGGAGCCGTTCGACGACTACGACCATCGAACGGATCAGTACTTTTCGGACCTCGGCGTTCTCGACCACGGCGACGTTCGTGCGTGGGACGACGTGCCGGCGTATCTCGAGTGGCTCGAGGGAACCCTGCGCGATATCGTCTGGGACGACGCCGTCCCGCTCATGCTCGGCGGCGAGCACACGGTCTCGCTGGCTGGTGCTCGGGCTGTCGAGCCCGAGGTCGTCGTCTCGTTGGACGCCCATCTGGATCTCCGAGCGGACTACGACGGCAACCCGCTCTCACACGCCAGCGTCATGCGCCGGATTCTCGACGACGTCGACTCAGTCGAGGAACTGGTCGTCCTCGGTGCCCGCGCCGGCAGCGAAGCCGAGTGGGAGCGGGCCGCAGCAGACGACGTGACCATCGTTGTACCTGAGGATGTCGCTGACTGGGATGTCACTGAGTGGGTCGACGACCGAGAAGCCTACCTCAGTGTCGACATCGACGCCGCAGATCCCGGTTATGCGCCCGGAACCGGGACCACGGAGCCGTTCGGTCTCGAGCCGCGCGAGTTGCGCAACGTGGTTCGTGCCGTCGCGCCGCAGGCAACCGGCTTCGACGTAGTCGAGGTCAACGACCGCGACGATGGTCAGGCGGCCTCCCTCGGCGCGAAGCTACTGCGGGAGTTCGTCTACGAGCACGCAGCCGAGCGGCTGTAGCAAACTGGACCTCTCAGATCCGGCCCGACTGCACAGAACGCCGGTCAGACTGCACAAAACGCAGACCGACCGTCAGAACGGCGACGACAAATACTCCTTCGGAATCGAATTCCGCACCGTCACCAGCGGGTCAACAACCTGACTGATCTCCAGCCCACCGACCAGACTCGAAAACAGGTAGGCATCGGTCGTACTGATGTCGTGCTCCGCGGACAGCAGTTCGAGTGCATCTCGGTTGGCCAGTTCGCAGGCTTCCTCGAGTGTCTCCGCGTTGGCCAGCGGCTTCCAGGTGTCGGGCGTTTCGATCAGCGGGCGCTCGAGTTCCGTTTCGGGCTCGCTCAGCACCTCGACGGTGATATCGATGTCCGTCCCGATCTCCGCGCCGGTCCCGCACATCTCGCCGTCGGCCATCGCGGCCTTGCAGTCGCCCATTGCGAGCATGGCTCCCTCCTGAAAGACGGGGAGATAGACCGTGTTCCCGGCGGCGAGATCCGTCGTGTCGAGGTTGCCGCCGTGGTTGTGCGGGACGAGCGTCGTGTGTATTTCCGACTCAGTCGCGACCCCGATGGTGCCGATAAGCGGATCGACCGGGATTTCGGTGTCCACACCTTCGAACGAGAGGGTGCTGTCCTCGACGGATGTCATCCGCGTTTTTGGTGCCTCGATCCCCTCGTGACCGGCGAGCAGGCCGAACCCCTCGATGGAAATGACGCGGCCGTGTTCCTCCGTGAGCCGGATGTCCTCGATGTCGACGCGGAGGACGTCACCCGGTTCGGCACCTGCGACTTCGATGGGTCCCGTCGCGGCGTTGACCTCGTCGGGAACGGCTTCGATCACGTCCGAATCGGACTGGACTGCGCCATCGAGGCTGTCTCTGGTATCGATCGTCAGCTTCTCGCCCGATTCAACCGTTGCGATCGGTTCTAGCTCCGGCGTGAACTCGTAGATCGCGCCCTCCTCGTGACTGATCGTTCGTCGCGACATGACCATCGATACGAATGGTGTGGTTGTAAATCGCCCTCTCGCGGAAATTCGTGAGTTGAAGTGCAAGGGTGCCGGTGTGGTCTGCAGCGTGCGAGTGCAGGACCACAGGTATATGTGTCACGCGGGTGGAGGCTACTCGCGGACTGTTTGCGATGCGATTGCGGCGATAGATGCGGTACGGTCGCGGCGGTGACTGCGATACGGTTGCGGACACGATCGCGAAATCGGCCTGTCGGAGGCTGCGGCGCGCATACGTGACTGAGAGTCCGACCGGCGATGCGACCGCGAACGCGGCGATACGAACCTCGATCCATCATGAACGTAACCGACGTCCACGACCGCTGGGAATCGCTCTCGGGAGCTTACTCCCCCGAGTATTACGCCTACTACGGCCCGAATGAGACGAGCAAGGCCATTCGACAGACGCTGTCGGAGCTCGTCGATCCGGACGCGTCCGTCCTCGAGCTCGGCTGCAGTTCCGGTCGCCACCTCGCACACCTCCACGAACACGGCTACGAGAACCTCGCCGGCATCGACATCAACGAAGCCGCCTTCGAGGTGATGGCTCAAAACTCGCCCGACCTGTTCGAGGCGGGCACCTTCTACTGCTGCTCGATCGAAGACCTCGTCGACTCCCTCCCGACGAATCGCTTCGATGTCGTCTACTCGGTCGAGACGATTCAGCACGTCCACCCCGACAACGACTGGGTGTTCGACGACCTCGCTCGCATCGCCAGCACTGCGGTTCTCACGGCAGAGAACGAAGGAGATACTCCGAACGGAGAGGCTGGGTCCGATTCGACAGCGGAATCAGAGACAGAAGCAGAATCAAAACCAGAATCAAAATTAGAATCAGAAGAAGAATCATATCCGCCTTCGGGTCCAGACTCAGATTCCCCGCTGCGCGAAGTCCGCGAGGTCGACGGACTCCCACTGTACATCCGAGATTGGGAGCAGGTCTTCACCGACCGCGGCCTCCAGCCGGTCGACTGCACCGATACCGAAATCGAGCGCCATACGGTGCGTGCCTTCGATTGTCGGTCGTAGCTGCTCCCCTCACGGGACAGTCAGAGACCGTAGGGATACAAGCCCGCCGCGGAACAACGGACGCGTATGAGCATGGAACTCGCCGCCTTCGTCGACCGACTCGACGAGACGCTCGGAACCGCGGACTACGCCGACCTCGACGCTAGCGCGAACGGCCTACAGGTCGGACCAGACGAGGGAACCGTCGAGCATGTCGCGTTCGCCGTCGACGGCGTCCAGGAGACGTTCGAGCAGGCAATCGAGGCCGGCGCGGACGTACTGGTCACCCACCACGGCATCTCCTGGGGCGGCTTCGACCGCGTCACGGGGCGTACCTACGACCGCATCCAACCGCTGATCGAACACGACCTCGCGCTGTACGTCTCACACCTCCCACTCGACGGCCATCAGGAACTCGGCAACGCCGCCGGCGTCGCCGACGTACTCGATCTCGAGAACCGCCAACCGTTCGGTGAACTCGGCCCCGAGTACATCGGCCAGCGCGGCCGTGTTGCCGACTCCTGTTCGCCCACTGAGCTGCGCGACCAACTCGAGTCCGAACTCGAGACCGGCGGCCAGTCGGTACAGGTACTCGAGTTCGGCCCGGATGAAATCGAGGAGGTGGGGATCATCACAGGGAGCGGCACGGACTGGCTCGACGAGGCGGTTGAGGCGGGCGTGGATGCGCTCGTGACGGGAGAGGGCAAACAGAAGGCCTACCACGAGGCCCGGGAGGCGGACATTCACGTCGTGCTGGCGGGTCACTACGCGACGGAGACCTTCGGTGTCCGAGCAGTTCAGGAGCGCGTCGAGTCGTGGGACGGCGACCTCGAGACGAGCTATTTCGAGGTTCCGACCGGGCTGTAGGTGTCGACCGGGCTCTAGATGTAGGCTGTCATTGGCTGTAGTTGGGAGAGCATACGCTCGACTCGTGTGCTAGCGTTACGTCGAAGAGACGGGGACAGTCGCTGAGCCACACGATTCGGTTGGGCCGGAGTATACTGTCTGTAACGACTCGCGTACCGCGAAACTGTTCGACCACCGCTTTCGGTTGGCGCTGTTCGTCGTCGTGAACCGTGTGAACGCCGTCGATAACAATGGGTTATGGGCGCTTTCATTCGTGCGTTCTCGGGGCAGCTCCCGGGAGAATCACATGACTCAGGAGACCCCTTCCAGACGAGCGTGGTTGCGAACGGTCACCGTTACAGGCGCGGTGGTCGGGTCGACGATGGGCTCGCTCGCCGGCGTCGGTGCTGGCGACGACCGTACGTCGACGACCGCAACCCAGTGTACTGCTATTGACGAACCCGAATCAAACGGAGGCGGTGACCGCAAACGCGTCGACGAGACTGACAAGCCAGACGAGCCCAACGAGTGCACCCGGGCCACCCTCCCAATTCGACTCACACCCGCTTGCGTCGACGACACGCACGCGAACGCCGCCGCCATCTTCTGCGTGAGCAACGACCACGAAGACTCCGTGACACTCGAGTGGACCGCCGTCGATCCGCCGGCAAACCGGCTCGAGTTTGTCGACTGCCAGACGGTGCGCGCGGTCGGCGAGTTCACCGATCTTATTGTCACGGCCACGTTTCTCGGGACGGACGGCGCGCTTGGAAACGTTATCGAGCCAGTTGGTGGTGTTGGGGAAGCGGGCACCGATGGCGACCAAACGATCTGTCTCGCGGACCTCGAGCAGTTCCCCGAAGACGCGATCATCGCCAGTGTGGAGGCCTTCCAGAACGATCCCGTCGTCCCCGGTGCAGGTGAATTCACGGTCGCGAACCCGCAGTTCGCCGCTTGTTGGGGAAGTGGGAGGGACGATGACACCGAAGCAGAACCTATCGCACCGACGGGTGGCGGTATGCCACAGGAACAGATGACCGACACCGAGGCCGATACTGAATCCGAGACGGCAGCCAACTCCCGCTCTGGCACCCTTACTATCCCGCCTGGGTCCACCACCTGTTTCCCAGTTGCACTCGAGTCGGCCAGCGATCCAGTCCTGGTTAGGTTGGAACATGATGGCGAGCTCGTCGCCGAGCGTTCGAGTCTGCTCGACGTTTCGTGTCCGTTCCCGCTTTCTCTCCCGGTTGGCCGAACTGAACCGGTGACCGTTTCGACGGATTTGCTCGAACGGTTTCTGCCTTCAGTGGTCGCCGAGACGGATAATGTTGACCGCACTGTCGAGCGTCGGAACTGATCGACTGGCTAACTCACCGGTGAATACTATTTCATTCGCCGGAGGATGTCCCGTATGGAGGGTGTACACGAACTCCCGCCACGACCGTCTGTGCGTGAGGTTGCGATTGCGGTCGGCATGGTCATCGGCGTCAACGTGATTGGCTCGTCGCCATCGTTCGTTTTCGGCTCGGATACGAGCTGGTTCGCCGAGCCGTGGTTCTTTCCACCGGGAATCGTCTTCGGGATCGCGTGGACGACGTTGTTCACGCTGATGGGGCTCGCGCTGTATCTCGTCTGGCGACACGGGACCTCTCAGAGCGATGTTCGCCTCGCAATTGCGATCTTCGCGGTACAACTCGTTGTCAACATCTTGTGGACGCCCGCGTTCTTCGGTCTACAGCGGGCTGATCTCGGCTTGCTCGTCATCGGAGTGCTCTGGGTCGCTGTCGTCGCGACCATCTGGGCGTTTGCCCGCGTCGATCGACTGGCGGCGGCGTTACTGATCCCCTACATCGCCTGGGTCTCGTTCGCTGCCGTGCTCAACTACACGATTTACGCCTAGGGTGTCATAGAACGGTTCGCACACCCGATTCGTCACTACCCTCCGCCAGTCAGTATGGGTGAACGATGTACCACGAGAGGTCGAGAACTATTGGTGATCTGTTAGAACTGGCGTGCTGAATACAGAGTATCGGCCTTGTTTAGACGCTCAAACGTTAGCAGTGTAGAGTCGATCGAACTCGTATCGCCGTGCTAGTAGCTCGGAGAAAATACCAAATCTACTAGGAAGTGAAGCGGGACGGATTCGTTGTGCACACGAAGACCTCCCGCTTCACAGAGAGGGTTGTGTCGCTCGCTCAAAAAGCCGTCGTTGGCCAGCCAGCTCCGGCTTACCGTCCGGGAGAAGAAGGCTACGCTGACTGGGTGATTCTCGCCGTTCAGGGATTGAAGGAGTATTTCGGACATCCTACCGGAAGCTGATGGACGTCCTCCGCGAGATGCCAGGAGTCACGAAATCACTCGGATTGACGCCTGAAACGGTTCCACACTTCTCGACGGTGTGTACGCGAAAGCAGGCAATTCCGATGAAGCGGTGGCGAGCGATCCTTGATCAGTCCGTCGAGCTGTATGATCTCGGTGATGTACAGGCGATCGACGCAACCGGTGTCGATCGCGTCCAGGCCAGCCAGCACTACGCAAAACGGACGGACTATACGTTTGAGGCGGTGAAGACGACGCTGCTCATTGATTGTGAAACCAGTGCGATTCTCGACATACACTGTTCTATGAAACAACCGCANTATACGTTTGAGGCGGTGAAGACGACGCTGCTCATTGATTGTGAAACCAGTGCGATTCTCGACATACACTGTTCTATGAAACAACCGCACGATACACAGGTCGGCTGGCAGGTGCTAGTGCGGAATCTCGACGATTTGGCGACTGTCGCTGCCGATAAGGGCTACGACTGGGAAGAGATTCGCACGAGGTTGCGTGCAGAAAGTATCACGCCGCTGATTCCGCAGCGAGACCCTGGAATGCGGGGGTGGGCGAAAAATTTGCTCATCAAGGATCGGGCGTATCACCAGCGACCGAACGCTGAATCGGTGTTTTTCGGACTCCGACGCAGATACGGTGATACGCTCTGGTCGAGAACCTGGTTCGGTCAATTCCGTGAACTTGTCATGAAATCCGCCGTCCGCAACATCGAACGCGCCATCGAGGACTCACACCCGTAAAATCACGCGTTCAAACAAGGCCCAGAGTATCTGTGCAGTATCACACTGTTGTTTATTTCACTAATCGGTAGTACGCCCCCAAATCTATAACAGAAGTATGCGTAGTATTGTCATGGATTCGTCAGTCGAAGATATCGAATTCATCGCCAGCTCCAAACATCGGGTCGGGGTACTCGATGCACTCGCGGACGGGGGCTGTGACCGGGATGACCTGCGGTCAGCCACCGGAGCTTCGTCTCCAACGATGGGCCGTGTGTTATCCGCGTTCGAAGAACGACGCTGGATCGAACGAAGTGGTCCGACATACGAGTTGACACCGCTGGGCGAATACGTCGCCGACCGGTTCGCACAGCTCCGCGAGGCGATGGACACCGAGCAAAAGCTCCGTGACGTCTGGCGGTGGCTCCCCCGCGAGATGGAAGGGTTCTCCGTGGAGCTCTTCGCGGACGCCGTCGTCGCCTATCCCGGACCGGGTTACCCGTACGAACCCGTCGAACGGGTCATAGACCTTGTCGATGAAAGCGAGTGGATGTGCGGGTTCGGGGCGACAGTGTTCAAGTCGATCGCCAACGAGGCGATCTGTCTGGAGGTCATCGACGGAATGGGGTTCGAGTACGTGTACCCGCCGGAGATTCTGGCAGCGACCGTCGCCTGGGATCCAGACATGGTCGAGAACGCAGCCGCACAAGATCACTGTACGGTCTGGGTTCACGACGACCTCCCCGACAAGAAGCGGTGTGGGTTCGGCATCTTCGAACATCGCGTCGGCATCTGCTGTCATGACGCGGAGTCCAGAGCACTTCAGGCGTGGATCGATACCGACGCACCCGATGCCCGCGAGTGGGCGCTTTCGGTCTTCGAGCGCTATCGTGATGAGGCCCGGCCTGCCGACGAGGACGCTATGACTGCCCCGATTCCCGAGGAAATCACGATCCCGTAAAACGATTCAGTAGCCTCGATTGGAGGCGGAGGAACAGTCACTGATGGGATCCACTGGCCCGACTCGGCCGCCGACTTTCTCGTGGTTGACCCGTCGTTCTGCTGCTTTCACCCCGTGAAATATTTCACTAAGTATTTACATTATCCTCGCACTCGTCGCTCCTCATGGGGGGAGATCACAATGAGCGAACCTGAACTGGAGGATTTCCTGATCCTCCGCGACTTGGACGAACCGCTTTCCGGAGAAACGTTCGAAGCCGCGGCCGAAGGGTCCGTGGACGCCGTCCAGGACCTCAAGGACGAGGGCGTCGGTATCCGGTGGGTGAAATCGGACGTGCGAACCCAACAAGACGGCGCAGTCGTCGGGACGGTCTGTCACTTCCAGGCCGAAGACGAGGACACTCTCTACAAGCACGCCGACCGTGCTGGACTTCCTGTGACCCGAATCGATCGCCACGGAAAGACGCTGGCAAACGAATGAGACGCCACGAAATGGATCGAGAACCGCTTGGAGAACACAGGATCCACCAAACACAGAAGCAGTACAACGAATGACCGACGAAACTCAATCCACTGACTACGCCGAGGTTACCAAACGCCAGCAGGAGACCTGGGCGACTGGCGACTTCAACGAGATCGCCCGGCAGAACGTGGTCATGGCCGAGGCGCTTTGCGAGGCTGTCGATCCCCACCCGGGCCAGCGCGTGCTGGACATCGCGTGTGGCAGCGGGACCGCAGCACTCGTTGCAGGCCGTCGGTACTGCGAGGTTTCCGGCATCGACTACGTCCCCGAATTGATCGACCGTGCGAATGCGCGAGCGCAGGCCAACGGACAGCAGATCGACTTTCGCGTTGGCGATGCACAGGACATGCCGTTCCCTGACGATACCTTCGACGTAGTGCTCTCGGTCTACGGGGTGCAGTTCGCAGCCGACCAGGAGCAGGCGGCACGTGAGCTGCTTCGGGTGTGTAAACCTGGAGGAAAAATCGGTCTGGCGGGACCGACTCCCGAGGGGTGGAGCGGCGACTGGTTCGAAGCGCATGCCCAGTACGTGCCGCCACCACCTGGCGTTGAATCACCGCTTCGCTGGGGGACAGCTGAGGGTATCGAAGAGCTACTTGGAGCAGGTATTCGTTCGATCGAGAATACACGGCGGACGGCACTCCAGTACTACCGGTCGATCGACCATGCGGTGGAGGTGTTCAGCACGTACTTCGGCCCGACGCTCCAAGCGCTCGAGCAGCTCGACCCTGCCGACCAGGAGAACCTCTTGGATGATCTCGGTGACGTCATGGACCGATACAATCGCGCGACGGACGGGACCGCAATCGTCGAGAATCAATACCTCCAGACTATCGCAATCAAAGACTGATTCGAAAAGAAAGATCAGTAACTGGACATCTGTCAGTGCTGCATTCGCGCTGTGAGTTCAGCACGAGCTGTTCAAACTACCCGACTTCTATCAGAAACACTGTGACACACTCAGAGCATGGATGCAGCAAATCGACTTCGGAACGACCTGCGTTGAATCATCCGTTCAGGCTCCAGCATCCTTCGACGGGGTGATGTTCTGGTTGCGGCTGAACACGTTCATCGGGTCGTATTTGTCTTTGAGCGCAACCAACCGCTCGTAGGCAGCGCCGAAGGTCGTCTCCATGGTTTCATCGTTGTCCTCCAGAAAGCCCGGGAAGTTCAGGTAGACCGAACCATCGGAGAACTGTCGCATGTCGTCCAGACAGTCCCGGACCCACGCAATGTTCGCTTCGTCGTTCGAGGGATCCTCCCAGTTCGCCTCAACGCCGAGCAGTACTGGTGCGTGCCGGCCGGCGAAGGCGCTCTCCTCGAAACCGACGTCGGTGATTGCGCCACCCAGTTGCCACACGTCGACCGTCGATAACGGGGAGGGGGCGCAGTCAGCCCAATAGGAGATTCGGTCGATCGCCGATTCGGAGAGGCCATCCAGATACAGTGACTTCCAGTAATACCGCATCCCATCCGGGTAGTCATCGTCGAGTATCTGTTGGAACTCCGTGTAGGCCATTATCCCGCTGAAGTCGGCGATCGGCTCGGCGAGATCTCGAAGGGGCTCCAACACCGCCTCGCCTTCTTCCGCTGGTCCCGCATAACACCCCAGGAAGCCAATCTTGAGATCGTCCAGTACGTCTGCAGAAAATAGGTCCTCGTCGCGCATCACACCGGCAGACGAGAGCGTGCTGGCTTCCTCCGGTGCCGTTGCGATATATTCCCGATAGGCTCGCAGACACTCGGTCAGCCGGTCTCCCGGATAGATGACAAAACACGTCGCCACCTCTGGCCCGACGGGGTGAAGGTCGAACTCGAATCCGGTGACGATACCGAAGTTTCCGCCGCCCCCGCGGAGCCCCCAGAACAGCTCCGGGTTCTCGTCCTCACTAGCGGTCAGGAACTCGCCATCTGCGGTGACAACATCGACTGAAACGAGGTTGTCACAGGTCAGGCCGTACTTACAGCGAAGGTGGCCGATCCCACCACCCAGAGTGAGGCCAGCTACGCCCGTCTTCGAAACGACGCCGCCAGGTGTCGCCAGGCCGAACGCCTGGGTTTCGTGATCGACATCGCCCCACGTGGCACCACCTTGGACCCATGCTCGCTGTGCGGCGGGATCGACCCACACGCCCCGCATCTTCGACAGGTCGATCACGAGGCCGTCGTCACAGACGGCCGTCCCAGCGACATTGTGGCCACCGCCCCGGACAGCCACAGGAAGGGCGGTTTCGTGGGCGAATTCGACAGTCTGGATAACGTCCGCCGCGCCCCGACATTGAGCAATCAGGGCTGGATATTTGTCGATCATCCCGTTCCAGACTGCGCGTACGTCGTCGTAGTCAGCGTCGCCAGGCTGAATGAGGTCGCCGTGCAGCGTTGCCTCGAACTGCTCGATTCGTTCGTCTTTGATAGTCGGTCGTGCCATATACGCTCAGTCGGCTGCAGTGTTGTTAGCCTCATTCACGGAGATACATTCGACGGGATACACAGTGTGTCAGGACGTGAGATGCCTCTCGCGTTGCGAACGATAGAATTACTGTCTGTGCCATACTATACCAAACAGTGAGTTCCATGGAGTTCCACGACGGAAACCATTCGACCGACGACCACCTCCCGCCTGGGTCACCGGTTCTGGAAGCAATCTTGGAGAATGCTCGAAACAAACAGTATCTCGGCCAACGGCTCGACGCCGCCGGCGATCGTGTTGACACGGACCTACTCGGGGATATCGTTCGGCATGGACCCGTTCTAGAAGCGCTTCGTGACGAACCACTCGACCGGCGAGAAATCGAAGAGCGCCTGGACGTCTCGCGGGCAACCAGTCACCGATTCACGCAGTGGCTTGACGAACAGGGCTTCGTCGAAAAGGTAGACGGCCGGTTCCAGCTGACCGGACCCGGTGAGGCCGTCGCCGACGAGGTCCTCCGGTTCGAGGCGAACGTGAGCACAGTCCATCGACTCTCACCGCTGTTGGACGCCGTCTGTGAGGATCACCAGGAGTTCGTTCTCGAACCGTTCGTGGACGCGAATGTCACGCTCGCCGAACCAGACGATCCCTACCGGCCGGTGGAACGGTTTCTCTCGTTGCTCGGGGAGTCCGAATCGTTCCGCGGGTTCAACACGACGCACATGGCACCGCTCGTTCTGGGCGAATTTCATCAACAGATATTCGAGGGTTCCGACAGCGAAATTATCTACCTACCACCCATCGTGGAGAAGCTGTTCGAGACCTATCCCGAGCGTGCCAGAGAGGCAACCGAGAACGGACACTTGGCGTTGCGAACGCGTGACGAGCTGCCGTATGGGCTGGCTATCTTCGACGGTCGTGTCGGTATCGGGGGATACGACGAGGGGACTGGACTCATGCAGGTGTTCGTCGACACGGATACGCAGATTGCGCGCGAATGGGCGGAGCGGGTTTACGCCTCAGTCAGAGCAAGCTCCGAGCCACTTGAGGAGAGCAGTAAAATCGGCTGAAAGTCTCCGAGAATTGTGCGTTTTAATGGGTGTTTGGTCTACAGTCATCAGCCTTGGTGAATAATATATCCAAAACTACAGGTATCGGCTCCGACCGTCCGACGCTCTCGCAGAACAGTTATCATGGACTGTCGATACCTGTAGGCAGGTCGACAACCACTTCCTTCACCGACTCAACCGCACCGACGACACCTCGGCATACAACGAGCAGAAGCTTTTGTCGAGCCTCAAGAAGTGGTGGCACGACCTGAAACACGTTCACTCGAAAGTCCTACAGAAAGTCGTTCAGCGGTTGTACAACAACCTCTCGACGCTTCGCGGTCGCAAAGAGAACGGCTACCGCGTCGGGACGCTCAAGTGGAAAGCACCGGGTGAGTACCGCAGGTTCACCTACAGTCAATCCGGCTTCAAGCTCAAGAACACGGGCGGTCGGACTCGACTGTGGCTCTCGAAACTCGGAGGAATCCCACTCACCTTCCACCGCGACCTCCCCGACGACGCCGAAATCAAGACCGTCACGGTCAAGCAGGAACCCACCGGCAAGTGGTACGCCATCCTCAAGCGCGAGCCGTCAAGCGAGCGGTAGGGTGGGGTAGTTCACGCCGAGTAAGCACCGAAACGCGAGCGCGTCGAGAACAGCCACGTGAACGCCTCAGTCGGTCACAAAACACTCTCAGTACGTCTGTGACGTCGCCGATCCCACATCGATCCGCACCAGCGTGTTATCTGCATAGGCGTCTGCAGGCGCGTCATATTTCGCGTTGATCTGCCGGCGAGCGTTCTCGTTCGCTCTCTCGTCCTCGACGATGGTCGCCGTCCCGAGCAGGCTTACCATCCACTGGGTCTGTCCACCCTCGTCAGCCTGTATCGAGAGAGCAACGCGCGGGTTCTCCCTGATGTTTGCCAGTTTCTTGCCGCTCGTCACGATTTCGACAGTCTCGTCCGACTCATCGTAGGAGTACCAGACCGGCGCGACGTGTGGCCGCTCGTCGACACAGGTGCCGAGATGGGCCATGACCGGTTCGCTCTCGAGTAGCTCGGCAGTCTCGGCTGAGACAGTAGACACAACTCGTTCCCCACGAGAACGGACAAAAGTGGTGTCCCGGCGGAGCCATGCCCGTCTGTCCGTATCCGAACCGCGACTCACGATCACGACCGTGAGGACTGGAGTCGCCCCGCATCCAGCCGTAGATAGTGCCAGAGCGTCCCTGTCAACCCGTCCGCGGCGATTCGACGACCCGAACTCGTGACGAGTATGTCAGGGTGGTAGGCCGTCGGATACTGACGACCGAGCCGGCGACTGAACGCCGTATCCTCGTTTGGCACGTCCGGAAAGCCGCCCACCTCGTCGAACGCCCGATGGTGCACGACGCAGTTGAACCCTGGCAACACCGGGGACGCAAGTCGCGGGAAAAGCTGGTTGATCGTTCCCTCCATCAGCTTCGCGCGCAGCGGACCAGTCATCCGACAGCGCGAACTCGCGGCGGCGAGTCCCTCGCGCTCGACGAACCCCAGCATTTCGGTGAGGTAATCGGCTTGCACGCGGGTGTCGGCATCAATGAACACGAGCCACTCGCCGTCGGCGTGGCTAGCACCGAGGTTGCGAGCCACAGCGATACTCGAGCCGTCCTCCTCGACAACCGTCGCGTTGTACTCGCGAGCAATCGCTCGCGTGTCGTCAGTCGATGCGCCGTCGACGACGATCACCTCGTACTCGTAGTCGGTGTCGAGCGCAGTGATACTCGAGAGCCCGCCGCGCAGGTACGCGGCCTCGTTTCGCGCGGGGATGACGATGCTCACGTCGATTGGTGGGTTTGCTGTCGACGGAGCCTCCTCGACTGCCGACCGAGTCGTGCTCGCAGACATCCTCTCGTCATACTCGCTCACTCGCGGGAGCTTAGTCGTGGTGGTGGTAGTGGTGGTGTACGCCCTGCGTAACTGCAGTCGTCCCCAGATATCGACGGATAGCCGCCGATCCGAACGCTCACGGCAACATACTGTGTCTATCATGAACTTTTATAATGGTTGGCCATGGTGGATTGAGTACAGACAATGTCGGTCGTACACGTACACCTCGGAGCGTAGTTTCGCTCGCACTTCACTCGTCCTCGAATCGCCTCTTGTGACACCCTGCAGCCCGAACATACCCGACCGACATGAGCACACGACACCGACCACAGACCCAGACGCGAACGCAAGCACAGACACAGACACAGACACGAACACAGACAGACACCACTACACACTTCGGCTCCAATACTGGAAGTGACGCAAGGACTGACACCGGAACGACCGGAACCAGTACCACATCGACGGCATCTGTCACCGCCCGCTCCCCAGCGACGTTCTCTCACCGCCACACTGACCGTCTCCAGAACCTCATCGACGAGTGGAACACCGCCTTCGCAAACTCTCGGTCACTGGACAACTCCACCCAGCCGTAGTCAGAGAGCGGTGGGACTCGAGTACATCCACTTACAGCCGCTGATCACTTCAGCTAACGGAGGAGCGTGTCATAGAATCCATCTCATAGCTTCTCACAGCCCGGTTCGTTTCCTCGCTCGTAGTTGGTGATTGCAACAACGAGTCGGA
>NZ_AOIN01000046.1 GCF_000337135.1 Natrialba chahannaoensis JCM 10990
GAAGCTACGTCTTGCAGGGTTGCGCTTGTGTTGGACACACTTCGCGCACCCTGCTGCTTCGTACGTGACGCTTTCTATGACACACTCATTTAGAGAAATCTATGGTAGGGGGGTGCGCGATGAACGATGAACTGACATCAGTCGACGGCGTGTCACGGAGAACAGTCTTAAAAACGGGGGCGGCTGGTACAGGTGTGGTCGCGCTGAGTGGAGCTGCAACCGCCGACGACCACGGGACTGCAACCGATACGCGAAAAGAGGAAAACGAAGTGTCCGAAGAGATCATTACTCAGACCGCCGATGTCTTGGGCCAGGATCCAGATCGTGAGGTCGTGGCTGAAGACGGCGCAGCGCTTTACCGCACGGATGACGCGCTCGTGACCGAACTTACCATGCCGACCCCAGTGCCCGGTGAGTACACGTACGCAAGCGAGCCCCCGGAACGGGAAGGTGAGTGGTGGACCGACGAACCCGGAGAGCTTGAGGCCTTCACGCTATGGGTGCTCACGTTCAACGAACCCGAAGAGTGTGAAGGGGGTGTGGGCGAATGCGGCGGCGATGACCTGGGTGAGCCCGCTGGCGGCGGCGGGTTCGGCGTTGACGGCGCTATTCCGACCGGCGACCAACTCACCATGAACGGGGTCGTCACAACCGAAACCGAGGTGTTCGAGAACGGTGACCCGATCGGTGTATCCCTCGAGCGGCCCCTTGAAGCGGAGGTACACGTGGCGGTGGCACCCCACGGCGCGTTCGACCCCAACATGATGCCCGAGATTCTGGAGACACCAGTGAGCCCGCCAGACGTCTGGTGGACCGCGTTCTTCGATCCCCCAGCCTAACTGGTCGTTTCTTTCTCGGTTCAGATGAGGTGCTGTAACGAGCTTCCGGAACAACCGTCTATTTGGGATACAGTTGCGACGGAATTGGTGTGCGCAGTCCGTCTCAGACGATTCGTCATCTGGTAATTAGTGAAAATTTCGACGGCTTCACCCTCGGGGACAAGTAATTCAAGAGAGCTTTCTCTGTAGAACGTTGAGTCAGTGCCGACCGAGGCACTGTCTCGATTCAAGAGGTCACCATCCGTTCGGTACTCGATGGTCAGTTCGTCCTCGCTGGTGTCGACACCGGAAACGAGTGACACGCCGATTGAACGACTATCGTGCGATCAAATGTACAGTGTCTTTCAGTGGCTACTACTCCCTGCCATCCGCCGGGAAAATCTTCCCCGGGTTCAGCGTCCCCGTCGGATCAAGTGCGCGCTTGACTCGACCCATTGCGTCTACCGCACCGGCCCCGTGCTCGGGCACAAGATATGCCTGCTTGCCCTGACCGATACCGTGCTCGCCGGTCGCCGTGCCGCCCATGTCCAGCGCGAGTTCCACGAGTTCCCGATAGGCCTGCTCACCGCGCTCGACGAACTCGGGGTCCTCGGGGTCGACGAGGACCGTATAGTGGAGATTCCCATCACCTGCGTGGCCGAAGCACGGAATCAGGAGGTCGGTCTCGCCCGCGATTCGCTTGGCCTCACGGACGATTTCGGGATAGGAACTGATCGGCACCGTCACGTCACCTGGATGGATCGGCGTCAGTTCCGGATCGTAATTCGCCTCCGCGTAGGCCAGTTCCCGGCGTACCTCCCAGAGTTCCGCCATCTCCGCGTCGTCTGAACTCAGCTCGAACTGCACCACGTCGTGGTCCTCGAAGATCATTTGACAGAGACCGATCTCCTCCTCGATGCCGTGATTCGCGTGGAATTCTAGAAAGACCATCGGTGCGTCGGGTAACTCCGAGCCGAGGTACTCGTTTGCCATGTGGGCGCTCAACTCGTCGACGAGTTCGATCCGCGCCACGTCGACGTCCGTCCGAATCGCGTCGAAGATGGCCTCGGCCGCATCGTCGAGTGTCTCGAAGATCGCTCGCCCGCCGCGAATCTGCTGTGGCCGGCCGGCCAACTCGAGTGTCGCCTCGGTGATGACGGCGAGGGTACCCTCGCTGCCGACGAGCAGGTCGGTGAGGTTGTAACCGCTCGAGGTCTTGCTCGCCCGCGAGCCGGTCCGGATCACGGTGCCGTCGGCGAGGACGGCCTCGAGTGCGAGCACCCAGTCGGCCACCTCACCGTACTTGACGGTCTGCATGCCGCTCGCGTCGGTCGCGATCATACCGCCGATTGTCGAGATGTCACCCGAGGAGGGCAGCGGCGGAAACCAGAGGCCGTCACCCGCGACGTACTCGTCGACGTCGTCACCGATGATTCCCGGCCCAACATCGATCTGGAAGTCATCCGGTCGGTAGTCAACTACATCGTCCATTCGCGTCAGATCAAGGCTGATACCGCCCTCGGCTGGCACGGCGTTGCCCTCGAGTCCCGTCCCCGCCGCGTATGGTGTGACGGGGACGCCGTGTTCGGTGGCCGACTCGAGTACGGTGGCCACATCCTCGGTCTCCTCTGCCCAGACGACCGCGTCCGGGACCACGCCCTCGCCGGTCTGCTGTGCACCCCAGTCGGCCGCGTGGGCCTCCCGTCGGCCCGTCGCGAACGAAACCTGGTCGTCGTCCAGTGGGAGGTCCGCGAGAAACGAGCACTCGTGTGTCATACGCTCGCATTAGCGACAATCCGTATCAACGTTTCTCCGCGCGGTGGCGCTCACGGAGGGCTGCGACGACCCTGTCGGGAACGCTGAATTTTATGCCAGTCGGTCACGCGGTAGGTGGTGATGGGACGACTTGTGTCACACGAACCGACTGACGCGACCGACGAGGACGGAGGAAAGCACCGTGACCGAGAGTGAGACCATGAACGCCGAACTCGACCTCCTGATCGGGCTCAATGACTATGAGCGTCCGCAGGACGTGGCCGACCGCGCCGCCCAGGCTGAAGAACTCGGCTTTGACCGGATCACGACGGGCGAGACGACGGGCTGGAACATTGTGCCGCCGCTGACACTCGCAGCGGACCGGACAGACGACCTCGGTCTTTCGAACGACGTGGTCTCGCCGTACGGGCGTTCGCCCGCGATTCTCGCCCAGACGGCGCTCACGCTGCACGATGTCTCCGACGGGCGCTTCCGCCTCGGGATCGGCTCGAGCTCGCCCGCAATCACCGAGCGCTGGCATGGGGCCGAGTTTGACCGCCCGCTACGTCGCACCCGCGAGACTATCGAGATCATTCGCACCGTCTTCGAGACCGGCTCGCCCGCCTACGAGGGGGATATCTTCGACATTCCCGGACTCGATTACGAGCGCGCCGTCCCCGACACGCCACCGGCGATCGACGTCGCTACCCTCGGCCCGAAGGCAACCGAGATGGCCGGCCGCTTTGGCGACGGTTGGGCACCACAGCTGTTCACCGCGGACGGCCTGCGTGACCGTCTCGAGGACCTAGAGCGCGGCGCGGAACTCGCGGATAAGAGCCTCGACGATCTGCGTGTTGCACCGATCGTCCGCGGGGTCGCATCCGAGGATCGCGAGCGAGCACGCGAACTCGCCCGCAGCACAACGGCGTTCATGCTCGGGGCCTACGGCCCCTACTACGGCGATTCCGTTGCAGAACAGGGCTACGAGGATGTCGTAAGCGAGATCCGAGCCGCCTGGGAAGACCGTGACACGGACGCGATGGCGGCAGCACTCCCAGAGGACGTGCTCGACGACCTCGCGCCGGCCGGCACCCCCGCGGAGGTCCGCGAGTGGGTCGAAACGTACGCCGACATCGACGGCGTCGACGCGGTCCGCGTCGGCTTCGCCAGGGGCGTTTCCGAGGAGGACAAGGTGACGACGATGGAGGCCGTCACTGGCGCACTGTAGTTGCAGTTGTTACTATAGGGCGACGACTTCCGGGCTCGCCAGTCGCGGCGACGGCCCAACCCCAACCCGAACGTTGATTGCCCACTGGTCGGAACCACGCCGCCATGGACATCTACTTCGCCGGCTCCATCCGCGGCGGCCGCGACGACGCCGCCCTCTATCGTGAGCTCATCGCACTGCTGGAGTCCCACGGCACCGTCCTCACCGAACACGTCGGGACCGATGGCATCGAAGCGAACGAAGCTGCTGCGAACCTCACCGACACCGACATTTACGAACAGGACCTGGCATGGCTGCGCCAGACCGATGTCGTGGTCGCCGAAGTCACCACTCCCAGTCTCGGCGTCGGCTACGAACTCGGTCGCGCCGTGGCCTTCGAGAAACCGGTCTGTTGTCTCTACCGCCCGGACTCGCCTCACGAGCTCTCGGCCATGATCCGGGGCAACGACAGCGTCCGGGTACTCGAGTACGACTCGCCCGAGACGGTTCGCCCGGAACTCGAGGCGTTTCTGGAGCGCCAGGGCTGACATCGGACAGGAGTGACCCGGAGTTTTATTCGGCACGCACGCGCAATCAGAGGAGATGCGATTCGTCGAGGTGACCGTCGAGGGAGACGACTGGGGCGAGGAGAGTGCTGTTGAAGGCGACAACGAAAGCGAAGCCAGTGACGACGAAACGACTCCCACAGACGCCCGCTCGTTTGACGCGCGGATCGCCGGCGAAGACGCCATTGTCCGCGAGGAACTGCTCAACTGGCGAATGAGCTGGAACGACGTGCTCAACCAGCTCCTGTTCGTCGTCGGCGACCGGACTGTGTACGAGGCGGCACTCGAGTCGGCCCCGGAAATTGTTGGCTACGAACTCAAACCGGTCGACGACGAGCGGTTCTACGCGTACGTCCAGGAGGAGTCGCCCGACGCCGAGCAGTCGTGGTGGGCCGCCTTCTTCGGCCACGACTTCATCCACGTGCCGCCGGTCGTCGTCGAGGACGGCGTCGTCCGGCTGACGCTGCTCGGCGAGTTCGAGGTGCTGCGCGAGGTCGTCGACGATCTCTCAGCGACAGTGAGCGTCGAAATCGAGGAGATCGGAGACTACCACGGCCATGGACCACGGGTCACGGACCAACTGACCGCCAGACAGCACCGGGCGCTCCGCCAGGCCGTCGACTGTGGCTACTACGAGATTCCGCGCGAGGGGAGTCTCGCCGATATCGCGGCGGCACTCGACTGTACTGAGAGCACGGCCTCGGATCTGCTTCGGCGGGCGGAACGAGCGGTGATGCGGTCGGTGCTGTCGTAGCTCCGGCAAGCGGCCGATAGCAGGGAGACAACAGACGAGACGCCATCAGCAGCCCCATCAGACCGCGAGCACGGAAATCAGGATGTAGGCGTACAGGTTATTGAGCAGGTGCAACAGCCACGCCCCCGCGAGGTTGTCGAACCGGAAGCGGAGAATCGTCGGGAAGATCGCCCAGCCCGCGATGGCGAAGACGCCCGCGATGCCCAGTGCAAACACGTGATAGCCCGCGAAGAGAGCGACCGACACTGCCCCAGCGAGCACGACGGAGCGGCGGGACTCGAGTACCGCGCCGACGAGCGCGCCCCGAAAGAGCAGTTCTTCAGCCAGCGGTGCGACGAGAAGGGCACCGAGGACGACACCCAGCGCGGTCGTGGGATCGGTCAGATCGTACGCGTAGAAGGCGGGGAGATCGAAGCCAAGCAGTGCCGCGACCTGCTCGCCTGCGAGAAAGCCACCGATGCCGAGCGGAAGGAAGGCAAGCGTCCAGCCGAGTTCGGTCCGACTGGGTCGCGAGAGCGGGAACGCCGCCCGCCGTTCGGCCTCGTCGAACCGCCACCAGCAAAGGCCCACTCCCGCAAGCAAGCCAATCGCACTCGCACCGTAGATCAGACCCGGGGCCGGTTCGGCGGCCGGCCCACCTGACACACCCAGCGCAAGCGCGGTCGCGATCAGCATCGACGTGCACACGACGACGAGTGCGCTCGCACCGAGAACGAGCCACAGTCGCTCGTCGAGCCCCGCCGTCGGCACGCGGACGGCCCATTTGGATTCTGCACTACTCGAGTGGCTGCCAGTATCGGTCGCCATCAGTAGCACGTACGGGCCAGCCGTCGATGGCCGTTCGTACTGCACAGTTGGATTGCTTATATACTCTCGAAAAGTGGACCGAACCGAACGCCAGCCAGCGTGTCGCTACTGAACCGCGGTCGTCGCGTCGTCCATGATCTCGAGTGCGTCCTTCAGGTCCTCCATGTTGGTTGCATAGGAGAGACGGGCGTACCCCGCGCCGTTCGCGCCGAAGGCGTCGCCGGGGACGATGACGACGCCGCGCTCGAGCACTTCCTCACACCAGCCCTCGGGAACCTTCGGCATGGCGTAGAACGCACCCGACGGCGTCGAGACCTCGAGACCGGCGTCCACGAGGCCGTCGACGACGACGTCACGGCGTTCCTCGAACGCGGCGACCATCTCATCCACTGGGTCCTGCGGCCCTGTCAGCGCCGCCTCAGCGGCGAACTGCGCCGGAGCGGAGGCACAGGCCTGGGCGTACTGGTGGACTCGAACCATGCGCTCGATCCGGTCACCGGACCCGACGAGCCAGCCGAGTCGCCAGCCAGTCATCGAGTACGTCTTCGAGCAGGCGCTGACGACGATCACGTTGTCCGTCTCGGCGAACTGCAGCGGCGAGTGGTGCTCGCCCTCGAAGACGATGTGTTCGTAGACCTCATCGGAAATACAGAGCACGTCGTGTTCGTCGGCGATCCGCGCGAACTCGCGCATGTCGGCTTCGCTCTGGACGGCTCCCGTTGGGTTCGACGGGCTGTTGACGATGAACGCCGCTGTCTCGTCGGTGATGGCCTCCTCGACGGCCGCCGGATCGAGGGTGAGATCCTCGCGCAGCGAGAGTGGTTTCGGCGTGCCGCCGGCGAACCGCGTCAGCGCGTCGTAGGAGACGAAGCCGGGATCGGGGAAGATAACCTCCTGGCCTGGGTCGACGTGGGCCTCGAGTGCGAGGTGGAGCGCCTCGCTGCCGCCCGAGGTCGCTATGGTATGCTCAGGGTTGACCTCGATCCCATAGTCACGGTCGTACTTCACCGCGATGGCTTCCCGAAGCTGATGGATGCCCTTGTTCGACGTGTAGGCGTCCACCTGCCCGGATTCAATGGCCTCGATCGCCGCCCGGCGGGCGTGGCCCGGCGTCGGGAAGTCCGGCTGGCCGATGCCGAGGTTGATCGCGTCCTCGCCCGCGGCCTCGAACACTTCGCGGATGCCACTTATTGACACGTCCTCGACCCGGGTTGCAAACTCGGTCATACCTACATGGGTGCGGGCAATCCCGATAACTCTTGATGTGTCTCTCACTCACACACGATGGCCGTCTTCCGACCAGAGCCAGCACCGGCTTCCACCAGACATTCTACTTAACTATTCGAAATACGGACTGAACGGTGAGTCAGGCCCGTAGACCGGACCACAACGATTATGGTGTTGGTTTCGAACACTGTGATGATGGCTGATTCGTCACCGAATCGTGACAGTCACACCTCCAGTGAGGACGTGGTTCGCGATTCTACGCGCGCTCATGACATGACAGCGACGTCAGTACGAACGGAATCGTCAACAAGTACCACCTCACGGCGTTCGCTACTCGCCGCCGGTGCCACCGCCTCGCTTGCACTGACCGCCGGCTGTCTCGACTTCGCGCTCGGCAACGGCCCACTCGAGTTCAGCGCCGACAGAGTCGCCCCGCACGACGACGCGCTCAAGCAGACCGGCTACGCCGAGGAGTCCGTCGAGGAGCAGTCACTCGAGGAGTCCGTCGATGTCGGCGCGGGTATCGAGCGCGAGATCAAGGCTGGCTTCTGGCAGTCGACGTACGTGAAAGACGTCGAACTCGCTCCGATCGGCACTGAGGAAGCCGCGCTGTTTACGGCGCTCTCGATGCCGGCGGTCGAAATTCTCGGTCGGTCGTTCAACCCGCTTGAGGATCTGGGCAACAACGAACTGGTCGAGCGCCTGCTCGAGGAGGTCGACAGCGAGGCGGGCCAGATCGAGGATATCGAGCACACGGAGTCGTTCGGCCTGAACATTCTCGGCGACGGCCACGACGTGGACACGTTCGTTGGCCAGTCGACGTTCGACGGCGAAGAAATCGATATCGAACTGACGCTGACCTCGCTCGTCCACGAGGACGACCTGCTCGTCTTACTCGGAACGCACCCCGAAATGCTGGCCGAGGAATCCGCGAATATCGAGGAGCTACTCGAGTCGGTCGAACATCCGGTCTGAGTTGTTCGCGTTATCGCTGTCTGTAGCAGAGTGCGGAATACAGTTCGCGATAGATCAACTATCGATAGGAAAGGCGATCAAAGCGGTAGCTTACTCCCTCTCCTCCACTTGCTCAGAGGTATCCATCCCAACCATCTCGTTGATAGGACACTTTCGTGTCGTTCCTGTCACGAGGAGGATGATTCCAAGGACGAGTGCCACAGCGCCGGTAACGGCACCAACAGCCCAGAATCCACCGAGAGCGGCTATGCCAGCGATAGCTAGAATAACACCGATGATAAGCCGTCCTTGACGATCGATACCGCCGACGTTCTTTTCCATGATTCTGTCACCCTATGTCATTCATTTGCACGCCATTGCTGTTAATTATGGGGGCGAAATCGTAGGTTACTCTTCACAACTGCTGTGTTCACCCGCTAGATGTTGTACGCTATTTTATTCATCTACTACGTGCAGGGTTTTACACGGTATACCATACGCTCTCGACAGTATGGCACCAACAGCAAGCACGAGAGTCATGGCCAGATGAGGCGAATTACAGAGTTTCCTGTGAAAGTGTGATCATGTTATTCGCCGTGCTCAGTGGTGCATGTCAATGAAAGCGTTCGTAATGGACGGGATCGGAGAAACTGGGCTAACCGAAAAAGATCGTCCCGAGTACGGGCCCAGTGACGCGATCCTCAACCCACGAAGGGCCTCATCTGTACGTCAGACTGCCACACGGTCCACGGTGCGATCGGGGATCGAGAAAATCTCACCCTTGGGCACGAAGTCGTCGGCGTCGTTGATACGGTCGGCGAAGCAGTCACTGATTTTGAGCCGGGAGACCGCGTGGCTGTCGGTGCGATTACACCGGATTGGAGTTCCGAAGCGGCACAAGACGGCCACCCCTCCCAATCGAAAAGCGCGTTGGGCGGGTGGCAGTTTGCAAATGTAAAGGACGGGACGTTCGCGGAGTACGTCCACGTGACCGACGCCGATGGAAACCTTGCACACATCCCTGGTGCGGTGAGCGCTCACGAGGCGTTGTACACAACGGATATGATGTCTACTGGATTTGCAGCGGCGGAAAACGCAGCCATTCCAATCGGTGGGACAGTCGCGGTATTCGCGCAGGGGCCGGTTGGGTTGATGGCAACGAAAGGGGCGTCACTACAGGGAGCAGGAACGATTATCGCCGTCGAGACCGTTCCAAAACGACAAGAACTCGCTCGAGAGTACGGTGCCGACCACGTCGTTGATTTCGGAGACACAGATGCGGTAGAAGAGAGCATGGAGCTAACTGATGGTGTGGGCGTCGATGCCGCTATTGAAGCACTTGGCAGCGACCAAACGTTACAGGATGCGATCAAAGTGGTAAAACCAGGTGGAACTGTCTCTAACGTCGGCTACCATGGTGACGGTGAGTATCGGCATATTCCACGTGAAGAGTGGGGAGTTGGGATGGCCGAAATCGATATCGTGACCGATCTTTGCCCGGGAGGGCGATTGCGTATCAAGCGGCTCCTGCGGCTCCTGGCAAACGACCGCGTTGATCCAACGAAAATGACGACACACGAGTTCGAGTTCGACGAGATCGAAGAGGCGTTTCAACTGATGGACGAAAAAAGGACGCTATAATCAAACCGTTAATCCACTTCGAATAACCGCTGACCGCCGGGGCGAATGGCGGATGACCGCAGTCGCCGTTAGTAGAACTCGCGGACGAGATCCATCGCGTCCTCGGGAGCGCCGTCCGGAATCTCGGACATGTTCTCGGTGACGCCGTGCTGCTCGTGGTACGGCACCGAGTTTTCGTTCTGGTACATGACGCCCTGGTACTCCTTGTCGCCGTCGAGGATGACCTCCTTGGCGTCCTCGTAGTCGTGGCGGTCGTGGTCTTCGTCTTCCTGCAGGTCGACCAGCGAGTCGCGGAAGTAGTCGTAGGTGTCGACGTCGTTGAACGTGACACACGGGCTGAAGACGTTGACGAAGCCGAACCCGTCGTGCTCGATGGCCTCCTGGATGATCTCCTGGTGGCGCAGCGCGTCCGAGGCAAACGACTGCGCGATGAAGGTCGCACCCGAGGCGAGTGCGAGCGCGAGCGGATTGACCGGCGGCTGCTGTGGCCCCTCTGGTGTCGTCGAGGTCTCGAAGTCAGAGCGCGAGGTCGGGGAGGCCTGGCCTTTCGTCAGGCCGTAGATGCGGTTGTCCATGACGACGTAGGACATGTCGACGTTCCGGCGAACGGCGTGGACGAAGTGACCGGCACCGATCGAGTAGCCGTCACCGTCACCGCCGGCGGCCATCACTTCGATGTCCGGGCGCGCCATCTTGACACCGGTCGCGACCGGCAGTGCGCGGCCGTGGACCCCGTGCAGCGCGTAGCTGTGCATGTAGGTCCCGATCTTGCCGGAACAGCCGATCCCGGCGACCACGAACGTGTTGTCGGGGTCGTTGCCGGTCTCGGCGAGGGCTTTCATCATGCCGTTCATCGTCCCGAAGTCACCGCATCCGGGACACCAGGTTGGCTGCTTGTCGGACTTGAAGTCAGTGAATCGAACGTCGGATTGGGAGCTCATTGTGCTGGTACCTCCTGGGAGAGTTTTTCGGTGATTTCCTCGGCGAGTTCGTCCGCCTTGAAGCGAACGCCCGTGTACTTGTTGATACGCTTGACGCGTTCGAGCACGTCGTGTTCGATCACGTCGGCGAACTGTCCGGTGGCATTACACTCGACGACGATCGTCTCCTCGGCGGCAGCGATCTCGTCACTCAGGTCGGGCCGCGGGAAGATGTACGGCACCGAGATGACGCGCACGTCAACACCGTCGTCCTCGAGATAGTCGAGTGCTTCGACGAGTGCACCTTCGTTCGAGCCCCACGAGATGACGAGGTTGTCGGCGTCTTCGTTGCCGAATTCGCGGTAGTCCCACTCTTCCTGTTCTTTTGCGGTCTCGACCTTGCGGTTTCGCTTGTCGACTTGCTGGACGCGGACGTCCTGCTCTTCGGTTCGGCGACCGAGTTCGTTGTGCTCGAGTCCGGTCGACATGTGTGCACCGTCGGCCATGCCGGGGATCGCACGGGGGCTGACACCGTCCTCGGTGTTTGCGTGGGCGCGGAAACGGCCCTGCGAGTCGAGCCACTCCTCGACCTCGTCTTCGTCAACGAGTTTGCCACGGTCGATCTCGACGTCGTCCATGTCGAACGCGTCTGGCTCAAAGGTCTGCTCGGTGACCGACATCGCGAGGTCGGAGACCAGGAAGACCGGCGTCTGGTACTTCTCGGCCAGGTTGAACGCCTCGATCGTCTTCCAGAAACACTCGTCGATCGACGTCGGGGTGACGACGAAGCGCGGAATCTCGCCGTGGCCACCGTACAGGGCCATGTTGAGGTCGCCCTGTTCTTGTTTGGTCGGCATCCCGGTCGAGGGACCGGAGCGCTGGACGTCGGTGATGACGAGCGGCGTCTCGCTCGTCGCAACCAGGCCGAACGTCTCGGTCATCAGGTCGATCCCAGCACCGGAGGTTGCCGTCATCGCCCGCGCACCAGCGCGTGCCCCACCAAGTGCCATGTTGATCGCCGAGAGTTCGTCCTCGGCTTGCACGACGTGACCGCCGTACTCCTCGATACGTCCCGTCAGGTACTCCATAATAGACGTTGCGGGCGTGATCGGATAGCCAGCGTAGAATCGGCAGCCAGCAGCGATCGCCCCCATCCCGATCGCCTCGTTGCCGTTGAGCAGGACGTAGTCGTTGTCTGTCGTTTCGAGATTATAGTCGAGATCGAGATCGTAGTTCTCCTGGACGTACTCCTGACCCAGGCGGGCGGCTTCCTTGTTGTTCTCGACGATCTTCGAGCCTTTCCCACCGAAGCGCTTCTCGAGTGCTTCGTCCAGGTACTCGACGTCGAAGCCGGTGATCGCACACGCAGCACCGAGTGCGACGATGTTGCGCATGATTGCGCCACCGGCGTCCTCGGCGAGCGATTTTAGGGGGACGTCGACGGCGGACATCTCCTCGGGAATATCGGCTTCCCAGGAGCGCTCGCCGTCGTAGATGATTGCACTCCCCTCGTGGAGTTCGTCGAGATTCTCGTCGATGGTACGCTGGGTGAGCGCGACGAGAATGTCGAGGCGGTCGACGACGCTCTGGATGTTGTCGACCGACGTGCGAATCTTGTAGGCTGTGTAGCCGCCGCGGATTCGCGACGCGAAGTCTTTCGACGTGAATACGTGCCGTCCGGCTCGGGATAACGCCTGGGCGAAGATCTTCCCAGTGGAGTCGATGCCATCGCCAGCCTCGCCTCCGACCGCCCAGTTGAGGTCCTCAGCCATGTTAAGGCGAACCTTGCTGCCAGCCAATAAAAAGGCTTCTGAAAGCACAATCCGGCCGTTCGAGAGCCCACAAGATTTGTACGTTTGGTCGGTGTTTGGGGAGTGGAGAGTTGGAACGGAACGCCTTTTCGACCGCCGGCCGAACGTCCCGGTATGGAAGGGACGCCAGTCACTGTTGAATCGGTACGTGAGGTCGGGCCAGACACCGTTGCACTCGAGCTCGAAACACCAGCGGAATTCGACGCACTCCCCGGCCAGTTCGTACTCGTCCGCGCCGAACCCGACGGCGTCGACGAGGAACTCGCCCGCCACTACACGCTGTCATCGCCGTCAGTCGGCGACACCTTCGAGATCACCGTCGGCATCGATCCCGACGGCGACCTCTCGCCGTGGCTCGCTGACCTCGACTCCGGCACAACCATCCACATTGATGGGCCGTTCGGCAACATCACCTACGAGGGCGACCAAAACGTCGTCGCCATCGCTGGCGGACCAGGCGTCGGCCCCGCTATTTCGATCGCCGAAGCCGCTCACGCGGCCGGCCAGAACGCCGTCGTCATCTATCAGGACGACGCGCCCGCCCACCGCGAGCGACTGGATGTACTCGAGGACGACGGCGCGCCAGTCACGATCGTCGAGGACGATGCGGACGATGAGTTGGTGGCCGCAATCGAAGGGCATCTGGACGAGGGACAGGTCTATGCCTTCGGCTTCGCGGAGTTCGTTACGCTGGTATCGGAGACGATCGAAGAGGCGGGCGGCGATTCGGACGAGGCGCTGATCGAGAACTTCGGATAAGCGGTCTAAATCGGAACCTACTGTTGCGCTCCGTCGTCGGTCTGTTCTGCCTCCTCGGATTCAGCCTCAGTAATCAGTGCTGCCGGATCGTCGGACTCCTCGAGTGCTGTGTCCGCTGGGTTTGAGTCAGAGTTGGAGTCGGACGCGGGCTCGAGGTCGGAGTCTCCCTCAGAGTCAGAGTCAGAGTCAGAGTCGGGATCAGGGTCGAGTTCGGCTTCGGACTCTGATTCGGTTTCAGACGCACTGTCCTCCTCAGACGCTGCAACGTCCTTTCGCACCGCGAGCTGGTCGCTTCCACACGCGGGACACGTCTTCTGTGCCTGGTGGAATCGTTCGCCACAGTCGCGACACAGATACGGCGCTGTGTCGTCTCGTGCGGTTTCAGCCTCCTGTTTGAATTCTTCGACCTTCTCCCCGAGACGCTCGAACAGGCTCATACGCCATCTACTCGAACGATTCTGATAAGCATTTGTTACAGTTGCGAGCAACTTGGATACCAACTCACCGCCGCGTCGCTCACAGCCAGCAAAAAACGCGAAAATTGAGGGGCCGTTAGTTGTGCCAGCGTGCCAGTCCAAGCGCCGACAGCATCGCGACCAGCGCGGCGACTGCGCCGAAGCCTGGCAGACCGTCGTCATCAGATTCCGTCTCGGATTCCGTCGCGTCGGTTCCGAGGAACTCGGTCACCTGGCCCATGTCGAGTCGTGGGTGCTCTTCGTCCCACTCACCGGGCATGTGGACGGTCGTCGCGTCGTCGACGATCGCGTGCTCGCGCACGTCATCTTCACTTGCATCGGCGTCGACCATTCCGGTCGCGTGGACGTACGCCGCTTCGTCGTCGGTGTCGGCGTACACGTGTGCGACGGTGAGGCCGTGGTACGCATCGGAGAGGTGTGATTCGAACGCGCTGAGGTCGTCGAACGTCGCACCGGCTTCCATCGTAACCGTGCCGTCGTCCATGTCAAGGTCGAACTTCGCGAGTTCGAGTTCCGCCTCTTCGAACGCCGTTGCGAGTGCGACTGCCTCGTCATCCATCATCGGATCGTTCTGGAAGTCCTGTACCATCGCGCTGATCGCAGTCTCGAGGAAGTCTTCCTGCGTGACCTCGAGTGCCATCTCGACGCTGATTTCGTCGTCGTCGGTCGTTGCTGTCGCGTCGATGACGAACTCAGGCGAGTCAATATCGCGCTCTGCGAGTTCATCCGTGTACGCATCCCAGTTTTCCGTATCAGAGGCGTACTCGAAGGCGAGCGTTGCCTCGTTCGCGCCAGATGCCTCGTATCGGAGATCCCAGGTCGAAGTCTGCGTGAGGTCAGCTTCGATCTGTGCCTCGTACATGTCTGCGTAGTCGTCGAACTCGTCACCGAACTCCTCGTCCATCTCGTCGACAGCATCAACGAGATCGAGGACCGCCATTGCGGTCGTTTCAAAGTTACTGAACGCGATATTCCACTCCGCATCGACCGTGTTCTCGCCGACGACGTAGGAGAACTCGAACGCGTCGAGTTCGGCGGCGAGGATGTCAGCCGCGACCTCCTCGGCGTCGGACTGGCTGATATCGAGTTCGGGATCGTTCGTGAGCTCGTCCGCGATCAGCTGCTCGAGGCCGTCTTTGACGTTCTCGAGTTCGATCGTGTACTCGACGTCGATGTAGCCGCCGCCGGCCGTGTCGGCCTCGAACTCGTGGTCGTGGATGGTGACCGTCGCGTCGCCGCCGAGTTCCTGCGCGATGACGCCGTACTCGGCTTCGAGCGCTGCCTTTGCGTCGGCCTCAGTTTCCCACTGATCGACCTCGAACGGCTCGAGGGTGTCCTGCTGACTGACGTCGACTGTGTAGCTGCCGTCAGTCTCAGTGATCGTCAGATCGAGACCGGTCTCGGGTCCCTCGTCGGGCATGATGTGCGAGACGCTGAGGTCACCTTCCATGGCGAACTTGTCTGCACTCGAGACCATCTCACCGGAGGAGGTTGCCGACTGGACGAAGTCCGCTTCGGGGAACTCCTGCGTGTCGAGAATGAGTTCGAGGTCCGCATCGAATTCGCTCGTCTCCTGGCTCTGCTCGCCGTCGACGTTCATCGAGAAGTCCGTGATCGCGTCTGGACGGTCGGCGACGAACGAACCATCGGACTCGATCCCGTCCTCTCCAAGAGCGAACGAGAACGCCGCGTCGATGTCTTCTTCGATGTCGTCGGAGATGAGGGCGTAAACGACTGATTCGCTCGCGTCGAGACCGAACTCGGCGCTCCCGTCAAAATCGTCGTCACCGTCGTCCTCGTAGAGGAGAACGGCGTCACCGTCATCAGTGACGAACACTTCGTCCGCCGGGTCTGCCTGGTCAATACCCGTCTCAGATCCGGCAACAGCCGTGCCAGCAATACCTGAGGTGATCAATACCACTGCCATCACAAGTGCCGCGAACCGTTGGAGGGACAGTCCGCGTGGAGGTTTCCTTCCCATCGTTCATGTATATTGAAATCTCCGCCATATGTAGGTTTCGAGAATGTAGCCGATCGTTAAATGGTGCCGCCGACCTGTCGTTCGATACCACTTCCCAATCTCAATTTACAGGTGCGAGTCGGACTCGAGTGCCCACTGATCCAAAAGAGTGGGTTTTCCAGGCCGCTAAGCCCGATATACTGGCGACTTCGGATTTGTCGGCGCACACAGCCAGGTGTGTTCGCTCGCCTGCCTTACGGAACGCTTATCTGTGTGACGCGCATCTCTTGAAAAGCAATGGCGAAAGGAACTGTCGATTTCTTTAACGACACAGGCGGCTACGGATTCATCGAAACTGAGGATGCGGACGACGACGTGTTCTTCCACATGGAAGACGTTGGCGGCCCGGACCTCGAAGAGGGACAGGAGCTCGAGTTTGACATCGAGCAGGCCGACAAGGGCCCACGAGCAACCAACGTCACCCGGCTGTAATACGGCTGACTGCGGCGTATTTCGACTTTTTCGGGCACTACCCACCGAGTGACGACGTTCTGCTGTGGTGGTTCCTGCGGGAGGAGCTACTGGAGTGACAGCACCCCACAGCCACATGCTGACAGCGAGACAGCCAGACTGCGTTAGTGCTCGACGAGCTCCAGCAAAATCCCGCCCGTATCCGACGGATGCAGGAACGCCACCGTATGCCCCCACGCACCCGGCCGCGGCTCTTCGTCGATCAGGCGCACGTCATGTTCGCGGGCCGTCTCGAGTGCCCCCTCGATATCGTCGGTCCGGAGTGCGAGGTGGTGGATACCCGGCCCGTTTCGTTCGAGATACTGAGCGATAGTGCCGTCCTCGAACGGTTCGAGGAGTTCGAAGTAGCCGTTGCCACAGTCGAGGAAGATGATTCGCATGCCGTCGAACTCCTCCTCATGGACGTTCTGGATGCCGAAGAGGTCGGTGTAGAGTTCGGCGAGTTCGCGCGCGTTCTCGGTTGCGATGCCGGCGTGTTCGAAGTGCATACGCGGAGTCGTCGGCCGGCAACGGCAAATAGCGATGGGATTGTGCGAGACGCTCGCCGTGGCGTGTCGCTCGCGCTCGCCGCAACCGACAACTCAGCGAAGTCCGAGCACCGCCGCCAACTGCGTCCAGACACCGTCGCCAACGTCGGTCACCGTCTCCATGTCGTCGTCCGAGAGCTCGAAGTCGAAAATAGCCGCGTTGGCTGCGATGTGCTTGCGACTCGCCGACTTCGGAATCGCCGCGACGGTCGGCTGCTGGACCAGCCATCGCAAGGCGACCTGCGTGGCTGACTTGCCGTAGGGTTCGCCAACCGCCGCGAGCCGGTCGTCACCCGGCACTGCGCCCTCCGCGAGCGGGCTATACGCAGTCAAACAGATGTCGTGGTCGACGCAGTACTCCAGCAACTCGTCCTGGTGATGATACGGGTGGTATTTCACCTGATTCGTCACGATCGGGGTTTCGGAATGCTCGCGGGCGGACTCGAGTTGCCCCACCGAAAAGTTGCTGACGCCGATGTGGTCGACGACGCCCTCATCCTGTAGCTCGTTCATCGCACCAAGCGTTGCTGACAGCGGTGCCTCGTCGCTTGGTGCGTGAAGCAGGAGCAGATCGACGGCGTTGAGGCCAAGCCGGTCGAGACTCGCTCGGGTCGTCTCGTGAACGGCCGCGGACGCGGCGTTGTTGGGGTGGACCTTGGTGACGACAAAGATGTCGTCGCGATCGACGGGACTCTCTGCAATCGCAGCGCCGACGGCCGCCTCGTTGTCGTACAGCTGTGCGGTGTCGACGTGGCGGTAGCCGGACTCGAGTGCGGTTTTGACGGCGCGCTTGCAATCGTCGCCGGTTATTCGAGCTGTGCCAAAGCCGAGTTTCGGGATTTCGGCGGTTCCGGACGAGACGGTCGCCGTCGACTCATCTGGACCCAGTACCATGCCGGATGAATCGTTTTCCGTCGGCTTGAACTCACGGGTGATCGTCAGCTTGGGCTTGTGTCCCCGCGAACGAGAACGGTCGCCCGCCCAAGGGTGTCTGTATATTTTTGCTGTCACTAACGCCAACCCATGCTAATGAAAGACACATAAGTCACCATTCACGGCGTCTTATCGGCCGTTATTGGCCACTATTGATTTACGTGGCCTTTGCAAAATTATGGTCAGAGGCATGACTAGATCTGAAAGTGATGGATTTTCGCGCCGATCGCTACTCTCGACGGCGGGAGCAGTCACCGGCGCGGGGTTGCTGGCGGGATGCTCCTCGGTCGAGAATCCGGGCGCAGACGGGGACGATTCGCTCGAGATCGTCGTCGGGTCAAAGAACTTCACCGAATCGATTATTTTGAGCTACATGGCGTACGAGGTGCTCGACGCGAACACTGACGCCAGCGTGGTCGACGAGACGAACTACGGAAACAACGCGGAAACATGGGGGGCGTTCGAGAACAGCACCATCGACCTATACTGGGATTACACCGGGACGCTGTGGCTCACGAACCCGCCACAAAACGACGAGCCGGTTATCGGTCAGGAAGAGCAGTACGAAGCCGTTAAAGAGGAGGCTGAGGCCGAACACGACCTCGAAGTACTCGATATGGCTCCGTTCGAAAACACCTGGGCAATCGTCGCTGATCAGGAGACGATTGATGAGACCGACATCGAAACTCTCAGCGATCTCGCGGCGTACGTCAACGATGGCAACTACGACCTGTCGGTTGCTGTGGAAGACGACTTCTACGAGCGAAACGACGGCTGGCCCGGGTTGACCGAACATTACGGCTTCGACGACGAGGCACTTGCGGAGTGGGAGGCAGCAGACGGCGTCGTCGTCGTCAATGTCGGTCTGACCTATGACGAAGTCGAACTCGGAACCGCCGATCTCGGTATCGCTTACAGCACGAACGCGCAACTCGCTACGTACAATCTCGAACTGCTCGAGGATGACGAATATTTCTGGCCTGCATATAACCCAATTCCGGTGATTGCTGCGGATAAGAGCACGCCAGACATCCGTGACGAACTGAACCGAATTGGCCCTGCAATCGGCGGCCCGGGGACGATGCAGGAACTGAACGCACGGGTTGATGTCGACGGCGAAGATCCACAGGACGTCGCGAACTCGTTTCTTAGCGATCAGGGGTTGATCTGAGCTATGGGCGACGAGAACAACACCGACGAGGGTGAGAACGGTTTCGAGGGCGTCGTCGATCGTATTCGATCGTCGTACCTTGCAAAGTTCACACTCGCACTGTTGGTGATCATCGTTATCATCAGTATCGCGGGCGTCTACGTCTACGGTGACGCGGCAAACACGCTCGACAGCGACGTTAAGGAGGGGATGACTGTTGAGGTGGAAGCCGATGCCGCACAGTTGGGCGAATGGATCGAGAGTAACGAGTTGCCGACGCGGCTGATCTCGGACCATCCCTCGTTCGCCGAGGACGCAGACACTGTCCAGGAGTATCTTGTTGGAGAACAAGAATCGCATCTTCCCGACCGTGTCGAGACGGTCCGTCTCGTCAACACCATCGACGAGGTCACCGTCGCAAGCACCGACGACTCGCAGGTCGGCGAGAGCGTCAGCGACGAGCCGTGGATCACACAGACGGCGTTTAGCGGCTACGACGATGTCGTTACTTCGGAGCCGTACACCGACGATCAAGGGTCGACCGTCATCACGTTCATGAGCCCCGTCCCGCAGGAGCCGGGTTGGGTCCTCGTGATGACCGTCGACGCATCGGCGGTCGACGAAAACTTCGATAGTTCGATCGAGGGGACGTTTACCGAGGTCATTCGAGCAACCGGCGGATCAACGCAAGTCCTCTTCTCGAATTACGCCGATGCCGGCACCAGCGACAGCGAGCTCGGTTCGTACGTCCCCAACGCGACCCAGCGGGATGTCCCCGAACTGAGAGACGGCCTCGACGGAAACAGCGACTTCCTCGAGAAGCCGACGAAACAGTCCGAACTCGAGGACGAACACGTCGTCGCGTACGCTCCCGTCGAGGGAACCGACTGGGTCGTCATCACGCACGCACCGAGCGAGAACGCCTACCAGTTGAGCAGCGACATCCAGCGTGGGATCCTGCTGTTCATCGGTCTCGCACTGGTCGGGGTCGTCTTCGTCGGCGGGACTATCGGCAGGAACACGGCAAAATCGATCACCACACTTTCGGAGCAAGCCGAACGGATCAGAGCCGGCAAGTACGATGTCGTCCTCGAGTCCGACCGACAGGATGAACTCGGAACGCTCTACCACTCGATCGACGACATGCGAACGTCGATGGTCGATCGGATCGAGGAGTCCGAAGCGGCCCGAAAGCGTGCCGAGCGCAAGACCGAAGAGGCCGAGCGAGCGAAAGAGACCGCAGAAGAGGCACAGACGGAGGCCGAAGCGGCTCGTCAATCGGCCGAGGAACTCCTCGAACACCTCCAGACGAAAGCGAATGCGTACCGTGATGCAATGGAGGCGGCCACGGACGGTGATCTGACCAGACGGGTCGATCCCGACAGCCAGAACGAGGCGATGGAAGAGATCGGCACCGCATACAACGAGATGATCGCCGAAATCGATCGCATGATCGACGAGGTGAGCGAATTTGCCGAGGCCGTCGCCACTGAGAGCCAGGACGTGACGTCCGAAAGCCAGGAAGTCCGTGAAGCGAGCGAGCGCGTCGCCGAGTCGGTTCAGGAAATTTCCACGGGCGCGTCCCAGCAACACGACGCACTGCAAACCGCCGCTAACGAACTAAGTGACCTGTCGGCAACGACCGAGGAAATCGCTGCCTCTTCCGCCGAGGTCGCTGATCTCGGAAAGCAGACGTCTGACGCGGCTGAATCCGGTCAAGAAGCTTCCTCGAAGGCAGCCTCTGCGATGGATGAAATCGACGAGAGCTCCGAACTGGCAGTCTCCGAGATCCGCGACCTGGAGACCGAGGTTGCCCACATTGACGAACTGATCAGCCAGATATCGACTATTGCGGACGACACGAGCCTCCTCGCGGTCAATGCGAACGTCCAGGCCGCACGCGCCGAAGGGAGTAGCAACGCCGGTCGCGGCTTCAGCGTCGTCGCTCAGGAAGTCAAAGAGCTATCGGGTGACGCAAAAGAGGCTGCCGACGAGATCGAGCAACGACTCGAGCGGATCCGGGCCCAGACCGAGACATCGGTCGACACCGTCGAGATGACGAGCGATCGGATCGACGACGCGATCGATCAGGTCGACGCCGCAGTCGAGGAACTCGATCGGATCACGCAGTACGCCGACGAGACGAACGTCGGAATTCAAGAAATCTCCAACGCTACCGACGATCAGGCCGCCTCACTCGAGGAAGTCTCCTCGATGGTCGATGAGACTGCGACCATTAGCGAGGAAACGACGGCCGAGGCGGAAAACGTCGCGGCCGCTGCCGAGGAACAGACGAGTTCGATGGCGAACGTGTCCGAACGGACCAGTGAACTCGCCGAGCAGGCGTCCGAACTCTCGGAGCAGTTCGATAGCTTCGAGACGACCGGATCCGACGGGGATTGAGACGGTTGCTGTAACGATTTACCGGCGCAATCGCCGGACGGCCGCGGTTGTGTCGGCAACGACTACAGTCGTCCGTTCGCGTGAACCGCCTCGGGTCAAGTGGTTCGAGACGCGGAGCGTCTCGTCATCACGGAAGACAAAGTCTTCCATACGACCCCGAGGCACTCGACCTGCTCCGCCTGTAGACGATTCGCGATGAGTCTCCGCTCACCGCTGTTCGATGGGCGACTGTCGACAGTGCTGTGGAAACAAACGTCGGAGAAACGGACAGCGGCAACTGGCAGTGCCTGTCCTACATTGTCCCCCCAGGCTGATACTCCCCGAACTCATCGCGTAGCACGTTACAGATCTCGCCGACCGTCGCGTACGTCTTCACCGCCGCGATGATGTGTGGCATGAGGTTCTCGGTACCTCGTGCGGCGCTACGGNTCGCCGACCGTCGCGTACGTCTTCACCGCCGCGATGATGTGTGGCATGAGGTTCTCGGTACCTCGTGCGGCGCTACGGAGGGACTCGAGCGCGTCCTCGACGGCTCACCGGCCATCCGACGCTGGTCATGCGAGCGGCGCCGAAGCCGAGGACTGGGATGTTGGTGCCGCCAGCGGTGACATGTTGCACTCAGGAGAGCAACTTTATTTTCCAAAAATATTATACTAGCTATATCATGTGTGCAGCCGACAGCAGTCTAATAAGTGCCTTAGTACTATTTTTTCCGAGCAGCGTGAACAGATATTCACGACTTATCAATCCAAGGTAGAAAGACAAGCTACCAAATGACTATAACTAATGAGTAACGACTATCCACCAATGTTGTGTACGCGGCGACGAATATTACTGCTCGGCACCGCTGGAGTTGCCAGTGCAACTGGCGGCTGTCTCTCCTACCTCCGGAGTGAGAGTGTAGGATTATCCATTGGAAGCAGTCATCCAGAAGAATTGACAATCGAAATTAGAATTTCGCCCGAATACGGGGGCGACCCACTATTTCACGAGGTGATTACGGTAGACGGAGAGCAAGTTCGACTCGAGCGGGAGAACGTCGTCACAGGTCGGTATGGAGATGATTTCTATGTTGTTGTGCGGAAGCCATCAACGGGCGAGACGTTTGACACGTACTGGTCACTGACCTGTATCGGCAACGAAAATGTTGATGATCGCCTTCGAATTCTCATCACTGAATGGGGAGATATTAGGATTAAATCAAGTCGATGTAAATAATCAATCTATTATTGATCTTGGTAGAAGATATGTTGTCTTCTCAAAGGAGTAATAATTAGTAATAATACTATTCTGGCATTAGTATATCTCTTACTTATGATGTTTATATGAGAAGATGTGAATCACCCACTCAGAGTAAACTGATTGAAAGACCGATCCGGGGAGATTCTAAAACGGGCAATATAAAAGGAGATCGCGAAAGTCATCACTTTGTCATTCAGATATTCATCTGTTACCCCTGTAGAAATAATTAAGTAAATGTTTGTATTACAACCATACTGGAGTTGGGATATGACCAATAGAAATAACCGAAAACGACTATCAAACGGAGTAAGCAGACGAACAATGTTGCGGCTATCAAGTACTGCATCAATCATCGGTACAGGGTCGCTCTCACTCCTCGGAAGCGCGGGTGCATCAGTCAATCATAATGAATCCGAATGGGTCGGGGTCACGTACAATCCAGCCACTCACCAAGAGTACGACAGTTCGGTCGCACATCTTAGGACTAATAACGGGCTCTTTGAAGGAACGCTTCAAGCCGCCGGCTACGATATTCCAATACGTTCTACAGATGCTGTTGCGATTGAGACTGGAGAGCGTCCAGAGATCGACTACACAATCAACGATCAGCAGTACACCAAAGACGATTTGCCACTTAAAGTGAAATTCAAGTACTATGATCACGGTGTGACTGGATACGTCTCGCGCCCAAATCCTCGATATGTGAAGGTTGCATTTACACTCGGTTCACGAAAGGAAGGTCTGACAACGGATGCTATCCGTTCGGGCCTAAGTACTGACATCAATTTTATGCCAACGGACCCCATTAAGTCGCTTCCAGATTCAGGAATCCCTACGCGGACCGGACCAGATGACCAAAAGAATGCAACAAAAGATGAATCAGAGATCTGTGATGATGTCAGCCGCGAAATTACAGCAAGCAATTGTAGTGGGACCAGTCGTGGCGATCATGGTTCGTATGAGCTAAGCGAAGGATATCACTCTGTTGATGACTATCACGAAGAGTGCGAAATCCACTTTGTTACTAACTCTCATATTGATCATACTGTTAATCCAGTTGACGCACCAAGTGAATCGTATGATGAAATCCACGGATCGTATAAGGGATATTTCCTAAATAGTTGGTTCTCAAGTACCCCGGATCCACTCATCTGGAATACTTGTGACCCTGATGATGATCCTCTCTATGATTCCTATTTGGATAGCGTTGAATACATTATTCGCCATCATCAGGACTATGACGATACACAGTGGTCATTCGCTGATCCTCGCCCTGACGGTGATGGAAATTATGAGAATTGGGTGGTTGAATCGCTTCTTGAAATAGTTGATGGTGCCTCCAACCACCCGATAGTCGCAGGCGGTTCTGCAGCAGTAAAGGCGTATCTAGCCGGCTATAACCCAGTTGATTTCGATGACGGCTACTACTCGGATGATCCTAATCGAGAACAGTGGTGGTGGGATATAAATACAGTAGATGCGTTACCAACAGGTGGTTGTGATTCTACTGGCATTTACTACCGAATTGAACCCGGTGTAAACAGTTTATCGAATGCCCGGAACTACACATGGGTTAGATATAATTACTACTTAGCTAAACATGTCAATCATACCTGTACTTGTAATAACTTCGGGTTCTATCTCCACACCACTGATTGGCTCCAAAACCTCTATGAATTCGACATCGTTAGTTGAATATATAATTAACTTAAATAAATCCTCCAACAGCTTCAGACTGCACTTCCCGGCTGATACTCCCCGAACTCATCGCGCAGCACGTTACAGATCTCGCCGACCGTCGCGTACGTCTTCACCGCCGCGATGATGTGTGGCATGAGGTTCTCGGTACCTCGTGCGGCGCTACGGNATCTCGCCGACCGTCGCGTACGTCTTCACCGCCGCGATGATGTGTGGCATGAGGTTCTCGGTACCTCGTGCGGCGCTACGGAGGGACTCGAGTGCCTCCGCCACAGCGTCCTCATCGCGGTCGTCGCGGACGGCCTGGACGTTCTCGATCTGGCGTCGTTCGTCCTCCTCGGTGACTTCCTCGACATCCATTTCAGGGTCCTCGTCGACTTCGAACTCGTTGACACCAACGATGATGCGCTCTTTCTCTTCGATCTCCTTCTGGCGATCGAAGGCGGTGTCCTGGATCTGGCGCTGGACCCACTGTTGCTCGACGGCGTCTAACATACCGCCGCGGCTGTTAACCTCTTCAAGGATCTCGTAGGCCTCTTCTTCGACATCGTCGGTGAGCGATTCGACGTAGTAGCTGCCGGCGAGCGGGTCGATGGTGTCGGCCGCGCCGGACTCGTGGGCGAGGATCTGTTGGGTCCGCAGGGCAGTACGGACGGACTCCTCCGTGGGGAGGGCAAGCGCCTCGTCCTTCCCGTTAGTGTGGAGGCTCTGGGTGCCCCCGAGAACGGCGGCGAGCGCCTGGTAGGCCACGCGGACCACGTTGTTCTCTATCTGCTGGGCGGTGAGCATCGAGCCCGCGGTCTGGGTGTGGAACTTGAGCTGTTTCGACTTGGGATTGTCCGGGTCGAAGCGCTCGTCCATGATGTCGTGCCACATCCGGCGGGCCGCGCGGAACTTGGCGACTTCCTCGAAGATGTTGTTGTGGCCGTTGAAGAAGAACGAAAGCTGCGGCGCGAAGTCGTCGACGTCGAGTCCGGCCTTGATGGCGGCCTCGACGTACTCGATGCCGTTCCCCAGGGTGAAGGCGAGTTCCTGTGCCGCCGTGGAGCCGGCCTCGCGGATGTGGTAGCCCGAGATGGAGATGGTGTTGAACTTCGGCGTCTCCTCGGCGCAGAACTCGAAGATGTCCGTGATGATCCGCATCGAGGGTTCGGGCGGGTAGATGTAGGTGTTGCGGGCGATGTACTCCTTCAGAAGGTCGTTCTGGATCGTTCCTCGTAGCTCGGCGCGGTCGACGCCCTGCTGGTCGCCCACGGCGATGTACATCGCGAGCAGGACCGAGGCGGGCGCGTTGATCGTCATCGAGGTCGAGACCTCGTCAAGTGGGATGCCGTCGAAAACGATCTCCATGTCCGCCAGCGAGTCGATGGCGACACCGGCCTTCCCGACCTCACCGGCGGCCATGTCGGCGTCGGAATCGTACCCCATCTGCGTCGGCAGGTCGAACGCCATCGAGAGCCCAGTCTGGCCCTGATCGAGCAGGTAGTGATAGCGTTCGTTCGTATCTGCGGGCGTCGAGAAGCCGGCGTACTGGCGCATGGTCCACAGGCGGCCCCGGTAGCCGGTGGAGTAGACCCCGCGCGTGTACGGCGGTTCACCGGGGTAGCCCAGATCATCCTGATAGTTGAGATTCGCTACATCGTCCGGCGTGTAGAGTCGGTCGACCTCCTGGCCACCCGTGTCGGTCGTGAACGTCTCCTGGCGCTCACCGAACCGATCGAGGACCGGTTCGACGTCGTCGTCGTGCCAGTCCTCCCGGCCGGCACGGATCTCCTCGAGTTCCTCGGGGTCGAACATTACGAATACCGACGACCGGCCGGGGCTTGAAGGTTGATGAACGTGCCCGTGTTGCCATCGGCTCTCACTAGTACGGTCCTGCGGTTGTACGGTGGCTCTCCGCAATCAGCGTGATCAACCACCCCTCCATCGGGGGCGACCCCGCATCCCACCATCCACGTATCCCACCATCCACGTATCCCACCATCAGGCGATCAAACCGCGTCGTCCGGATCGTGACGCGCCGCTACTCGAGTCGCCTCGGTCGCGTACTGATCCCGCGTCTCGCGGTTGTCGACCGTGCCGAGGTCGTTGCGCGAAACGGTCAGGCTCGCTTTCGTCTCCCGTTCCGGGCCTGTAAAGCTCGTGAGCGCGCGTTCGCGACGGTGGTAGTAGCGACCGTCCGGTGTCGCGTACACGAGGATGATCAGGTTCAGTTCGTCGTCGCCGTACGTTCGTTCGACGAGCCAGACGCGGGTTTTGGATTCATTGGTATTGCCATCGCCGCCACCACCATCACTACCATCACCACTCTCACCAGCCGTCCGATCAGCTAGCTCGTCGGATGAACTCGAATAATGGGTGTCGTGAGCGTCGGGATCGTCGGTGGTCATTGGCACAGGTGGGTGCTGAGAGACACGCTGACTCCCTGATGGACACAGCGCTTAGCGACCGGTATCGTACTTGTACGTCGCTGATTCGCTGTCGATACCGAAATCCTCCGGGCTGTCCTCGTCGGCCATCTCCGCGTCGCGCTCGGATGCCTGTTTGAACGCCTCCCTGAGACGATCCGGCATCCGGAACCGATCGATCTCGAGTGCGTAGGCGACGGCATCCGGATCGGTTTGCTCTCGTTTCGCCTCGAGCCGATGCTGGAGCGCTGGGGGAAGTTTCGATTCTTCGATTCGGCGGAATCCAAACTGTGCGAGGTACTCTCCTTCGCTCGTCAGCGAGTAGACGGTGTCGAACCCCTCGTCGCTTGCGTACTCGATGAGTCGTTCGATGACGTGTGCGCCGACGCCCTGGCCGCGCCAGTTATCGAGGACGCCGATACTTGTGAGTTCGCAGACGTCGGTTCGCTGGTCGTCTGCGTCGTCAGCATCGTCCGCGCTGTCACCATCGCCACCAGCCGCTCCCTCGTCACTGCTCCCGCCATCCTTATGGATCCGTATTCGGCCAAAGCCTCCCTTCTTACCCGACTCCTCGTCGATCGCGATGACGTAGTCACGGGACCGGAACGCCGTCTCGTCGAGCCCCATCGACTCGATGTGGTCAAGTAGCCAGACCTCCTCCCGGTTTTTCGCGTCCCGTACGTACATGATTTGATATTCGTCCCGAACGGCCAAAAGGGTTTGCGCGGCAGTAGCGGCGGCATCGCGAAGATCACCCGATGTTTGGCTTCCCGAACATCTATAACATAGCCATGTGACATGTCGCCAATGGCCGCGACTGACGACCTCGATACCAAAACAACGGACGTACTCGAGTCCCTCGCATCGCTCCCGACAATCGCGCATCCGACCATCTCCCCCGACGGCTCGGAGATCGCGTTCTACTACGACGAGACGGGGCGAAACGAACTCCACGTGCTCGATGCAGAGACAGGTGCACTCGAGCAGTGGTCCGACGGCGACGTGCCGCGAAATGCGCGCTGGTTCCTCCGCTGGGATGCGGACGGAGAACGCGTGTTCTTCCACCAGGATGAGGACGGTGACGAGCAGAACGATATCTACGCGCTCTCACGAGAGGGGACGGTCGAGTCGATCGTTGAAATCGACGGCCAGGCGATTCTGAACGACGTGAGCGACGACGGTGAGTCGCTGCTGTTCACCTCGAACCGTGATGGACAGATGAACGCGTATCGGTACGACTGCACGACCGAGGAGGTGACCAAACTCACCGACTACGAGCGCGCCGTCGGCGCGCTGTCGTTCTCGCCGGACGGGGACCGGATCGCCTACGCGACGAACGAGACGGACGACTTCGACAACGTCGACGTCTACGTTGCGAACGCCGACGGCTCCGAGCCGCGAAATCTGTCGCTCGGCGACGTGGGTGCGGAGTCGGCACCGATAGACTGGGGGCCCGACGGAGAACGGCTGCTGGTCACGGACAACACAGAGGACCTCAGCCGCGCAGGTGTCGTCGATCTCGCTGCGCTGGACGAGGTTGGGGTCGAGGCCGATGGCGACACCGAAAGCGGCGCTGACGACATCAACGCCCGGACAGCAGCCGACGACGCCGTCTCCTGGTTCAGCGACAGCGACTTCGAGGAATCTCCCACCGGATTCCTGCCCGGTGGCGAGCACTTCTTCGCGCTGCGCGACCGTGCGGCCCAGTCGATCCCCGTCGTCTACGACATCGGGACCGGCGAGAGCCGTGAACTCGACGTTCCCGAGGGTGTGACCTCTGTTGGTCGCATGGGACCGAGCGATGTTGCCATCGACGAGAATCGCCTCTTACTGCAGCACACGAGTCCGACGACCCGACCGGAACTGCTGGTGTACGACCTCGCAACCGACGAGTACGAGACGCTCCTCGAGGCCGAGTACGGTCCCTTCTCGCCCGAGGACTTCGCCGACGCGGAGTACCTCACAGTACAGTCCGACGGTGTTCCCGAGACGCCCGCCGAAGCAGTCGACCACGAGCCAGCCGACGAACTCGAGATCGGTGCGCTGCTGTACGATTCCGGCGAGCGCCCGTCACCGCTGCTCGTCAAAGTCCATGGCGGGCCGCGCGGCCGGGACACCAAGGGATTCAACCTCTACACGCAGATGCTGGTCATGCAGGGCTTTTCCGTCCTCGAAGTCAACTACCGCGGCTCGACCGGTCGTGGCCGCGAGTTTGTCGAGGAACTCCTCGAGGACTGGGGTGGTGCCGAGCAGGGTGACGTGGCGACGGTCGCCGAGCACGTCCTCGAAATGCGCGACTGGCTCGACGAGGACCGCGTCGTCGTCTTCGGCGGCTCCTACGGCGGCTACTCGGCCTACTGGCAGACGGTGCAGTATCCCGAGCTGTACGACGCTGGCATCGCCTGGATCGGCCTCACTGACCTCGAAGAACAGTACGAGACGACGATGCCCCACTATCGGATCGAACTCATGGAGAAGTATCTCGGCACGCCCGAGGAGAACCCGGCCCTCTACGAGGAGCGTTCGCCGATCACGCACGCCGAGAACCTCGCCGCGCCGCTGCTCATGGTTCACGGCGTCAACGACACCCGCGTCCCTGTCTCGCAGTCCCGTCGCTATCGGGAGACACTCGAGTCCCTTGGCTACGAGTTCGGCCCCGACGGCGATGTCGAGTACGAGGAACTCGGCGAGGAGGGCCACGCGTCGACCGACCAGCGCCAGCAGCTACGGACGTTCGAGTTGCTCGCGGATTTCCTCCAGCGACGGGCTGGCAACGAGCCTGTGGACGCTGCCGAGCACGTGGCAGAGGACTGAGGCGCTAGCCGCTCGCCAGCGCCGCCTCGAGGCGCGATTCGATCTCGTCGAGTTCGTTGCGCAGTGCCTCTCCTTCCTCGCCCTCCAGCGCGTCGATCCGCTCGACGAGTCCCTGCAGCCGCGAGTACTTCTCGTCTTCGTCGACGCTCGTCTTCTGGACGTAGACGCTTTCGTCCGTCTCGTACACCTCGGCTTCCGAGAGGTCCGTCACCGAGATGACGACATCCAGTTTCTCCGGGTCGACGCCGAGAACCCACTCGCGGGGCACGTCGTGCTCGTCGAGCGCCTCGAAAATTGCCTCCTCGTCCATCGGTCGCCGCCGTTCGCGAACCGTCCGCCGAACGGTGCCGTACCGGCCGTGTAGCTCCTGGTCCGGACCGAGTCGGTCGAGCAGCGCGTTCCGCGCCGACCGACGGAGCCGGTCCGCACCGTGTTGGACGTCCGAGGCGAGTACGTAGAGATCTGTGAGGGGGTCCGTCTCGAGTACCCCTGGTTCGGTCGCGTTCTCGAGTCCGTCGAGCAACGCGGCGAGCAATAGCCCATCGTCGTGGACGCGCTCAGGCTGGGTGCGCGCCTCGGCTGCGGAGACGAGGTACGGACTCTCGCCGGCCACAGCCTCGTCGTCGCGACGAATGGTGTCGTCCGTGACCGTGTACGCTCCAGAGAGCGTCAGTAGCACTGCGTAGGGCTCGACGCCCGGTTGCAGAGTGTCGACTGGGAGTCCGTTCTGGTCGCCGTCCGCAAGTTGCGCTGTGAGTACGTCGAACTGCTCGCGCCAGAGGGTGTGCGTCTCCCCGCTGTCCCCGAACCGGACGACGATCCGGTCGTCCGCCGACCGTACGATATCGAATCGCCGCTCGGAGACTGGCGTCTCGAGAACGGCCCCGGACTCGAGTTCGGTACACGCTGTACGGAGGTCGTTCCATCGGTCATCGTTCATGGCGGCCTCTCCACCAGCAGCGGGCAAAAAGCGGTGGCAAGCAGGTGCACAGATCTCCAACTGCTGTCTGCTGTTTCTTCCCACTATTCTACCCCACGATCCTATTGTAAAGAAACAAGCTTATGGCCGTCGTGACAGAGCACCGCATATGGAACGACGAGCCCTCCTCACGTCGCTCTGTTTCCCACTGTTCGTTTCTGTCCCCGGCTGTCTGGCACGAGGGCAGTCCCCACGCCTGTCACGGTTGGCCGTCGCCAACTTCACTGCGGAACCGGTTCGCGTCGAAGTGCACCTCACAGACGGCAGCGAAACCGCGTACGAAAACATCGTCAGTCTCGACGCAAACACCGAAGACAGGGTCGTCCCATCGACGGTGATTGCGGACGACCTTCCCGAGGATCACGGCGCGTCCATACTCGAGTACGGCCTGGCTGGATCGCCACTCGAGACGCTGGAGCTGTCGGACTACGTCGAGTCCGATTGCGGGAAAGTCAATCTCAATGTTCGAGAGGAGGCGGTCGAGGCGTTCGTCTCCTCGGGGTGTTGATCGCTCGGCACTCGAGGTGACAGTATGGTGGGGTGACTACGTGGTGCAACCGTCGTTCGGGACACGAGAGAGCTGACGCTACGAATCACTCGGATACGCAACCGTCGAGAGCAGCGCGTTCTCGGCTTGTCGCGAATCCAGCCGGGTGTGCTGGCAGACAATCGGTACGTCGGATTCGATCACGCTAGCAAAGGGTGTCCCTTTCGGGATCTCCTTGGGGTCCTCGAACTCGTTGAACCGCAGGTGTTTGGTCCGTTCAGCGGGCACCGTCTTCTCGTACGGTCCCACTGGTCCGCGGTCGGTAAAGTAGACTGTAATCTCGACGCTGGCGTCTTCATCAGCCGTATTCTGGATGCAGACGGATTCGTGGCTCAGCATCTCGGGTTCGGGACCGTTGCTCCCTTCGGGAATGTACCCCTCAGGGATCGTCCAGGTGGTCTTCCCTGTGGCCATCGTGTCTTCTTCTGCGCCACGAATCGGCCTGAAACGAGGGCCTGTATGGGCAGGTGCTGGCTGCGTCGGGGCTGTCTGTGACCCGCCGGTCTGTGGCAGTGGGTACTCGAGTCCCCTCGAAATTTTGGGTGCTACATCCGTGCGCAGGGGTACCCCCGTCTGGGCCGGCCGGAGAACCGGTCTGGTACCCAGTGGCCTACAGCTAAGGGCCCGGCCGAACAACTGTGCGCTATGCGTCATGCGAAAGGGCCGCTGCTGACCGTTGACGTCGGTGAGCGAACGGCCACCGAGACCGAGATTGGCGACCTGCTCGCCGAAACCGTCGGCGGACGGGCGACCGCGACCGCACTGGCACACGAGCGAATTCCGTTCGATGCGGAGCCGTTCGGACCCGAGAACCGCGTCTATCTCTCGACGGGACCGCTCCAGCAGTCCCAGATGTCCTTTACGGGCCGGATGAACATGACCGGCCTCTCACCGCTGACGGAGGGACTCGTCTCGACGAACGCCGGCGGCTACCTCTCGCGCAACTTCGTCGAGGCCGGCATCAGCGTTTTCGAGGTCGTTGGCGAGAGCGACGAACTGCTCGCAATCCACGTCACCGACGACGGCGTCGAGTTCGAGGAAGTACCCGAACTCGAGGGCGCGACGGTTCCCGAGACCTCCGACTACATGGCCGACCACCACGACCTCGGCCCCGAACACTGCATCGCCATCGGTCCGGCGGGCGAGAACCTCGTCCGTTTCGCGTCGGTGATGACGTTCGACTCGCGGGCGTTCGGCCGCGGCGGTCTTGGTGCGGTTCTCGGCTCGAAGAACGTCAAGTGCGTCACCTTCGAGGGTGATGCCGACGCAGTACCGGAGGTCGACGTCGAGATTCCGAACCCACCGGAGATGGACATCCACCGCGAGGCGGCCACCTCGGACGACCGGATGCGTCGCCAGGGGACCACCGGCGGCACGGAGTTCATCAACGACAACTTCTCGCTGCCGACGCGGTACTTCGAGGGGTACGAGTTCGAGGACGCAGACCAAATCGGCGGCAACGCCGTTGAGGAGAAGAAGTACAAGAAAGGGGCCTGTTCGGCCTGCGCCTACGCCTGCAAACTGCCGACACGGGACGAAGAGCGCGGCGTCGAGACGGAGGGGCCGGAGTTCGAAACCGTCTATGCCTTCGGGTCGATGCAGGGAGTCGGCGACATCGTCGACGTCATGCAGGCGAACGAACTCTGTGACAACTACGGGATGGACACCATCTCTGCGGGTGTCACCGTTGCGGCCTACCTGTCGAGCGAGGACGAGTTCGGGAACGCGGCACTCGCCCAGGAGATCACCGAGAAGATCGCACGCCGAGAGGGCGTCGGCGACACGCTCGCGGAGGGCGTCGAACGCTGTCACGACGACCTCGGCGTCGAGAACCTCACCGTGAAGGGCATGGAGTTCGCCGCCCACGACGGCCGCGTCCTCCACGGCCAGGGCCTGTCCTACGCCGTCGCGAACCGCGGCGCAGACCACATGTACGCCGGCATGCTGAGTCTCGAGTACGCCGGCGAACTTGATCCGGAAGGGACTCTCGGCAAGGCCGACGTGCTGGTCGACCAGGAGAACCACAATGCCTTCCGCGACACGGGCATCGTTTGCGCCTTCGGCGGCGATTACGTCACCGAGGAGCGCCTGGAGACGCTGTTCGACGCCGACTACGAGGACCTCCTCGCGGTTGGGAAGCGAACGATCGAACGCGAGCGCCACTTCAACAACCAGCGCGGACTCGACCGCGCGGACGACGTGCTCCCCTACGAGATTCCGGATTTCGAAGCGGCGGTCGAAGAGTACTACGAGGCTCGCGGCTGGAACGACGACGGGACGGTTCCGGAGACGACGGACGCGGTCGCCTCAAGCGGAACGGCAGTTCCTTCGGACGACTGAGTTAGCTGGATTCGCACCGCCCACGTTCTTCGATTAGGCCAAGATGAGCAGCGAAATCGCAATGATGAGTGCAACTGCCGGGAAAATCGCGAGGATCGCGAACAGGACGCCCATCCCGCCGTAGGTGAGCGCGATGCCAGCGATCGAGGCTCCCGCTGCACCGATCCCGAAGACACCGAGGTAGGTGTAGCCGAACGAGAGACCGTGCACGTCGGCCGCGACGTACTTGCCGATCAGCGCCTGATGAATCGGCGCTTCCATGTAGACGAAGAAGCCGAGCGCAGCACAGACCGCAAGCGTCGCCGCCAGACCGGCCGAGGCCCCAATCGGGAACAGTATCGAGACGACGACCAGTGCGGCGAGCGCGACGATGATCGCCCGCTCGGGTGAGCGCGTATCGCTCAGTTTGCCGCCCGTGTACTGGCCGACCGCACCGATCAACAGCAGACCGGCGTAGGCGTACTGGCTCGGATTGACCGTCTCGCCGGCGATCTCGACCGATTCGAACACCGCCAGTCCGGCGAGCACGTCCGGCAGGAAGGTGAAGACGCCCCGGTAGTAGGTCCCGGCGAGCATCGCGATGGTGAACACGAGGACGAAGCTGCCGGTAAACAGCAGCTTGGACTCCGACGTGAACGCGGCGACGTGCTCTCGCAGCGACGGTGTCGACGGTGTGTCGACAATAGGTCGGTTGTCCCCGGCAGTACCGGACCCAGTGCCCGAGCCGTCGGCCGCTGGTTGCGTGACAGTTCCTGTGTCGTCAACTGTTTCAGCCATCGCCGCCATCTCGTCAAACTCGAGTCGGGTCGCTGCGACAACACCGACGAGCGCGGGCACGACGAACAGCGCGGCGACGGCGCGCCAGTCGAGGACTGTCAACATGATGGCCGCGACGAGTGGGCCGAGTGCGGTGCCGACGTTGCCGGCGACACCGTGGTAGGCCAGCACGGTTCCCTGCTTGTCTGCACCGCGGGTGATCAGTGAGAGGCCGGCCGGGTGGTACAGGCTGGCTGTGGCTCCCCAGAGGACGAGCGCCGCGGCGAGCAACCAGATGTTCGCGGCGAGGCTAATGAGTGCGAAGCCGCCGCCCATGCCGAGCATCGAGACGACGACGAGACGCGTCGAGCCGTAGCGGTCCGCGAGGATGCCACTGGGGAGTGCGCCGACACCGATGAGGGCGTAACCGACCGCGACGACCGTTCCGAGAACCGCAGGCGACACGTCGAAGGCGTCGAGCCAGAGCACGACGAACAGCGGAATCGTTAGCTCGTAAATGTGGAACGTCGCGTGTCCGAGCATGGTGAACTCGGCGATGTCGCGGTCGGTGCCCTCCATCGTGTGGCTCAGCCCCCGTAGACTGACGGAACGAGGCGGATCACGGCGTCCTCCCGGAGTTCGGTTGCCAATCCGTCGATGTGAGTTACGTTTTTCTTGTCCATCGTGACGACCGTATCCCCGGCCAGTGTTTCCGCGTCCTCGTCGACCAGTTCGCCCGACAGGCCGGGGTACTCGTCCTCGAACTCCCGGAGTAAGTCACCGACCGTCTCGGCGTTGGTCTCATGATGGAGTGTCTTCTCGCCGACGGTATCACGAAACGGCCCGAAGAGCACGCACTCGAGTTGCACGATGTGCGAGTGTTTCTCGTGGGATGTCTTGTAGGCGACGGTCGCGGCGATAGACGGCCGCTACACGACCGTTTCTCACTCGGAGCGGAGGTCGGGCACGTCCGCGGGCGTATCGAAGTCGTGGAAGTGTTCGCCCTTCTCCTTGCTCAGAATGTTGAGTGCGGCCGATGCGCCATCACCGGCCGCGATGACGGCTTGCCACTCCTCCGCGCGGACCATCGCACCGGTCGCGTAGAGGTTCTCGACGCTGGTTTCCATATCGATGTCGACGTCGATGGTTCCCTCGTCGTCGAACGCGATATCCAGTTCGGCGTCCTCGGCGAGCGAGCGATCTGCACCCGTCGCGAGGACGACGTAGGTCGCCTCGTAGGAATCGTCGTCCGTCTCGACACGGAAGCCGTCGTCTGCAGACTCGACGGCAGTGACCGGCTCGCCGAGATGCAAATCCGCCCCGCGGTCCTCGACCTGTCCGCGAGCGATCTGCAGGAACTCGTCGCCACCAAGGCTGCGAACCCCGAGGTAGTTGAACAGGTGGGCCTTGTGCATCCACGTCTTGTCAGTGTCAAATACAGCGGTCTCAAGGCCGTTCTTCGCCGTAAACAGTGCCGCACTCAGGCCAGCGGGGCCGCCGCCGACGATGATCACATCGGACATACGCTACTCCGACTACGGACCAGCCGATAAACGATTTTGTCGCCAGGAGAGACCGTGTTCGGCGAGTGACTGTGAGCAACGCCGGAACTTGTCTCGCAGGCTCACTACCGGAGCTCCATCCCTGTGCTCATCGCGACCGGTACTCGAGTTCGACCGTCGCCCAGTTCATCACATCGAGAGCAGTGCCCACTTCTGTTACGAAATGGCAACGGAGACGGCGTGAACCCGCCTCAGCTGGTTCGATCCGAGAGTGACAGCACCGTTGGATCGATCTGAGTTGCCGACTCCTCTGTCGTTGCGTCCGAGATCGTGTACACGGTGGCGTCTTCGTCCACTTCGGCACGCTCTCGCACAGCGTCGTCGCCTTCGTCTTCGTCTCCAGACTCTCCCTCCAGCACTGTCACTGCTCCCGCAAGTAACGGCGCGAACACGCCCGCTATGGCGACCTCGACAGCCGCAAGCGGCTCCCGAACCACAACGCGGTCACCCGCCTCAATCTCGTACTCGTCGATCAGATTCCGGGCGGACTCGAGTGCCCGTGCGTGCGAGACGGTGCGGCTCCCGTCGGTGAGCAGGCCGGTCTCGGGTGAAAGCGACTGCGGCGGGAACGAGGGGTTCTCACTCCAGAGGCCGGCGTCGAAGTTCTTGATCCCCGGCGTCTCCGGCTTATCGCCGTAGCCGAGCATGCTGGTTCCACGGGGGAGCTCGTAGCGGTCGGACTCGAGTTCGTCGACGGGTGCGACGATCGCTTGCAGGTTGGTCTCGTCGGCAAGATCCGCTGGCGGGTTTGGGCGGGTTGTGGCCCCAAGGAGTGTCGCGCCGAAGCAGGCAAGCAGGGCCACCGGGCCGTTACCGGCGACGCCGACGGTGACGCCCTCGCGGACGCCGGCGTGGCGCAGGAAGTTGCCGGCCTTCCAGGCAGAGGTACAGAGCCAGTGGGCGTCGTAGTCGCGACGTGTCGTGTCGACGAGGACGGTCCGTTCGTCGCGGCGCTCCCGGGTGAACAGTTCGTCGACGGTGGCGACGTGCGCGGTCATACTGGCTACTGTGACCCGCGGTGAAAAAAGCGCGCCGAAACGGACGGCTGGCGTGGCAGCGATCAGAACGCCCGCTTGATCTTCTCGAAGAACCCTTCGCTGACGTCGATCTCGTCGCCGCCAGCCTCGGCGAACGCCTCGAGTGCTTCGCGCTGTTCCTCGTTGAGCGAGTCGGGTGTGACGACCTGGACCTTCACGAAGAGGTCTCCCTGACCTCGTCCGCGCAGTCGGGGCATTCCCTTCCCCCGGATGCGGAAGGTTTCGCCGCTCTGGGTCGCTCGCGGGATATCGAACTCGACGGCACCATCGAGCGTCGGCACTTCGACGGTGTCGCCGAAGGTCGCCTGCGGGAACGAGATCGGCAGCCGGTAGCGCAGGTCGTTGCCATCGCGTTCGAACTCCTCGTGCTCGCGGATCGCAACGTCAATCAGCAGGTCGCCATGGGGACCGCCGTCCGGGCTGGGTGCACCTTCGCCTTCCATGCGGAGGGTCTGGCCCTCTTGAATGCCCGCGGGAACCTCGACGGTGAGGGTCGCCTCGTTGCGGACGTAGCCCTCGCCGCGACAGGAACTACACGTTTCGGAGTAGAGCGTTCCTTCGCCCTCACACCGCGGACACGTCGTCGTCTGCTGGACGCGACCGAGCGGCGTCTGCTGGACCTGGGTCACCTGGCCCCGGCCCTGACACTCCGAACAGGTCCGGGAGTCGGCGTCCGGCGGGTGGCCCTCGCCATCGCAGTCAGCACACTCCTCGGGGCGCTCGACGGTGAACTGTTTCTCGACACCCTCGAAGGCTTCGCCGAGACCGATCTCGAGTTCGGTACGCAGATCGCGGCCCTTCTGGGGACGGCGTCGACCACGCCCGCGGCCGCCACCGCCGAAAACCTGTTCGAAGATGTCGCCGAGACCGCCACCGCCCATGCCGCCACCCATTCCGCCGAAGGGGTCGCCGCCCATGCCACCCATACCACCGCCCATGCCGCCCTCGCTGGCGTCGAAGCCGTGCTTTTCGGCCTGTTCGTAGCGGTCGTGGCCCATACGGTCGTAGGCCTCGCGCTTGTCTTCGTCGGTGAGTACCTGCTTTGCCTTCTGGATCCGCTTGAACTTCTCCTCGGCGTCCGGGTCGTCGCTGACGTCCGGATGGTACTCCGTGGCCTTCTTCCGGTACGCCTGTTTGATCTCCTCGGCGGAAGCGTCGCGGCTCACACCGAGTGCGTCGTAGAAGTCCTCGCTCATTCGTTGTCGAACCGATACTCGGTTGAGGCACTTGAAACGACCGTTCCCGACTGATCGGTTCCGAAAATCTTCCGTATTTCCCCTTCACGACCGGGAGCGGCGGGGCATTGATTAGCCGATCCGGTGTCGCGACACTCGCCGACTCGTCGGGGGCCGACGATCGTTTCTGTGAGAGCAGCTGGCGGGGACGAAACAGGTCGGGCCGCTCTAGAGAGCTCCCCAGCGAACGATCTCGCTGTAATCGAGGAAGAGCCCGTCGACACCGGCGTCAATGAGTTGTTCGGTCTCGTGCCACGTGTCGACCGTGTAGACGTTCACCGGGAGGTCCCGCGCGTGGGCTTCCTCGACGATGTCGACGTCGGTTTCGCCCGCGTAGAGATCCTCGTCGAACATCGTTGTCCCTTTGATCGCCGCCATCGGTGGGTTGATCGCGACGATGTCGTACTCGTCGGCCATGTCGAGGGCTTCCTCGTTGGAGTACCACGAGAGGAACGCCACCGGGAAGTCGTGATCGATCTCGTTCTCAAGCGCCCAGAGGGCACCCTCCCAGAACGTCGAGAGCAGGATCTCGTTGTCGTACTGCGCGGCGATGTCGCACATCGGTTGGAGCCACTTCCACTGTTCGAGTTCCTCTTCGGGACGCTCGAAGTCCGTCTGTCCGCTTTCGGGACGGTCGTAGTGGACCGGGTCCGTGGCTCCCCACGCCCAGTCGAGTTCCTCGGACCCAACCTTGATGTCGATGTTGACGCCGACGCCGTCCGGAATGACCTCCATCGCCTCTTCGAGAGATGCAATGGTTTCGCCGCTGTCGAGCACTTCCGCCGAGAAGACCTCGTCGGACGGCAGGTCGTACACCTTGCCGTCGGTGTCGGTCTGTCCGCCGATATTGCGGTCGTGGAAAACCGCGATGTCGCCGTCGGCAGTCGGATGGACGTCCAGTTCGATCCAGTCCGCACCGCGTCGGGCCGCCCGGTCGTTGCTGCCGCCCTTGACGGCCTGTTCGAACGCCCCGAGCGTGTTTTCGGGATACGTTTTAGCGAACCCGCGATGTGCGATGACTGTCGCCCGATCGTCGAACTGGGACGCGTTTTCTCGGCCTTGACCCTGGTTTCGATCGACGGCTGCACTCGCCGACGATGCTATCGTGCTGCCAGCAACTGCTGCTCCTGTTCCGGCGATGAACCGACGCCGGTTGAGCATACTTGCCTTGTCTCCCATGCAACTAGTGCCAGATAGCCAGAACTAATATAACTTATCGCCACATGAACATTACATTACAATAGGAATTATAAGTTATTGTGGTACAAATAATTTCTCTACGTATTGCTCTGATTATTGAATGACTCAATCGTCTTTGAATCGGTTTCTTTGCTCCATCATGGGATCGGACAGTCCGGAAACGAATACATATTAGAATATGGGAGAAACCATATCTAAATATTTATCGACGGTCTTATGGTATTGCCAAAACACTTAACCAGAGGTCTCCGGCCGCGCCACGTGGACTATTCGCTATCGTGCCACGGGAAACGGGGACATCGGCGAGAAGACCCGAATCTCGACAGCGGTGTCTACGTTTTCCACGCCTTCCGTCCAGGAAGGCAGTCGGTACGGAACAGCGTTTCCGGTCGCTATCAGCGTGACGAGACGCCGAGCGAACCCGGTTTTAGTCGTTCACCTGTTCCGGCCGAAAGAATTGCGATCGCCTGGGTGGACGGTCCGGCTTACTGACCGTCGTCTTCGTCCTCAACTTCGAAGTCGACGTCCTCGAAGTCGGCGTCAACGAATTCCTCGTCGTCGCCGCCGGCTGCACCGCTTGGGCCTGGGTTCGGGCCGCCGCCCATACCACCCATGTCACCCATGCCGGCACCGGCTGCGCCTGCGCCTGCACCTGCACCTGCGCCGCCTGCTGCACCAGCACCGCCAGCGCCCGCTGCACCGGCATCCTGGTACATCTGCTTGCCGATCTCCTGCAGCTCGGTGCTCAGGTGCTCGGTCGCGGCCTCGATATCCTCGGCGGTCGCCTCGTTGTCGTCGATCGTGGCTTCGAGGTCCTCGATGGCAGCCTCGATATCACCGCGAAGGGCGTCGTCGACTGCCTCTTCGTTCTCCTCGAGGAGGGTCTCGGCGCGCTGGATCGTGGCTTCCGCGGTGTTACGGGCCTCGATGCGCTGGCGCTTCTTCTCGTCCTCTTCAGCGTGCTTCTCGGCTTCCTGCTGCATCTCATCGATCTCGGCGTCGGAGAGGCCAGCACCGCCCTCGATGGTGATCTCTTCGGATTCGCCGCTGCCCTTGTCCTCGGCGGAAACGTTGACGATGCCGTTCTCGTCGATCGAGAACGTGACTTCGATCTGTGGAGTGCCCGCAGGTGCCGGCGGGATGCCAGTCAGGTGGAACTCCCCAAGCATCTCGTTCTTCTCGGCGAGTTCACGCTCACCCTGGAAGACACGGACCTGCACAGTGGTCTGGTTGTCCGCGGCGGTGGTGAAGATCTTCGATTCCTCGGTTGGGATGGTCGTGTTCTTCTCGATGAGGCGCTCGAAGAGGCCGCCCTTAACCTCGATCCCGAGGCTGAGCGGGGTCACGTCGAGCAGGACGATGTCGTCGACCTCGCCGCCGAGAACGCCGCCCTGAATCGCCGCGCCGAGTGCGACGGCTTCGTCGGGGTTGACGTTCTTCTGGGGTTCCTTGCCGGTGAGTTCCTCGACCTTCTCGCCGACCTGTGGCATGCGGGTCGAGCCGCCGACGAGGAGCACTTCGTCGATGTCGTCCTTGCTGTAGCCGGCGTCTTCGAGCGCTTGCTCGGTCGGATCGACGGTGCGGTCGATCAGGTCCTGGGTGAGCGATTCGAACTTCGCGCGTGTGAGAGACTCTTCGAGGTGGATCGGGCCGTCGTCGGTGGCCGTGATGAACGGCAGGTTGATCTCCGTCTCCTTCCGGCTGCTGAGTTCGATCTTGGCCTCTTCGGCGGCGTCCTTGAGCCGCTGGAGGGCCTGGCGGTCCTCGCGGAGGTCGATGCCGTGGTCGGCCTCGAACTCCTCGGCGAGGAAGTCGATGATGGCCTCGTCCCAGTCGTCACCACCGAGGTCGTTGTCACCGTTGGTCGCGACGACCTCGTAGACGCCGCCGCCGAGGTCGAGGATTGAAACGTCGAAGGTGCCGCCCCCAAGGTCGTAGACGAGGACGGTCTGGTCGGAGTCGTCGTCGAGCCCGTAGGCCATCGAGGCGGCCGTCGGCTCGTTGATGATGCGCTCGACTTCGAAGCCAGCGATTTCGCCGGCGTCCTTGGTCGCCTGGCGCTGTCGGTCCGAGAAGTACGCGGGGACGGTGATGACTGCCTTCTCTACTTCGTCGCCGAGGTACTCCTCCGCGTCACGCTTGATCTTCTGGAGGATCATCGCGGAGATTTCCTCGGGTGTGTACTCTTCGCCCTCAATGTCGACGGTGTAGTCGTCGTCGCCAATGTGGCGCTTGATGGAGGCGATTGTCTTTTCGGGGTTCTGGATCGCCTGGTTCTTTGCGGGTTTGCCGACGAGCCGCTCGTCGTCGTCGGTGAACGCGACGACGGAGGGGGTCGTCCGTTCGCCTTCGGCGTTGACGATAATCTCCGGATCGCCGCCTTCCATGACGGCGAACGCGCTGTTCGTCGTACCGAGGTCGATTCCGAGAATCTTGTTGCTCGCCATTGTGGAGGGTATTGTGCGCACTTTGTTTTAAGCGTTACTAGCCAGCGTCACGAGTCGAATAAAATTCTAAATGGGCGGCTGTCACTGTGGAGTCGGGCGATTTTGTACAGCAATCTGGTCGAATCGGCTCGATTGAGCCGGTGGGCACGACTGCACAGTCGCTACGGAGCCAGAATTTGAAGCCATCTCCGCGAGCCAAAAGCAGAGTGGACCGGCGCTGGCGAACGGGGCAGGCGAACTCGGGCAGAAGCCAATCAGCTACTGTCAGACGCTGGTATCGGTGTCGACTGACAATCAAACCTACTCGTCACCACGAGCCGCTTCGAACATCTCGATCGCCGTCTCGCGGCGCTCTGCGTGATCGACGATCGGGTCCGGATACTCGGGTGCGACGCTCGCCCGTTCGTCGGGTTCGAGGGCAACCCACTCGTGGATCGTCTCGGCGGGAACGTCCTCGAGTTCCGGGACGTACGTTCGGATGTACTCGGCGTCGGGGTCGTGGCGCTCTCCCTGGGTCATCGGGTTGAATATTCGGAAGTACGGTTGTGCGTCAGTGCCGGTTCCGGACGCCCACTGCCAGCCGCCGACGTCGCTTGCGGTGTCGTGATCCGCGAGCTTCTCGCGGAACCAGGCGTACCCCTCGCGCCAGTCGAGCAGGAGGTCCTTCGTCAGGAACGACGCGACGATCATGCGCAGTCGATTGTGCATGAACGCCTCGGCTCGAAGCTGGCGCATGCCGGCGTCGACGATCGGATAGCCCGTCGTCCCGTCCTTCCAGGCCTGGAGTGCAGCGGCATCGGTCCGCCACTGAATCGGGTTCTCGTAGGACCGGTAGTTCGTCGTGACGGTGTGTGGATTCGTGGCGAGCACGTGGGCGTAGAACGCTCGCCACGCGAGTTGGGATTCGAACTCCTCACAGGAGTCGGCCGTTGCGTCGTCCGGTGCCTCCGATTTCGCACGTTCGACCGCCTCATACACCGTGCGGATGCCGATGGTCCCCCACTTGAGGTGCGGTGAGAGGCCGGAGGTGGCGTCGGCCGCGGGGTCGTCTCGCTGGTCCGCATATCGATAGATGGGGTCAGCACAGAACGTCTCGAGCCGACGGCGTGCGGCCTCCATCCCGGTGTCGGGAATATTCGCCTCGGGCTCGTCGAATCCGAGGGCTTCCTGAGACGGAAGCGGGTCCCCGGAGACTGACGCCAGTTGCTCGCCGTTGGGTGCCGGGACGGGTGACTCCTTCTCGCGGTCACGCCACTTCTTCCAGAAGTACGAGTAGACAGCGTACGTCTCACCTTGCTGGGTGGTAATCGAACCGGGTTCGAACAGAAGTGCATCGTCGACGGACGTGGCCTCGAGTCCGGCGTCGGTCAGCGCTTCGCGGACCGCCTCGTCTCGCTTGCTAGCAAGTCCGGAGTAGTCTCGGTTCCACGAGACGGACTCTGCGTCGTGCTCGCGGGCAATTCGAGGCAGTTCGTCTCGAGGGTCACCGGTAGCTACCACAAGGTCACTGCCGCGCTCGCGATACCAGGCCCGAAGTTCAGAAAGCGACTCGAGCATGAACGCTACCCTGGGCGGCGAGGCGTACTCGAGGACCGCCGGGTCGAAGACGAATGCTGGTATCACTGACCCGGTTTCCGCCGCAGCGGAAAGCGAGCGATTGTCCGCGGCTCGAAGGTCCCGGCGGTGCCAATGAACGGTCATAACGCGGTGGGGCTGCCGTTCGGCGTAGTTGGCCTCCCGATAACCGTCCGAAGAGTAAGCGACCCCAGTCGTGTTCTCTCAGACCGGGCTATGTGTCTATGACTCATAGTGTGACGTCTCCCGCTCGAGAGGTATCGATTGTCCCTAACAATCCAGTTCCCTACCAAGCCGATGCCAGCTCCACGACCGAATCTGATCGTTCTCGAGGAGAGGCCGATATGGACGGTCATCCGCCGCCCGAGGAACGGCTTTCGCTCTCCCGACGTGTACAACACCGACGAAGAGTTACACAGACGAAGAGTTGGAGGGAAACCGAGCGGCAGCAGCGAATAATGCGGGCTGCTAACAGCTACCATTCGAAGCGCGCAGGGGATGCTACAACCAAAACGAAACTACAACCGAAATTCGGACGCAAACCAGACCTGCGCCGCCGCGATCGGACTTGTGGCTGGCGCTCGATTGTGGACGGACTACCGGTGTGGACTGACTACTTGTGTGGATTCGCCTGCTCAAGAGACGAAACTGCCTGCGCCTGCTCCTGGTTCATATCGGTTAGGTCGACGATTGCCCCAACGATAGAGAGTGGTTCTGACCCATCGAACAGTGGCATGCCGATCTCGATCACATTTTTCTCCACGCCGTCGGCTGTCTGGAGTCGGTACATAACCGAAAACGGTGATTCGCTCTCGATGGCGGCGTCAACTGCCGCGTCCACACGGTCACAGTCGTCGGGGTGGATCAGATCGAAGCCGAAGTTGACGCCGCCGATGATGAACGCGTTCGGCTCGTAACCGGTCAGCTCGTGGCAGTTGCCGCTGATGAACTCGATCGGCCAGCCCGCCTCGTTGCGCGACTGGTAGACCGTACAGGGAAGGTTCGTGAAAAACCGCTGGAGCTGCCGTTGATCCGGCATCTCTCGATTGCCGTCGACACTTCGTTCGCTGGTCGAAATCGGCGACCGACGTCCCGTGCGGTACGAAATACCGTCGATGAATACTTCGGCGTCGGCGGTTACCGTCACCTCGTGGCCAGGGACCTGAAACGACAGCTCCGTGGCCGTGTTGCTTGCGACGACTCGCTCAATCATTGTCGGGTCGACATAATCCGCCAGCGTGTACTCTAATGAGCCCGGATCAGTCCCGTTCGCCGCAGCGAGCGCTGCAACGACCTCGTAGATAATTTCGTTATGACGACTCATGCGCTTCGACGAGCCACTCCTGCTCTAGCGTCTCTGGCAGTTGGTCGACCGATTCCTGGAAGAGCCTCATCACGGCGGCCGGTTCGCTGAACCGCGGACCGCGACGGACGCAGAACGGCTCGTGTTCCCAGCGGATGTAGTCGGCACTCGCCAGTGCAGGAAGATGGTGGTGTCGTAATTCGACTGCGATTCGTTCGGGATCAGCCTGTGACGGTGATGTGAGCGCCACGGCTGGTAACGGGAGACGTTGATCGGCAGGTGCATCGAGCAGCGAGACGACAATCTGCCGGCGCGGCCGGGCCGACAGCAACCGTAGCAACTGCTCCCACCGGTCTTGGACGACGCCTCCATCCGGTGTCTCCATCATACGGTGTGTAATACCCGGAGGATAGTAAGTGTACCCCCGCGTTCGTTGTTTCTGCACCCTCAATCAACCCGGACACTCGAGTCGGCGGACCGGTCACCAGTGTGGCCATATCGTCGCCAGTAACTTTCGATCTCCAATCTTGCGTACAGGTAGTTCTCGGGGAGAATAATTCAAGTATCGAATATGGTGCTAAGACCGAACACACGACTCACGACCACCGCTGTCGGTACCGGGCTGTCGCCGTCAGTGTATACTGATACTGCCGGACAGAACTATTCGAAGATCGGTCGCGCTACTGCGGCCATCACCTTTGGAGGCGGCTGCGACTTCGTGATCGACTTCTCACTGACTTCTGTCCGGCAGTATGACTGTACGAACGCAGAAACGATGAGGGATGTGATCAGCGTCTCTCTGTGTACATCGTTTACCACACCTGTCCGAAGGAGCCAGTTGGATGACGCTAGAGAGTCGTTGTCACCGAATTGTTTTTGACAACTCGAACACACGGTTAGGGCATGTTCGACGGGTCCGCGGCAGAGCGCATCAAGGAGCGCCGACGCAACGCAGTCGATCCCGAGGCATTTCTCCTCGATATCGACGCGATTCAGCCGACCGACGGCGAGGAAGGCCTCCAGTTCACACCCAAATTCGCCGAGCGTGTCGAGAACCGCCTCAATCGACTGCAAGTCGACGGCGTCGAGCCAACCGACATCGGTTCTATCTTCGGTGTTTCGGACGACAACGTCTCCAAGTCCGACCGGTCTTATCCCGCCTACAAGACCGGGAGTACGGTGCGAAGTTGGCCCTCTGCGGGCGCAGTCCAGCTCGACGTTGCTGTCGACAAGAGCATTCGTGCGGTAACCGACGAGTGGACTGATGTCCCCTCCAGACAGCGCTACCGAATCCTTCAGTCGCTTCGGTCTTTCCAGGAGCAGTGTCTGTTCTGTACGGGTGCGCTCTCGATCAGCGACCAGACGGTCGAGTCCTGTTGTAGCAACGTCGAGGTCGTAACGATTTCGTGTACCGACTGTGGACGACGATTCCTGGAGTTCACCCCCGATTCAGTTCCAGAAGTTTGACACCCCTCACCGGCTGAAGTCGGAGAAAACTCTGGCGTTAGGATATAACGAGTCACAATCCGTTCACCTGGTTTCAGGCGTGTGTCAGTGAGAGCCAATAGTTTGCCTGATCGGCTCTGGACTTCCATCCCCACACGAATTACTTGTCACACCAAACCTAACCCCAAATTACACTCCACATAGACGAGGATCACCGGCCAACCGAAATATACAGACCGGACCACCACAGTATCGTTTACATGTCACGTACCGTCGATGATCTCCGGAACGAGATACGGCTGGCCGTGGGGAGATACGAACGGACCGAATCGACTGCCTTCACGAAGGAAGCCCTTGCTGCGATTTGTGAAGCTGTTGGCTATGACTATGACCGGAACACGAACCGCTTGCCACCCAAATCACAGCTGCGAGCGGGAATCCGCTGGGCAATCGGCGAGAAAGACGAGGTCGACCCCGAACGGGCAGGACACCCCTTCCGCAAGGCTGAACTCGAGTCCCTCGCGACTGCGCTCCGAGACGAGTAGCGATCGGCGCTCTAGACGGTGGCCGGTGACACTGGCCGAGAGTCGGGACTGACGAGAATCACCAGATCCGCAGCCGCTGTCGACTGTGGACAGCACAGCCGAAACACGGTGATCGGCCCTTGATGCCGTCGCTCGCCGAGAATCTGCCACCGTAAGCAACACTCTTGTCGATTCGAACACAACTCGCGAGCAATGGCGCTTCCGGAGCCTATCGATCGCCTTCACCAGCCCGAGTTCACCGGCGCGAATCGCTGTCTTCCGTGTACCGCCGTCAACGTCGTCCTCGCAGTGATCTTCTCCGGTATACCCGTTGCGCTGACGTGGTTTGCTGCTGGCCTGACCCTTTCGCTGGGCGTCGGAACAATCGTTCTCTGCTGTTCGCTTGGTCTGATCGTCGTCCGAGGCTATCTCGTTCCCGGTACGCCCGAACTCACGAAGCGGTATCTCCCCGAGAGGGTGCTCGCTCGATTCCACGACCGGGGGGCGGGCATCGACGACCAAGCGGCTCCCGAACTGGCACTGAAGGGGCTCGAATCAATCCCGAGCGAGACGGATCGGACAGAGTCGGAATCAGAATCTGAATCTGAATCTGAATCTGAATCTGGACCAGAACCAGGGTCAGAGTCACGAACAGAGTCGGAATAAGATCCCGATACCCGATGCGAGAGCGAGAATCAGAACTGCACTCGAGTACAGATGAGACTGTGATGTTGCACTACTAAGATGGTGTACGACTGTGCGACTGTGGTGGTAAGGGAGTCCAAAGCGACACGAACTGACAACAGCACTGTCGCAAACTGGCTGACCCGACACAAAAATTGACGAGTGCTGGCCGCCGAATCTGACTCACAGCGCAGCCATCGACTCGAGTTCGTTATTCCTGTACGACCGTGCCGTCGTACTCTTCGCCGAACTGGTTCGCTTCGGGTGCAGCCTGGCTGTAGTTATCGCCGTGTAATAGACACGCGATATCGTGTGTCGGCGAGTGCTCGACGTAGACTGGATCGTTCGTCTCACACGGCGAGACGTACGTGTCCTCAAGCGTCGCCTCGCACGCGTGAGTGCCACGTTCGTGAAGGTCGCTGATCGCGTCCGACAGTACCGATTCGGCCGCGTGATCCGACAGTTCGGGTGGCAACCCGAACTCGTCACGAACGAGACCGTCCAGTCGCTCTCGTGAGAGTCGCGACTGGTCCTCACGGATATCTTTATCCGATTCGGTCAGCGTCACGAGCTGGGTGACCTCCTCGGCCTCCCGAACCTGCAGTTTGAACGTCAACAGCGACCGCCACTCCGGCTGCTCGAGGTCGTACTCCGCTGGCGGAATCACACGGGGACAACGCGTGTGGAACTGGCACCCAGACGGTGGATCGATCGGCGATGGGACCTGTCCTTCGAGGAAGATCTGGTCTCCCTCCCAGAGCGGATCTGGTTCCGGAATCGCCGAGAGCAATGCCTCAGTGTAGGGGTGGTGGGGTTCGGAGAAGATCTCCTCAGTCGTCCCAACCTCGGCGAACTCGCCGAGATACATCACGGCGATCCGATCCGAGATATGCTCGACGACGCTCAGGTCGTGTGCGATAAAGATGTATGCCAGATCGAACTCTTCTTGCAGGTCCTCGAGTAGGTTGAGGATCTGAGCCTGAACGCTGACGTCGAGAGCGCTCACCGGTTCGTCACAGATGATCACTTCGGGGTCGACGGCAAGCGCCCTGGCGATACCAATTCGCTGACGCTGCCCGCCGGAGAACTCGTGTGGATACCGATGGGCGTGGCTCGGATTGAGCCCGACAGTATCGAGGAGTTCGTGAATCCGGTCGAGTCGGTCTTCGCCGTCGGCGATGCCGTGGATGTCGAGTGGCTCGCCGATGATGTCTCCCACGGTGAGACGCGGGTTCAGACTCGAGAAGGGGTCCTGAAAGATGTACTGCAGGTCCGTCCGAAGGTCACGAAGCCTGCTACTCGAGAGCCCGGTCAGTTCGATTTCCTCACGACTGCCGCCGGGACTGGGACTTGGACTTGGACTTGGACTGTCGTCCGACTGCTGTCTGTAGTAGACGGAGCCGTCGGTCGGCTCGATGAGCCGCAACAGTGCGCGACCGAGCGTTGTTTTCCCGCAGCCACTCTCGCCGACAACGCCGAGCGTTTCGCCGGGGTACAGCTCGAGGGAAATATCGTTGACTGCCTGCACGGTCTGTTTCCGGCCAAGGAGGTTGTCGATGAACCCGCCCTCGGTCGTATAGTGCTTCGTCAGGTCGTCGGTCCATAGGATTGGCTCAGTATCGCTACTCATGCAGATCACCCGGGACGCGTTCGCTCAGGTCTTCGTCGATCGACACGTCGAAGCCGAGTCCGTGTTGCAGATCGTTGGTATACTCGAGACACCGCGCCGACTGCTCTCGTGCGTCAGGACCGTTGCCGACATCGATCATGGACGGTTCCGTCCGAGTGCAGGCTTCCTCTGCGTACGGACAGCGCGGGTGGAAACTACACCCGGTCGGCGTATCGATCAGATCGGGCATCGATCCGGGAATCGTTCGCAACCGGTCGCTGTCGTCTCCGACGCGTGGAATCGAACTCATGAGTCCGACCGTGTAGGGGTGTTTGGGATCGTAGTACAACTCTTCGACCGGTGCCTTTTCGACGGCCTGTCCGGCGTACATGACCATCACACGGTCACAGAGTTCGGCGACGACGCCGAGGTCGTGCGTGATGAGCTGGACAGCCGTGTCGAACTCGTCAGTGAGGTCCTCGAGAAGGTCGAGGATCTTTGCCTCGGTGGTCACGTCGAGTGCGGTCGTCGGCTCGTCGGCGATCAGTACGTCTGGATCGCACGACAGCGCCATCGCGATCACTGCTCGCTGTTGCATCCCGCCGGAGAACTCGTGTGGGTAGTCGGAGTAGCGGTTCTCGGCGTCCGGAATGCCGACCTGGTCGAGCAGTTCGATGGTGCGCTCTCGTGCGTCTTCCTCGTCGTAGTCGAGGTGGTGTCTGATCGCTTCGGCGATCTGTTCGCCGATCGTGTAGACCGGGTTGAGCGCGGTCTGGGCATCCTGGAAGATCATCGCGATCCGATTACCGCGTATCTGGCGGACCTCGGAATCGCTCATTTGCAGGAGATCTTCGCCGTCGAGCAGTATTTCACCGCTCTCGATTTCACCGGGACTCTCGATGAGTCGCAGCAGCGAGAGGGCGGTGACGCTCTTGCCGGCACCACTCTCGCCGACGACGCCGAACTTCTCCCCGCGTTCGATCGTGTAGGAGAGATCGTCGACGGCGGTGACAACGCCTTCCTGCGTGTAGAACGACACCGTCAGGTCGTTGACCTCAAGCAGCGCCATTAGCCACCACCTCCGATGTCGTCGACCTGTGCATCGAGTGCGTCGTTGACTGCGTCACCGATGATGTTCATCGACATGACGAACACGAAGATCATGAGGCCAGGGAAGACGGTCGCCCACCAGTACCAATCGCCACCGGCACCCGTCGCAAGCGTATCAGATTCTGCGTCGAGAATCGTTCCCCACTCGGGCGTGCCGGGGTCGAAGCCGAGGCCGAGGAATCCGAGCGCTGCGACGCCGATGACGACGGTTCCGATACTGAGTGTTGCCTGCACGATAACCGGGGCGATAGCGTTCGGGATCACGTGCCGGAAGATCACCGTTCGGTCGCGTGCGCCGAGCGCCTTTGCCGCCAGTACGTACTCGTTCTGTTTCACCTTCAAGATCTCACCGCGGATGATACGTGCGTAGGTTGCCCAGCCGACGAGTGCGAACGCACCGACAAGTGGCCAGAAGCCGCCGCCGAAGAGAGCGACGAGGATGAGTGCCAGCACGAGGCCGGGGAACGCAAAGACGATGTCGAGAATCCGCATGAGAACTTCGTCGACACGACCGCCGAAGTAGCCGGAGATGCTGCCGTAGATCACGCCGAACGTCGCCGCGAGTGCGGTGACGACGAGTCCGATCGAGATGCTGTATCGGCCGCCAGTAACCACTCGCGAGAACAGGTCTCGCCCGAGTCGATCGGTTCCCATCGGATGCGAGAGCGATGGCGCGGCGTACCGAGCGCCGACTGCAGTCTCCGTCGGATCGTACGGGACGATCGAGAGCGGCTGAATGGTTACTCCGCCGACCGAAATCGATTGTGAGAGAAGCGCAGCGAGTCCCATTACGGCCACGACCACAAAACCCCCCAACGCGAGTCGGTCCCGAACGATATTCGACACGATCTTTTGCCACCGACTCTCGACCTCCTTGCTCTCCAGTTCGCTCGCAGTGGCAAGCGGATCCTGGTCGTCGATATCTTCGGTATCGAACCCTGAAATCTGTATTCGTCCTCTTTCTGTTGACATAGTTGTAATCAGTATTCGTCTCTAATTCGTGGGTCGAGCAGTGCGTAGACGATATCCGCGAGCAGATTCGCGAGTACGATGAAGAAGCCGGTAAACAGGGTGATCGCCAGAATGAGGTTGATCTCCCTGAGGTGGACTGCCTGGATGAGTTCGAGACCGAGACCAGGCCAACCAAACACCGTCTCGACGACGACCGATCCGGCGACGATACTCGCGGTCAGGAACGCGGCGACGGTCGTGACCGAGATGAGTGAGTTCCGGAGCACGTGTTTGAGGATGACCGTTCGTTCCGGCAATCCTTTCGCACGCGCGGCGGTGACGTACTCCTTGTTCAACTCCTCGGCCATCGACGTGCGCATAATTCGCATCATGTTCGCTGCGGCTGCCGTCCCGATCGTGACACCGGGCAGAATCAGCCACCAGAGCATCGATGGAGAGAGCAACGATGTCTGCGGGTCAAGCGTTGGGAACCAATCGAGGCGAACAGCGAAGATCGCCATCAGCATCAGGCCGAGCCAGAAGTTCGGGATCGAAATGCCCGACAGTGCGACGAATCGGCTCACGTCGTCACCGAGCTGGTCCTTGTTAACCGCGGCATAGATGCCGCCTGGAATAGCGATCAGCACCGCAAACACCCAGCCGAACAGACCGAGTATAATCGTCTCGGGAAGCCGAGCCAGTACGACGGAACTAACGTCGCGACTGCTCGAGTACACTTCGCCGAAGTCGCCAGTCAATACCCCCTGTATCCAGTTGAGATACTGTACCCAGACCGGTTGATCCAGACCGAATTCGCGCCGAAGTCTGGCTGATTCGTGTGCGGGAACGTTGGGATTCGCCGCAACCAACTGATCCACGATGTCACCCGGTGTGATGTGCATAAGCGCAAACGTGACCACCGAAACGCCAAACAATACCGGGACTGAGGCAAGTATCCGTTTAAGAATGAATTTTTGTAAACTCATACCTTGTGCGTGTGCGTGTACGTGTGCAAATAGGTCCGAAGGCAGTCGGTTAGCGATCCAGGTACATGATCTGCTCGTCAGCAGGACTGTACACTGCGTAGCTCAGGATCGCCTGCGTCTGCGGATGAACGTTGAATCCGACAACCTCGTCGTTGGTCGTGCCGGTGTTCAGTGAGTAGTCGACGATGGTGTTCGCAGAGAGGTCGACCAGCTGGGGCCACAACTCGTCGTAGCGCTCTCTGCGGGTGTCTTCGTCTTCGGCGACATCGGTGTCGAACCGACAGCTTCGGAGCAGATCAACGAAGTCGTCTGGCAGCGCTCCTTCCGGGAAGAAGAAGTTACAACAGCCGTTCCAGTTGTCCGGATCGTGAATCGTTTCCGGGAAGCCGTGTGGTTCCGGCGTGCCAGCGAGTCCGATGACTGTCGCAGCGTTGTCCTCGGCGGCGTCGTGCCGTGCACCGTCGGTGTAGAGTTCCGGCACCCAGTCGCCGAGTGCAGCCGGCGTCTCGAGTTCGGCCTCGAAAAGACCGCTCTGATTCAACTCGTCGACAGCCAGCTGCATCTTGTCGATACGCTCGTCGTCCTCGGCGTTCGTCTGGATGACGATCTCAACCGGCGCTTCCTGGCTCGACTCTTCGATAAGCTGTTCGGCCTGTTCGACGTCAGGCTCAAGCGGGTACGCCCACTCCTCCTCGAAGAGGTCTTCGTACTCGCCAGTTGTTGCGAGGTCGGCAGCAGGTTCCGGGAATGGAACCCGCGCCGGATCGCCCCAGCCCTGTTCGATGAGGTCAACGATCTGCTGACGAGGGATCAGTGCGCTGACCGCCTGCCGGATCTCTCGTTCGGCGAACGCGCCGCCAGTATCGGTCTCCTCGACCGGGAACTGCATGAACTTGAAGCCGAAGGCCTCCGTCGCGGAGACGACGTAGTCGTCAGATTCGTAAAAGTTGTTACGCGCGTCCGATGGCAGTTCGTAGGCGATGTCGACATCGCCGTCCTCGAGTGCAGAACTCCGCTGGACGGACTCCTCGACGAAGCGGATGTTGATCTCGTCGATAACCGGGCTTTCTGGGAATTCGCCGGGGCCGTCCCACCACGGAATGTTGTCGAGACCGACTTCCTCGACCCAGTAGTTCTCGTTTCGGGAGAGGAGCAGCTGCGAGCCCTCCTCGAACTCTTCAACCTGATACGGTCCTGTACCGATCGGGACCATGTCCTCGTCGTCCCGTGGATCGAGTTCACCAGCCGGAACGTCGGCATGCTGGGCCGGATACACGACCGGATTCATTTCCACGAACGCTGCGGCGTCCGGCTCCTGCGAATACAGCGCGTACGTGTAGCCGTCGTCACCGTCGAGGGCCTCGGCGTACATGAACGTGTCGAACATCTGACCTTCGTTGTCAGAGCCGACGTATCTGTCGTAGGACCGGACGAGGTCTTCGGCCGTCAACTCATCACCGTTGTGGAACTCGATGCCCTCGTGCAAGCGTCCCTCGACTCTGGTTCCGTAGACGCCATCAGCGACGGCGTCGCCGGCTTCCTCTCGGGTCAACACTCGGACTGTGTCGCCCTCCTCAGCCGGCAGGTCGTCAGGGTGTTGCATGAGGACGAGATTGTTGTCGTCTTCCAGATCGAAGAACGGGAAGCCATCGTCTGCGTCGTCGGCTTCCAACTCGACCATGTAGTCCTCGTAGTCGGTTACATCGACATCGTTCGCCTCCTCGGCTTCGTGTTCGGCGGCCATCCAGGGGAGGTACTCACCGTCGCTGTTGACCGTCGTCAGGCCGTCGTAAACTGCCTCGAAAACCACCGAGTCTTCGGCAGCGGTACTCTGGGCCTGGTCGTAGTCAGAGATACTGTTCCGTGGAATTGCGAACTCGAGTCGTCCACCTTCCTGAATCTCGTCGAAGTCGACGTCGTTGCGTTCTAGTGCGTCGCTGACGTCGAGTTCTTCGTCGTCATCGTCACCATTACCCAGACAGCCCGCAACACCGATTGCACCGGCGGCTGCAATTCCCTGCAGCAGTCGGCGGCGATCGAGGCTCGAATTTCGCGATTTCGTTGTTTTCGACATTGTGTTTATAAACACCGTTACGTTGGATGTGGCTCCTCCCCCCGACATGCTGTCGGCGAGGCTCACTGGGTTCGACCAGCATACATTGTGGGGAGTGACCACATTGCATTTGCCAACACTACAACCTGTCCATATGATGGTAGTCATATATAGATTTTGATCACGAATTATGATGGCACAGGCTGCTGAACGAGAAGTGGTTCTTTGTTCACCTTCTCCCCGACCCAACACGCAACCATTCAAAGATATATACACCAGTGTACAATTAACCACACCAGCCGCGCGATGGTTGCTCCAAGAGAGTATACCGTTTGGTTACCGCAGGACCGATATGTCGCATACGCCGTACATCGGACGACGACACTATTCGTGTCACTGTGTCACCGCGTCACCTGCTAACTGCAAGCTACCAACTACCACGTCATGCATACCCGAACGTTTTAGGTGACCCAGTCCTTCCCGACCCCTATGCGTCGGATCTACGAGTCGGACGCCCTCCAGCGTGACGAGGAACCGTTCACGCCGAACAAGCGGACCTCATCCGCCACTGTCCAGTCTTTCCGGTCAGTAAATTCCTCAGCACTCAGCAACCTGCTCGTCCCGACGACCCTCCACCACCGGGCGATCTCGGTGGATGTCTCGACACCGAAAACGACGTACTCGGTTGGTGAACCGATTCCGTTTACCGTCACGATGCGAAACGCACTTCCTGTTCCGGTCACCCTCTCGACTGCGTCGCCGTTGCTGTGGACGTGGCACGTCGACGACGTTACGGAGGCCTCACACGTTGCGCGCTACGACCCTCCGGACGAGACCGGCGCGTTCAACTTCCAGCGGGGGGAGCGTAAGCGATTCCGAAAGGTGTGGCACCAACTGTTTCAGGTCTCGGACAGTGACTGGGAAGAAGCCGACCTCGGAGAGCATACGATCAGTGTCCACATCAACGTTCCTGACGCCGAAGAGAAGGGGTTAACGGCCGAAACGACCGTCCAGATCAGCCCGGGTGAGTGAGATCAACTCGAGAAACAAACTCAGACCCTACGTGCAGAATCAGCCCGAACCTACAGAACTTTCACACCAAGCGAACGACGTAACGAGAAACGCGAAGTATCGGGAGCAGAAACGCTACAATCGAAGCTCTGCCTGTCCAGTCTTACTCAGCGCTTTCGTCTCGGAGCCGCTCGAGTACTTCCCGGGCGTTCTCGAGTGCCTGCTCTTTTTTTGCGGGGTAGGCCTCGACCTTCGCGCGCAGCATGATGCCGTCGCCGACGCGGATCGTTCCCCCGAAAGCGGCCTGTTTGTCCAGACTAAGGAAGAGTTCGGTGTTCTCAGTCACGCGATCGTCGAGTTCCGCAAGCAGCGTGTCGAACGACTCGAGATCGGTGAGCCGCGAGAGGACGTGGCGCACCTCGTCTGCGTTCTCGACGCGGGCTGAGAGAACGAGGATGCGATCGCCGTAGTGACCCTCTGATTCGACGCGCTCGATCTCGAACTCCTCGGGGAGGAAGGTCCGAAGGGCCTCCTCGACGCGCTTTTCGTCCTCCGTGGCGTAGCAGAACGTTCGAATGTCGACGTAGTGAAGCGGAATCTGTGGCATCTGTAGTGTCGTATACGGCTGCGAACTCTCAACGAGATGGCTCGGTCGGTTTCGGGGGGAGCGCCTGTCGGTAGTTGCTGTTTGGTGTCGTTGTCGTTAGTTTTCGTCTTCGTCGTCGCCGTCCTCGTCCTCGTCCACGTCAACGTCGGCCGCCTCGAGATCTTCTTCCGGAATGCCTGTCTCCTGTCCGTCCTCGAAGCTCACGGTGTAGGTTACGTCGCCGAACATCGATTCCATGGTCTGGGTGACCGTCCCGACATCGCCGTTGAAATCGCTGTGCTTGTCCGTCAGGACGACTTTGTCGTCTTTCTCGAAGCTCATAGTCGCAGTTCCCCGCCGTCGCGTAAAAAGGGACTGATTCACCGCCCTCTCAAGTAGTCCCGTGGTCGCGCCAGTTCGTCTTGCCACCGGCTGGTCACCGCCTCACCGGCGTCAAGACACTCACCACGACGTTGTTCGTCTCAGTTGTCCAACTGGCGAGATTCGCTGGATTCGCCGGGTGAGCGATCTGACCCCGTATTGTCGCCAGCAGCGCGCCGAACGCGAACCCACTCGTAGGCGGTGCCGACGCTGACCGCGATACCGTAACAGGCACCGAGGAACGGCACCCAGTACACCCAGAACTCGAACCGTGGCTCGATGGCGTTGCCAATCGCCGTCCCGATGCTGTAGATGACGTACCCCGGCAACGCCAGCGGCGAGAACAGTGCCGTCCGGAGCCAGCCCAACGCGAACGGCACGATCAACAAGATTGTAGTCGCGACCGTCGCCGGACTCGTGAGCGCTCGGCGGCCGATCTCGAGCCGGCCTGCGTGCCCGGTCGATGGCTCCGATCCTCTCCCCGACTCCGGTCTAGGAGAGTCTCCGCTCATGCGTTTGTCCCTCCGTCTGGTTCCGTTTCGGACTCCTGTCCTGACTCCGGTGCACCCGCTACGCCAATTCCCGTGTCGTACTCGAGTCCCCCATGAGCCGCGAGGACGTGTGCGGTCGCGAGCCGAGACTGTTCGGTCATGGTTGCGTGGTCGAGGAGGAAGGCGGTGGTCTCGAAGAGATAGGAGGTCGCATCGAGTTCGGCGGCGGCCTTCTGGAAGAGCAGTGGGCCGCCAGCGGTGCTCTCCTGTGAGGTAAAGCGGTGGAACGGCAGGTACCAGGGGACGGCGTCTGCGGTGAGCGCGTTGGCAATGGCGCGGCCGTGAGCGTCTGTGGAGTGAAAGAGTGTCTGGCCGACGTACTCCTGGTGGAAGCCGTAGATCCCAAGCGAGCGGTGGAGATCGAGGACGACGTCGGGGTCGTACCGCTCGACCGCGTTCCAGATGCCGCGTGCGAGGTCGCTGGTTGGGTCCTGGTTAGCCGGGAAGTGGCGGTTCAGATCGCCGTCGACGCCACCGCGTTCGTCGTTCTCGACGGCGACGCGGTCGGTCTCGGGAACGACGACGAGTCGGCCAGCATCGGGTGCCCACTCGGTGACGTCGTGGGCGGCCTCAATGCCGTTGCGTTCGTCGCCATGAACGCCGCCGAAGACGATCACCGTCGGTCCCGGTTCGGGAGCCGTGAGCTCGTACAGCGTGGTTTCGTGGACAGTATCGGGTAGCAGTCGTGTCGTCTCGGTAACGATGTCGTCCCTCCCTTCCCGCGCCGCTGCAAGCAGTGGATCGTTGCCGCCGGGTCGACTCACGACGCCCGCGATGGCTGTGCCTGCGAGTGTTGTCACCGCGGCGAGCGCACTCCGACGCCTCATCAGTAGCTGTGATCGGATCAGTCCTCAAGCACCTTCTCCTTGACGATGTGAGTGTGATCAGAACGTACTGGTATCGCTATCCCGTCGAATTTCTCTCGTATACTGGCTCAAGTGACGACTTCGGTGTGTGTGTGTGTGATAGGTAGTATCTAGTGAGAATGAACACCGTGTCCACCTTACTCAATAACGACCGTTAATTTTGGATGGTGAAAGAATAGTTCCGAACGCGTAACTGCACGCGGTGTATACCACTGATATGGAACGTCGAGACCCGATTACGAACGTCCCGATCGACGACGGTGATATCCCCGTCTACCTGCCTGGAACGCCGACGCTTTCGTTCGTTCGAACGATCGAACGAGCGATCGACATGCTCCAGCGATAACACGGAGTTGCCAGCAAAACGAACGTCTACCGGTCTCTGACTCTTACGCTGCCGAGACTCCGAGCTCGTCGAGCAGCGTCTCCGCCGCCGCACTCGAGGACTCCGGTCCACGAGCTGTGAGGAGGTCGCCATCTACAGTGACGCTCGTATCCTGGTCGAGTTCGGCGTCCCAGCTGCCGCCTGCGGCTTCAACCTCGTCTTCGACCCAGTAGGGTAGCTTGCGACCCGTCGGCATGACGTCGTTCTCGTCGACGATCTCTGCTTCCCACTCGGTCGGGAAGCCGGTCACGTCGCGGCCCTCGACGATGAAGCCGCCATCGCTGCCGCGGGCGAACGCGAGCAGGCCGACGGCGTGACAGACGACCAGCGCCTTGCCCTCGCCCTCGACCGCGTCCCGTAGGAGTCGCCGAGCGTCGCTGTCCTGATTCACGTCCCATTCAGTGCCGTGCCCGCCGGGGAAGACGACGGCATCGTACTCCGCGGCATCTGCTTCGGCCGTCGGAATTGGATCGTTGAGTCGCTCGTCGTTCTCGTGGACCTCTCGGACGTGCTCGGCGGTCTCCTCGCCAACCTCGTCCGGATCGGCCGATGTCTCGTCGAGTTCTGGCGGCCCACCCGAGGGCGTTGCGACCGTGATTTCGACGCCCGCATTCGAGAGCGTCTCGAGTGGCTCGACGCATTCTTCTCCCCAGTAGCCTTCCTCGCTAACGACGAATAGTGCGCGCGTCATGGAGACAGTCTTACGCCGAGCAGCCTGAAAACTCCACCACCACCAGAGGGTGCTGCCGGGACCGTGTCACCGTTTTCCGTTTCGGTCGGCGATGCTGTCGCCGGTACCGTTCTGAGTGCTCGCTGCTGTTGCTGTGTCGGCTACGAGAGCACCTACCGTACGTTGTCTTCATCATGCACAGCCAAAGCTACCATGGCACAACACGTTATCGTTGCTGACGGTCAGACGGAGCTGAAGTGGCCTTTTTTGGCGTCCGTGGTGTATGTCATGGTGACTATGGCAGACAGATCGAGTCCCTTCGACGGCATCGAGGAACTGCTCGAAAAGCTCAACCGCCAGCTCGAGACGGCCGCCAGATCCTGGGAGCAAAGTATTGAGGATCAAAGCCAGCGGCGGCTTGATCTTTCGATGAATGTTGGAAGCGGGTCGACCAGCCTCGATATCGCAGACGAAGACGAGGAGTTCGTCGTCACCGTCGACGTTCCCGGATACGAGACTGACGACCTCGATATTCGACTGTCAGGCGAACTACTCACCATCGAGGGAGAACGCAAGCGTGCGGAAGGTCACGATGACGAGGAAGATCGCGGCGTCTACATTCGACGGGAGCGCGAGGTCCAGTCATTTAGCCGCAAGGTCACGCTTCCGGCCGCCGTCGACGCCGACGGAATCGACGCGACGATCAATAACGGAATTCTGACGATACGGCTCCCAAAGCGTGAACCGGACAGCGAGTCCCACCGGATCGATATCGACTAAACCCCAGTCAACTGGCCGGGGGAGTCCGCCGTCGGTTGCTGTCAGGCGTCGAGATTCAGCGCCTCGAAGAAGCGACTCGAAATCCGGCCGCTGACGAAGTCCAGAAGCTGCTCTGCGTCGCCCACTTCGTCTGCGAAAATACCGAGCTCGATGTACCCACCCGCCATGTCGTGGTGGCCACCCGCGGACCCCAGGTCGCCGAACCCGGCGTCAAGCGTCTCGCCCATATTGATTCGCGGATCGATTGAACGGCCGCTGATTCGGATCGCGTCGCCCACGATACCGTAGACGAGCACCGTATCGACCCCTTCGAGATTGAGCAGGTAATCCGCTGCCTGGGGGAGCGCGTCCGTCTCGGATGTTTTACCGACGCTCGCGACCAGCGAGGATCCCCGGCGCTCGCGCGTATCGATCGCCCGCCCGATCGCATCGAGTGTCCCCGGCGAGAACGCACTTCCATACAGCTGTTCGAGTACCTCCAGTTCTGCATCGGAATAGACCCAGAGTGCAGCTTCGTACTCCCGTCGGGACGGGTCACGGACGAAATCCAGGCGCTCGCGATGGAGTGCAAACAACAGTGCTGAGGCGAGCCGACTGGTCAACTCGATATCGAGCTCGTCGAGATACTCGACAAAAATGGTCGCCGTCGCGCCGTACTCCGTCCGAACATCGGCGAACTCAGCGTCGCCACCGTCGTCAGGGTGGTGGTCGACGATGATATCCGGTTCGACCTCCGTCTCGAGCGACGTGTTCTGCCCGCTCGCGTGATCGACGAACGCAACACAGTCGAACTCCTCGAACGCCACGTCCTCGAGAGGGACGACCGTGAGTGTGAGCATATTGACGAACGCTCGATTCTGCTGGTGTGAAATCTCGCCGCCGTACGTAATTACCACTTCCCCGATATCGTGTTCGTCGGCAATCGTCTCGAGTGCGAGCGCGCTGGCCAGGCAGTCGGGATCCGGATTGTCGTGACAGACGACGACGAGCGAGGAGGCGGACTCGAGAACCGAGACGAGATCGGCCGCGCGTGACATGTCGTCATCCAATACGTGAAACAGCCGTTTGAACCCAGTGACGGTACGGAGACCCATCGGCAACCGTCTCGCGAGCCAATGGCTCGTTGACTGAGGGTACTCGAGTGGATCTGTGTCGGCCCGAGTCGTATGCTGCTGATATATTGGTGTAGGGGTCCGTTGTGCTGCGGTATGTTGTTGTATACTGCTGTCGAATGTCGATAGAGACCACGATTATGTCAGTTGAAGTCGGCCCACACTCGTATGACCCCAATACGAGCTCGGTTCAATGGCCGTACGGGTGGTCAAACCAAAGGTCATCGCTCATACTTAGACGTTACTATCGACATGTCCCGCCCAATCCGGCAGCCGCCGGGAAATCGCCGCGAGACGTGTCAGTGTTGTCGCCATGCGAATCCTTGACGAAATCTATTTCATACCGGGCACTCCGTTCACGAGTATGCGAGATGCCTACCTCGTCGGTGCGGGACAGTCGGCCTACGGGGCGTTTCCATCCGAGAGCTACCGGTCATTGTTCCGGACAGCGTTCGAAGACGCAGTAGCAAGTGTTCCGAACGGGCTCGAGACGGGCGACGTTGACGAAGCCTTCATTGGCACGCTCGGCGTCGGTGGCCGTCAGCTCGGTCTCTCGGGCCCGGCGGTAACCGAACACGTCGGTCTCGACGGTGTTCCCTGTACGCGCGTCGAAAACGCCTGCGCAGCGAGTGGCTTTGCGACACGCCAAGCCGTTCAGGCGGTCAAGTCCGGCATGGCGGACGTCGCTCTCGCGGGCGGCTTCGAGATCATGACGGACATGAGTTCGGACGCGACGAAGTATTGGCTCGGTGTCTCCGGCGAAACTGAGTGGGAGCGCCTCTCCGGCACCACCTTCTCGGGCGTCTATGCCCAGATGGCCAGTGCTCACATGGACAAGTACGGCACCACGCGCGAACAGCTCTCGCGCGTCGCTGTCAAGAACCACGCGAATGGCGCGAAAAATCCGCACGCCCAGCTCGGCTTCGAGTGCTCACTCGAGGAGGCCCAGTCGGCACCGGTCGTCGCAGATCCGCTCAATCTCTATCATTGCTGCCCGACCTCTGATGGGGCAGCCTGCGCGCTGATCGTCAGCGAGGATGTCGTCGACGAGTATACGGACGATCCGATCCGCGTCGCCGGCGTCGGTGCCGGCAGCGACAGTGTTGGACTCTTCCAGCGTGACTCCTACACTGGCGTCCCGGCGAGCCAGCGTGCCGCCGAGACGGCCTACGAGGTGGCTGGCATCAGCCCCGAGGAGCTCGACTTCGCGGAGGTTCACGACTGCTTTGCGATCGCCGAACTGCTGGCATACGAGGATCTCGGCTTCTGTGAGAAGGGTGAAGCCGGTCAGTTCATCGAGTCCGGCGCGACCGAACTCGGCGGTGAACTCCCCGTCAACACGTCGGGCGGCCTCAAATCGAAGGGGCACCCGATCGGGGCAACCGGGGCCGGCCAGGTCGTCGAGGCGTTCAAACAGCTCTCGGGCAAAGCCGGCGAGCGTCAGATCGAGAACCCCACACGCGGGCTCACGCACAACGTTGGCGGCAGCGGTGGTGCATCTGTGATTCACGTATTCGAGAAGGAAACGGAGGTGAGCGTCTGATGGCCGCCATCACCGCCGTCGGCGCGTACGCACCACGATTCCGGATCACGGCCGAGGAATTCGCAGATGCCTGGGGCCACTTTCAGGCCTCCGGTATCTCGGAAAAGGCCGTCCCCGCAGCCGACGAGGACGCCCTGACGATGGGTTACGAGGCCGCGACGCGCGCACTCGAGGCAGCGGAACTCACTGGCGACGCTATCGACTGGCTCGCGTTCGCATCCTCTCACCCACCGGTCGCAGAGGAGGACCTGACGGCTCGCCTGGGCGCGATGCTCGCCGTCAACGAGTCGGCCACCCGTCACGTATTCACTGGCAGCACGCGGGCCGGCACCCGCGCGCTCTGGGCGGGTATGGACGCAGTCGACGCGGATGAGACCACGACGGGGCTCGTCGTCGCCGCCGACGCACCGGTCGGCGAACCGGATAGCGAACTCGACCACGCCGCCGGTGCGGGTGCCGCCGCGTTCGCCCTCGAAGCGAGCGGTCCCGCCGACATCGTCGACCGTGCCGAGCACTCCCTCCCCTACCCCGGCACCCGGTTCAGAAACACCGGCGAGGAGGACACTCAGGGCCTCGGCGTCACCCAGTACGACCGCCAGGCGTTCACCGAAACGATTGGCGGCGCTGTCGACGCACTCGAGTCCGATTCCAGCGACGACCTCGAGCCAGCGTCCGCCGCTATCCAGGCTCCGAACGGGAAACTCCCCTACCGCGCCGCCGGCGCGGCCGGCGTGGGAACCGACGAGATCCAGGCCGCTGCAACGGTTCACGACCTCGGCGACCTCGGCGCTGCGAGCGTTCCAGTTTCGCTTGCCAGTGCGCTTGCAGAGGACCACGAGTCGATTCTGGGCGTCTCGTTCGGTAGTGGAGCCGGTGCCGACGCGCTGGTACTCGAGTGCAGTGGGAGCGTTCCGGCACAGGTTGACTTGGAGACAGACACGAACGGCGCAGACGACGAACAGACACTCTCGTACGCCGAGTACCTCCGCCAGCGCGGTGTCGTCACGGCGGGACCACCCTCGGGCGGCGGTGCGTACGTCAGCGTTCCGTCGTGGCGACGGTCGATTCCACAGCGGTACCGACTCGAGGCGGGCCGCTGTCCGGAGTGTGGTGCACTTTCGTTCCCACCAGAGGGTGCCTGTGATGAGTGTGGGTCGCTTGCTGAGTATGAAGCAGTCGAACTCGCGGACACAGGCCGTATTGAGGCTGTAACGACGATTTCGCAGGGAGGTGCGCCACCAGAGTTCGCGCCACAGCAGTCACAGGCCGGTGACTACGCGGCGGCGATCGTCGAACTTCCGGTTGCAGAGAGTTCGAGAACGGAGACAGGTGAGGGGACCGTGAGCCTCCCCGCGATGGGGACCGACGCTGCACCCGACGCCTTCGCAGTCGACGATGAAATCGAGACGACGATTCGGCGGATATACACGCAGGAGGGCGTGACGCGGTACGGATTCAAGGTTCGGCCAGCAGCGTAACGATCACCTGCAGTCGAGTTCGAACCCGGCATCGTGCTACCGTTGTGGTCAGCGCTGTTGGCCGTTGTATAGCCGCTGTCCGTTGTATAGTTCGTATCTCTCTATCGTGTGGTCGGTTGTTGCTCTTGCGTGCTCGTCTGTACTGTTCTGGCAGTACAGCTGCACAGTGACCGCTCACGGGTAACACGACGGTGACTGTGGTAGGGAAAAACGGTTCGAGAAGGGAATAAAATGACTGGAGTGGACGACTAGTCCGCGTTGAGCGGTGGCTTGGCGGAACGGGCTTCGTCGGAGACGTCTGCGGGCGTATTGACGAACATCGCATGACCGATGATCGCCATCGCGGTGAACGCGCCGATCGGGACGGCTGCGGTCAGCGAGATGCCGACGAACGTCAGGGCTGCAGTGATTCCAACCAGTGCGACTGGGATAAGGCCAAGAACAATGTCGTAATATCCAGTCATAATCTATCCAATAGTACGTGAAATGCGTATATAAGTGTTTCCCATAATCGCTTGATATTGGATTGGTTTCTAATCCATATTCTGGGCACTGGATATCCATAACTTATGAGTTGCTTATCGACGAGTAGATATGGATAAGAATAATCATGTGATGACAGAGATATTCGTCGAAGATACGATACAACGTCAAATAGAGACGTAAAACCGTACGACGGGATGACTATGGCTAGTGTTGACACTAGTCATTTATGAGTCGAGCGAGACAGTCCAATAGTTTATACTGCTATCAGTGCCACAATATTGTTCCTCATACCTGATATGTTCGAGAACACAGATAACCAGTGACCAGAGCGTTACCGCCGGACAAGCACGGCATACCCAACACGCCAGCCGACGAGGGCAACCAGCCCGAAGCCAGTGATGACGAGGCCGAACGGCCAGGCAGCACCCCCATCGAGGAACGGCGAGACACGGAGGGACAGACCGATATTCGCCGCCGCGATCCACGTCAGTGCTGTCAGCCGCGCTGTCCCGGCTACCGACGCTGTCGCGTCGCGGATGTACAGCCCAGACAGTGCCGCCATCGCGCCCCAGCCCAGCAGGAACGGGGCCAGCGCCTCGAGTAAGGTAGGAACACCGTCGACTAGACCGTGGGAGTACTGACCGTACAGGATCAACGCCGTCAGCAAGGCGACGTCGACGGTACCGATCAACAACGTTTCGCGATCGAAGATCGATGTGCGCTCATCCGCCTGCACTGCAGTGTCCATACACGCTGCTCGGGGCCGTATCCCTATTGATGTCCCGATTTCAGCCGCTGCGTTGGCTCATCACATCGCCCACTCGCCGGCAGGAATTGACAGGGGAGGAGGAACCCGGCGACTGGCATCGCCGAGTTGCCGCATGTCGTCCCAACGGACGAAGCGTCTCCGTGCGAGGACGTCCTCGCACGTCCCCTCGAACGAACGGGAGCGGCTTTGTTATCGGACCCCTTCATCACTCTTCCAGCAGTCGGGAGCACAGCCTGTCCGGTGTACGGCGTGCATACTACTCGAGTAGCCGCCGTATGGAGTCCCAAACTGGACCGCTGGATGTGGCTATGGATGTGGATGCGAACATCATTGCGCGTTCGTCTCAGCACTGCCGTCCTCTCGACGGAGATACCCGATCGTCCCCGGATCGAAATAGTAGCGCGAGCCACAGTTTCTACAGTCGGTCGACAGCGCCTGGCCGTGCTGGTGGAGCTTCCAGAGCTTCGTCTGGTTGCGTTCGATCTCGAGTGTCACCGGTTGGTCACAGTTCGGCACGGTACACGGGAACCGGACGTACCAGTTCGGCACCGAAAGCGCACCGAGCGGGGCGAGTTCGCTCCGCAGTCGGCACAGCAGGTTGAAGATCGTCACCGAGGGATTCTCGCGGTCGATGACGACGCCCTCGACGTCGCTGATGAAACCGCCACGGCGGCGCTCGTCGTCGTACAGCGGCAACACGGGGATGCCCTTCGCCAGCGCGTAACCGATCTCCTGATTGATCCACTGGCTGGTCATCGCTCGTTCAGTGAGCACCGCAACGACGACATCGCTGTTCGCCAGCCGGCCCTCGAGACGCGCGCGTGACCCACCCGATTCGACCTCCTCAAGCACGATGTGGACGCCGAACGGGAAGTTCTTCACCGTCGAGAACAGGTCCTGGACGAGCTCAAGATCACCTGGTGCATGCGAGACGAAGACCTGTTCTCCGGACATACTCTTTCGTCGAAACGTTGGGGCGTGAGCTATTATTAAGGTGTCTACTCTCGTGACTCACCACCAGTGGCCGATGCAGGAACTACTCCTGCGAAATCGTCTCCAGGACCCGCTGTGAGAACGCCACCTGCGAGAGTTCGTTCGAGAGGTTCTCGAACCACGCAGCCTCGACGTGCCAGCTCCCTCGCCGGTCTCCATCCGTCGTCAGTGACGTAACCTCGAGTCGCCCCGGCTGCCACTCCCGTTCCTCGGCAACCGCCAGCAGCGTCCGAAGCACCGCACCGACCTCGTTACTCGTCACCCCCGGTGCCTCCGAGACGGTTTCGTACTCGAGTACGATCGGAGCCGATTGCTCGTCACCGCTGGTAGCGTCCTTCTCAGTGTGTGTTTCGGTGGTACTCGCAGTCTGATCCGTCGCCTCGCTTTCGCTCTCGCTCTCGTTCTCGCTCTTGTCCCCATCCCCCTGTTCGAACGCCGTCACGTAGATGCCGTGGCTCATGAGCCGGTTCTCGAGTGCGACAGCCACGGGCCGCTCGTCACTCATACGACACGTGTTATCGTGTTGTGAGAAAAGGTGTTGGGTCGGGTGTGTACTGTGCCGGCTTTGTGTACGACTTGCAAGCGACTTCGTTGAGCGGCCGTGTTGCACACCGTCGCTGAGCAATCGCTGCCGCGAGGACGACTTGGCGAGGAGTCACTCAGAGCGGGTCGACCAGATCCTCAAGTGCAGCCGTCGGATCGTCTGCCTTCGCGACGCCGCTTGCGAGCAGGACGCCCTCGGAGCCGAGGTCGCCGGCAGCGACCACGTCGTCGCCGGTGCTGATACCTGCACCGCAGAGCACTGACACACTGTCGTCGACGCTCTCGGCTGCGTCTACGGCGTCCTCGACGACATCAGGATCAGCCTGACTGACCGGCGTTCCCGTCCCGATAAGCTCCGGCGGTTCGACGGCAACGGCGTCCGGCCCGAGCGCCGCGACGGCACCGATCTGGGCCGGGTTGTTCGCACAGACAACCGTTTCGAGGCCGGCGCGCTCCGCCGCCTGCACCGAGCCATCGATATCGGCGAGCTTCAGGCGCTGCTCGGAGTGATTGATCAGGGTACCCGCTGCACCTGCGTCGGCGACCGACTCGGCGAGCGTGTGGCCGGTGTTGCTCCCGTGCTCGATCGGATCGACATGCTGCGCCCACGTTTCTGCGCCCGTTTCGGCGACGCGTTCGAGGTGTGCCGCCTGGGGTGCGACGGCGAGGCGCGCGTCGGTATTCTCGTTGACATCGCGGACGGCCTCCGCAACGGCAACTGGATCACACGGATATGTCTTTAGGTTGACAAGGACAAACATCGCTATAGGAGAGAGACCCGTCCCGCGAAAGAAATAGCTTGCGAGTCAGCACGCCACGTCGCGCCACTCCGCCGACGCTGGGAGACAGGAGGTGACAGCGGCTATAGAAGCCACTGCAAGTCACTACATACCTGATCGCACGACGGCAGCGCGGGTCGGAGCGAGTGAACTGAGCGAGAACCGCGAACGTGCGATCAGTGTGTAACTAGTTGCAGTTGNACCTGATCGCACGACGGCAGCGCGGGTCGGAGCGAGTGAACTGAGCGAGAACCGCGAACGTGCGATCAGTGTGTAACTAGTTGCAGTTGTTACTATAGTACTCGAGTGGCACAGACGACGCGCCCGCGTCACACCGGGCGCGTCTATACCATCTGCCGGTGCAAGCTGCTTTCAGTCCTTGCGCTTGACGACGTCACCGAGCGTGTAACTGCCCGACGAGGAGCCGCCGGACCACTCGGAGTCATCGCCCGAACTCCCCTCTGCGCTCAGATCGATCTCGAGGAAGCGCTCGAGTTTCGACTGGACACGATCGCTCGGCAGCGTGTCACCGCGCTCGATCTTTCGGATGAGACTCGACTTCTCGTTGAGCTCGTTGGCCAGATCGGACTGGCTGAGACCCTTGTCTTCGCGTGCGGATCGCACGAGGTCGTCGTAATCGGGTGCGAGCTGGTCCATATCGTCGAACATGTCTGTCCGACGCTGGGAACTCGAACTGGAGCTAGAACTCGACGAAGACGAACTACTCGTCCCGCCCGAACCGGCGGACTGGCCGCCCGAATTCGAGGACGAAGACGAGGAGCCGGTCGAGTACTTGGTGGACGTGCTCGAACTCGAGGTCTGTCTGACTTCGGTGCCGAAGTCCGTACAGTTCGAACACACGTCTAACTTCGCGCCCTCGACCTTGATGGTCTTCGGAGACGACGTCTCGGCGCCACACATCTCGCACTGAACCATGCGCGAACCTATATCGCGGCGAGTCATAAACCATGCGGCGCGTTGCTGATCCGAAGAGACTCGCCCATACAGCGCGATGCCGGTTACTCGAGGCGCGTTACTCGAGTGCCGTCCAGGAGTAGAAAAAGCGCTGGAGCGCCGTCAGGTGGCCGACGACGGCGAGGAAGACGAGCAGCCAGCCGATTAGCGTCAGGCCGGCGACCTCGCCCGGGATGGGGTAGGCCAGGAAGCCGACGACGCCGATAATCGCCAGTCGATCCGCACGACCGACGAGACCGCCGTAGACCCGGTCGAGGCCGACAGCCTGGGCCTGCGTCCCAAGATAAGAGGTCATCACGACGCCCGTGACGGCGAGGAAGCCGAGCAGGTAGTCACCGATGCCAGCCGCGAGCCCGGCGATGATGACGATGTCGGCGTACCGGTCGAGCACATGATCGAGCAGGTCGCCGCCCGCCGACGCAACCTCCTGTTCACGCGCGAGTGCGCCGTCGACGATATCGAGCCAGCCGTTCAAAAAGACTAACACGGCGGCGACGGCGTACCAGACGGGCGCGGCTCGTCCGCCCAGGAAGAACGCCCCCGCAGCCAGGACTGCCATCCCGAACGCGACAACACTCACGCCGTCGGGGCTCATCCCGATACGGTCGAATCCTTTGACGAACGGGTCCAGAAAGCGCGAGACGTACGGCCTGAACTTATCGAGTGTCATGTGAGATACTCCATGAAGTCGACCTCGCCAGCACTCGGCGCGCGCTCGCCGGCCACGACGGCCGCGAGTTCGTCCGCGACGGCTGCCGGCTCACGATCCGTCGTATCGATTTCGTAGACGGACTCGAGTCCGTGCTGGTCGACGGCTTCCGAGAGGATTACGTCGAGGGCTTCGCTCTCGGCGTTCTCGGCTGCCTTTCCTTCGGTTTCGCCGCGTTCTCGGAGACGATCCGCAAGGTCTTCGGGGGCACACCGGAGGACGGCGACGCGGTCGGCGTCGAAGTGGTGGGCGAGGTGGGAGTCGACAACGAGGGTATCGGCGTCGTGGTCGTCGAGCCACTCGGATAGCCCGTCCAGGTCGGCGACCTTGCTCTCGCGGTCGGGGTCGACCTCGGTGTAGAGTCCTTCCTCGGCGAGCACGTCGTTGAGGTGGACGACTTCGAACTCATCGAGGTCAGTGGCTTCACCGTCCGCATTCCCGTCTTCGCTGTCCGCCTCTTCCTCCCCGGCGAGCCGATCGGCCAGCAGTTCCGTCGCGGTCGTCTTTCCCGTTCCCGGGGTACCGGTGACGGCGATTCTCACGTGTCGGTCACCTCACGTTGGCGGTCAGCTGCAGGATCGATGTCAAGGTCCAAGTCCAGGTCGGGGGCTGCGAGCACCTCGTTGAGCGTCTCGATCGCGCGCTCGGTTTCGGCCTCGGTGCCGCAGGTGATGCGGATGCAGCCGGGTAGCCCGAAGCTCGTACAGTCCCGGACAATGACGCCGCGTTCCTGCATCGCGTCTGCCACGGCCGAGGCGTCGCCCACGTTGGCGAGGACGAAGTTTCCCTCACTCTCCCAGACGTGCGCATCGATTTCCTCGCGCATGGCCGTGCGGGACTTGCGTGCCGTCTCGACGGTACGCTCGACGTGTTCGTCGTCGCCGAAGGCGGCCAGCCCGGCTCGGCAAGCGAGTTCGCTCGCGGCGAACGGCGTGTTCACGCGCGTGTAGGCGTCTGCCCACCCGTCGGGAACCACGGCGTAGCCGAGTCGGAGTCCGGCGAGGCCATAGGCCTTCGAGAACGTCCGCAAGACGGCGATATCGTCGCGCGCGTCGAAGCCGTCTCGGCCCTCAATGAGCGCGACGGCGCTGTCGACGTCGGCGAACTCGCCGTAGGCCTCGTCGACGACGACGAGCGTTTCCTCGTCGGTTTCCTCCGCCAGGCGCTCGATCTCGGCGAGGTCGGTCGTCGAGCCCGACGGGTTGTGCGGGCTGGTGAGATAGACGATCCGTTCGCCGTCGTAGTCCTCGAGGACGGCTGCTGCGGTCTGGGTGAATCCGCCCTCGCGGTCGAGGCTGTACTCGCTCACCTCGCCGTGGTGGAATCGGGCGCTCATGCCGTAGTAGGCAAATCCGGGCGTCGGAACGAGCACCTCGTCGCCGGGTTTGATGACGGCCCGTGAGAGGTAGTCGAGCGCCCCGTCACCGCCGTTTGCCAGCCAGACCTGTGCGGGTGAGACATCCCAGTGGTCGGCGACGGCTTCGGTAAGGTCTGTGTGCGTGGATTTCGGATACGAACTGACACTCGAGGCAGCCTCGCGGATAGTCTCGACGGCGGCCGGCGAGGGTCCGTGCGGGTTCTCGTTCGAGGCGAGTTTGACGAACTCCGAGGGGTCGCGCCCGAGTTCACGGGCGACTTCCTCGATGCCCCGACCCGCCTCGTAGGCGACGTGATCGGACAGATCGCGCGGTTGCATACGCGAAGCCTGTTCGCCGTGGCTCTTAAGCGTGCTCACCTACTGTCGCCATATCGTAGTGCGGGGCGCTGTTCGTCGCTGATCGTTCGTCATGGGAGCCACCACCTGTTCACTCGACGAGATCGAACCCGACCGCGATCGTACTCCGTCCGGCAGTCCCCCAGTAGGAAAATCGATACCGGCCAGCGCTGAGTTCGGGACAGACCGTAAGTCGGTCTTCGTGGATGTGGCCCTCGAGACTTCCGTTTTCGATGAGTTCGAACATCCACTCAAACGCCTCTCCCGGCGGATGCAACACCCCTTCGTCGGTATACGTGAACGCCACGTTGTCGCTCCCGACACGAACGTCCTGCCAACCACCGTTCGTCAACTTCTCGAAATTGTACTTGGCTGCGTTCCCCGTCATCACCGTCTCGGAGGAGACGTTCCAGAGCCGAACGTGGACCTCGTCACCGCGTTCGAACTCGAGTGCGTCTGCCGCATCGTCACCATCACCACTACTACTACCATTACGACCACTACCGCCACTATCACCACTCCCATCGAACTGCGGATTCTCGACCCGCAGCGCGAGTTGTGAGACACCGGACTCGTCGTGGTCGTCGCCCCATACGACGTCATCCTCGTCACTGCTCGGATGCCGGTCGACCTCATCATCAGGTCACTCGAGTACACTGGCTGGCTGCGGATCGTGGGGTGGCTGAACAAAGCCGGGTAACTTGGACGCGTCGAGCAGCCCGCTGGTGGTGTCGACCTCGCTCGTCTCACCCCAGCCGTCCGTGATCGAGACGGTGGCTACCGAGGGGAGATCGTCGCCGGTGATTCGAACGAGTGCGGCGGGGTAGGTGATCGTCTCACCACAGGCCTCGCGCTCCTCGCTCGTGTCGACTGCGTGGATGCTGGCGGTGATGGCTGTCTGGGGCTCGGATTCGTTTTCCAGCACATCGTCAGTAACTGCGACATCCGAAACGGCGAGTTCGTCGACGCAGGTGTTCGGTCCGACGGTCTGGGCGCACAGCACGACCGCGTCGTCGAAGTCAGTTTCCGACAGCCAGGCTTCGAGCCCGTCGACGCGTTCCGGATCAGCGACGAGCCACGCGATATCCTGTGGCGACTCGGCGACAGAGACGAGTCCAGTTCGGTCGTCAGCCTGGGCCCACTCCGGTCGTGAGAGTGACCCACCGAGTTGAAACGTTTCGACCGACTCGACGTGCGAATTAGCGTTTGTTCCGCCTGCCTGGGTGCCGTTGGCACCGTTCGGCTCATCTGCGCCACCGTCGTTCAGACAGCCAGCGACGGCGAGTGTACTTACCGACCCCGTCGCAACGAGTGCGTCGCGTCGGGTGTACTGAGTCATACGCACACTACGATCGTTGTGTATAAATTACCTTAGCTAGCTCAAAGAATCATTGTATGTTTCTTGACGCCCGGAGCGCTCATCTACATGCCAACGCCGACTGAACCGACGGTGCTACCTGCAGAAGCAGTAGGCTGCTACGATTCGAACAGCGTCTCGAGTCGCTCGAGCGTCTCCGCTCCCTCGGTATCCTTGTCGTATCGCACACCCAGGAATCGCGGGAATCGCAGCGCATAGCCCGACGAGTATGTCGGTGAGGTCTGAATCTCCTCGTAGCCGACCTCGAAAACGACGGCCGGCTCGAGTTCGACTGCCGTCCCGTCCTCCGCGACGATGTGGGGTTCCAACAACTCCGTCAACTCTTCGAGCTTCTCGTCCGTGATTCCCGTCGCGACCTTGCCGACTGCTTCCAGGTCGTCGCCGTCCCGAACCGAGAGTTCGAACGTCCCGAGGAACGTCGCCCGTCGGCCCTCGCCCCACTCTGCGCCGGTAACGACGCAATCGAGCGTCTCCACGTCCGGTTTGCGCTTCTGCCAGTTCTTTCCGCGCCGGCCCGGCGAGTACGTCGAGTCGGGGTTCTTGAGCATGATCCCCTCGTGGCCGGTCTCGAGTGCATCCGCGTCGATGGCCTCGATTTCGTCGGGGTCGTCGGTGACCCACAGCAGTGAGAAGCCGTCGATCTCCTCGGGTTCTTGCTGGGGCTCCGCCGCGAGTACCGACTGGAGTTGGTCGTGTCTCGCAGTGAGCGGTTCCTCGAGGAGATCGTCGCCGTCGGCGTGCAGACAGTCGAAGAAGACCGGGCGAACGGTGACGTCTTCGCGGGCCTTCGCCACGTCGTGCTTGCGCCGGAAGCGCTTGAGTACCTCCTGGAATGGAAGGGGACTGCCATCGTCGTCGATCGCGACGACCTCGCCATCTAGGATCGCGGGGCAGTCGAGGTGCTGGTCGGCGAATTCGACGACCTCCGGGAGTGCGTTGGTGACCGCTTCCATGTTACGCGAGAAGACGTGCGTCTCGCCGTTACTGTCGCCGTCTGGATTGCCAGGGTTCGTTGGATCGTGATGCAACTGGATGCGAGCACCATCATATTTCCATTCCACGGCCGCAGCGTCCCACTCCTCGAGTGCATCGGTAACCGTCCCCGCCTGTGCGAGCATGGCCTGGACTGGGCGACCGATCTTGAGTTCGATCTCGTCGAGTCCGCTGACACCGTCATTGCGGGCGGTCTCGGCGACCTGGCCGTAGTCGTTCGAGACCTGTAGCGCGCGCTCGACCGGCTCTTGGGGAACGTCGAAGGCCTCGGCGATGGCGTCCCGGACGGTGCCCTCGCCGACGCCGATGCGCATCTCCGAGAGGACGAGGCGAGCGAGGTAGCGCGCTTCGTCGCTCGAGCAGCGGTTGAACAGCCCGAAGAGGAGGTCGACTTTTCGGTCCTGACTGCCCGAGCCTTCAGCGGCCGCGAGGTCGGTGAGTGTGTCGTGTACCTTGCGGACGGTGAGGTCGTCGGTGCCGTTGCCGCCGTTGTCGTCATTGTCGTCGTCAGCGCCACCAGCACCACTGCCACCGCCGCCCACGAATGCGCCCAACCCCTGCTGGCCGCCGAAGTCGTAGCTCGCCGCCACTGCGCCGATTTCGCCGCTCTCGGCGAGTCGCTCCTCCACGTCGTCTGCGCCGACGTTCGTCCCTGCAGCGCGGGCGATGGCCTCGTAGCAGGTGTTCGGCCCGATATCGAGCGTGGTCGAGTCCCAGGCGGGGAAGACCCGGCCCTGGACGAATCGGGCGACGATTGGGAGGTCGTCGCCGGCCTCTGTGAGGAGGTCGCGAACATGGGCGACGATCTCGAGATCCGCGGATTCGGCCTCGATCGTGGCGGCGCGGTTGGCAAACGTGGCGAACTCCATCGGCGGTGTCTATCGCCGGGGAGGCTAAAACGGTTCTGAGACCGGCTGACTGAGGTCGCTTTCTGGAAGGGCTATCGCTCGAGTGCGTGAAGCGTGCCGTCGAAACTACCGACGACAACCAGTTCGTCACTAATCGTTGGCGTTGATCCGACCTCGTCGTCCGTCTGGTACGACCAGCGTTCGCTTCCGTCAGCTGCGTCGACTGCGTATAGTGAGCTATCAGCGGATCCGACGTAGACAATTCCGTCGGCGGACGAAGGCGAGAAGACAAGTCCATCTGTGTCGAACGTCCACTCCTCGGTTCCGTCGCTGGCATCGACGGCATATAGGTTGCCATCGCCACTGCCGACGTACACTGTCCCGTCAGCGACAGTGGGAGTTGAATTGGTCCCCCCGTTCGTCTCGAACGACCACAGTTCTTCACCGTGGGTATCGACCGCGGAGAGGACGCCGTCGGAATTCACGACGTAGATCGTTCCATCGACGACGGTCGGATCAGAGACAATTGAGCTCTCGGTTTCGAACGCCCACTCTTCAGTCCCATCTGCAGCGTTGAGGGCGTATAGCGACTCATCACGACTGCCGACGTAGACTGTCCCGTTGTCGACTGCAGGAGAGGTCTGGACGCTGTCTCCCGTTTCGAACGCCCACTCTTCCGTTCCGTCGACAGCGTCGAGTGCGTATACAAACGAGTCGTTGCTGCCGATGTAGACGGTGTCGTTTGCAACCGTCGGTGACGAGAAGATTGGGAGCCGTCCGATAGTAGGCGAAAACGACCAGTTCTCGCTCCCGTCGAGGTGAAATGCGTGAACCAGATCCAGGATCCCACTCCGGCCGGTGCTTCCAACGTACACTCCGTCGTCAGTTACTGCCGGTGTGACCCGGACCTCGTCGTCCATCCGAGGGCCAGTGCTCAACGCTCTTTCGCCGGTATCCGTCTCGAAAGCGTGTACGCCGCCTGCTTGGCTGCCGACGTAGACTCGATCATCATGCACAGTCGGGAATATTCGAACGTCCGTCCCCAACTGGGCTTTCCACCGACTACGGTCGTCTTCGGCAAGCAGTTCGGTGCAGCCTGCGAGACTGACAGCACTACCACCAGTGATCGATAGTCGCTTCAGATACGTCCTACGAGTCGACTTGTCTTCTGTGGAGGGCACGATTTCAACGTTCGACTTTTTTCACATATATTTTATTATTTTTACCATATTAGGGCGTGTAAACGCGCCAAATCAAGGACGTGCATTTAAACCAGTCGCGCACCCACACCGACGTATGCCACCAGGGGACCTCGCAGCGCGGGTCACAGACGTGTTGTCGGTCGACGCCGACGGCTACCGCGAGCACGCCGAGGCGGACGCCGAGGTGATCAAAGACGCAATCGAGGACGGCATCTTCGATAACCCACAGGCCATCGTCGGACTCGAGTACGAGTTCTACGCGATCAAGGACGACGACTGCACGCTGCGGCGAGTGCCGCGGCGGCTACTCGAGTTGATCGGTTTCGAGAAGGAACTCGGCCTGCACAACGCGGAGATGACGACGAGTCCGCAGCCACTGAACGGCCACGGGCTGGCGGCTCAGGAGTCAGAGGTCAAGGCACGTCTGCAGACGGCGCTGAAGGTGACCGAATCAGAGCGCATGCGACTGGTGAGCGACGGTATCTGGACGATTCCACCGGAGGGCGAGGACGCGACGACGTACCTCACGGACAGCGTCGAGCGCACCGTGGAGGACGAGGCTGCGGAGGGCGGCGACCGCTCGATTCGTGTCGCAACGAATATGAGCGGATCGGCGCGGTATCATGCGATGGCTAACACGGACCGCGCCGACGTTGCCGGCATGCGAGTCGAGGCACCGCACGTCTCGTTGCAGGCCGATACGGTCATGCCCGAGAGTTTGATCACGTCGATTCAGCCCCATTATCAGGTGGCCCATGCGCCTGATCTGCCGACCTACTTCAACTATGCCGTCCGGACCGCCGCCCCACTGCTCGCACTCGGTGTGAACTCGCCGTTCTTCCCTGCCGACCTCTACGACGACGAGGCGACGGCCGAGGACGTGCTCGCCGACGGGTGGATGGAGCACCGGATCAGCGTCTTCGAAACCGTCCTGAACGACCCGAACACGGGTGAAGGGAAGGTGCGGTTTCCGCAGGATCTCGACGCTGTCGAGGAGGCCGTCGACCGCATTGCCACCGACGACACGATGGTTCCGATGCCCGTCGAGGCCGGCGAGCGCTTCGACGACCAGTTCCCCCACTTCCGGCGCAAGCACGGCACCTACTGGCGATGGGTTCGGCCCGTGTTCGGCGGCCCGACTCGCTCGGCCGCGAACGCACGCATCGAGTTCCGGCCGATTCCCGCCCAGCCGACCGTCCGGGACTCCGTCTCGTTCCTTGCGGCGTTCGCCGGCCTCCTCGAGAGTCTGGTTCGGCTCGAACACCCTGTCCACGAACTCGACTGGCAAACCGCCCGCAAGAACTTCTACGCAGCCATGCGCGACGGCCTCGAGGCCGACATCGTCTGGATTACCAACAACGGCAAGGAGACGACGGATACGCTGGCGCTCTACGAGGACCTGTTGGCCCACGCCGAGGACGGGCTGACGAGTCGTGGGTTAACCGACGAACAGGCCGCGAAGTATCTCTATCCGCTTCGCCGACGGGTCCGCCAACAGTTGACACCGGCCCGGTGGAAGCACGACCAGGTTCGTTCGTCGGTCGACGACGGCGCGGATCTGGCGACGGCGATCGAAACCATGCAACGAGAGTACGTGCGTCGCCAGCGCGAGACGCTGCTGGAAGGAAGCTTCGCTGACTGGATCGGCGACTGAGCGCACTGACTACCACCGACTACTTCAACGCTGTCTTCGACCGACCATACCCACCGTCCTCGCTTGCCGCTTCCCCCACGCCCGTGTACCGTGTCCCCGTAGCCCGTCCTATGTCATCACAGTCACCACCACAACTCCCACAGCCGGGTCTCGGCACGTCCGGCCACGAAGGGGAGTCGTGCACCGACGCCGTCGTCACCGCACTCAAGTCCGGCTACCGTCACATCGACACCGCGCAGCTGTACGACAACGAGGAAGCCGTCGGTCGCGCGCTCGAACAGGCCGACGTCGACCGCGAGGAGGTCTTCCTCGCGACGAAGGTCCACCCGTCGAATCTGGCCGCGGAGGACGTACTCGAGTCCACCCGTGAGAGTCTCGACCGACTCGGCGTCGACACGGTCGACCTACTGTATGTCCACTGGCCAATGGGTGAATACGACGCCGAAGAGACGCTGCCAGCGTTCGACGAGGCTGTCGAGGAGGGACTGACGCGCCACGTCGGCGTGAGTAACTTCACGCCGAATCTCCTCGAGGAGGCCGTCTCCATGCTCGATGCACCGATTGTGGCTCACCAGATCGAACTCCATCCCGAACTCCAGCAAGATGAACTCGTTTCGCTCGGCCGCGAGCACGACGTCCAGACGGTCGCGTACTGTCCAATTGCCAAGGCTGAAGTCGCGGAAATCGACGTTCTGCAGGAGATTGCCGACAACCACGACGCGACGCCGATCCAGGTCGCGCTGGCGTGGCAGTACGACCGCGAGGGTGTTGTCCCGATTCCGAAGGGGACGGGCGAGCACATCCACGAGAACTACGAAGCGCACGAGATCGAGTTGACCGACGACGACCGCGACCGAATCGCCGACCTCGACGCAGGTGAGCGACTGGTCGATCCGGACGACGCAGCTTGGAATCAGTAACGGACGGCGCTGCCTGGAACCGGCAATAGGCCGCGAGGGCTGAATCGGAAACGGGCGGCGAGGTCCACAAGTATTCGCCACCGGCGGTTGAATAATCGTGAGGTGTGGTACCATTCTCTGGGCCACAAGTGATTAAGTATTCACAGGCAAGAGTCTGGAATATGGTTACCTTCCTCTCCGGGGGCACCGGAACGCCGAAGTTGCTTGATGGTGCTGGTGCCGCGTTCTCACCGGAGGAGACCACGATCGTCGCCAACACGGGCGACGATATCGAACTCGGCGGACTGTTCGTCTCGCCGGATGTCGATACGGTACTCTTTCAGGGTGGTGGGATCCTCGATCGCGACACGTGGTGGGGCATCGCAGGCGACACACACCGAACGAACTCGGCGCTGATGGACATCGCGGCAGCGGCTGATCTCCCCGAGGGGCCACAGTACCTCCCCGCGGAGAAACAGACCGCCAGCCGCGACCTCGCCAACTGGCGTCGCTTTTCGGGTGTCGCCGAGTTCATGACGATCGGTGACCGGGATCGGGCGGTCCACCTCACGCGAACTAGCCTCCTCGATCAGGGCGATACGCTAAGCGAGGCGACTGCCAAACTCGCCGACGCGTTTGGGCTCTCGGTCGACCTCCTCCCAATGAGCGACGACCCCGTCGCGAGCCTGATTCACACACCGGAGGGAATGATGCACTTCCAGGAGTACTGGGTCGGCCACCGCGGCGAACCAACCGTCGAAACCGTCGAATTCCGCGGGTCGTCCATGGCACAGCCGGCTCCCGGTGTGCTCGAGGCACTCGAGGACACCGTCGTTATCGGCCCCTCGAATCCGGTCACCAGTATCGGCCCGATGCTCGCGCTGCCGGGATTCGCGGACGCGCTCGCCCAGACGACTGTCGTCGCCGTCTCGCCGTTCCTCGGGGACGAGGCGTTCTCTGGCCCTGCGGGCGATTTGATGGAAGCAGTCAACGCCGAGCCGAGCACCGAGGGGCTCGCAGCCGCCTACCCGTTCGCAGACGCCTACGTCATCGATACGAACGATGACGCGGAGTTCGACCGGCCGACGATCCAGACGGATATCCGGATCGACGACGAGGCCGATGCCGAACGAGTTATCCGCGCTATCGCCGAAGCAATCGATATCGTCAATTAGGATGTTTTCCCCACCGATCGCCCTCGCCAGTTTGAGCGGCGAATCTGACGCCGAGTGGGCTCGCGCCGGTGCCGACTACGCCGGTTGTGCCTTTCTCGGCGGGATCGCCATCGACGACCGGTCGAGAGCCGCCGCGCGCGAACTCGTCGCCCGCGACCGAACTGAGTTCCTGCCCGACGATCCCCTTGCGTTCGTGGATCGCCAGCTTCAGGCACTCGAACTCGAGTCCACCTCAATTCAGCCAGCGGTCAACGTCCGCAGCGCGACCCAAGAGCCGATTCGCGAGGCGGCCCGACTCTGTGACGACCACGATGCCTTTCTCGAGATTAACGCCCACTGTCGGCAAGACGAGTTGTGCGCGGTCGGCTGCGGCGAGACGCTGTTGGCCGACAGCGAACGCCTTGCGAGCTACGTCGAAACAGCGGCTGACACCGGCACAACCATCGGTGTGAAGGTTCGCGCTGAGGTTCCCGGTGTCGAGTTGCCCGCGCTAGCTGGGGTACTCGAGTCCGCCGGCGCGTCGTTCGTCCACGTCGACGCGATGGATACGGAGTCGGTTATCGCCGAGATTGCGGACGCAACGGATCTCTTTGTGATTGCGAACAACGGCGTTCGAGACGCGGAGACAGTGCGGGAGTACGTCGAGTACGGTGCGGATGCCGTGAGTGTGGGCCGGCCAAGCGACAATCCAGTTGTACTCGAGCGGGTTCACGATGCGGTCGTGGCGCAGTTAGAGTCGTGACGGAACTCGGATCTATCGCAGGTGAGCGCACCATCTCGTCTCCACGTCTGTTCTACCTCGCCTGTGTTTTGTCTTGCCTGTATTCTGTCCTGGCTGTGTTCTATCGTATCACCCACACCCACAGCGAAACCACGAAAGGACTTTCCAGCAGGCACGCTTCCACCCCGCTATGAGTCTCGACGAACTCTCAGAGGAGATGCAGGAATCGTACAGCGATGTTGGTGAGGAACTCACCGTTTCGCTCGATCGCGAGACGCGAAACGAACTCGCCATGCTTGAGACGGCACTCGAGCCGGAGGAGACAGACGAACTCGTCCGACGGGCAATCCACATGCTCTTTCAGTCGACCGTTGAGACGGGGACGATGGACTTCCATCTGCGCTCGGGCTTTGACGTAACCTACGACGAGTACCTCACGGGAATGACGTTCGACGAGATGACGGGTGCGAATCAGTATCCGACGATGGACGACGAGCGCCGGTACCAGTTCTGACGGCTGTCGCTCTTCGATCGTTCACAGGTCACACGTTCGTTTGTGTTTGCTGTTTCGAGTAGTACTGTTGGCGTGTCGTTCCACTTTGACCAAGAAACGGGTGGGAGTGACTATCGTATGTCTTATAATGTCAACTTATTCTTAGATCTGGATAATAGGTGCGCTTATTGGCCTCGACCACCCGGCTGTAGACATGGCTATCAGTCAAAACGCAACCGAAACGACGTACCGCTGTCCAGCGTGTGCGGGCGACCTCGCCGTCCGATACGACTCCTTTGAGTGTACGGACTGTGGGTTCACGCCACGTCACGGTTCGGACTAACTCGTCGTCTCACAGTACTCGTATCGACACCCGACCATCTTTCAAATCGTGTCACGGGTGAGGCTGCGATTTTCGTCTGCAAAACGCCCGCAGGTTGTTTTGTGTTGCACGCCAAAACCGAGAGAGCAGTTACAATCGGCTAGTCAACGCTCAGTGACGATCGAGTACAAGACTGTTAGTTAGTGGGCGCACATGCAGTATACATGGGGCTGACTGCTGAATTTCGGCTATTCTCAGAATCCGACCCGTTGATTCAACTCGCCCGTGCGGTACCGGAGTGTACGCTCACCGTCGAACACGACGAGCAGACCGCCGCCGGACCGATCGTGTTCGTTCTCCGCGCTGTTTGTCGATCGTTCGAGACGTTCGAGGCAGCCCTCGAAAATGAACCCGCGGTTCTGGAATTCACGACCATCAGCGACGAAAATTCGGTGCGTGTCTATCACACGGTTTTTGAGGATCGGTATCCCGAGGAGATGGATGAACTGCTATTCAACAAGACGCTTGTCGAACGATGGTGGGTGACGAGCGACGGGGAACATCTCAAACAGCAGTTCGCCGATCGTGACGAACTCGCCGCCTATCGTGATAGTTGCCGGAAGATGGGTATCGATTTCCGACTCGACCGGCTATACGAGTCGAGCGGCGACGACGATCGTATCCCTGGTGTCTCCGAGAAGCAACACGAAGCACTTCGTGCAGCCTATGAGGCGGGCTACTTCGATGTCCCTCGACAGGCATCGCTCAGGGACGTTGCTGACTCGCTCGATATCTCCCGATCAGCGCTTGCCGAACGACTCCACCGTGGTCAGGCCCACGTTCTTGAACACTATCTTTCAGACAACCCTATTTAAAAGCCGGACTATGTGGGTCTCCAGTGATCTGCGTCCGTCCCCTCCGTTCAGGTATACCCGATGGACGAATCAACGACGAATGAACCCATCTCACAAGATCTCACGACAACGGGTACTCCCTCACAGAGTCAATCGATTAACGTAACCGATGGCCAGTTGTTCAAGCCGCTGTTAGTCCTCTCGGCACCGATCGTTCTCGCAGAGGGGCTCGATATCGTCTACTTCCTGGTTGACCTCTACTGGATTGGTCATCTCGGAACCAATGCGGTGACAGCGATGTCCTACTCGTGGCCGATCGTCTACCTCGGAATGAGTATCGGACTCGGGGTGGTAACGGCGGGGACAGTCCTCGTTGCACGGCACAAAGGTGGAGGTCGATTACGCGCGATTCAATCAGTAGCCGGGGGAACCATCTCGTTCGTAACGGCCCTTTCTCTCGTGCTCGCGATCATTGGATACATCCTCACACCGTGGTTGCTCACGCTCGTCGGTGCAACTCCCGGTACGGAGCCATACATCCAGGCCGTCGGATACACGCGCATCACGTTCCTCGGTCTGGTCCCCATGTTCTGGTTCTTCGTCTTCAACGCACTCTCTCGCGGATGGGGAGATACGAAAACCCCGCTCAAACTGATGGGGGTCAGCGCGTTCGTCAACATCCTCATCGATCCGTTCGTGATTCACGGATTCTCGGCGAATCCGCTCTTCGAGTGGGCCGGACTCCACTCGCTTGAGCACTCGCTGTACGCCTGGACCGGGTTCGCCGGCTACGGCATCGAGGGTGCTGCAATCGCAACGATCTTTGCCCGATCGATTGCCGCTGCACTCGGCTTGTATATCCTCTTCTCCGGCCGAATCGGATTCGAGCTGACACTGGCGTCTCTGCGACCACGTCGTTCGACACTCGTCGAGATCGTCACGATCGCATCTCCTACCGCAGTCGAGATGGGTGCTCGCGCAGGCGGTGTCGCGATCCTGACGGCAGTTCTTGCGATCGAAGGAGACGCTGCCGTCGCGGCGTACGGTATCTCTGAGTACCTCGTCGGAATCCTGTTCGTCATCTCGCTCGGCCTTGCGCGCGGGGTAGAGACGACCGTCGGACAGAATCTTGGTGCCGGCCAGCAACTCCGTGCCAAACACGCGGTATACCTCTCTGCGGGAATGGCTGGCGTCCTGTTCGTCTGCATCGTCGCCGCTGCCTACCCGTTCGCCGAATCCATCGTGAGCGTGTTCCTGGGCGTCGAAGGTGGTGCCGTGGCTGCTGATGCAATTAGAGAGAACGGTGCCTCCTTTGTCCGTATCGTCGGACCAGCACTGGTCTTCTTCGCCGTGTTTCAGGTCACTCTTGGCGCGTTTCGCGGAAGCGGAAACACGACACTCGCAATGCTACTGGCCACGCTAGAACTGTTCGTGTTCCGCATCCCGTTGAGTTACGCAGCACTCGCCTGGTTCGGAGCGGGTATCACTGGCGTGTGGTATGCGATTGCGCTGTCTTACATCATCTCGTCGGTAATCGCCGTCGTGTGGCTCGTCCGCGGGACGTGGATCCTGCCGTCCTCGCTGCCAACACAGCACTGACGCTATCATCCACAAATTCCTCCCCTATCAAAACGACTGACATCTCTGTGTCAGGTGTGACTGTGCAACTGTCGGAACGACGAAACGGCACAGGAATAGTACCAACCGCTGTCTCGGCTGCTCTCGAGTAGCGCGACCGCTGTACCCGCTCAGTCAGTCGTCGATCGGCGCTGCACTCGAGAGCGCCTCGTCAATCTCGGCCTCTTCCATCTTGTCGACCAGGGCGTCGATGACTTCCTCGCGCTTGCCCTTCACGAACTTGATCGAGCCGACGACAAGGTGGCCGCCGCCGGAGACGCCACCGCCCGGCACCTCCTCCTCGAGTTCGGAGACCATCTGCGGGATGTCGAGGCGAACGCCGTCGGAGCGGAGCACGGCGAAGTCAGGGCCGTAGCCGACCGTGATAACGGGGTCGCCGGTCTCTTCGATTTTCCGGTCGTGGATCTCGCCGGTCGTTTTGCCCGGTGCGGGGTAGGTAAAGCGATGGGCGTAGTTCTCGACGTCGATTCGATAGAGATGAGCGCCATTGTCCAGGTCCTCGTGTTCGAGGTGGGCCATCGCGGCGTCGAGTTGCTCGTCGACCTCCTCGCCGGCACGGTCGGCGAAGAACGAGACGAGGTCGCGGTGGCGCTCCTCCTCGTCGCTGTCGATTTGGAGCAGGTCCTGAATGAGCTGGTCGCCGGAGTTGTAGCGCAGCCAGAAGGCCGCGTAGTCTAACGCCTCACTCACGTCCTGCAGTCGATCCTCGTCGTAGCCTTCCTCAAGGGCGAGGTCGATGTAGTCGTCCATCGCGTCGGCCTTCGAGCGGTCCGAAATGCCGGCGACGGCGGGGACGTGGCGGAGTTCGTCCGTGATCTCCGGGAAGATCATCCGCGCGAGTTCGACACAGAGCATCCCCGTCGTGATTCGGTAGTCCTCGTCGTGGAGGTACGGATTGACGTGGGCGTCGAGCAAGCCACCGACAGCGTCCGGGTCAGGGTGGTGGTGATCCACCGCGACAATCGGGATGTCGTAGTGTGCCAGCGTCTCGTAGGCAGGCACGTCCTCGGCCGTCGAGCCGTTGTCCAGCATGAGCAAGAGGGGAAGCTGCTGGCCGTGTTTCTCGCGGTCCTCGAGTGCGAAGTTCAGGTCGCGCGTCGCGTCCTCCATCTCGTAGAACGGGGCCTTGGCGGGCAGGCGCTTGATGAGGTGCTGTGGCGCGTTGTCGTCCTCGTGCACCTCAGCGATGAAGCGCTCGAGTGCGATCTGGACCGGCACTGCGGCACACATCCCGTCGCCGTCCGCGTGGTGGCGAACGCGAATCGGGCGGCCCTCGAGTACCGTCCGGCGCAACAGGGTGGCGACCTCCCGCAGGTCCTCACGCAGCTTTTCGAACGCGGGCCAGTCGATCAGTGGCTCAACGTCGTGTGGTTCGGCGCGCGCTTCGAGTGCGCTCTCGAGTCGCTCGCGGGCTTCGTCAGCGGTCTCGCCGTCGAGTTTCGAGAGCCCGTCGACTTCGATCTGGACGGAACCCTCGCGGTGTTCGGGCGTGCCGGTGACGCGGACGATGTCGCCGACCTCGACGGATGGGTACGCGCGGACGCCAGCCTCTTCGAAGGCGGCACAGGGGACGACGCCGGATTCGTCGGTGATGTGGAAGATCGTTGGGCCGCCGGTCTGTTTGACCTGTACGACCTCGCCTTCGAGGTGGACCTGTTCGCCGATGGTACCCTTGAGACGGTCGGTGCCGGTCAGGGTATAATCGTGGGTGACAGATTCAATCGTGGTGTCACTGTCATCAAGTTCGATCCCGGCTGGCTCGAACGCCATATCGCCGTTGTCGCGAACGGTTTCGAGTTCGACGACGAGCTCGTCGCCGACGGCGAAGGTGCCTTCGAGAACGGACTCGTGAACGAGTCCCGAGACGGATTCGGAGAGATCGACGAAGACGCCATAGTCGACGATACCGTTAATTTCAGCGAGGTAAGGTTGGTTCTGCTCGACATCCTCTGCGGTACAATCTGCATCGAGATCGTAGACGACGGAATCCCCGTCGTCTTCGCCGGGGACCCCGGCGGACTCACGTGTCATCTATGAGTGTTCGGTTAGTGATGACGGCGTATAACCCTTGTCAAGAAGGGATGACAGCCGTCGATCCGAAAACTGCGGGCAGTAGCGGTGGTGCTGGAGTGACGACTCCGTTGGTGCGGGGAAAGACGGGGTTGGGCCGCTGAAACACGGTGAGCACACCATCGCCACGCGACCATCGGAACGTTTAGCAACCGCACCCTCCGATGATGGTGTATGGGGCTGCTCGACGCGCTGTTTCGCTCGAACGAAATCCTCGGCATCGCCGAGGAGACACTCGAGTTCGCGATCGAATCCTCGGAGGCCTCTCATCCCAACGAGTACATGGGCTTTCTACGAGGCACCGAGGCGACGCAGCTGGGACTTGAGCAAGACGGCCTCGTCATCACGGACGTGCTGGTGGTGCCGGGGACGGAGGCAAACAGCGTGAGCGCGACGGTCAAGACGAGCCAGATTCCGAACGACGTGAAGGCACTCGGCAGCGTTCACTCCCATCCGAACGGCGTGATCAGACCGAGCAGCGCGGATCTGGAGACGTTCGGGCGGGGGAGCGTGCACATCATTATCGGCGCACCGTACCGACAGAGCGACTGGAAGGCGTTCGACTCACAGGGCAAGCGGACGACCCTGAACGTGATCGACGTTGACCTGCCCGAGAGCGAGGACTTCTTCGATTTCACGCAAGCGGATATCGACGAGGAACTGTACTGAGATGGCGAACTGTGTGAGCGTGAGATGGACATTGAGACAGACACAGACACAGACACAGACACAGACACCGAACCCGAACGTGAGACCGACACTGGTATCCATACGATGATCCAGCAGACGAGCACGAAGCGCCAGCGACAACCGCGACGACCCTCGATTTCGAGGACGGAACTGAGGACGAATCTATGACGAACGACAACCCACGAACGGTGATCGCCCAGGGAACCTTTGATCTGTTACACCCTGGCCACGTTCACTATCTCGAGGAGGCTGCCACGATGGGCGACGAACTGTACGTGATCGTCGCTCGCAAGTCGAATGTTGATCACAAGGAAGCGCCCATCTGTTCGGCCTCACAGCGACGGGATGTCGTCGACGCGCTCGAAGTCGTCGACGAAGCCATTCTCGGCCACGAGGAGGATATCTTCGCACCCATTGAACGGATTGACCCGGACGTGATCGCGCTTGGCCACGACCAGCACCACGACGGAGGGGCCATCGAGGACGAACTGGCGCGGCGTGGGATCGACTGTGTTGTTGAGCGTGCAAGCGGTTGCGAGTCGGCACGCGAGGACGAATTGCTGTCGACCCGATTGATAATCGACCAAATTCTTGAACGACGCGGGCAACCGTAGACCTCTGGATCAAATCTGTCTGGCCTCACGTTGACTCGGCTCCGTGTGCTGGCACAACCCTCACTCGGAGTGAGAAAACAGTCTGACTCAGACACGTGCAATAGTTGCCGTTGTCGACGACGAAGCTGCAAGCGAGCAGTGGTTTGACGCTCGAATGCGAGCGACCCCAAACGTACCTGCTCGAAGCCCCGTCAATTCTTTCCCCTATCTACCCAAAACAGCCATAATTGCCGGGTAGAGGCCCTGAATCCGCAAGTTTTTGAATGTGGAGTACACACGAAACGACTATGCAGACCGATCCAACTCGCAGGACGTTTCTGGCGGGCAGTGCGACTGCAGGAATCGTTGCAGTCGCCGGTTGTGCCAGTGACGGGGATGGCAACGGTGACGAGAACGGCGACGAAAACGGGGAGGCCGCGGCGTTCGACTACACTGTCGACGCCGAACTCGGGGAAGGAGACGGCTCCTACGAACTCTGGGCACTCGACCAGGGCCGCGACGACATCTTCACGTACGAACCAGCCCCGGAGGGTGACGACGAGTTCGCACTGACGAACCACATCAACCTGAACGAACTCGAAGGCCTCCCGGAGGAGGGCATCGTTCCGCACATGATCGACTTCAGTTCGGACTACGAGTACGCCGCCATCGCCTGTACGGCCGGCGCGCGGACGCTCGTCTTCCGAACCGAGGACCACGAACTCGTCGCCGACATCGACACCGGCGAGGGATCGCACATGGCTGCGTTCTCTCCCGCAGACGAGTACATCCACGTCGACGCGATTGGCGAGGGTGCGATCGTTCGCGTCGAATCCGACCTCGACAGCGAAGAGTTCGAGGTCGTCGACGAGATCGTCGTCCTGGAGGACGACATCGTACAGGACGCCGGTATCGAGAGCGGTTCGCCGATCTGTCACCAGTACGCCCACGACGGGCGCTCGCTGCACACGCTCGGACCGAGCTACCACGACGGAGCGCTCGTAATCGTCGACCACGAGGAGTTCACCGTCGATAGGGCGATTTCCGGTGACACGCTGCCGACGAACTGTGGCACGATGCCACACCCGACCGAGGAGAAGTTCTATCTCACTGCTGGCCTGCCATCGAGCGACAGCGACGGTGTCGGTGACTACTACGTCTACGACACCGCCGAGGACGAGGTTATCGTCGATGGCGAGTCGACCGAGGGAATCGACGCACACGGCTTCTGGTTCACGCCGGATGGCGAGGAGCTGTGGGTGCTGAACCGCGAGACCAACGACGGTGTCATCGTCGATCCCGAGACCGACGAGGTTAAAGAGACGATCGACGCCTACGGTCCCGCTCAGGACGACGATCCTGGAGAGAGTGACGCACCGGACATTATGTGGACCTCGCCCGACGGCGAGTACATGTTCGTCAGCCTTCGCGGTCCCGCTCCGCTCTCTGGCGACCCACACGCTGCAACCGGTGTGACGCCTGGCGTCTCGGTTATCAGCGTCGAGGACCGCGAACACGTCGACGTTCTCGAGCCGTTCCCAATTTCGGAGTTCGACGACGAGCACGTCGAACTCGCTCAGGACGACGAGGAAGAGGGCCCACGAACGCCTGATTTCCACGGTCTCGGTGTTCGCCCGATCGAGCAGTTCGATACCGCGATTTCGAACTCGCCGCCGTTCTAACGCGAGCGCAGATAGTTCCACGGCTCACCGACCCGTGGTCGTTTACGACGAGAACACACCATTTTCGGTTGCTGGAGGTCGTTGCAACCACGGAGTGACCGCTCCTTAGTGTACGTAGTTCGCAACTGATCGTTGAGTCACAGGAAAGTGTGAGTCGAACTCAGTTGAGTCGAACAGTCGGTGGCGGTAACCGAAGCGAATCAACTGTGTGACCAGTTTTGACGAAGTGCTCGATCGCCTGCTTCGAAACCTCGGCTTCGGTCCGTCCGTCAGAGGTACTGCACTGCCACTCACACTCCAGACAGTACTTGTGCATCTACATCGTCGTCCGTTGTACCACTAAGAAAGTCTCGTGCAGGAAATAGAAGGCGTGAACGAGAGGGTCGGTGCCCCGATCAGTAGCCGCCTGACTCGGAATCGCGAGTGACGCCAGGGTTCGTCACCGCGCCGTTCGACGCGGAGTCGAAGTCGCGGCCGTACTTCGCCAGCACGCCACTATCGTACGTCGGCGCAGGCTGATCCCACTCTTCGCGGCGGGCAGCGAGTTCGGCGTCGTCGAGGTCGACCTTGAGGTCCCGTTCTGGAATATCGACCGTGATCTCGTCGCCATCCTCCAGGAGTCCAATGGGGCCGCCGACGAACGCCTCGGGGGCAACGTGGCCGATCATCGGTCCGCGGGTGCCACCGGAGAAGCGGCCGTCCGTGATGAGCGCCACGTCGTCCTCGTGTCCCGCACCGACGACCGCGGCGGTGACACCGAGCATCTCGCGCATCCCAGGGCCACCCTTCGGGCCTTCGTTACGGATGACAATTACATCGCCGCTCTCGATGTGACCCTCCTGAACGTACTGCATGGCAGCTTCCTCGTCCTCGAAGACACGGGCCGGTCCCTGATGATAGAACTCGTCGTCACCAGTGACCTTGAGCACCGCGCCGTCGCGTGCGAGGTTGCCAGAGAGAATCTTGATCGCGCCCTCGTCTTCCTTGGGGTCGTCGACGGTGTAGAGGAAGTCCGCCTCGAGTTCGTCGTCTGCTGGCAGATCGAGACGCTCAAGTTCCTCTGCCACAGTCCGGCCAGTGACGGTCATCGCATCGCCGTGATAGAGATCGGACTCGAGTAGGCGACGGATGACGATCGGGACGCCGCCGATCTCGTGGAGGTCGTTCATGACACGGTCGCCGCCGGGCGCGAGGTCTGCGATCTTCGGCGTGCGCCGGGAGATTTCGTCGAAGTCCTCAATCTCGAGGTCGACGCCGGCCTCGCGGGCGAGTGCGAGCAGGTGAAGCACGCCGTTGGTCGAGCCGCCGATCGCGGTCTGGAGTGCGATGGCGTTCTCGAAGGACTTGCGGGTGAGGATGTCGGAGGGACGCCGATTCTCCTCGACGACTTCAACGGCGAGTTCACCGGCGCGGCGGGCGACCTCGTAGCGTTCCTCGTCTTCTGCGGGCGGAGACGCACTGCCAAGCGGTGCGAGGCCGAGCGCTTCGGAGATGGAGGCCATCGTGTTCGCAGTGAACATGCCGCCACAGGAGCCCGCACCGGGGCAGGCGCTGCGCTCTAAGTCGTCGAGTTCCTCGGCGTCCATCTCGCCGGTGCCGTACGCGCCGACGCCCTCGAAGACGCTGACGATGGTCACGTCCCGACCCTCGTGCTGGCCCGGCATGATCGAACCGCCGTAGAGGAAGACCGAGGGGAGATCCGTCCGGATCGCGGCCATCATCATCCCGGGCAGGTTCTTGTCACAGCCCGCGACGGTGACGAGACCGTCGATCCGCTCGCCGAACGTCACGAGTTCGACGCTGTCAGCGATGAGTTCCCGCGAGATGAGCGAGGCCTTCATCCCCTCGGTTCCCATCGAAATCGCGTCCGAGATGGTGATCGTCCCGAACTCGATCGGCATCCCGCCGGCTTCGTCCGCGCCCTCGAGTGCGGACTCGGCGACATCGTCGAGGTGAACGTTACAGGGAGTGATGTCGGCCGCCGGGTTCGGCACGCCGATCATCGGTGAGGAGAGGTCCTCGTCGTCGAAGCCCATCGCGCGGAACATCGCTCGGTGGGGTGCCTTCTCCGCCCCTTCGGTGACCTCGCGGCTCCGGAGGCGCTCGTCTTTGCCGTAGTCGAACTCGTCGCTGCTCATGCTCGGTCCTTGCGTCGGGAGACCATAAGTCACCGTTTGTCGGTTGTTCTTTCCATGGGCTGAGTGGACCGGTCGCAGGGGTGTCACCATACGGACACACTCTGTCCAACTCGCGTGATGTTCACAGATTCTTACCGATTCTGGAGGAAGAAAGTTTATACCCTCCCATTTATCTCATCGAAGCATGGCACGCGACGATCCGGTACAACAGGATTCGGACGCACAATCAGCCAACCAACTCCCCAATCTCGTGACGATCGTTGGTCGCGGGGTTCCCTCGATGTTCGAAATCGCTGTCGACGGCGAGATCGAAATGGTCGCAGACGATCCCGTTTCCGAGGGCGTCGTGGTTTCTGAGAAGGTTGCAGAGGGAACGATTGATGTGGGTGTCCAGCGGTTCCGGTTCGCCGGCGAGATGGCGAACGTCCACGTGGTCGACTGGAACGGTGTTCCCGCTCCGGAATCAGCGAGCACGCCGACGGTCCACGTCGACTACGGCGCACCGAGTCGGTAATCGCTGCGTGTAACGCCCCTATTCTGCGGTCTGCTGCCTACAGTCTACTGCGTACTGTCTGCCCTCTACTACCTACTCTCTCCTGTCTTCCACCACCTCTCTGTTGTCTCACAGCAACTGTCGTCAGGCGTTGCCAGCGTCGAAACCTCCTTTCCAAGACCGACCAATAGTGCGTACACATGCCGAACGCGAGCGACCCGAGCACTGGGCACCCCTCACAGGCCGACAGAGAACACGCCGTCACTGTCAGCGCCGGCGCTCGTCTCCACGTCGGCTTCCAGAACCTCTCGCTCGCTCGCGAACGACTTTACGGCGGTATCGGTATCGGTCTCGAAACCCCCCAAGTAACCGTCACAGCAACCCGTGCCGACGAACTCGTCGCCGACGATTCGCTCGTACGCGAGTACGCCGAACGGGCTCTCGGCGTCCTCGACGTTCCCGGCGTCGAGATCGGACTCGAGAAGCCGCTACCACGACACGTCGGCCTCGGGAGCGGGACCCAGATCGCGCTTTCGGTGCTTGCAGCGACGGCCCACGCCTACGACCTGAATCCGAAGGTCAGGGCGAACGCGCCCGCACTGGGTCGGGGCGGCCGCAGCGGCGTCGGCGTCGCCACCTTCGAGAACGGTGGCTTCGTCGTCGACGCAGGCCACCCGACGAATCGCTTTACGACCGCGCCACCCGAAGAGGGCGACTGGACAGTCCCGCCCGTCGTCGCCCGCCACGACCTCCCCGAGGACTGGCGCTTTCTTGTCGTCGTCCCCGACGCAGACCCTGGCCGCAGCGGCGAGAACGAGGATGCCAGTATGCGCACCGTCGTCGAACGCGCCGACCCTGCCATCGCGGACGAACTCGCCGGCGTCGTCACCCGAAAATTGCTCCCCGCCGCGGCCGCGGACCGACTCGAGGCCTTCGGCGAAGCCATCCGCGAAATCGGCCGGAAGAACGGCGCGTGGTACGCTGACGCCCAGGGTGGTGTCTTCCGCCCACCCGCCGGTGAACTGGTGGAGGCACTCGAGTCCTGTCCGGTTCTCTCGGGGATCGGGCAGTCCTCGTGGGGGCCAGTGGTGTACGGCGTGACGGACCGCGGCCACGCCGAAGAAGCGGTCGCCGCGGCCGAGGATGCACTCGCAGAACGCGGGCTGTCTGGTGAAGTGCTCGTGTCGCGTGCGGCAACGAGCGGTGCAACGGTCGAGAAGCACCACCTGCGCCGATAGTGCCAGCCAACGCGACAGTCGTAGCGATTACGGAGACGGTTCGAAGCCGCTCCTGGGTTGAGGCCTCTCTATGCGTCGACGACGCTATCTTGCGGCGGGTCTGGGATTTGGGGGCATGGTACTGATGGGAAGCACACTGTACTCGAGTGCCAGTGCACGGCAGGATACCGACCAGACAGTGGAATCGGAGCCGATTACGTTCAGCGATGCTGGGTCGACAGTCACTGACGAGTTCGAACTCGAAGACGGCGTGACGATCGTCGAAAGTGTACACGACGGCGACTCGAACTTCATTGTGGATCTCGTTCCCACTACCGGCAATCGGGCAGAGTTGCTCGTCAATACGATCGGTGCGTACACCGGTGCGACGGGGCTCATCGCCGCAGCAGGACAGTACCTGCTGGATGTCGATGCGGATGGGAGCTGGGAGATCGAGATCCAGCAGCCACAGGCGACGGACGACGATGCTGAGTCGTTGCCCGCCTCGCTTGCGGGAGATACCCCAGACTGGGCAGGGCCGTTTCAGTTCGACGGGCTCGGCGAAGCGCGCGGTGTCCACGAGGGACAGGGGAACTTCATCGTCGAAATACTCCCCCAGGAGGAGTCGGTGTTCGGACTTACATTCCCCGAGCTCGTGTTCAACGAACTGGATCAGTTCGAGGGCGAGACGACGTTCTCGGTTGAGGGAATTGGTTACGTTACCGTCGATGCTGCTGGTCCTTGGGAGGTAGAGCTACTGTCGCGCTGACAGCGTCCCACATGAACGGTGACGACGTATTTTTTGCACAGCCGACCGTACAGTCGGGGTATGCAGTTCTGTGACGATTGCGGCTCGATGATGATGGCTGAGGACGACCGGATGGTCTGTACGAACTGTGGTGCCGCGAGTGAACGCGACCGCGACCGCGAAGACGAGTTCATCACGACCGAGTCCCAGACCGACGACGAGGTCATCGAGTCCGACGAGAACGCGAATTTCGAAGGCAAGCCGAAGGCGACCGATGTCGTCTGCGACGAGTGTGGGACACAGGAAGCCTGGTACACACTGAAGCAGACGGCCTCTGCCGACGAGCCACCGACGCGATTCTTCAAGTGTACAGAGTGTGGCCATCGCTGGCGGGGCTACAACTGAGTCAGGGCTGGGACCTCACCCAGCACCGCCAGCACCGCCAGCACCGGACGCAACGTTCACAACGTCCCTCCCCTACCGCTAGACGAACGCACTGGGACAGATCCAGGCACAACTCACACAAACACACAACCAATGTCCAACGGGCCACAACTACCCGGCGTCGAAACCGAGGACACCGTAGACCGTATCGTCCTCCACGTCGACGCGGATTGCTTCTACGCCGCCTGCGAGCGACTCCGCGAGCCCGACCTCCGCGGCGACCCCGTCGTCGTCGGCATGGGCTACGAACCCGGCGACACCGTCGGTGCCGTCGCCACCGCCAGCTACGAAGCCCGCGAGTTCGGCGTCGAAAGCGCCCAGGCAATCTCGTCCGCACTCGAGTCCCTGCCGCGGCGCGCCGCCCTTTCACCAGACACAGAAGACCACGATCCGGACCTGACTGAGGACGAGACCGGCTACTACCGCCCTGTCGATATGGACTTCTACGAGTCCATCGCAGCTGAGGTTCGGGAAATCCTCCACGACTGCGCGGACATCGTCCGCGAGGTGAGCATCGACGAGGCCTACCTCGATGTGACCGAGCGCACTGCCTGGGAGGTCGCGGACGGCTTCGCTCGGCACGTCAAGGATCGAATTCGGCGCGAGGTCGGTGTCGTCGTCAGTATTGGCGTCGCGCCAACGATGAGCGCCGCGAAGATCGCGAGCGACTTCGACAAGCCGGACGGATTGACCGTCGTCGAACCCGGTGAGGTGCGGGAGTTTCTCGCCCCGCTCGACGTCGAGTTGCTCCACGGCGTCGGTCCCGTGACGGCGCGCGAACTCCGAGAGATGGGACTCGAGACGGCCGCCGACGTGGCCGCGGCCGATCCTGATCCGTTGGTCGAGCGCTTCGGCGAGCGCGGTCAGGAACTCTACGATCGTGCCCGCGGCGAGGACGAGCGCCGCGTCGAACCGAAGGGTGACCCCAAGAGCTTTTCCCGCGAGTCGGCCTTCGCCGAGCCTGTTTCCGACCCGGAACCCAAATACGAGCAGATCGAGACCCTCGCGGCGGCCGTCGCCGACCGCGCCCAGCGCGAGGGTGCGCTGTACAGAACCGTGGGCGTCAAGGCCGTCCTGCCGCCGTTCGACGTTAACACCAGAGCCCGCTCGCTTCCCGGTCCGGTCGACGATCCTGACCTCGTCGAGCGGATTACCCGCGACCTGTTCACCGAGTTCGAGACAGAGCCGGTTCGCAAGTTGGGTGTTCGCGTGGCCAATCTCGAGTTCGCGACGGCAGACCAGACGAGTCTGGACGGCTGGGACGGCGCAGCGACAGCGTCCAGTGGGCCTGACAAAGAGACAGCGGATGTGGGGAAAGAGTATGAGGAAAAAGGAGTACTCGGGTCCAATTCAGACCCAGACCCAGACCCAGATTCAGAACCAGAACCAGAGCCAGAACCAGAACCAGAGTCCGACACGTGGCCGGAGCCGGAGTCTAGCACTGATCCGGAATCAGATTCCGAGACAGACGCCGTTGCCCTCTACGAGTTTGAAGCCGAGTCCGAACCCGAAACTGGATCCAACTCCGAAACCGAACCTGGTCCCGCTGTGAGTGCTACCGGACAGGAAACACTGACAGCGTTCACAGGCAGTCCCGAACACAATAGCGCCCCAAAAGACGCGACAACCACCGACGAGAGCGCATCCATCGAGAAGAGTGATGAAGTCAACGCTGAAACCACTCCGTCCGAAACTACGTCGGCTACAACAACTCCTCGGGTACCTGAGGGGCAAACGATACTAGCTGATTTCACGTAGCTCCCGCAAAGCAGTGTCACCAGCTACCCGTCTCGGTCACTCGGAAACCCGCTGTTCTCGCGCCAACCGACGTTCCAACTTGCTGGAACGACGAGAACACTGATATTATAACAGTTCCCGCACAACAGCAGCGTAGACAGTACGCTCTCGATCGTCAATGACTGAGGATTTCTACGACCTTCTCGAGCTTCCATCCGACGCCTCCCAAGAGGAGATCAAAGATGCCTACCGCGAGAAGGTCCGCGTCTACCATCCAGATCTGAACGATGACGACCGCGCGCAAGCGCAGTTCGTCGCCGTCAAGAAAGCCTACGAAATCCTCAGCGAACCGGTCGAGCGCCAGGCCTACGACCGCCTCGGACACAAAGACTACGTCGCCAAACGGACCAGTGGCATTCCCGACCCCGAAGTCTGGGCGAGTTCGGACGACGACTCGAGTACGAGTTCAAGTTCAAGTTCACGTTCACGCTCCAGTTCCAGAACCAGTTCGGACACGGGTTCAAGCTCGAGTAGCAGACGAACAACGAAGACAAAGACAAAAACGACATCTGGGCGTTCTTCCACGTCGACGTCACGGTCAACGAGTAAGAGTAAAAGCGGTGAAAGCGGGCAGAGCAGTAGCAGCCGAAACCGAACGACACGCGGTTCGTCCAGCTCCAGCCGAAACTCCCGCACCCAGTCCCGTCCTACCTCTAGTACAGACGCTAGGGGTGGCTCTGGCTCCAGTCGGAACTCGAGTTCGTCGTCGAGTTCTCGTTCCCGGTCCCGTTCCAGCACCAGTTCGTCCGGTTCCCGTTCCAACCCCAGTTCGAGTTCGAGTAGCAAGTCGTCCAGTTCACGCCGCCGTTCGAGTGGGTCGTCGGGATCGAACTCGAGTTCGCGTTCGTCATCGGGTTCCCGTTCGAATTCGCGTTCGCGTTCCAAAACGAAGGCAGAGGCGGCGTCGGCCAGCACCTCGAGTGGAACAGCGACCAACCGGAACTCGAGAACACGCACGCAACAGGGATCGGGGGCAGCTACTGGTGGGCGAAAGAGCGGAACAGCGAACAACACTGGCACTGCCGACTCGAGTACAGCTGCCGGTTCTCACGCCGACACTGGCTCCGACACCGACGACTCGAACACCCGCTTTGCCTGGCTCCGAACCAACCCCGTCGTCCGCTGGTGGCGTCGCCAGCGTTTCGGACTCGCCTTGCTCTGGCTCTCGGTGCTCGTCTATCTCGCCGGTCTCGCCGACTTCGCGCTCGGCAACGAGACGGGACTCGAGTTACTTCGCACAGAACTGGCTGCCGTCGGAACCGATCCCGCCGCGATCTGGGGGGTACTCGAGAGCGGACGGTACGGCATCGACACCGGCGCGGTGTTCGTCCAGCGCTCGGAGATCGTACCGCCGCCGGTCGCGCCGATGGAGTGGTACGCTGCGCTGGGCGGGTTCGTCGCGCTCGTACTCGGTGCGATACTTGCCGTCCGACTCGGTTGGCGAGAAGAGCCCTGGCGGCCGCTCTCGATCGACGAGACGATCCTGCTCGCAATCGCGCTCGGGATTTCGACAACGCTGTTCGGCGGGCCGCTGCTCGCCGGTGCGGTGTTGATGCCGTTCCTGTTTACCGTCATCCTCACGCACACGCGACGCGGGCCCGGCTGGACGCCGTCGTACGCGTACGTCCTCCCGGTATTGGCCCCGCTGTGTGGGTTTGCTGCCGGATCTGTAGGATACGCGACGCTACCGCTCGATCTGGTGTTGTTCGTCGTCCTGCCGCTGCTCGGGGCGCTCGGGCTCCCGTTGCGGGCGACGATCAGAAAGTACCTCGGTCGGTGAAAAGCTGTCGACAGACGCGATGAGACGGAACCAGCAGCAGTACGTCTACCCGATTCGCGTCGCCACGCCCTTCGTCTGCCGATAATCACTCGCCAGAATCCCACGTAGCGTCTCGAGAATCGCCTCGCGGTCGCCGTCATCCCACTCGGTTGGATTCCGAACCGGGACGACCATGAACCCGCGGCCGCGGAGTTCCGTCGCGTGGAGGTCGGCCATGTCCAGATCGATCCGGCGACGCTGGGTTGTGTACTCCCGGAGGACGTGATCCGTCGCCTGCTCGCCGACCGGCAGCAGAATGTGCGCGTTGATCGCCCGGAGTTCGGCATCGAAGTAGCGCTCGAGTTCCGCGTACTCGCTCACGGTCGGCTGGTGGCCGTCCGGGAGACTACACATGTGAACGTAGCTCAGATAGCAGTTCTCGAGTACAGGTCGGTCACGGGGACCGCTCGCGAAGTCGATTCTGGGGCCGCGAAGAACGTCCTGAATCGCGTTCCCGTTCGCGGTTTCGGTGAAGGGCACACCGGTTCGCTTGCCGCCGTGGACGCCGGGGTGATCGCCGATGACGTGGAAGTCAGCGTTGGCGTCACCGTAGCCGAAGACGGCGGTCCGTTCGTCGGGGCCGCTCCGGTCGAACGGTGGTCTGAGTCCGAACGGGTTACTCGTCCTGTCGGTGACGTTTTGCACGTTCGCCCGAAGGAGTGGCTGACCCATAACGGCCGCGGTTGTGGCACATTGTGTCTGTGTGGTCAGTTGGGGCTGTCTCTCCACTAGCGTTGTTCGTGCAGTAGACTATTTGGTGCAATTGCTTCTCCCCTTTCGGATTCACCGCTGTGATCTCATTTTGACCAGTTTCACCTACTGAACGATGGGGTATCGCTCGCTGTCTACTATCGGCCACGGTTCCGATCCTACTCGTTCGACGTGTTCGATCCGTTTGCCCCGTTCGACTGCAGTTCTGGACCCTCTCCACCACGTCCATCTGCAGTGTCGGACTCCGTCTCGTCTGCAACATCTTCGCCTTCAGCTGCAGGCGTCGACTCGTCGGTATACTCGTATTCGTACTGGTCCGCATCACCCTCATCCGATGGCATCCGTTGCATCCTGTCACCATCGACAGCTGTGTCTGCGTTCGCAGCGGCCATACTCGAGTACCCCGAGTCCGCATCTCCGTCTTCGGTATGGTGGGGATCGATAGCTAGTGTCGAGCCGATCAGCGTTGAGAGGCCGCGCCGGAGTCGCTGAGAGACTGCGGAGTCAGAGATACCGAGTTCGTGGCCGAGTTCGACGAGTGTCGTTCCTCGGGGAACGTCGAAGTACCCTGATTCGTAGGCGGCGACGATCAACTCCCGCTGGGCGGTCGTGAGACCGAATCGCTGGTCGTCGCTCGCGCCGACGGCCTCGTGGAGCTGGAGGAGTTCGATCGGGATTTCGCGGTCGACACAGGCAGTGTAGAACGCAGACAGGGAGTCGTAGGAGGGGAAGCGAAGCCGAAACGTCCACTGGTCAGCGGTTCCCATAGCGTTCGTTACGAGTGCGTCACTCTCCTGGATCGACGCGAGGATTCCGTTGACGGTCGTTGCCCATTCGATTTCGATGAGGGCCGTACCGTCGAACTCGTCGATGACCGAGACGCCGGACACCATCGACCGGGACTCGAGTGTCGTGACGATAGCGTCGGCGACGTCAACGGGGACCCAAAGGTAAGGGATCACCCCCTCACTCGTGGGAATCGTTGTTTCGATGGTGACAGTTGCATCGTCTGCACCGGCTGTATCCAGCACTGATCCGAGCGGAAACGCCGTTGCAGGGACGGCGACAGTAGCGATGACACTCATCTGTCGGCGGTGGTGCTGACAGCGGTCGGCTGGGGACGTGGACTCGAGTTCACGGGGGGCTCTTTTGGACGGATTCGCTCAGTTTTCCCTCGGCTATGCATACTAACTATCTTTGGTGATACATTCCCACGGACTTACAAGTAAGTCCTCGTTAGATATCGAAGTCATTTATCACTGTCTTCGTATTCGATCCAGTGGATCCATCTTGTTTTTATTATCGTTCCAACACCTATGCTGAACGGAACCATCGTTGCCTTTCTGACGACCCTCGAAACAGCCAGAGCGACCAGCCCCGCCCGCTTCGCGGAGGGTTTATCAGCAGCCGCTGCCTCTCTGGCCACAAATGTATCAGGTCGGCCACTACGGGGCTGCCCTACTGGTCTATGCGCCGCTTGGCACTGCCGTCGCCGTGGGAGGATACGAGGGGCTGGCACTCATCGGTGGGTTCGTCACTATCGCGCTCTCGACGCTCCCGGATTTCGATCAGCGAGTACCGATGCTCGAGCACCGTGGGCCGACGCACACGGTCGGCTTTGCGCTGCTCGTGGGAATCCTGGTCGCGGCGGCCGCTGCCGTGCTGGTCGGGCAGTCGGCACCCTTTGTCGGACTCGGGCTGATCGCCTTTGCGTTCGCCGTCGGCACGCTTGCGATTATTTCACACCTGTTTGCGGATGTTATCACGCCGATGGGGGTTCGACCGTTCTGGCCGCTTTCAGGTCGCCACTACACGCTCGACGTGACGCGGGCTGCGAACCCAATCGCGAATTACGTACTGTTCGGACTCGGTGTCGGTGCCGTCGTTTGTGCGGTAGGAATCGTGACGATGGTCGGGTGACGATTCTGGCCAGCAAGCACAGGCGTGACCCATGATATGGGACCACCGGGACCAGAGAGTAGAGCTCAGGAACTCGGTAACTGAGAAAAGAGCCGATCCGTTACTTGCGACTTCGATAAATCACGACGCCGAACGCGAGGAAGAGCACCCCGGCAAGGACGAGATAGAGCTGATCGAGTGCCGGATTGAGCGTCATTACTGCACGACGGCCAAGATAGGTCACAGCGAGCGTGAGGACGGTCGTCCCGGCGAGCAAACCGAGGAGTGTCTGATCCTCTTTTCGCCAGTTGGTTACCATGGTGGCAACGATGACGGATGCGAGCAGCGAGAGGGTGACGCCGTACTGGAGCAACTGTACGGTCGGAGAGTAGTCCGAAACAAGCCCCAGATCGGTCGGGCTAAGCGCGACGTGCAGCGGAACGGAGACAAGCCCGAGCGCTAGCACGGCGGGCACGTGGGAAGACCGAAGACGCGGTTTCCAGACGAGCGCGGTCGCGACGACGAACATCGCGAAGATGAGGATCGCAGTCCAGAAGTGTAGCGAGAGAATCTCCATCTCGTATCTCAAGACGGTCTCGCGGCCGAGATAGACCTGAATCGGCGTCAGGACCATTCCGAGTACGACCAGCGCTGCAACACGGCGGTCAATGTCAGGGCTGCGCCAGGCCGAGACGGCAGAGCCGATGATCGCAAAGCCAGCGAACATCGCAACGAAGCGATGGAACCACTCGTAAAAACTCGGCAGATTGGCGGGCAGCAGGTTGAACGGCCCGGCATCACACTGCGGCCAGTTCGCTTCACAGGCCAGTCCTGACCCGGTTGCCTTCGCGGCGATGCCGAGCAGGATCGTTCCGGCGACGAGCACGAGCGTCGTCGCGAGCAGGTGTGGCACACCGAACCTGGCGATCAGCGAGCGAAGTCCCCTATCGGCGGTTTGGCTGTCGGACGACACGAATACGCGGAGGTTAGGACCAGCCGTACTTACATTGCCCGAGTCCGCCTCAGTCAAAGGTCGCCGAACACGTACAGGAGTCACTCTCAGGACGGTGCCGTCGAATCAGTGGTCCGTCGGATTCAAGACGCCGCCACGCCAGCACCCGGCATGGACAAACGCGCGCGACTGGACGACTTCCTCGAGCGCAACGAACTCGAGTCGGTCTGGTTCGCCCGGCCGAACGCCTTCGCCTGGCTGACTGGCGGCAACAGTGTTGTCGACCGGGAGACGCCGACGGGCGTGGCCGTTGTCGGCTACGACGGCGACGACGTGCGAATCGTGACGACGAACAACGAAGCGAACCGAATCGAGGATGAGGAGCTACCGGACCTCGACGCAGACATCGTCTCCGTCGAGCAGTTCGGCTGGCACACCGATTCACTCGCCGAGGTGATCGCTGCCCGCGTCGGTGAGGACGAGCGCGCCGCTGCCGACGTGGACATACCTGGCCTTGAGCGAGTCGATCCGACGCCGCTCCGGCAGCCACTGACCGAACAGGATCGGGAACGCTACCGGCGACTCGGCCAGGAGACTGCCGCTGCCGTCGAATCCGTTTGCCGGGAGCTCCGGTCGGGAGACAGCGAACACGAGGTCGCTTCTGCCCTGCGAGTTGCGCTCTCAGCGCGGAATATCGAAGCTCCCGTCATCCTCGTCGGCGGTTCCGAGCGTGCACAGCGCTATCGCCATTATACGCCAACCGACGCCGAACTCGGCGACTACGCACTCGTCTCGGTGACGACCGAGCGGGCTGGCCTCCACGCGAGTTGTACCCGGACCGTCGCGTTCGACGCACCCGAGTGGCTGACCGAGCGCCACGAGGCCGCCGCACGCGTCGAGACAACCGCACTCGCCGCGACGCGGAACGCCGCTGAAACCGATGGCACGGCCGGTGACGTGTTCGGCGCGATTCAGGACGCCTACGATGAGGTCGACTATCCCGGTGAATGGAAAGAACATCACCAGGGCGGTGCTGCCGGCTTCTCCGGCCGCGAGTGGATCGCGACACCCGGCCACGAAGCGAGCGTCGTAGAGCCCATGGCCTACGCCTGGAACCCGATGATCCAGGGCGCGAAAAGCGAGGATACCGTGTTGCTCGCTGATGGCGAGTTTGAGGTACTGACGACAACCGATCGCTGGCCGACAACGACGGTGCAGGCCGCTGGGTCCGCTGGTGAGGCTGCGCTCGGGCACAAAAATGAAGACGAAGGTGAAAGTGAAAGCGAAAGCGAAGGCGAGTACAACCTCGAACTCGAAATCGAACGCCCAGCCATACTCGAGTTAGGCTGACTTCCCAACGAAGCGGTACCAAATCGTAGTCGCGGGAAGTGGCCGAATTTCGGCAGATAGCGGCTCAAGACCTGTTATCGGTCGCGGGCCTCTGACGAGTCAGTGTCAGGGGCAGAGTTCGTGTCGACTGCTGGTTCGTTGCCGGTCGTGTTTGTGTCCTCGGCTGTATCGGTTGTGTCGATGTCGTTGTTGTCAACCGTGATAGTCACCGGCTCGGAGCCGTTGGCCTGGGAATCACCGGTGCCGTCTGCGGAGCGGTCGAGTACGCGGTCGAGCGTAAAGATGGTGTTCAGTTCTTGCTGAACCTGGTCGACGACGCCGCCGACGAGGTCACTCGGTTGGATTGCGGTGTACTCGTAGGGATTGTTCCCCGCGCCTTCGCTGGCGCGTTTCTGTCGTGTGACGCGCTCTTCGTCGTGGAGTTCGGCAAGGGCCTCACGGACGGTGCTCGGGTAGAGGCCGGTCCCCTTCGCGACCTCCTCCGAGGTGCTTGCGGGGTGTGCAAGCAGGTGGACGTAGATTTTCGCGCGGGTTTCAGTGTCGAGGATCCACGAGAGCAGGTCAACGATACGCTGGTCGACTTCTTCGACGGCGACCGTTCGCACGCCCTCGCTGGTGTCGTCGTTCTCGGTTGTCTCACTCGATTCGCCGCCCTCGCCGGTCTTGCTTCCCTCGCTCACACTGTCAGCGCTATGGTCGGCGTCACTCCGAGTGTCGCCAGCAGCGTCGGCGTCGGCAGTGGTGTCGGCTGCTGTTGAGTCGGAGACGCTCCGACTGTCCGCCTCCGTCGTGGGGTCGGACTGAGGAGACGACCGGCTGTCTCCCGTAGTGTCGCCCACCTGTCGCTCGTCCGTCTCGTCTGGATCCATGTATTCTCTTGTCCCGAACAAAGTTTCGCTGCTGGTTAAACCTTTGTGAGCGTCTGTAGCGGGAGAATCTCGACTGCTACACCGACCGGAGCTGCCGTCCAGTGGCTGGCTGGCCAGTATTGCCCACGCCAGTATCACTTTCACTCCGGTAGCACACACCTTTTAGCCTCCCCGTTAGTACAAGGGAACGATGACGTCGTTCCAGTCGACACTCGGTGAGGAATCGGGGATCGCCGAGGAGCTGGCAGAGAGCCAGCAAGCGATCTCCATCGCCGAGTTCTTCGAGAAGAACAAGCATATGCTCGGCTTCGACAGCGGTGCTCGAGGCCTTGTCACGGCCGTCAAAGAGGCCGTCGACAACGCGCTTGACGCCGCCGAGGAAGCCGGTATTCTCCCGGATATCTACGTCGAAATACAGGAGGAAGGCGACTACTACCGCCTGATCGTCGAGGACAACGGACCGGGACTCACCAAGGAATCGCTGCCGAAGGTTTTCGGGAAGCTCCTCTATGGCTCTCGCTTCCACGCCCGCGAACAATCCCGCGGGCAGCAGGGGATCGGTATCTCCGCCGCCGTGCTCTACTCTCAGCTTACGAGCGGCAAACCCGCGAAGATCACCAGCCGGACCGAAGGCACGAGCGAAGCACAGTACTTCGAACTCATCGTCGACACGGACGACAACGAACCCGAGATTAGCGTCGAGGAGACGACGACCTGGGACCGCCCACACGGGACGCGCATCGAACTCGAGATGGAGGCGAATATGCGCGCCCGCCAGCAGCTTCACAACTACATCAAGCATACGGCGGTCGTCAACCCCCACGCCCGACTCGAGCTTCGAGAACCCAAGGCACACTTCAAGTTCGAGCGGGCGACGGATCAGTTGCCGGAGGAGACAGAGGAGATCCGTCCACACCCACACGGCGTCGAACTCGGGACTGTGATCAAGATGCTCGCGGCGACTGATTCCCAGACCGTCTCCGGCTTCTTACAGGAAGAGTTCACCCGCGTCGGGAAGAAGACCGCTGAGTCGGTCATCGACGCGTTCCGCGACCGTCACTACGGCCGCGAGATGCGCTGGCGACCACCTGCGAGCCACGAATCGGTTGATCTCGACGCAGCGGTCACCGACGCCACCGCGAACAAGGGAGCCGACGCGACGGCTGCGTTCGCTGGAGCGATCGAAGACGAGGTCGCCGACACCGATCGGATCGCTCACTACGAACTGCGCGATGTGGTCGATTCGGCTGCTGACGACGTCGAAGACGAACACGGGACGACGTTCGGCGACACCGTCCGCGAGAACGCCATCGACGCGGTCTGGCTCGAACTCATCGACGCCGTACCGGCGGACGATGACGAAACAGACGACCCAGCGGCCGACGACGCTATCGAGAGCGAGTCCCGCCTCGTTGCAGACCTCTACGACCTCGCCGACGACGCCACGAGCACCCGCAAGGACGACGAGGTCATCCAGGCCTTCGCCGTCCGGCTCGCTGGCACCTTCGAAGACGAGACCGAAGACGACCCGCGCCACCGGCTCACCCACGAGACACTGCGGGAGTACGTCGACCGCGCGGCCGAACTCACCGAGGAGTACGACGACGTCGCGTTCGGCGACACCGCCCGCGAGAACGTCGTCGAGGCAATCTGGGGCGTAATGGCCACCGTCCCCGACGACCCGCCGCTCGTGCGCGAACTCGAGGGCGACCGCGACGCGACGAGCGATCTGGTCGACGGAATGCGTGCAACCGACATCATGGCCCCGCCAACACGGTGTCTCTCGCCGATCTCCGACGATCTCATCCAGGCCGGTCTGGAGAAGGAGTTCGACGCGGAGTTCTACTCCTCGGCGACACGAGACGCCGAGGTCCACGGCGGCGATCCGTTCGTCGTCGAAGCCGGCATCGCCTACGGCGGCGAATTGCCGGCCGAGGGCAGCGCGAACGTGATGCGATTCGCAAACCGTGTCCCGCTTGTCTACCAGCGCGGCGCGTGTGCGACGACCGACGTGGTCAAGTCCATCGGCTGGCGCAACTACGGACTCGACCAACCCGGCGGCTCCGGACTCCCCAATGGCCCCGTCGTCATCATGATCCACGTCGCCTCGACGAACGTCCCGTTCACCAGCGAGTCGAAAGACGCCGTCGCGAACGTCCCCGAAATCGAAGACGAGATCGAACTCGCCATTCGGGAAGCCGCCCGCGACCTCAAAAGCTTCCTCAACAAGCGCCGCTCGATGCAAAAGCGCCGGAAGAAACAGAACGTCCTCGGAACCATCCTGCCCGAAATGGCAACGAAGGTCGCCGAGGTCACCGGCCGCGACGAACCTGACATCGACGACGCCATCGCTCGCATCATGAACAACGTGCTCGTCGAGCGCGAACTCGAACAGAACGGCGACGGCCAGGCCGTCTCCGTCGTCGTCGAGAACAACTCGAGTACGAACAAGACGCTCGAGATTACCGACATCGTCTCGGCCGAACCGGCCGGCCTCTCCGACGGCGCGACCGTCGTCGAGATGGACGGCGAGTGGTTCATCAAGTGGGAGGCCGACGTGTCGAGCGGCGACGACGCGGTACTCAAGTATGAGGTCGCAGACGACGCGAGCTTCGATCTGGACGTGAAGGGTGTCGAAACCGAGAAACTGACGGTGAAACAGTAATATGAGCGCAGACAACGAGCAAGCCAGAGCGCAGTTGATCGATCTCGCGGCACAGTTCTACGACCAGTTCGAACTGGGCGAGATTCCGCACATGTCCGTGCCGACGCGGACGAAGAACAACATCGAGTACGACGAGGAGATGGACGTCTGGGTCTATGGCGACCGCGAATCGACCCGCTCGGCCAACTCCGTCCGTGGCGCGCGCAAACTGTTGAAGGCCGTCTACACCATCGAGTTCCTCGCGGACCAGTTAGAGGAAGACCGCTCGTCGACCCTGCGTGAACTCTACTACCTCTCCGAAAGCTGGGACAACAAGGAAGCCCAGTTCAACGACCAGGACGAGTCCAACGGTCTGATCGAGGATCTGGAGATCGTCTCCGGCGTCACCCGTGAAGACTTCCACATGCGCCCGGAAGAATCCGGTGCGACCCTCATGGGCCCGCTGCACCTGCGCGAGCAGACCCGTCGCGGCGAGCGCGAGATCCACTGTCAGGAGGACGTTGGCGAGGGTGGCTACCAGATTCCGAACAACCCGGACACGATCGAGTTCTTAGGCACTGACGCGGACTTCATCCTCGCGGTGGAGACCGGTGGTATGCGCGACCGCCTCGTCGAGAACGGCTTCGACGAGGAGTACAACGCACTGATCGTCCACCTGAAGGGCCAGCCCGCCCGTGCGACGCGGCGCATCACGAAGCGGCTGCACAACGAACTCGACCTGCCGGTCACGGTCTTCGCCGACGGTGACCCGTGGTCGTACCGCATCTACGGCTCGGTCGCCTACGGCTCGATCAAGTCGGCACACCTCTCGGAGTACCTCGCAACGCCTGAGGCCAAGTACATCGGCATCCAGCCCGCCGACATCGTCGAGTACGACCTGCCGACCGACCCGCTGTCGGATTCGGACATCAACGCGCTGGAGAGTGAACTCGAGGACCCGCGCTTCCAGACGGAGTACTGGGAGGAGCAGATCGAGTTGCAGTTAGAGATCGAGAAGAAGTCCGAACAGCAGTCGCTCGCGTCTCACGGTCTGGACTTCGTGACGGATACGTATCTGCCGGAGCGTCTCGACGCGATGGGCATCATCTAAAGAGAACAGCGAGAGTTCCACGGGTCACCTGACACGTGGTACTTTACCCACTCCAACTACTCAACTCACCGACGACTGGTCCGGGCGTTGATCCTGGCTCAACTGACCGCATACCCCTCCCATCCGCGTTCGCGCAGCGACGTTCGACGGACACAGCCACATCTTACTGATTCACCCTCTCCTACGGATCGGTGTCCTGGTTTACCGGTACTCGCCCCCGAGAGCCAGCATTGTGCGCTGTGGAGACGCACTGTCATGGGCTGGCCGCTCACTACTGGAGCAACCCAATCGCGTACGCAGTTGTCAAAACTGATTCCAACGTGGTATCAGCTACCGGTCGGAGCCACGAACGAGAAAGCCTATACCGAGACGATAGACAACAGAAAGTGGAACTGGAATGAACGAGAATCGAAACGTCATGGATATTCTCACACAGGTACGAGAGTCACGCCGGCGGAAGCGCTGTCCCGACTGCGATGGCGTCGTTTCGATCCGGGGGTTCAGAGGCGAGTACCGCTGGGAGTGTTTGGACTGCGATGCACTCGGAATCGGATACCCATCCCGTTCGGCCGCGTTGGACGGGATCCAAAAGCAGCGTCGGTGAGTCTCTCGCAGAGAATTGACTTCTCCGCACATCTTCAGTCTCGTCCAGCGTCGTCGATATGCCGGATGGGATGTCGCGACGAAGCGCTGCTGGTTGTGGCCGCCGACTCGGGGGGAGTGAGGTGGATCGACCAGTCATGAGGGATGGACCTGCGGCAGACCACGTTGTGCTTTCTTCTCGGGACCGAGCCTGAAAGTCATGGTGAGTTGGTGGTACGGTGGGGATTTATATCGGTGTTAGTGGGACAGCGAGGCGGGTTCATGCCTATTGAAAGCCTTGCCCGAAGCGATGTCGTAACGGCACACGAAGATGAGTCCGTTCAGGAACTCGCAACACGCATGGATAAGTCCCACGTCGGCAGCGTTGTGATCACTGACGGTGACGAACCGATCGGGATCGTTACCGACCGCGACCTCGCAACGCGCGTACTCGGTGACGGGATGGATCCCGCAGAAACGACAGCTAGTGATGTTATGTCCGACAATATCACAACTGTCGATCAGACGGCCGGATTCTACGAGGCAACCGAACTGATGAGTGAGCATGGTATCCGTCGGCTCCCTGTTTGTGACGATAGTAACGAACTGGTCGGAATCATCACTGCTGATGACCTCAACGAACTCCTTGCCGACGAGCACCTGCAGCTTTCGGATGTCATTCAGGCTCAACGGCCGGAGTACTGACTCCACAGTCGAATAGATTTCCAGCGATCACTCCGTGGTCCGGCCTGGTTTTACGACACTCCCCGGCACAAATTCTTCACTGGAATTTCCGCAGTTGTGGGTGGTACTCGAGTGGTCCGTAACTGTACAGGATCAGTATGGGACAGAACACCCAACGCTATTATCCAACCAGAACGTATGGGAAACAATGGCCAGCAATTCGGACCGGATTTTCGGCTATTCACGCAAGACAGTACTCCTTGAGGCATCGCGAATCGCCTATGCAATAGCGATTACCGGAATGGTAACACTTCTGGTCGGGTTTAGTCTTTACTGGGTTGATACAGAACTACTGGGAAGAGCAGAACCAGTTGTCGGAGTGCTATTACTAATTCTCCCACTGGTGCTTGTCCCCGGCCTGTACAGTTACGATCGCAGACACGAACGAGACCTGATTATCGCGGATGCGGTAATGAAAGTGATCCGCCCTATCGTCGCATTGATCCGTCTTTTCCGGGGTGTAGGACCGTAGCACCCATCCGCTACAGTGCTGCTTCCAAATTTCAGAGGGAAGCCCCTCGACAAAAGTAGGAACGAGGAAGTATTGGTTTCTTTAATTCGTACTCATGATCTTGATAACCATATCTGAGTACACACAGTGTACACAACTATAAACTCCATCTTGATCTGCTTCGACCTTCGCGGTCACTACTGGTGCAAATTGACCAGTCTGGCTTAAGACCGAATAGACCAGACAATCAAGCCCAGAACGGCGAATGCGACAGTTGTTAACCACACCGCTCTCGTCTCATCAGAGACTACGTGAACCGTGAAAAGAAACTCGAAGAGGTATCCAAACGGTGCAGTAGCGGCAACAATCGAAACTGCATTTAGCAACGAGATTTCCGAATTTTTCACGCCCGAAAGAGTACCACTACTGACCATACTGTGATTGGTAATCAAGAAGACATAAATCTCCCTGCGTTATGTCTGTCTGTTCGCTCAGTCCTTCGCCTGTACTGATCACCGCGCCCGCCTAAAACGCAGAGTCTTATTTGTCACAATAGAGTCAGTTAGTAGATACGATCTTGATAACGTCACCTTCTGCGAGTTCGTAGTCCTCACCCACGTCTCGGCCCGACTTCGCGTCGACTGCGTGGAGGTACCCGTCGCCAATATCGGAGTGCACTGTATACGCGAGATCGACCGGCGTCGCCCCGTCTGGTAACAAGAAGGCATCCGGAAGCACGTTTCCACTCCCATCGGACCACTTCGACGCATCCTCGACCGGGTAGGCCGTTAGGTGATCCAGCAAGTCGTAGACTGCGTAGTCCAGCGCCGACTGGATTCCCGTTCCGTCCCACTCGCCCATCGTGTCGGCGAGGCCCTCGAGTGCCTCCCGCTGTGCGTCACTCACGCCGTCGCCGATCTCGAGTGCCTCGTCGCCAGGGTCGTAGTCGACGAGGTCGTTGTCGGCAGCACGGCGGAGTGCGAGTTCGCCCTCGGCCGTGGTCGGGATAACGGGCTTGTCGAGTTCGAGCAGTCGCTCGACGTTTTCCTGGGGAGCCACGTCGATCTTGTTCGCTGCGACGACGATCGGCTTGGTTCGCTGGCGGACGTCGCGGGCAAGGGCTTCGCGGTGCTCGTCCTCCCACTGAATTGGGTCCTCGGGGTAGTCCAGATCCCGGAGGACAGTCGCAATTTGTGTCGGCGAGGCACCGAAGCCCGAGAGCATGTCCGCGAGCGCCTCGTCGATGTCGAAGTCGGGCGAGCGAGACTTCCGCTCGACGGACTCCCAGTTTCGCGCGACGATATCCGCGAGCCAGAGGTCCATCTCCTCCTCGACGAAGTCGATGTCCTCGAGTGGGTCGTGCTCGCCGATGTCGACGGGTTCGCCCTTTGCGTTGGTGCCGCCGGAGGCGTCGATCACGTTGATGATGACGTCGGCGTTCGTGAGTTCATCGAGGAACTGGTTCCCGAGGCCCTTGCCCTCGTGTGCGCCGGGGACGAGACCAGCGACGTCGATGAGTTCGATCGGGACGTAGCGTTTGCCATCCTCGCAGTCGTCGGCGTTGCAGCGCTCGTCGCGCTCGAGGCAGGGACAGTCGGTGCGGACGTAGCTCACACCGCGGTTGGCGTCGATGGTCGTGAACGGGTAGTTGGCGACGTCGACTTCGGCCATCGTCGCCGCGGTGTAGAACGTGGACTTGCCGGCGTTTGGCTTTCCGGCAAGTGCGATCGAAAGCATGGGAACCAGTAGCTCCGTCCGCTCAAATTGTCTTTCGGTTCTGGGACACGGTTCTACAGGGACGGCTCGGCGACACGAGCAACCGGTCGGGAACAATGGACAACGAAAACGAGGCGTGTAGCGCGCTATACCGACAATCTGCAATTCGTCTCAGCCACCTTTCTGCTGAGGGCTCAATCTCAACTGCAGTGGGACGGAAGGCCGACTTATGCAGTACGACGACGTCATCGGCGAGGTTCAACACGGTGCACAGCTCGACTCACGAGAGGCCGCGCTGAGCATCTCGCGGGCGACACTGACGACGCTTTCGGAGCGCATCCAGCCGGGCGAGGCCGAGAACCTGGGCGCACAGCTGCCGGAAGAGCTCGGCCGGTTCCTCGAGGACGTCGACGATGTCGAACGCTTCGAGTTCGAGGAGTTCATCGACCGAGTCAGCGAACGCTCGGAAGTTGGCGAGGACGACCGGGCCGACGCCGCGTTTCACGCTCAGATCGTCATGGAGGTCGTGACTGAGGCCGTCGAACCGGGCGCGATCGACGACGTTCGCGACCAGTTGCCGACGGACGAAGGGTACGGCGACTTGTTCGAGCTGGCCGAACAGGAGGAGAGTCCACGCTGATTGCTGGCCGCGAGTCACTACCCGTCGCCGCTGGCACTACTCGCTCACTCCCGGTTTACTCGTCCTACTCGAGTAGAGTGGCTCGAAACCGAGAGTCAGAGTGAGACCAAGACCAAGACCAAGACCAAGACGAGGCCGAAGCTGAAGTCGAAACCGGCTCGATCCCAAGCCGACTGTTCTGCTGGCCGTCAACCGTGACAGACTGAGTTCTGACAGCTGTCGATCACCATCGTATCGGGAGAGGTATCCCTACAGCTCAATCGCCATCATGACCTCGTCCACGTAGTGGCCGTTGAGCTTGTAATGGTCCTCTCGAACAGCCTCCGTCTCCCAGTCGTGTGCCTCGAGGAACGCAATCGCCTCCTCATTGCTCGAGGGAACACTCTGGTAGACCTTCTCGTACCCGTTCGAACCAGCCCACTCGAGTCCACGCGCGAGCAGGTGCGAACCGATCCCGTGACCGCGGTAGCCTTCCACAACGCCGACGGTGAGTTCGGCCGTATGACTCAACTTCTCGAGTTCGGGCGCGTAGAGGTGGACCCAGCCGACGACCTCGTCTTCGACGGTCGCGACGAAGAACATCCGGGACTCGAGTTCGTTGTGTCTGAGCAGGGCCTGTTCGTGATCGATTTCGTCGGCGACGCTTTCGCCTTCGATGTAGGTTTTCTCTTCGGCAACCTGTCGAATTGCGCCGACAATACCCGCGAGGTCTTCCTGTCTGGCCGGTCGGATGTGGAACGCGACCTCGCCGGCGGCGTACTCCTCTTCGGCTCCGGCGTCGATCGTGACGTGGAGCTCACCATCAGTCTCCTCGAGTTGTCCGTCGCGTTTGAGGATCGCGGCGTGGTGGCGAAAGCCGCCGGGATCGATCCCGAGTCGCTCCTGGACTTCCTCGGGGGGGACGGTGCCATGGCGCTCGACGTACTCGTAGATGGCCTTCCGGTCGGCGTGGCCGAACTCGAGTGTGTCTCGTAGTGCCATGGTATACAACACCATTCGATGCCACTTAACCATTGGCGCGCTATACTCGCCCCCACTTAAAGCGCCCATCGATGCAGGCGGGTGGATTTGCTGATCGACGCTAACCACTTTGGTGGTGGGATGGCTGGACGAACGATATCACGGCGATGGGATGTGTCACTCGGGTGGTTCCCGTCCGAACGATGAGTGAAAGTATGGTAACGGTGGCCCTGAGTGGTGGGGCGCTGGCGGTTGCGGTCGTCGTCGGCCTGCTGGCACACGAGTGGATGCACGCACTCGTCCTTCGCGTTGCGCGGATCGACTACAAGCTCGCGTACTTCCCAGGGAGCGCTGCGGGATTCGCAGGGATACTCGCTGGGCGTCCGTGGGCAGTCGTGCATCCGCAACCCCGCGGGCACGAACCCGCGTGGATACTTCGGGTCGCGGCGCTCGCGCCGTTGGCACTCGCAGTCCCCGTCTTCGCCGTTGGTGCTGGCTTCGTCTCGCCTGTTGCAGTTCCCGTTGACATCGACACGCCGATTGCGACTGCTATCGCGATCGGCTGGCTCGCCTGTGCGATTCCGAGCCCCCAAGATTTCTCGGTCGCGTTCTACGCACACCGTGCACTCGAGACGGCGACCGACTCTCCGACGGTGAGCACTCGTTCCCGCGCTGATTGACGGTCGCCGGGAACTCACCGTGGGTGGCTGCCGTTTGAGTGAAGGTCCTGAACGCCAGTGTCAGATGCTGTATTTGGTGTTTTAACGGCTAGGGTAGTAATGGATCCATCTCGTCAGTGTTGGACGCGACCGCGCTGGTTCTCAGTCAGTCTGGATTGGACCGCAAAAGGTGTGTCTGGAAGATGGCGACAGGCACACAGCCACGAATGCCTGCCGCCGACGATTGAGCAGAGTGTTCCACCGGCACTCGCAATTGTCAGTTGGTAGCCAATGCGTCGCGGGGTCGGCGGGGAGCCGACATGAGAAGTAACGGTCTGTCCACTAATCAATCTAGTTGTTGTGGCTAATATGCCTCCCTCACCGATATTATTGCACGTTAGTNTAGCCGACATGAGAAGTAACGGTCTGTCCACTAATCAATCTAGTTGTTGTGGCTAATATGCCTCCCTCACCGATATTATTGCACGTTAGTCTTCTGAACACTGGTTGGCAATACGTTCGTTTGGTTTTTCAATAATGGAGGCCGCGCAACTACCCGTTCGTCGCGTTTCCTGCCGATACAGGTCTGGTAAACAGTGGTTCTCACAGCACGCGAGACGGAAGTGACTATACGTAGGCCGTCGTGATTGTCACGGTTGCCGGACGTGTTCCGGTATACAGGGACGAAACGCAGGGACGACGTGACCAGAAGTCGTCGCCTGCAGCGCATCTACGACGGGATACCGGCGTGTGACGTACCCCGTCGGTGTGTTTCGGTTCGTACCGCTGCGATAGCTTGCGTTCGCCACCGAGGTCGTGACCCAGTCCCCGCCCACACGACCTCACACCGAAGTGGCCAAACGGTCACTCGCGCTTCACGCGCTTATCCGCTTCCCACTTCCCCTCACCATCCACCCCTCACATCCACCGTTTTTCGCCCGCTTGTGCTGGGTCAAACGTGGCTCAGAGCGAGCGTCGATACTTACAGTGCGGACAGAACAACAGGCCATCCGACGCCATCAGATAACTGCGCTCACAGCGCGTACACGGTGCTCCAATCGAGATATTTGCCGCACGTGCGACAGCGATGAGCGTATTCTGAAGTTGCACGAGCTGTTGCTCTGGAACGGTGACAGTGCGTTCACTCCCTCGGTCGTCGACACTGGTTTTCGATGGCGTCAGCCGTCTCTCCCGAAGTGATCGCGCCCTGCTGTGTGTCTGCGTGCCACGTCGCCTCGTCCGTCGGTGTGTGCGATTCGTGTGGGTTGCCTGCCGAGCAGCGTCCTGGTCGTCCTTGGACGCTGATCCATCGCGTTCGGTGTTCTCGTCGTTTTCGTCTTCGTCACTCTCACGGGGGTCATCACCTGCATCCCGCCTTGTCTTCTGATTAACTACTGAACGGTCTCCCCGAACGCTTTGGCCGAACGGTACGACCGGGTTGAGTCGCTGCGATCGGGCAATACTGGAACGGACGTGCTGGGCATGTCGTCCCCGACTATCACGTCGTTGGGCTCGATGAAGCCGCCGCTCATTATTCGCTGGTACTGGGGGTGTCATCAACACTCATAGGAACCGCCCTGCTAAAACGATCCCGTCTCTCACCATCAACGACGGTCAGTTCACCTGACAAACTATCGTTTTACCCTTTATGGTATGTGATGGCAACACTTGCCCGCAAATAATGCGTTATTACGGTTTCCCCTCAATGTCGGAACGGTCTCGTAGCCGGAGTACCCCCTACTGCGAGGCTAGCATTCCAACACGTCTGCAACACGTGTATTTTGTCTGTCAGGGATGACTACCCTGACACTCTTCGCATGAATTACCTGTCGGTGACATAGATTCTGGCCAGGAGCCCCGCAAACCGCTATCGTGCTTGGAGTTCATCTGGCACAGTTGCCCTCTCGAAAACCTCACCACTATCCACGTCCACTCTGTGGCTATGGTTGCTAGCTAGACTCGAGTACACCGTGAACAGTCTTCTATGAAACTCTATCTCGCGCACGGTGTTGTGTGCGGTGCGAAAATCGTCTCGTTCAGGCTTTCGTTGTTCAATTGCTGTTGCTCGCGGATTAGTTCGCAGCAGAAGTATGGGGTCAGAGGGATGTGAATAACGTCCGAGAACCTGCTCACTGTGTTCGCAGAGCCTCGGTCTCGTTCACATCCATCGCTCGTCCATTACGCACCGCTCACGAAATTGTTCGCAGTGAGGAAATGGGGTCGGAGGGATTTGAACCACAGTCGCAGCAAAGCTGCTCCCTGATTCAACTCCTCCGAATTATATACCTGCACCTCACGGGTTTGTTCGGCGCAGAGGTATGGGGTCGGAGGGATTTGAACCCCCGATCGACTGATATCTCCGGTGCGCCTCGGAACTCCAGAGGGTCATCACACGGACACTGATCAGGTGTCCGATCAGTATATCAGTCTGGAGTGTCGTCCCGGGCGCGGTGCCTCTGGAGTCAGTCGCCATCCCTGGCTTGGCCACGACCCCTCGATATCTCGTTGGGGGATGGTGCCTAAAGTGGTTTCGATTCGGACTACAGCCATGGGGCCCGTCCTTCGGTTTCAGTCGTGTCGTCACCAGGGTAGGGTCCGTTGTCGTCGTCATCCTGGCTCGTCGATTGGTCGTGGCTGTGGCTCTGGGCCTGAACCTGTGTTTGTGTCTGTTTGCGCTCGTGCTCACGTTCACGTTCACGTTCGGACTCAGGATCGGCTTCACGCCCACTCTCGCCCTTACTCTTACTCTCGCGCTCACGCTTGGTTTCGGCCGCAGTCGCCTCTGCACCCCCCTTCGATCCCGAACCGTCTGCGACGGTTGTAACAGGCGTTGACTCGTCGGAACTATCCTCGCCGCCACCGGCGAGTGGTCCGGTTCCGACGGCAGGGACGAACGACGACGGGGTTGGTGACGAGTTCGACGATGCCGTTGGGCTCGGTGATGGCGTGCTGACACTCGTGGCTGCTGACGCAGTCGTGGCAACCGGTGACGAACCGTCAGATGGACCGTCCGAACCGGCCGAGTCCGAGTCGCGTTCGAACGGGAGGTCGATCGCGAAGAGGGCCGCCACGACGAGAGCGGCCAGTGGGGCCTGTCCGAAGGCCATGCCGAGCAGCGACAGTGGTAGCAGTCCAAGCGCGACAGCGCTTCCGAACCGGAAGCGGTCGATGTCCATGTACTTGTGCAGGTACGGACCGCTGATTGCGATCGCGAGTGCGAACGCGACGCCGGACACCGCGGCGAGCGTCGCGTTCACGACGAGTGCGGGGTCGTCCATCAGGGTGAACGCAGCGCCGTTCGGGTCGATACTCGCGATCAGCCCGAGTCCGATGATGACGCCCGGACTTGGCAGATACTCGCCGATAGTCGCACTTGCAGTTTTTGCGGCGATCGCGAGGATGACGACTGCAGCGAAGCGCTTGATGGTCTCCTCGTTCAGGACCGTCTCGATTGCCGGAGCAAGTGCGGCTTGCACGGCAGCAAGCAGTATGAGCGGGATACCGACGAGCAGGACGATTGCAACCTGTTCGCGGGGCGTCCCGCTCATCTCGGCAAGCATGACCGCGACGGTTGCACTGCCGCCGAAGATGAGGAGGCCAACCTGAATGGCGCTCCACGGATCGTCGATCGCACCCGCCATGATCAGCGCCGGGAAGACGCCATCGATCAGCGGGAGCATCATCACGAGTGCCAACAGCTTGGCGTCACCACCGACTAATCGCTCAAGACGGAGTGCGACCGGATGCTGAGATGCGCTCATCGATTAGGAACGATGGCCATGACCCGAGGCCGATGGGTGATATGATAACCGGTCACGCACGGACAGGCTCGATACCCGCCAGTTTGTCCGGATACGGCCTCGTGCTGTGAGTGTAAGAGGAATTGTAAATTTCCCGAACATATTTTTGGCGACGGAGACGGCGTTCGTCCGGCCAACGGTTCGGGTCTCGCTGGAACTCACAGCGTTCATACACGAGTGGAACACCGGGCTATCAATAAACGTTGCGTGAGATACGGTTACACAACTCGGCATATTTTCGCCGTCAACGCGCAGATCCTGACGAAGGTGCACTTATTTGCCCGACAGGTGGGATCCCTCAACCCGAACTGTACAAACGGTGGACAGCAAATCAAACCGCTGGGCGCTTGTACGGTCGTTCTATGCACGTGTTGTACTCCTCGGTTGTTTCTCTCGTTGTCTGAACTCACCACATCCGTCAGCAGTTCGCATTCAGTATGTATCTCGCAACGCTTTTTGCTCGGGCGTTCGGACAGTTTACATGGCGAACGACGTTCCTGAGCACGAGCCGTACTCTTCGAAACTCACTGTACCAGAGGCGCTTACGTTCGACGACGTCCTCCTTCGACCCAAGGAGAGTCGTGTCGAACCGGACGATGCAGACCTCACATCGAACGTATCGACCTCTGTCAAGCTCTCAGTCCCGATTCTCTCCGCCGCGATGGACACCGTCACCGAGAGCGACATGGCAATCGCGATGGCCCGCCACGGCGGCCTCGGCGTCCTCCATCGCAACATGAACATCGACGAGATGGTCGAGGAAATCGAGCGCGTCAAGCGCGCAGACGAGCTCGTCATCCCCTTCGACTCCGTCGTCACCGCAGATCCCGAGATGTCCGTCCGCGAAGTCGACGACCTGATGGCTCGACAGGGCGTCGGCGGCGCACCCGTCGTCAACACCAACGGCGAAGTGCTCGGCATCATCTCGAGTACCGACATCCGGCCGCACCTCGAGGTCAACGAGGATGACCCGGTGACGGAAGCGATGACCGACGAGGTCATCACGGCACCAGAAGACATCAACGCCCGCGAGGCGTTCGATCTGATGTACGAGCACAAGATCGAGCGTATTCCGGTCGTCGACGACGAGAACCTCCTCGTTGGCCTGGTGACGATGCAGGGGATTCTCCAGCGCCGCGAGTACAAGGAAGCCGTTCGCGACGAGGACGACCGCCTGCGCTGTGGGGTTGCAGTCAGCCCGTTCGAACAGGAGCGCGCCGAAGCCGCGGACGAAGCCGGCGCGGACGTACTCTTCATCGACACCGCACACGCACACAACCTGAACGTCATCGACGGCGCTCGCGAGATCAAAGAGAGCGTCGACGCCGACGTCGTGGTGGGCAACATCGGGACCCGTGAGGCGGCCGAAGAGCTTGTCGAGTTCGCAGACGGCCTCAAGGTCGGTATTGGACCTGGATCGATCTGTACGACCCGCGTCGTCTCGGGATCGGGAATGCCCCAGATCACGGCCGTGGCGCAGGTCGCAGATGTCGCGAACGAGCACGACGTTCCCGTCATCGCAGACGGTGGTATTCGGTACTCCGGCGACGCGATCAAGGCAGTCGCCGCGGGTGCAGACGCCGTCATGCTCGGCTCCTACTTCGCCGGCACCGACGAAGCGCCCGGCCGCGTCGTCACGATGAACGGCAAGAAGTACAAGCAGTACCGCGGTATGGGCAGCGTCGGCGCGATGAAATCGGGCGACAGCGACCGGTATCTCAAAGAAGAGCCAGACGAGGAGGAAGACTACGTTCCGGAAGGCGTCGAAGCAGCGACGCCGTACAAGGGCTCGCTCCAGTCTGAACTCCACCAGCTCGCTGGCGGAATGCAGTCCGGCATGGGCTACGTCGGTGCAGAGACGATTCCGGCGTTCAAGGAGCGCTCCGAGTTCGTCCGCGTCTCCTCGGCCGGCCAGGCCGAGAGTCACGCACACGACGTGGTTATTACGGACGAAGCGCCGAACTACTCGCCGAACGACAGCTAATCCGCCACCGTCCCCGGCCTCTCCTCTCTATCGGCTCCGCGCTCTCCCGTATCCCGTCTTCAGTCTCTCCGTTATCTCGTCTCGAGTACCACTCATCCGAGCACGAACGAGTTTTCGCAGTCCGTACAGGTGAGTTCGAACGCCCCCATCCGTAATCGTGAGCTCGTGGCCTCGCAGATTCGACAGTGAACCAGTGACTCAATCTGGACCCACTCGTGCTGTGCGCCCGGTGAACCGAACGCGAAACCCACGACCTGCTCATCGGCGTCTTCGGGATTGTATTCCTGTTGGAACTTTCCCGGTGCGAAGCGGATCACCTCGCCCGAATCGACCGTCACGGCTCCATCTTCGGTATCGAACTGTGCTGTCCCGTCCTCCACATAGAAGACCTCCTCCTGATCGTGGTGGGTGTGGTAGCCGCCTGAAACGGATTCGCCGGGCTTGAGTTCGAAGTAGTTCATCGCGAAATCGGTAAAGCCGAGTGCTGCTGAGATCGGTCGCCGAACCGAGTGGACACCCATCGGATTTGTTTCGTTGACAACCTCGTCAATTGAGACTCTTTCCAGAGCTCGTCATTCGTGCTCGGCAATAAAACGATTGAGAGAGAATGGCACGCGGATGAAGGCGACGAAAGGTAACACATACGTTCGCTCGGTCCCGAATCGCGTGTGTGAACCGCCGTACGGCACTCCGATCCGCAGGCGTCCTCGCCACCGTCGGTCTCGCGGGCTGTGTCGATGCCGTCGAGGAGCACTTTCAGGGACGGTTCCAGGGAATCATCCCCATCGAAATTCACAGCGAGGCTGAACGGTCGCATAACATTGCGATCGAAGCATACGACCAACAGGCAGGTCGCCAGACCTACGACGAGAGCTACACCGTCACGCCGGACCAGAGAGTGAGCCCGCCCCACCTCGAGGCGACCACACAGAGCGTTCGGTTCGTCCGATACGACGGGACAGACGAAGAACAGGCGGATGTCAGAGAGGTCTCTGTTACCCCAGAGACGATGCTCGTCTCCGTTCGAATCTACGATGACGATCTCGTGATTGAGGTTCAACGCGGCGATGCCGACGGAGAGCAAACAGAGAACGAAACGATCGACAACGAAACTGCAGGGGAACTCGAGGACGAGTCGGAACTACCGGATGATCCGGAGGAGTCCGATCCTGACTCCAGTTCTGACTCCGACTCGTAACTGTCCTCGCAAACCTAACTAGTCACGTAGTACTTGCAGGACCCTCCTCGGCATCGCAGTCTCGATCCCGAGTGCGCTGCTCAGGTCGACAGCGACCGTGACAGAGTCTGTGTCAGACGACTCGCGTAGTCAGGGGTACGGATGATACGCCCGTTCCAGTCGCGGTTCGAATCCCATCTCCTCCGGAACACGCCGGGCTCGTTCACTGAAGAACGGCTCACCGGTAAACAGCGGCTGTGCCCCCGGAACCACAACACGAACCCCCTCGAAGCCCGCCGCAGCCACGTCTCGCGTCGTGAGCCGCGCGGCATACGGCGTCAGCCCCGAATCCTGTACGCGGTCGACGACTAACTCGAGTTGGTCGCGTCCGCTGGGCAGTGCCTTGGCCTCGCCTTCGTCTTCGTCTTCGTCCTCGCCCTCGTCCACGCCACCGTCAATCAGCCCGACACTGGCTGCAGGCACCGTCTGTTCGACATCGATAAACGAGCGCGCGGCGTCCGAGAGTGGCGCGGTGGCGTACTCGCCGATCGCACCGGACGCCGTGGCTGCCTCGTCGGGACCGATGTTCCGCAACTCCATCCAGTTCTGGAGGGCCTCCTCGAGTGCCGAGACGGCAGCGGCGCTCGCATCGAGGCCAGCGGCGGAGCCGGTAGCGAAGACGGGCCAGGCGTCAGCCGCCGAGTCGTCGCCCACGTCGTCTCGATGCACCGCAACTGCAACGACTGGCACGTCAATGTCTTGGGTGACGAGCAGCGGTGTCACGGTAAGCCCCTCGCTTCGCGCGCGGCGCTTGAGGACATCGAACGCCGGGTCGTCGACGGAGAGCCCGAGCGGGTCGAACGTCGAGTACCACGCGAGCATCGTCGCGTCGCGCTCGATGACCTCTGTCAGGCCGGAGAGGAGCGCGTCGACGGTCGAGGAACCGAACCCCAGTCCAGTCGTAATGCCTGGAACCAGCGACTCACCGGGCTGTGGGAACTGGACTGCGGCGGCTGGGAGATGGACCTGTTCGCCGGTCCCGAGGTTCTCGCCGGGCACCCAGCGATGCGCAACCGACGAGTCGTAGGCGGGCGCGTCGTCCGGCCGCACAAGTTCCGTCGGCACTACTGCGTCGTCGAGGTCCTCCTCGCTCGCGTGGACGAACTCGTCGTCCCGGTAAACCCCAGCGCAGTACCGTTCGAGCCCCTCACCAACGGCCTTCATCAGCGCCGCGTTCCAGTCGTCTGCCACACCCGCAGCCTGCGCTGGCGCACTCGCGTCGCTAAAGCCACGCGTCTCCGCGCTCGTCGCGAGGTAGTAGGGAACGGGGAACGATTCGATCTCGCCGATCGATTTGACGATCCCAACTCGATCGTCGATCGCCTGCTCTGCGTGCTCGACCGCCGCATCGAGTCCGAGCGCGTCGTCGTCCCACGAGAGCGTCCGGTCGCGCTCGCCCGACGCACACGCACAGCCCGGGACCGGCAGCACCCGCCGGCGGACGTGGGGCAACTCGAGTACGTGGCCGATCACGGACTGCTCGTCACCCGAGAAGATGCGGATGCACTCCCGGCCGGCGAGCGCGCCGGCGAGGCGGGCAGTGGAGCGGTCGGTGCTTGGGCGGCCGCCGGCTGTTTCGGTCGCGTTCGTGTCGGCGTCGGACTCGAGCCCGGCTGCGACACGGGTCCGAAGACAGTCGTAGCAGCCGACGCCGGGGCCGGATGCGGGGGCAAAGCCGGCGATTGCGGCGTCCACGGTGGGGAGGGGATGGCCGCCAACGCCGCCGATTTCGACGGCGACCCAGGGCGTGTTGCCAGCGAGGGCTGCCTCGTTGGCCTGCTCGAACGTCTGTGCGCCGGCAACGTCGCTGACGACGGCGAATCTGGCGTCGTCGAGGTCTGCGGGCTCGGCGTCCTCGACGGTAATGTCGACGTCTCCGAGCGCGGCGACAAGCGCCGCGCGGACCGGGTCGTCGGCGACGACGTGTACGTGCATACCTGAATCTCACAGGCAGCGGGCAAAAGTGTCGTGCTCGATGCCGTTTGTGAGTGGGCGCGCTGACACCCTACTCCGAGTCGGCGTCGCTATCCTGACGCGTCTCCGCAATGTCGATCGTCTCACCCGTCTCAGCGCCCATATCCTCCCCCTCTTTGATCGCCTGGGCCTCCTGCTCCATCGCCTCGATGTCCATCTCGGCCTCCTCGTCGATCTCGCCGATGATCTCGCTGATGTCGTCGAGACCGATCAGCTCGCGGGTCTCGTCGTCGAACGAGAGGCTCTCGAGTTGGCCGTCCTGTTGCTCGACATCGCTTCCCGAGAGGTGCTTGCCGTAGCGTCCGACCATCGAGGAGAGTTCTTGTGGCAGGACGAACGTCGTCGACTCACCCTGGCCGATCTCGGAGAGCGTTTGCATCCCTTTGTCGATGACAGCGCGTTCGCCCATCGATTCGGCGGAGCGAGCGCGCAGGACGGTCGAAATCGCGTCACCCTGCGCTTCGAGGATCTGGCTCTGCTTTTCACCCTGTGCACGGATGATGTTCGACTGTTTGTCTCCCTCTGCTTTCTCGACGGCGCTGCGGCGTTCACCCTGTGCCTCAAGGATCATGGCACGGCGCTTGCGCTCTGCGGAGGTCTGTTGCTCCATCGCGCGCTGGACATCCGGCGATGGGTTAACTTCGCGGACCTCGACGCTCTCAACGCGGATTCCCCACTCGTCGGTCGGTTCGTCGAGTTCCTGGCGAATTCGCTCGTTGATCATTTCGCGGCGGCTGAGCGTGTCGTCCAGTTCCATATCGCCGATGACCGCCCGGAGCGTGGTCTGGGCGAGGTTCGAGACGGCGCGCTTGTAGTCGTCAACCTCGAGGAACGCGCGCGTGGCGTCCATCACCCTGATATAGATCACAGCGTCGGCCGTGACGGGTGAGTTGTCGCGGGTGATCGCCTCCTGACTCGGCACGTCGATCGTTTGCGTTCGCATGTCGAACGTGTATACCCGGGAGACGAACGGTGGAACGATGTTCAGCCCCGGTTCCAGGAGTTTGCGGTACTCGCCGAAGATCGTGAGCGCCCCTCTGTCGTAGGCGTCGACGATCTCGACCATTGACCAGACGGTGACCACGACGAGGACGAGCACGAGCGCCCCTGCCAACACCAGTGGGTCCTCGAGTTGCATCTGGAGCGGCGCGGCAGCCGTCGCGGCTTGGATTGTGTTACCGATTGACAACATGACTAGTGGTCATCCTAGGGACGCTGGTTGAATAACTCTTGGCGTGGTGATGGAGCCGAATCGACGCTGTAGTCGGGAGCAGAAAGCGATGGCCGGGTATGTTGCGGTCGTCGTCACGAAGTGGTTGGAGTGCATGCTGCAGGCGCTTCGGTGCTCGCCCGAGTCAGTGACCACGAAACGGGAAAACGAAACGGACCACCCACTCACCCACCACGGCGTGGGCGAAGACGTATCGATCAGTCGCTTCGTTATCCGAGACTACGCGGACTGGTCGTCAGCTGCGTCGTCACCGTTGTCAGCGGCCGCGTCGTCTGCAGAGTCGGCGTCGGCTCCTCCGCCCTCGTCAGTTGCCAGTTCGCCGTTTGAGACCGTCACCTGCGCGTTCTGGATGACCTTCTCGCCCATCTCGTAGCCAGGCGTGTAGACGTCTGCGATCGTTCCTTCCGGCTGGTCGCTGTCGACCTGCATCATCACTTCGTGGCGCTGTGGGTCCGTCTCCGTCCCGGGTTCGGGATCGATCTCGGTCACGTTCTCGTCCTCGAGAATACGGTCGAACTCGCGCAGCGTCATCTCGACGCCGTCTCGGAGACCGTCGACGTCGTCGCTGCCCTCCTCCAGCGCGCGCTTTAGATTATCTCGGACGCCAATGAGGCGCTCAACGAGATCCTCCGTTGCACGGTCTTTGATCTGGTCCTGGCGCTTTTTCGCGCGCTTCTTGTAGTTCTGGAAGTCCGCCTGTTTGCGCTTGAGGCGGCTCTTTAGATCCTCAACCTCGTCCTCTTTCGCCGCGAGTTCTTCCTCGCGGGCGTCGAGTTCCTCCTGTAAGTCACCGATCGTCTCGGCCTGGGCCTCGACGCGCTCGGTCAGGTCCTCGAGTTCGGCGCGCTGATGCTCGACGGTACTCGAGAGTTCCCGTGCCTGGCTGACGACGGTGTCGATTGTCTGTGCGAGATCCTCATCGTATTCGGCGAGGCGGTCGACGAGTTGCTGGGCGTCAGAGGGTGGGCCCTGGTCTGAGTCGGCGTCTGGTGTGGTTTCAGACTTGGTTTCGGACTCCGGCTCAGAATCCGTCTCTGGCTCTGCTTCCTCTGGCTCTGGCGCTGGCGCTGGCTCTGTCCCGGAATCCGCTTCGTCTGCCGGGGCTGTGTCCTGTGGCGTTGCTGTGTCTGGATCCGAGTCGGCGGCTCCTGTCTCCGCATCCGCGGCCGACTCCGTCGGTTCGGATTCATCGGATGGGGCGTCGGGCTCGCCGTCTGATTCTGATTGCTGTTCAGGTTCGGGTTCAGGTTCAGGTTCAGATTCCGACTTCGATTCCGGCTCTGATTCCAACTCCGAGTCCGTCTCCGCCTCTGCATCTGCCGATTCAGTGTCGGCTTTAGCTTCCGCGACGGCCGACGCGACGTCGGCGTCAGCAGCCGTCTCGGCGGATTCGTTCTCGGACGGGACACCCTGGGCTGGCGTGTTCGTGCCCTCGTCGTCACTCATATTCGGGTCAACGAACAGCGATACTAAAAGGGTTGAGGTCGCCGCCTGACTCGATAGGTTATTGCGTTGTGACTTGATGTGGCCGCCGCCGCACACGTCCGCACAGCGCTTGATCAGCCCTCGATCAGCCGCGCGAGCGGCCTCTCACCATCCAACAGTATATGTATCTCTCTCCCCGAACACCGTCCGTGAGTCGGACCTCGGACACCAGGCCGATCGCACTCCAGTACGAGGACGGAACGATTCGGCTCGACGCACGCGAGAAGACGAGCATCGAGTCACTTCGAGACGCTTCAAAGCGCGCGCTCAAATCGGACCTCGAACTCGAGCATGATCAGCGATCGGACGTCCACCGTTCGCCGGCGTTTCGGTACGCCGCGATCCGGCGGGCGCTGCGTGCAGTTTCGACTGAGCACCGTTCCGCTGCTGTCGATGTCGAGGACAATTCCGATACTGGAGTCGACGTCAACGACCAGGTACTCGACCTCCCGGAACTCCCCGCTTCCCTCCACTCGGCGTACGAACTCCGGACGTATCAGCGGGAGGCACTCGAGTCCTGGCAGGAGACGGGCCGGTGGGCTGACATCGACCTCAAAGAGCCGACTCCTGCTGTGGAGCGCGCACCTGCCGGCGTTCTCGAACTTCCCACCGGCAGCGGCAAGACAGTCATTGCGCTGAAAGCCATCGAACGTCTCGCCGTCCCGACGCTCATTGTCGTCCCCACCATCGACCTGCTCGAGCAGTGGCAGCGCGAACTCGAGTCCGAGTTTGACTGCGTGGTCGGTCGCTTCGGCGGCGGCGAGCAGCGCCGTGAGCCAATCACGGTCTCGACGTACGACTCGGCATACCTGAAGGCCGATTCCGTCGGCGACCGGTTCGGGCTCGTCGTTTTCGACGAGGTCCACCACCTCGGCGGCGAGAGCTACCGCGAGATTGCCCGCCTGCTCGCTGCACCCGCCCGCCTCGGACTGACTGCGACGTTCGAACGACCGGACGACGCCCACGAGATCATCGAGAAAATCGTCGGCCCGCTCGTCCACCGCGTCGAGGTCGACGAACTGGCGGGCGACCACCTCGCAGCCTACGACGTCAAGCGACTCGAGGTGTCGCTCACGTCCGCCGAGCGCGAGGAGTACGAGACGAAGCAGGGCGTGTTCTCGGGCTACCTCGCCCGCTCGAACATCCGTATGCAAAGTGGCTCTGACTACCAGGAACTCGTCAAGCGCTCCGGGAACGATCCCGCGGCTCGCGAGGCGCTGCTCGCCCGCCAGCGCGCCCGCGAAATCGCCCGCGGCAGTGAGGCGAAACTCGACGCCCTGCAGAATATTCTTGACCGCCACCGCGAGGACCGGATCATCGTCTTCACCGCGTCCAATGATCTCGCGTACGACGTGAGCGAGCGCTTCCTGATCCCCACGATCACCCACCAGACCGGGGCCGCCGAGCGCCGATCGCTACTCGAGTCCTTCCGGGACGGAACCTACGCACGCATCGCGACCTCGAACGTCCTCGACGAAGGCGTCGACGTCCCCGACGCCAACGTCGCGGTCGTCCTTTCGGGCAGCGGTAGCGAACGTGAGTTTACTCAACGACTCGGGCGGATTTTGCGGCCGAAAACTGGTGATGCAGGAGGTTCTGGTAGCACTGACAGCGGACTGGACTCGAGTACGGACCAGTCGCCGGACGAAATTTCGGCGACCCGCGCCGGCCGCGCGATTCTCTATGAGGTCGTCAGTGCGAACACAGCAGAGGAGAACGCCGCTGATCGCCGATACTGACGATGGTTCCGTTATCCCGTTTTAACGAACGTCGCGGTGGCGTCCTGTTCGATCGTGATACGGTAGGATTTGTAACTGAAATCGACTGCCATCTGTGCTTCCGGTGACGGGGGCTGTGAGAAGAGGTTGTCGAGCATGCCATCCACGCAGTCGTACATCGGTGGGAGGCGCGTGGGTTCGGTGTTCTCGAGTTCAGCGACGATTTCTGCGATCTGGACCGCTGGATTGTCGCGACTTTCGTCCAGCGTTCGGCGGATGATTTCTCTCTCGGCTCGGTCTGTCATCGTGACATGGGCTGATGTGAACGTGGTGTATAGGTATTGGTCGGATACACGCCAGATTCGCCCGATTACTGAACGGTCGGCGTATCGTCGTACACAGTCGTCGTTTATCGTCAGAACGGACAGGGTGGCACGGACCCCACCGATGACTGGGTGGGGCGGGTCGATGACTGGGGGAGTGGTCGTCCTGAGGTCGGAGAGTCCTGGGGCCTTGCAGCCCTGAATCCTGGAACCCGCCACCCTGAGCCTCCGAAGCACCGGACTATCCAGTTACGCTGTCGTCACCTCAGCCCGCTCCTCGACCGTCACCGACCCCGTCAGCTGGGAATGCGGGTACGGCATGTCGACGCCTTCTGCATCGAGACGCTTCTTTCCAGCCTCGATGTATGCCGTTCGTGCGGCGGCAGGGCGGTGTTCTGCGGTGTCGATCCAAAACCGGCCAGTGAGAACGACCGCAGAGTCTCCAAGGTCGGTGACGGCGACCGACGGCTTGGGCTCTTCGAGTGCCCCCGGCACCTGTTCGGCTTCCTCGATGAGTGCTGCCCTCGCCTGGTCGATGTCGTCGTCGTAGCCGATGCCGAAGTCGTAGGACACCCTGAGCAGCCCGTTTCTGGATGGGTTGACGACGACCGAGTCGGCGAGTTCGGAGTTCGGCACAGTAACTAGCTCGTTGTCGTACGTCTCGAGCCGGGTCACCCGGAGCTGGATGTCACGGACAACGCCCTGATTGTCGTCCCACTCCACGATGTCACCGATCGTGAACGGCTCGTCCTTGACGATGAAGATCCCGGCAACGAAGTTGGCGATGAGGTCCTGTGCGGCGAAGCCGACTGCCAATACGACGGCACCGCCGAGCGCGGACAGCGCCACGAGAATCGTGCCGAAGCCGGCGACCGTTGCTGCGATTGCGACCGACCCGAGCAGGATGAGCGCGGTGACGATACTTCGGGCGAGCGAGATCAGCCCCTCGTTGAACCCCTGTCTCTCGAGTGACCGCTCGGTGAGACTGAGCAAGAGTGCCTTTCCGACCCAGTAGAGCACCACGAACGAGACGATGAATATCGCGGCAGTCGTCACTACGTCAATGATCGCCGGCGCGTACTCGTCGACCGACGGCACACTGTTCACCGAACCGACTGGCAGCTGCTGTGCTATCACGTTTCGCCAATGGAAGGTCACCTAAAAGACTCTTTTTGAGCCGACGAAACACGATGGACCGGTCGCGTGACTTTTGCCCCCGTCGCTCCCAGTACCGAATAGCCAGAAATGCTGACGAAGGACCTGCTGCGCGTCTCCCGTGCCGGCGGTGGCTTCCACCCACAGTTCGCCGCGCGCGAGCACCGCCCGCTCGCTGCCCGCGTCATCGGTACCTACCAGGGACACGTCGGCCAGCAGCGCGGTGACCTCGAGGACGCCCTCACCGACCTCGAACGGGACGCGGACGACTTCAAACTCGTTCGTGGCCTCTCAGCACTGCTCGAGCGCGAATCTACCTTCGAAACCGACGCCGAAATCGACCCAGAACGCGCTCGCCGCGCCGTATTCGAGGCCGCAGACGCCGTCGGTGTCGTGACCGACGACGAGCGCGCCATGGCGCTCATTCGGGCCGGCGAATCGCTCGGCGTGTCGGCGGACGCACTCGACTCCAGCCTCTACGCAGACCTCGACGAGCGTCAGGTCCTCACCGAGGTCGCCTCGCGCTGGGACCCCGACAACCTGCTCGCGCAGTACAACCTCTCGCTGGCTCAGACTGCGCTGTTCGACGCGACCGAACTGCGAGTTCGTTCAAGCGATCCGAAAGCGCTCGTCTCGGCGATCAAACGACTGCGATTGATGTACGACATACGGAACCCGGACGCGGCGGCCGGCGCGACCGCCAGTCTCGCGAGCGACCGCGAGATCGTCGTCACCGGACCGACACACCTCTTCCGGGCGACGCGACGGTATGGCACCCGCTTTGCGCGCCTCCTGCGGACGGTCGCGAGCGCCGAGGCCTGGCACCTCGAGGCGACCATCGACGACCGCGCCAGTGAGCGGACGCTCTCGCTCTCCCACGACGACCCGGTCACGGTCCCCGACGCCGCGCCGGTGGCCGAGGTGACCTTCGACAGCGGCGTCGAATCCGACTTCGCCGCCCGCTTCACACAACTCGATCTCGACTGGAATCTCGTGCGCGAACCCGAACCGCTCACAACGGGCACGCGGGTGATGATTCCCGACTTCGCGTTCGAATACGCTCACGGAGAGTACCGGCTCTACTTCGAAATCATGGGCTTCTGGACACCCGAGTACGTGGAGAAAAAACTCGAGCAACTCGAGTCCCTCGAAGACGTCGACCTCCTCGTCGCAGTCGACGACTCGCTCGGCGTCGGTGAGGCGATCGAGACGCGAGACCACCGCGCAATTCCCTACACCAACACCGTCCGGGTCAAAGCCGTCGTCGACGTGCTCCGAGAGTACGAGGCCGACCTGATTGCGGAGAGCGCAGCCGAGTTGCCGGCCGAACTCGCGCCCGACGACGATGTCGTGACACTCGAGACACTCGCGTCTCGCCACGGGGTGAGCACGGATGCTCTCGCAGAGACGACGTTTCCCGAGCACGACCGCATCGGACGCACGCTGGTTCGACCGCGGGTACTCGAGTCCGTCGGTGACGAAATCGAGGCCGGAATGGCGCTTCAGGATGCTGAATCGGTGCTGGGGGAGTACGACCTGACGGATGCGAGTGCCGTGTTGTCTGCACTCGGCTACCGCGTGGAGTGGGAGGGACTGAGCGGTGGAACGGTCGTCGAGCGTTGAGGTGCGTCAATTCCCCGTCTGACTGTTGTCGCTGACGCAAACTGCTATTACCGTTCGCATGCACCCACAAATATGGCATACGAGCGACAGGCAGCCAGCGGCTTTCAGGAAATCGACCGCTGGGAGGACGGGGTCGGTTGGCTTGCCCATCCCGACGAACTCGGTCAGCGAGCGAGTCATGCCGTCGTTGGCGAATCCGGCGTCTGGCTACTCGATCCGCTCTGGGCACCCGGCGTCGACGAACTGATTGACGACCTCACCGAGGAGTACGACACAGCCGTCGCCGGCGTCGCGGTCTGTTCGTGCTGGCACACCCGTGACGCCGATCGGTTCGCGCGGCGGTACGACGTTCCCATTGTCATTCCCGAGTGGATGGGCCGCGTCGACGACCGAACGACGGCCCCGATCGAGCGCTACGCGGACTCCTTCGACCCTGCCGTCGAGATCGTCCGCCGTCAGCCGATCCCACTCTGGGACGAGGCGATTCTCTACTGGGATAGCCACGAAACGCTATACACCCCCGAATCGATCGGCACGGCGGCACCCTACCTCGTCGACGACGAACGCCTCGGCCTCGAACTCTTCTTCCGACTCGACCCGCCACACTGGCTTCGCGAGTACGAACCCAACCGCGTCGTCGTCGGCCACGGAACCGGCATCCTCGACGATGCGACGCAGGCACTCGAGTACGCCCTGGCTGGCGCTCGGCGTCGGTTTCCGCGGGCGGTACTCGAGAACGGGCCGGGGACGGCGCGGTTGCTGGTGGGCGCGCTCCGGTAGCGGTGCGACGGGTACGTGTTCGCCATTCCTCCGAAGCATGCCCAGCGTACAAGTGAGCCATCGACGACCATCTCAAGGATTCTGTCAGGGTCGAAGACTCGATACGATCACCAAAAGTAATATTTCAATCCACTGTGAGAATGGCTGTAACGGATGAGACGAGAATTCCAGTTCGTCGCTGCCGGCACGGCCGTTGCACTCGTTGGATTTCTGCCGGAGCTCTACCTCTTTGTTCGATCTGCGCGGGCATTCCTGCTGGCCCTCGGCCTTCTGATCGCCTGCTATGGGCTGTTCGAGTTGGTACGACACTACGCGCAGTTCGATCTGGCCTGAAACTGATCAGAAGTACTGGGAACCAAGAAGAAAGCCCCGCCCTTCAGGGCGGGGAGGATGTCAAACTGAAAACGGCTGTCCGGATACAGCGACCGACTCGAACGGGGACTACAACACTCGCTGTCGCCCCTTCGGCACCATCGATCGCAGTTCGCCGTGCACGTAGAGGCCAATCCCAAGCGGTTCCCGCTCGCCCGCAACGGTGTGGGCCGCGATCAGGTATCCCCAATCGCCGTCCCACTCGAGTTCTTGGTCCTCGCCGGCGGCAAATCGGCGAGCGGCCTCGCGGTCGAGGTCGATCACGCACTCGCTGGCGTGTGCGCCAAAGCGCTGGACGAAATCCGTCGTGGGTTTCCAGTGCTCCTGGCGGGTTCGCAGACAGGTCATCCCGATGGCCTCGATTTCGAGCGGGGAGTCGGCCTCGCCGCTGTAGAGCCAGATCTTGCCCGCGCCCTTCTCCCAGAAGGTGTAGCCGTCGAAGGTCTCGGGCGGGATCGCAAAGCGGTCCTCGAAGTAGTCGACGACGGCAACGCGGCTGACGCGGCCCTCGACGGTTCGGTCCGCGTCGGTTTCGGGGAGACGGCCGAACTGCTGGCCGTCGTTTTTGCGCAGGTCGGTACTTGAGTCGTCGCTCATTAGGCGGTCACCTCCAGTTTCGCCACGAAGAAGCCGCCGGTATCGTTGTGGTGTGGGTAGATCCGCGCGGCCTGCTCGAGTGTGGAATCGAACGCCTCGTCTCGCCACTCAGTGAGACCGGGTGCGTGCTCCATCTCGAGGTCGAAGTCCACGACGCGACAGTCCTCCTCGTCGATGGCGTGCTGAACGACGGCCTCGTTTTCCTCCGGCGCGAAGGTACACGTCGAGTAGACGACGGTGCCACCCTCGCGGGTCGTCTGGATCGCTCGGCGGAGGATGCCCTTTTGGATGCCTGCGATCGTGTCGATGTGACCCTCCGACCAGTTGTCGAGCGCGTCGGGATTCTTCCGAATCGTTCCCTCGCAGGAACAGGGCGCGTCCACGAGCGTCCGGTCGAACTCGTCGAACGGGAATCGCTTCATGGAGTAGTTGCGCGCGTCGTCGTTCGTCACCGCGAGGCTGGTCGCACCGAGGCGCTCGGCGTTGAACCGCAGCGCCGAGATACGCCCGAGGTTGTTGTCGTTCGCGACGACCGTTCCTCGGTCGTCCATCAGCGCAGCGAGCTGGGTTGCCTTCCCGCCGGGGGCCGCACAGCAGTCCCAGACGCGCTCGCCGGGCTGAGGATCGAGGACGACCGGCGGGACCGCCGAGACCTCCTCCTGGCCGTGCGTGAAGCCGTGGAAGGAGGTCCACGTCGACCCCGGTGAGTCCGTCTCGAGGCGTAGCACGCGCGGGTTCCACTCGGCCTGCTCGTACGCGACGTCGTCCTCCTCGAGTGTGGCGGTCGCGCGCTCGGGGGAGGACTTGATCGTGTTCACGCGCACCGCGTTGCCGAGCGGGCGCTCGCAGGCCGCGAGAAAGGCCTCGAAGTCGTCGATGATCGGTCGGTACCGCTCGAATGGCTCCATTAGCCACCGATTTGATTGCCCGGTGTTTGTGGGTTTCGAAGGCCGGGCCGTTCCGTCTCCTGTCCCGTCTATGTCCACGACCCCACTCCCCGTCCATGTCCCTGCTCCCACTCCCCACCTGGCCCGTCATGCCTCGTGCCGAACCGTCCGTTACGGTTCCTGTCAGCGTCGTCGTTTTTATGCCCATTCGCGAAGTCTGCCAACATATGGCACGAATAAGCCTGCAGGGACCAGAGGCCAATCTCGATAACCCAACGTTCGTCGAAGGCTTCCCCGGCATCGGGCTCGTCGGCAAGATCGCCACCGACCATCTCGTCGACGAGTTCGACATGCGTTACTACGCGAGCGTCCATTGCCAGGGGTTGCCTCGAATCGGCGTCTATCGAAGTGGTGACCGAACCGTTCGGCCGCCCGTACGACTCTACGTCAGTGAGGAGCACGACTTGCTCGCATTGCAGAGTGACGCACCGATCCGACCGGAAGCGCTCGACAACGTCGCCGAGTGCGTAACGAGCTGGCTCATCGATTACGACACGACACCGCTGTACCTGAGTGGGCTGCCAGCCGATCGAGACACCGGCGAGCGGCCAGATATCTACGGCGTCGGAACGGGCGATGCGACTGCCCTCCTCGACGAGTGCGAGATCGACGTTCCACCGGAAGACGGCGTCGTCACCGGTCCCACCGGTGCGCTCATCAACCACGCGGCACAGGCCGGCTACGACAGTCTCGGACTCGTCGTCGAGTGCAACCCGCAGTTCCCCGACCCGGAGGCAGCGAGTGTGCTTCTCGAGGATGCTATCGCGCCGCTGGCTGACCTCTCGGTCGACGTGCAGGAACTCATCGACCACGCCGAGGAGATCCGTGAGAAGCGAGAGCAGCTCGCACAACAGATGCAGGCGGTCGGTCAGGAACAGAGCACGCAGGCACAGCCGCTTCGGATGTATCAGTAAGCCGATTTCGTCTCCGGAGAAGGCGATGATCCGCGCAATTCCGTCGTCCCAGCGGCATCAGAACAGTTTCCACGTATTTTTAATTCCCGACACCCTTCGACGGGAATAGAGATGACTTCGGCTACCGAGGCCTACGATATCGTGGTCGTCGGCGGGGGGACTGCCGGCTGCTTCGCTGCGACGACCGCCGCCAAGGAGGGGCTCGACGTCGTTCTCCTCGAGCGTAAAACCGAGGAGGAAGGGGGATACATCGCCTGTGGGGATGGCATCAAGGGAAAGAGTTCCTTCCCGAACGTGCTCGATCGCGAGCGACTCAAAGACGAGGCGTTCACCAACCAGGGAATCGAGCGCGCCATCTTCGAGAACCCACAGAACGGTGCGCGCCTCGAGATCCCGTTCAACGAAACCGGCGGCGTCGTCGACCGCTGGAAATACGGCCAGATCCTCTTAGAGGAGACCGACCGCGCCGGCGTCGACATCCACTACAACACCGTCGTCAACGACGTCATCCAGCCAAACGGCACCGTCGAGGGTGTGACTGCGATTCGGGACGGTGAGGCACTCGAGTACCGGTCCGAAATCGTCATCGACGGCGCGGGTGCGCTCTCGGTGCTCCAGGATAAGGCGGATCTTTCGGCGTCGTCGTTCGACACGAACGTCAACTACTCGCAGTTCTGTTCGGCGTATCGCGAGGTGCTCGAGGTCTCCGAGCCGGTCGAGTGGGACGACGCGCTCGTCTTCAAGCCGACCGAGGAGTTAGGCTACCTCTGGTACTTCCCGCGCTCGGCGACGGAGATCAACGCCGGCCTGGGCTTCCAGATGAGTCAGGAGCCGATGGAACTGGTCGACGCGCTCAAAGACGATATCGCCAACCGGGCAGAGTTCCAGGATGCAACGGTGAAGAACAAGCTCGGTGCTGCACTGCCAACACGCCGGCCGTACGACTCGGCGGTCCACCCCGGTTACGTGGCCGTTGGCGACGCGGCGGGACATGTCAACCCCTGCACCGGCGGCGGTATTCCGGGTGCTGCAAAGGGTGGCCACTGGGCAGCCAAAATCGCCGTCGACGCGATTTCCGATGGGGACGTGAGCGAGGCGGCCCTCTGGGAGTACAACCAGCGCGTCCAGACGGACTTTGGCAAGCGCTTCGCGGCGATGGACCTCTACAACATCTTCGGCACCGCACAGGAACTGGACGACCTCGTCTCGATCCTCACGGCGATGCCGGGTCAACAGCTCGTCGATGCGATCGGCAAGAAGGGGACTGCGAAGATGAGCCTTGGTCTCAAGCTCAAGACGCTGATCAAGACCTTCGGCCACTGGGATACGCTCTACGACCTCTATAAAGTCCAGCAGGCCGCCGGCTCGCTCAAGGGCGTCTACGACAGCTATCCGGACAGCCCCGACCACTTCGACGCTTGGCGCTCGGAGCGCGATAGCGTGCTGAACCGAGTGTACGATATCAGCGGTGCTGAGCCGAAGTACTAACCGGACTAGCGCGAGACTGCTTCTCTCGACGTACAATCCTCGTTATCGGAGCCGCCGGTACGCACGCAACAGCACCGAGGCAGCCGTCCCGACGCCCGGAATCCGCGACGAGAGGGCTGCAGCCCCGAGGAGGAAGAGCCCGCTCGCTCGCCTCCCGCGTACGAACTCCATCACCGCATCGATTACCGTCGTCGCTGTGCTCGCCTTCGAGAGCGCATCGACTCGAGTGTTTGTCGTTGTCATCGGTTCAGCGAACGGGCTCCGCGGCCAAACGCGAGTAGCCTGCACGTGCCGAGTAGGGGTCTGCTGGTTCGCTCCAACGGTCGAAACACCCCGCTACTGTCATTGTAACCACCTCATTGCTGTCACTGCAACCCGACAGCCAGACCGCGCCGCGGCATGTCTCCCTGCGGACGATAGATTCAGGTTCCTTCTCCGAGACCACCCGATAGACACCACTCACAGATGCCCACACACCACACAGACTCGTTCAACGTTCTCGAGACGAGCGTCGCAGCCGTTCACGACGCGATGACCGACGGCGCGGTCACCGCCGAAGAACTCGTCGAGCGCTATCTGGCGCGGATCGACGCCTACGACGACGAGCTGAACGCGATCCTGACAGTGAACGACCGGGCTCACGACCGCGCCCGTGATCTCGACGCGAAGTTCGAACAGGACGGGTTCGTCGGGCCGCTCCACGGCGTCCCGACGATCATCAAGGACAACCACGACACCCACGACATGCCGACCACCGCGGGATCGACGACGCTCGCGGATTCACAGCCCTCGCGGGACGCGTTCATCGTCGACCAGCTTCGGGAGGCTGGCGCGATCATCATCGCGAAGGCGAACTTGCAGGAACTCTCCTTCGGCGTCGACACGATCAGTTCGCTCGGCGGCGCGACGCGGAACGCCTACGATCTCGAGCACCGGCCGTCCGGCTCGAGTGGCGGCACCGCCGCGGCTATCGCCGCGAACCTGGGCCTCATCGGCACCGGCACCGACACCTGCTCGTCGAATCGCTCGCCACCCGCGTTCAACGATCTCGTCGGCGTTCGACCGACCAGAGGCCTGTGCAGCCGAACCGGGCTTGTCCCTCTGAGCGAAACGCAGGACACGCCGGGCCCCATCGCGCGAACCGTCGAAGACGCCGCGCGACTGCTCGAGGTCATGGCCGGCTACGATCCCGAGGACCCGGTCACGGCCAGGGGCGTCGGGCAGGTTCCCGACGACGGTTACACCGCCCACCTCGATGCGGACGGCCTCGACGGTGCCAGAATCGGGATCGCCCGGCAGTTCTTCGGGCTCCAGGGCGATGCCGACGAGTACGAGGCTGTCTCCGAAGACGACGCCGCAGCCGTGACGAGCGTCCTCGAGGACGCTATCGACGACCTCGAGGCGGCCGGCGCGACGATCGTCGATCCGGTCGATGTCGTCGACACGAACTGGCTCCTGAGCGCTCGCGTGCTCGCATACGAGTTCGCGCGAGACTTCGACGCGTATCTCGAGACGCTCGGCGACGATGCCCCGCAGGAATCACTCGCAGCCGTCGTGGACTCGGGCGAACTCGCGCCGTCGATCGAGGCCCGATTCGAGGGCGGTGAGATCCTCGGAACTGATCAGGACTCACTCGACGACAACACAGGCTACCTGCGTCGGCTCGAACGCCGCAGAGAGCTTCGCGACAGCGTGCTAGCGACGCTGGCCGACCACGATCTCGACGCCCTGCTGTACCCACCCTCGACGGTTCCGCCGGTCACCGTCGACGACCACCAGCCGTTCGAGGAGATGAACTGCGAGCTCTCGGCACACACTGGTCTGCCCGCGATCGTCACCCCCGCCGGATTCACCGACGACGGGCTCCCGGTCGGACTCGAGTTACTCGGTCGCACATTTGCCGAGCCGCGGCTGTTCGAACTCGCGTACGCGTTCGAGCAGACGACAGATAATCGGGTGTCGCCAGCGCAGTTCGGGGCACTCGAAATCGAGTAGGCGATCCGTTCGACGAACCCGACGAGCGCGCCAACCGAGCAAACGTATATTTCACTCCGTGAGACAGTACGGGTATGTCACGCGAGCGCCACGAAACGGATCGTCTTGGCGAGTCAGCACTCACGCGGCTGTCGGCTACCGAACTCGCGAGTCGAATCAGAGATGGTGAGGTAACCGCCACCGAAGCGGTCGAGGCACACCTTAACCGAATCGACGCGCGCGACGACGAAATCAACGCCTTCGTTACCGTCTGCGCTGACGAGGCGCGCGAGGCCGCCGCCGAGGCGGACCGGGTACTCGAGTCCACCAAGGCTAACGACATCGCCGATTCTACTGTCGACGACGAACATATCGGCCCCCTCCACGGTGTCCCAATCGCGCTCAAGGATCTCGGCTCGCTGAAGGAGGGACTGCCCTACACCTTCGGCTCGGCGCTATTCACTGACTTCGTGGCACCCAAAACGGCCGTCACCGTCGCGCGACTCGAGGACGCCGGCGCGATTGTGCTCGGGACGACGAACACACCCGAGTTCGGCCACAAAGGGACGACGACCAACGACGTAATTGGGGCGACGGCATCACCGATCGACACCGAACTGAACGCGGGCGGCTCCTCCGGCGGCTCCGCGGCGGCGGTTGCGGCAGGAATGACGCCTGTCGCGACTGGCAGCGACGCGGGCGGCTCGCTTCGCATTCCAGCGGCCGCCTGCGGCGTCTACGGCTTCAAACCGACGTTCGGCCTCGTGCCCTCGGCCAGCAGGCCCAACGGCTTCGGCCGGGCGCGCCACCACGTAACGAAAGGGCCGCTCTCGCGCACCGTCGCCGACTCGGCCGCGCTCCTCTCAGCGATGGCTGGCCACCATCCCGGTGATCCCGAGAGCGTTCCCGTCGATATTGCGTTTCGGGACGCTGTACAGGAGCCGTCCACCGACCTGCGGATCGCCTACAGCCCAGATCTCGATGTGTTCCCAGTCACGGACACGGTTCGCACGGTCGTCGACGACGCGGTGGCGTCGTTCGAGGACGCAGGTGCTACCGTCGAGGAAGTCTCCGTCGATCACGGCTACACGATGGACGACCTCATCGAGGCGGTGATCCCGACGTTCACGACCTCAATGCTCGAGAGCGCTATCGTTACCGCGGAGTCCCACGGCGTCGATCTACGTGAGCATCCCGAAACAGTCACCGACAGTCTGTCCCAGATGCTCGAACTGGGCGAACAGTACGGTCCCGCCGATATCGCCCGCTCGGATATCGCCCGGACGGCCATCTTCGACGCCGTGCAAGAGGTGCTGTCCGAGTACGACCTGCTCGCGACGCCAACCCTCTCGCGCGTCGACGTCGGACTTCACGAAGACCTCGACGCAGAGGCCTGGGAGTGGCCGCTCACCTGGCCGTTCAACTGGACTGGCCACCCCGCCGCCTCCGCGCCCGCTGGGCTCACGGACGCGGGATACCCCGTCGGGCTCCAGCTCGTCGGCCCTCGCTTCGGTGACGACACCGTGCTCGCCGGGAGCGCGGTACTCGAGTCCCAGCGTCCCTGGGACCACCTGTACGAGTGACCACTGGCACGACCTTCCTGTATGAGGTGGTCGCTGGCACGCGTTCACGACCTCCCTTCGCACACCGCCGCAACCCAAACCCATTTTCGCATTCCGGACCTCTCGCCGGATATGGCAGCCGACAACGCCGAACAAATCGCACCTGAGACGTGTCCGACCGCAGCCGGCATGCCGATGCTCGGCCTGGGAACCTGGCAGAACGACTCGCCGGAGGAGTGCGCCGAGAGCGTCCGCACCGCACTCGAGGCTGGCTATCGCCACATCGACACCGCACAGGCCTACGACAACGAGGAGGCCGTCGGCGAGGAAATCGCCACGTCCAACGTCGACCGCGAGGACGTCTTCCTCGCGACCAAAGTCTGGATCTCGAACCTCGCCTCCGAGGACGTACTCGAGACGGCTCGCGAAAGCATCGATCGTCTCGGCGTCGAGTACGTCGACCTGCTGTACGTCCACTGGCCGGCCCGGACGTACGACCCGGCGGAGACGCTGGACGCGTTTTCGGAACTCTACGAGGAGGGGGTCATCGAGAACGTCGGCGTGAGTAACTTCCTGCCCGAGCAACTCGAGGAGGCCGTCGAACGCTGTGACGCGCCGATTCTCGCGAACCAGGTGGAACTGCACCCACTGTTGCCCCAGGAGGAGATCCGCGACGCCTGCGCGGCACACGATATCGAAGTGGTCGCCTACTCGCCGATCGCTCGCGGTGATGTCTTCGATCAACCCGAAATCCAGGAGGTAGCCGACAAACACGACGTCAGCGAGGCGCAGGTCAGTCTGGCCTGGCTGCGCGAGATGGGCGTCACCGCCATCCCAAAGGCAACGGGCGAGGACCACATCCGGGACAACTGGGAGTCGCTTGCACTCGAGTTAGCCCAGGAGGATATCGAGACGATCGACGCGATCGAGGAGATAGACCGGAAGGTCGATCCAGAGTTTGGCCCCTGGAACTGAGTCATCGGGTGGCCAACCAGTATAGACATTACATATTACTATGCTGACTCATTTGTGGAGTGGAAAAACAAGAAAGGAGGAAAGTTTACGGTACGTCAGTTTTTTGGCTCAGGTATGTCCACCCGCACGCAACGTGGTGGTGGTGGCGGGATCATCGGTGCGATCAGAGCTGACCTCAATCAGTTACACGGTGCCTGGATGGAACTCGTCTTTCCGCGACAGCGCGGCCGCGGCCACTCAGTCATGGGGAAGTGGCGTCCCGAGACGCTGCCACAAAAGATTGCCTACTACGCCTGGAGCGTCTTCGGCACGCTCGGGTTGTTGATCCTGTACCCGCTTACCGTCATTGGCTTTGCTACCCGCTACTATGCGGCGAAACTCGACTCGACGCGAACCCGCCTCGGCATCGTCGGCGTGACAGCCATCGCGCTGCTCGTCTGGGGGACGTTGACGGTGATTGCACACTTCCAGTTGCCGGTCGAGGAGACCATCGCGATCGGTGCCGCAAGTGCCGTCGCGACGATCTCGACTGCGCTCGCGGCCGGCACGTCCAAGGTCGGCGGTCGACCCGTCTCCGTACTGTTCGCCTACCCGTTCGCGATGACAGCGCTGTTCCTCCCGCCGGTCGTCGCGGCGCTCGTCACGCCGTCACTCGAAGGCGTCGTGCTCGAGCCGAGCTACGACTTCGCGGCCTGGGCGCTCGATAACATCCTCCACGTTGGCGGACTCAACGAGTTCCTGCGCTCGAACTACGAACTCGAAGGGGCTGCCTACGCGGCGATGTGGGTGGGGATCTCCTTCCCGCTTGGCTGGTTCCTCGGAACGGTTGTCGCACTGGCGAATCTGGTGCGACCGTCCGAGTAATCGATGCAAGCGCTTGCGGTTTCTTCCCGTTCAACGAACGGTCAGTTTCGATAACGTTAGGCCGATTCAGTTCCGAGCATTGGATATGGAACTCGACCTGCCGAAAACGATCGCTGTGTTCGCCCTGATCATCGCGCTCGGAACGGTCGGGCTGATGACGATGCCGATGGGGATGGGCACGGACACGATTCTGATGATGGTCGTGCCCTCGATGGCGATCTTTGGTGCGATCATGCTCGCACTCGGTGTCAAGCACGGGGAGTACCGTGCGACGAACTGAGAAGTACGTCGACACCAGACGGATACCGAAAATCGACCTCGTTATTCGATTCGGCCGCCGCCGAACCTGCCGCGATACACGGGAACTCCCTCGCAGTCGATGCGCTCGGTTCCCGAGAACCGTGTGATTGTCCCGTCACTGACTGTTCGATAGACGAATGAATCGGCGGCGTATCGCCGTGGCCCTCTGTAGGGCATTTCGACGGGGGCCTGCTCAAGCGCTTCGCGGAGGAATTTGTAGATGTGTTCGTCGTCGCCGTCGTAACCAGTCGGTTCGCCGGCATAGTGCATCCCCCAGACGGGTGTCTCATCGAAGAACACGATTTCGGAGCCGAGGAACGCCGTCGAACCGTAGTAGCGATCTACGTATCGCCAGTTCCCAGTCACGTACTCGACAACCGTTCCGCCGTCACCCGTCGGATCGCCATTGCCGGCCGCGTAGCCGTTTCGATGGGCGTCGACGACGAACTCTCGTAACGCTCGTTGATCCATACGGTGATGTCTCACACTGGCTCTAAAAACACTGCTCTGACAGTTCGATTGCTCGTTCCCGAACTCGCCGTTCTGGGCTCGGTTTACGCGGTATCTGTTACATATAGCCGAGATCTCGCAGGCGCTCCATCAGGTCCTCTTTATCCTGGGCGCGGCCCGCACGCTCGGTCGTTCCCTCCAGATCCTGCAACCAGGCTGGTTCCTCTTCACTCTTTTCTGTACTCACTTCGCTGCCAAGCGAGCGGAAGCCGGCGAAGTACTTGGGTGACACCGGAATGTCGTCCTGCGTGAGGTCGTTCGGCAGGTCCGTATCGCTCTGTGGCACGTACCCGTCGTCCGGGAACTCCGGCACCGTATCCGGCACGACGAAGTCCCAGAAGGCTTCCCACACCGCGGCTTCGTCGAACTGCAGGATGGGCTGTACGCGGTCGTGTGGCGGGTAGATGTCCGGATCGTGACGCGGCGAGAAGAACGTCTCGTCGGCGCGAGCCTCCTGTTCGTCCCAACGGACGCCCGAGATGACGCCGTCGACGTCGTGCTCCTCCAGCGCGTTGTTCAGCGCCACCGTCTTCAACAGGTGGTTGCCCACGTAGGTATCGAGCAGGAACGGGAACGTGTCCTCTTCGTACTCGAGTATGTTCTCGACGTGGTGCTGGTTGTGCTCGGAGAGGCCCGAGATGTCGATGTCGTCGCCGGGTTCGAGGCCGTGCTCGTCGACGTACTCGCCGACGTCCTCGTTGCGGGCGTAGATGACATCGAGGTCCCACTCGTCGGCCCAGTGGTCGACGAAGTCGTGAATCTCGTCGAAGTGCTGGTAGTGGTCGATGAAAATTGCGGACGGGACGTCGAGGTCGTAGCGCTCTGCGACCTGGCTGACGAAGTAGAGGACGAGCGTGGAGTCTTTGCCACCGGTCCACATGACCGCGGGGTTTTCGTACTGTTCGAGTCCCTGGCGGGTGACCTCGATCGCCTTCTCGATCTTGTCGTTGATGTGTGGATAGTCGACGGGATCCTCGCCGGAGCCGTCGTCGTAGTCGACGCTGACGTAGTCGGGGAAGTTCTCGGTCATCTCGTAATTAGATATAATTACCACGGTAAAACGCTTTGGGGGACCGGAAACCTCTGTCGGAATCTCGGACCATCCTACGCGCTGGTTAACGGTGGTGCTTCGAGCTGGGGCTCCGTTTCGCCGTCGTCGAGGTGCTGCTGGAGTAGACTGATAATCCGCTGGCCGGCGAGCCCGTCGCCGTAGGGCCGTGGGGTCGACCGCGGTACCCAGTCCGACGTGAGCGCCTCGCGAATCGCGGCCGTCTCCGCACCGACGAGCCGATTCCAACCACACTCGACCGTCTCGACCCACTCAGTTTCCTCGCGCAGCGTCACGCAGCGCGTTTCGAGGAAGAACGCCTCCTTCTGGACGCCGCCGGAGTCCGTCGCCACTCGTTCTGCGGTGTCGAGCAGTCGGACGAAATCGAGATAGCCGAGTGGCTCGATCAACTCGAGTTTGCTTTTCGCACGCTCCCAGAGACCGTGTTCTTGCAGTCGATTGACGGTGCGCGGGTGGGCGGGGAAGACGACCGGCAGGGGTGCGTCGGCGAGGCCGTCGAGTATTGCCGCGAGGTTCTCGGGATCGTCCGTGTTGCTCGCACGGTGAACGGTAGCAAGGATGAACTCGCCGGGTCGTGCGCTGAGGTCGTCGAGAATCGTCGATTGGCCGGCCGAGCGCTCGCGGGCGTCGAGGATAGCGTCGTACATCACGTCGCCGGTCCAGTAGACGTCGTCGGTGATCCCCTCGTCCGTCAGGTTTCGAATCGCGTCCCTGCTCGGGGCGAAACAGAGGTCCGAAGCGTGATCCGTCAGGATGCGGTTGATCTCCTCGGGCATCGACCGGTTGTCGCTCCGGAGACCGGCTTCGACGTGTGCCACGGCGACATCGCGTTTCGAGCCGACGATTGCACCCGCGAGTGTCGAGTTCGTGTCGCCGTAGAGCAGGATCACGTCCGGCTCGGCCTCCTCGATGACGGGCTCGATTGCTGCGACCATCCGTGCAGTTTGTCGACCGTGGGTGTCCGACTCGATGCCGAGATTGTACTCCGGTTTGGGAATCTCGAGTTCGTCGAAGAAAACGTCGGACATCTCCTCGTCGTAGTGCTGGCCGGTATGGACGAGAACCTCCTCTGCGACCTCGCGAAGCGTTCGGGAGACGACGGCGGCCTTGATGAACTGGGGTCTGGCCCCGACGATGGAACAGACGCGCATCAGTCCGCACGCACCCCCGTTACGTCGACCGTAGCCGGTTGTGTACTCGGCTCGCTGTAGGACTGGGCGACGGACGTGATGATCTCGGTCAGGTTGACCATGTCCGCCGTGTAGCTGTCACGTCGCTTCGCCCACGTCTCGGCTGTTGACTCGTCCGAAAGCAACTGCTGTGCGCGGGCGAGGACGGTCTCGAACTCGCTGCAGTTGTCGATGAGTCCGTGCTCCTCGAGTTCGAGGAAGTTCCCCATGTCGTCCTCGCCGACGAAGGAGTTGGAGCGGATCGCGGGCGTCCCGAGTAGCGCGGACTCGGTGACCATGGTCTGTGTGTCGGCGACGAGTAGCTCAGCCTCCGCCAGCGCGTCATGGATTCGTGCTGGATGGAGATCGTATGGACGCACATCGAGTTCATCGAGAGCCATGTCGCCGCCCTCATCCGAGACAAAGACGGTTGCGTGGTCGGCGAGTGCTGACAGCAACTGCCGGCGCTGGTCGACCGAGAACCCGCGCTTGCCGACATCGTGGTGGCCGTTGAACGCGTTGAGTCTGACGATGACGTACGGTTCGTCCGCGTCGACGCCGAGATCCGCTCTGACCGATTCGTCCGCCTCGAAGACATCGGGATGGAGGTACGCCGATTCCTTGAAGCCCCGGAACCGGTAGTGCTTCGTGCCGAGGTCCTTCCGGAACGCCTCGGGTGTTAGAATCGCGCGCACGAAGGGCTTCGAGACCACGTGGTCGAGCGAGGGTTCGGAGTCGAGCACGGCGACCGCTGGTGCGCGCGTAATCGTACCCGTGTAGGCGGCGTAGGGTCCAATTCCGAAGACGACATCGGGATCGAACTGACGTGCCTGCCGAGCGATCGTCGAGAGGTGCGCCGGCACCTCCCACAGGAGCGACTGGAGCGAGTCGCTGCGATCCCCGTAGGTTTCGTAGGGCACGTCGTGGTACGAGAGTAGCGCCTCGGTGCACTCGTCGCTGCGCGCGAGCACGAGCACCTCGTGACCCGCGTCCTCGAGCCGTGACACGGTGTGTTTGTACAGGTGGACGTGTGCCGGCGTGTTGTTAAAGAAGAGACAGCGCACGACGGATCACCTCGTGAATCATGCACTCTCGGCTTCTCGAAAGGCCCCTATCGTTATCAGCGCGCTACCGAAAAGAAGCACGTTACTTGCCTGAAAGTCTTGTTTTCGAATACGTCGAGTCAAAATATGACGACAATGATCGTGACCAGTCGCTCACCGTGTGTGGGAGCAAACGGTTCGAAAGAACTGACTACCGCGTTCGACCCGACTGTTCAGGATGCGTAACCGACTAAAACAGCGAACCGTCACCGTGATACATACGTCCGTTTCGAAAAACGCGACTGGTAGTCGACTGCTTGCTTCTGGCCGACGCAGTGATACGGCGTGCTTACAGACGGAAAACGGCGACTACCGGCACTCACTTCCCGGTCGCGTTCAACGGCAGCGCTGCTATTCGTCGGCCCCGACTGCAAGCGTCGGTCCGGTCTTATCCCCGGCTCGGACGAATCGACCCACCCCGATGCTTGAGTCCACCCAGTCTCGTGCCTCCGGTCCGCTGACGAGGGAGGGCACTCGAGTAGCAGGTGAGTAGCGAACTGGCCAGCAGATGAGAGTTGATGATGACGAAGCACGAAGGGATCGCATCTTGGACGCCAGACGAAAAGTTATTTTAGCACGCTAGCAGTCATCACCGAATAATATGGTCCCCAACCCTCCCTCGCTTACCCGTCGACAGCTCCTCGCAGGAGCCGCTGGCGGTGTCGGACTCACCGGGAGCGCGGTCGTCGCCCTCGGCGCAACGCGGCCGACAGCGCTGCCGAACAGTCTGGTCGACGTCGCGACGAACTACTACCCGAAGCCCCCTGCATCGAGTGAACTCTGGCAGCCGACGGTAACCGAGGCGCACGCACGTATGGCGGTCGAGTTGCTCGCGGAGACCGAAGCGGAGTCACTCGAGCGCTGGGACGAGATCGATGCCGACGATCGACGGATGCGCAGTTCAGGTGGCTGGCTCGGTACTGCCGAGGACTCACTCGCGGACGGCGAGTACAACGAGGCACTGTCCAACGCCTTGTATGGAATGCAGTTCGCCGGGGAACACTTGGGAGAGGCGCAGGCGAAACAGGATGCTGTTACACTCGAGGAACTTGCCGGGAGGGCGTTCGAACTACTCGATCGCATCGATGCAGTCATCGCGGATATCAGCGGCTATCCGGTCCTCGATCCGGAGCGCGATCTGGCCTGGTACACTCAGATCGAGTCCGAACTGCAGGTCGGTCGAGGACGGGCGGGATGGTCTGACCTCGAGGCGTTCGAGGAGTCTGCTGGGGAGGGTGACGATGGCGATGAGGGCCAGGATGGGGGTGATGGTGAGGATGATGATACATCTGATTCTGATGGGACCGACAACACAGCCAACGACACCAGACCTGACATCGACGACTACGATCCCCGCGATGTCGGTGACATAACCGCCGGCCTCCTGCAGGCCGAAATCCACGTTGAAACTGCTGAACGCTACCGCGACCGTCTGTGGGACGACGTTGGCGTCGATGGCGGCGACGCCGCCGAGGCTCGCCCGCATGCCGACCACCTCGAAACCGTTCGCGATGAGGTGACCAATGAACTCGAGTCCATGCCCTCACGCGACGAGGTGCAGCCGTCGTATATCGACGATGATGGAGAGCGCTACGGCCCCTACGAGTTCGCACACGACCGTCTCGCCAGATGGGTGTTTCCAGCCGGGATGTCCGTTCCGTGGCGCAGATCGGTCGATGACGACTTTCTGTTGTTGCAGGTACTCGGGCTGAGCCGAGGCCTGGCCGACTGGCGAGCCCACGAATTCGCAGTCGAGAACCTCGTTATTGAACCCGACGACGACGATTTCGATCCCGGTCATCTGCTGGACGAACAACGCCGTGCGCGGTCGACGTACGAGTCAACCATCGAAGCAAATCAGACGCCGTTTCTGGTTGTCCTCTCCGAGCAGGGGATTGGGGACCTCCGAGTGACAGACGTGAGTCGGAGTTCGTGGGAGGGATACGAGGATGAAGAGGGGGCGTGGACGCCCTGGAACGAGCGCGTACAGAACTACCTGCACGCGCTTCTGGGACGAGCGAGGCTGCGCGAGTATCCTGATCGATACGATCGACTCGTCGGCGGTGAGTGAGCACAAAGTGCGAGCGACAGATGGCCGACTGCTACAGGTGTGAGCGACGAGAGAGCGTCGCCACTCGTGACGCGAAACCAGCGGGAGAAGTGTCTTCGACCCGTTAGTCGCTGATGAACTTGTTATCGCGCCAGTTGACACCGGACTCGCCGGAGCCGTGATCGCGTGGCCCTTCGACGACTTCGATGTCCGCGGGTCGCGTCTCCCCGTCGACGATTCGGGTCGCCTCGAGGTCGCCGTCGCGCTCCGAGATCGCCGTCAGCGTCCCCTTCTCGGCCGCCGATGCGATCTCACAGAGGACGAGGAACATCTCGTACTGCAACAGCGAGTTCTGGAGCACCGTCTCGCGGTCGCCCTTGAACGCGGCGTACTCGACAAGTTCGGACTCGATCTCCTCTTCTTCCTCCTCGTCCCAGCTAAAGGACTTCTGGCGGCGCTCGTCCGGATCCTCCTCGTACACCCGGTTTTCCGTGACGCTCGCTTTCAGCTGGGCCGTCGGCGTGTACTTGCTTACCGACTGATCCTCAGCGACCGCCTTGAGGATCAGCGTATTGTTTCGTCGCGTGATCTCTACATCGTCAATGCCGTCCGGGTAGGCGGCCTCGTCGATGTGGTCGCGGAGATCTTCGAGTGGCAGTTCGAGCGTCGAGTGGAGCCGATAAACGTGTCTGGATTCCTCTGTTGACATAGTGGGAAGGTGTGAAGCGACAGTCGTTGGGTGATACTACGGGCGCGGGGCTTATATGGTCTGCCATTGCGACCGTGAGTGACAGATCCGCCTAACCGGTCGTCAGCCAGCCGAGTGACCAGCCGAAGGCTGCACAACGGACCCGCGATCACGCCGTGTCCAGCGTCTCTGCAAGCTCGCCGCGCTCCTCGAGTTCCGCGAGAATGTCCGAGCCGCCGACGAACTCACCGTCGACGTACGTCTGCGGGATGGTCTCCCAGCCACTGTGCTCGTTGAGTGCGACGCGGTACTCGTCGAGGGACTCGAGTACGTCGACGGTTTCGAAGTCCTCGCGGTGCTCGGAGATGAGGCCGAGCGCGCGGCGGGAGTAGCCACACTGGGGCATGAGCTCGGTGCCCTTCATGAAGAGGACGACCTCGTTGTCGGCGATGGTTTCCTCAACCTGTTCGGTGACTTCCTCCTGATCGAGACCCTGGTTTGGTGGAAAGTCCATTGTCGAGTAGAAGTATGATCGTGATGGGGATAGACCTTGCGTCCGCGGCCGGCATTCGCCCCGAGTGAGTGTCTGTGGGTGAGAGGTGTAGCTGGTTCCACCTCACAATCAGACTCAGCGGCTTAGTCCGCGGCCGCCGCCGGTGCGTCGCTTTCTGCGCTCGTAGAGCGCCAGTAGCCCTGTAGGTACGCGCCGACGAACATGCCTGCGATGCCGTAGAGGATGGTGATATTGCCAACGCCGAGACTCGCGTAGGCTGCGCCGGGACAGATTCCTGAGAGGCCCCATCCGACACCGAAGATGCCGCCACCGACGACGACGTTCTTGTCGAGGGTCTTCAGTCGGCGGCCATAGACAGCACCCGTCAGCGGGGCTGTGCTTCGGAACTGCTTGATGCCAAAGAACGTGATGCCGGTGACGGCGGCGGCACCGAACATCACGAACAGGAGCCCGAAGTCGTCGAACTGGAGGAAGTTGAGGACGACTTCCGGCTGGGCCATGTGGCTGAAGCCGAGGCCGAAGCCGAAGATCAGCCCGCCGACGAAGACGAGCGGCAGAAACAGTGGATGCTGTTCGTGTTCGGCGCTCATTACAGGCTCACCCCCAGCGCCGCAACGAGCTGTGCGACGCCGATCGCGATCAGCAGGAACGTCGCGACGCCGACGAACGAGGCACCCGAGGCGGATCCGACGCCACAGACGCCGTGGCCGGAGGTACAGCCCTTCCCCAGCCGGGTTCCGATGCCGATGAGCACCCCGCCGAGGAACAGCCGCCAGGGCTGGACCTCGGTGAGCCATAGCGTCAGGCCACCGACCTCCAGGAACTCACCCGTGGTCGCGGGCTGGTGAAGCGAACTCGAGACGAATCCGGATTGGAACGTCGCGGCGTAGACGAAGGCACCGGCGACGATGCCGAGGGTGAAGACAACGCGCCAGTCGCGCGACGGATGGTACTGCTGGAAGCGCGAGAGCGACGAGGCGTACGACAGCGTCGATTCGAGGAACGTGCTCGCGCCAGCCGGAATCGCAGTGCCGAGGTAGATCACGGCGACACCGAGCCCGACGAAGAGGCCGCCAAGCGCGTAGTGTTCGATCCCGTTCGGGAACAGGTCGCCGAACGCGAGTGCGAGGAGTGAGAGACTCATCACTCGCGGGAAGGGGGTCGCTGCGTATAAATGCTACAGACGCAGGGAAAATTGTAGGCGTCGGTGACACCGAGAGTGGTGCGCTCTGAATGCTGGCGTCCGTTGTGGTGACGAGGAACGAGCAACGAACAGCGAGCGACGACGGAATCAGTCGGCGATCGTCTCTGCGGTCAAGACGTCGAGTTTCTCTGCCGTATAGCCAAAGACGTCTTCGTAGCCGTTCGAGGACATAAGAATCGGGTAGAACGCTTCTTCGGCGATCTGTTTCTCGCCATCTGCAGCCGCAAAGGGGTCGCCCGCCGAAACTTCGACGAAGTTGTCGACAAAAACTTCGTACGTGTCCGCTCGCCCCTTCTGGATGACGTCGGTGAGTCGGAATACGGGCAGATCGCGACGGACGGTGTCGCCCGGCAGCGCACCTACAGCCGTCAGAAACGCGCGCGTGAGACGGTCTGCGTTCTCGGCAGCCGTCTCCGAGCCCTGCAGTCCACACTCGACTTCGATCGTCTCAACAGAGGAGAAGAGTCGTCCCTCTGCAAACATGCTCGTCTCGACCATCGCAGCGACCGGCAACTCGGGACACAGCTCTGTCGCCGTCTCCGTAACCTCATTCACGATCGCGAACGGTTCCGCGTGGCTCTGGGTCGAGTGCATCGAGAACGTCAGGCAGTCTCCGAGTTCCTCCACCAGTTCGCTCGCGAGTCGTCCCTCGTGGGTCTTCGCGTTGGGATCGCCGGGGAAGGCACGATTCAGGTCCTCGTCGACGAAGCGAACCTGTCGTTCGAGTGCTTTCTCGTTCGCGACGATCAGTTTGACCGGCCGCGTGACTGCGGGTCGCTCATCGAGTAATCGTTCGACTGCCCGAACGCCACAGGGTTCGTCGCCGTGTACGCCGGCAACAACCGCAACCTCCGGCGTCCCCGACCCGAGCTGTGCAACTTTCATTACAGACGTATTGGTTCTTCGCCCCCAAAGGACGTTCGGTCTTCGAACACTCTTTTGGCGCGTTGACACACTGTTCCACCCGCAGCGGCTGATCGAGCAAGAGCAAAGTTGGCGAGAGAGCGTCGTTTCAGCCGTCGTTTTACCCCAATTGAAGGGTCGGTCAGTCTTCGAGTGCAGCCACGTACTCGTAGTCTGCCGGTCCCGCAACCGGTCGCTTGCCGTCGATCGGAATGTGCCAATCGTCGACTCGCGCCGGGTTCTCGAGTGCGTTCGTGAGCACGGTCCGGACCTCGAGCAGGTCGACGCCGTAGAAGTCTCGCGGGACGCCCTGAAGGTACTGGAGTGCGGTGCGAAAGAGCGAGCGCAGCCCGTCGTCGTTGTCGAAGTCGATCCGCTTGTAGACGCCAGCGGCGACCTGCACCATGCCGTGGCAGAACTGGCTCTCTGTGGAGCCGCGGCCGTAGTTGTACCACTCGAGTTCGAAGCAGTCGTGACTCTCGTGGTACGCGCCGTCGTTGAAGAGTCGGACGCCGTGGAGGGTGGCGCGGCGGAGCGTGGCGTGTTCCCAGTGGCCGTCTCTAGTGGTAGCCGTGTTGTCGCCGTTGCTGTCAGCTCTACTGCTGCCGTTGCTGTCACCACTGACAGAACCACTGCCAGACCCACTCGCAGCCGGCACCCATCCAGTCGGCTCATTCGCCGGCGGCCCGACCGACGGATCGTTCGTGTGCTCGTCCATGGGTCTCGAGTACCCCTCCGAGTTCGAGCGAGTTAGTGGTGTCTCTCGATGCAGTTCGATCCCATCAGTTGATACGTCAGTGAATGGTTATTCACCACCGAGACGAGCCACCGATCTCCGTGCCGAAAGCCACGAAAACCCGGATACAGCGCATCCGACAGCCACTCCAGAGACGCTGTCAGACACAGGTAAGCGAAGTGTTTATTTCGATTGCGTCCAACGTCAGGATCAATGATTCATCCCTACGGACGGTGTCAGTGCTGTGGTGAGCGACTTTACGAGAACGTCAGCGGCGGCTATCGCTGTCCAAACTGCCGGACAGACTACGCAGCCGATGTCCTCGAGTCCCGGCTGCCGTAGCGTCGGTGTGAGCTGATTGGGTTGGGTGGTGGTGTGGTGCGATGGGGTGTGGTGCGATGGTGTGTGGATGAGATGGGGGACTCGAGTGGGCGCGTCTCAAGCCCTGCGCATCGAAGTCAATTTACGCTATCCCCGACACGCGATCGCACGCCGCGTGCGCTGTGTCGCCGCACCGGCCGTAATCGCGCGGATGAGCGTCGTGGTGGGGCGGTACGTGTGGCGCTCGGCCGATTCGCGGGTGACGAAGAGCTGCCAGAACCCGGGTGAGTGAAAGGTGAGCTGACAGTAGCCGTCGGCGTTTGTGCGCGCTGTTTTCGACCCTGTTGCGGTGCTGACTGTCGCCCCCTCGACCGGACGGCAACTCGAGTCGCGAACGCGGATGGTGAGTGGGCGTCCGATGATGGCCTCGGTGTCCGCGAGGTCGACGGTGAGTTGTCTACTGGTCGCCATGTGTGTGGCCACACAGAGCCTGTCAAAAAAGGCGGTACCTGCTGGTTAAGGCTGTTCTGAGCGTGAGTGGAGTGTTGCGCCAACAGAGTTGTACCGTGGGTAGTTCTGAACGAGGCTGGAGTGTGAAACCAGACGCAGGCGAGACAGTGCGATCGGTCGTGAGAGTAAAACCGGACCGTTTAACCCATCGACCGATCAAGTATGGCGTGCGTGCGAGGGTAGCCAAGCGGCCAACGGCGGCGGACTCAAGATCCGCTCGTGTAGACGTTCGTGGGTTCGATTCCCTCCCCTCGCATTGCAGTGAGGCGCATTCCACGCCGAACGAAAATGCACGGAGGGATCGAATGACGCCGGGGTTCTGCGCGTTGCGCAGGTTCCCGGAGGTGGTTCGATTCCCTCCCCTCGCATCGTAGCGACGTGCAAAGACGCACGGAGCGAGATGCAGAAGATCAACACGAAGTGATCTTCCCTCGCAAATTCTCCGCAAACCGATGTCAATAGCGAGAGCGCCGTCAAACAGGTCAACCCGTGGCTCGAAGTGGAGCAATCGCCACCTCTTTTCACGGCGGAACCCCGATGAGTCCTAATGAGTGATCGCGATCGCGACGAGTCGGCAGTACAGAGCGAGGGCAACGCCGCGCCACGCCGGGCAACCGTCGCCACCCAGGCGGCCGTCGCCGGTGCCGACATCGCCTACAACGCATTCCGAACCGATCTCGACGTCGAGTACAAGGACGGGAAAACGGACGTCGTCACACAGTCCGACCGCGACGCCCAGGACGCCGTCATCGACGTCATTCAGGACTCATTTCCAGACGACCCCATCGTCGGCGAGGAAAACGACGCGCTGAAAGCCGTCCCCGAAGATGGCCCCGCCTGGATCATCGACCCCATCGACGGCACCAACAACTATGTCAACGAAATCCGCGCGTTCGGCACCGCCGTCGCCGCCGTCGTCGACGGCGAGCCAGTCGCCGCGACGACCGTCTGCCCCGCGCTCGAAGATACCTATCAGTTCGGCCCCGACGGCGTCTTCCGCAACGGCAAGGCGCTGTCGGTCAGCGATCGTACCGATCCCGAAGCCAGCACCGTCTGTCCGACCTACTGGTGGGACTTCGACCAGCGTGGCGAGTACACCGCCGCCGCACGCGAACTCGTCACCCGCTTCGGTGACATCCGCCGCTTTGGCTGCGCCCAACTCGAGTTGGCCATGGTCGCAGCGGGGGCACTCGAGGGCGTCGTGACGAATAGGCAGGCGAACGCCTGGGACACGGTTGCGGGCGTTGGCATGATCCGTGCGGCGGGTGGTGTCGTGACGGATCTCGAGGGCGAGCGCTGGCGACACGACAGCGATGGATTGGTCGCGTCGAACGGCACGATTCACGAGGAGGTGCTTGCGGCTGCACAAGCGATCGAGGGCGAAGAGAACTGACCGCTGTCCCCGTGTTGGTGCCGTAGCAGAAAACGAGGAAAACCGGAAACGGTAAGCGCACGCCTGCATGCATATCGGATATGTACGAGACCGTCGAACGGTACGGCCCGCTCAAGGTCTGGGCCCTCACCGTCGTCGCACTCGCTGCCGCGGTGATATTCGCCGCGACCGCGTTCCCGGAGCGGGTGTACGTCGATATCATCTGGCAGTACTACTGGGGTCCAGTGGTCGCCGACGCCCACGGCTGGAGCGAGGTCGCCTGGGCTGGCGGCGAACAGATTCCCGCCAGCGAAGCCGGCCCTGACGCCGGCCCGACTGCATCACCGGGGTACACGTTCGTCTCCTACGCCGGCTACATCCCGACGCTCATCCTGGGTGTCATTGGGATCGTCTTCCTGATCGAGCGCCTCGAGATCGAGCGCTATCGCGCCGGCTTCTACGGACTCTTCCCGTTCATGCTCTTTGGCGGAGCTCTGCGTGTCGTCGAGGACGCGAACGTCGCCGCCTACCGCGAAACCGGTGAGCTCGCCATCCAGCTACCGTGGTCCGGCCTGCTGATCAGTCCGCTCATCTACTTCGTGGTCTTCTTCGTTGCGTTCGTCGCCGTCGTCGTCTCGGTTTGGCTCGAGCGCAACGACTACGTCCCGGGCTATGAGTACCCGCTAGGGGCGATCGGCACGGTGTTGCTCACCGGCACGGTCGGCTACCTCAGCTATCTCGCCTGGGCAGAGCCCTACGCCACGTTCTATCCGTGGCTCCTTATCGTGACACTCGTTGGTGCGACAGTCGCAACGTGGCTCACTTGGAAGGCAACCCATGCGTTCATCCCAGGCATCCACCGCGGAACGATGTTCATGGGAGCGGTTGTCATCTGGGCGCATGCCGTCGACGGCGTCGCGAACGTCATCGGCCTCGACTGGGCAACGGTGTTCGGACACGACCACAACCTGCTTCCGAAACACCCGGTGAACGAAGCGATCGTCGAGACAACTCGCTCGATGCTTCCCGAGAGTGTCGTCACGGTTACCGGTGCAGCGTGGCCGTTCCTTTTCGTCAAACTCGCTGCTGCGGTGTTCGTAATCTGGATCTTCGACGAGACGGTCTTCGAGGAGAGTCCGCGCTATACGATTCTCCTACTCATCACGGTCGTCGCGGTCGGTCTCGGTCCCGGTACGCGTGACATGCTCCGGGCGACGTTTGGCGTCTAAAGACGTCTGCTTGCGTTCTCGACGCCAGTACACCTTCCCCGACCCCACACACTCCCGCCGCACTTCTCACGTCTCATTTTCGCCGTCGGTAAACTCGTCCCAGGACACTGCCTCAGACCAGAGCTCGTCGAAACTCTCCGCCAACTCGCGCGCCGTCTCGTTGTCCCGGAAGTTAACGACTGCGAGTAGTTCCTCATCGTGGACGGGATTGACGACCTCCAAACAGACCTCGACGCCGTCGATGACGATGAACCGCTGTTGGGGAACGCGGTCAACCTCACGAACCTGTAGCCCTGCCTCGACGAGTGCGTCGAGTGTATCCGACGCACTCGAGAGGTCGCTCGCAAGCAGTCGGACTGTGAGCCCGGTTTCGAGGAGTTCGGCGAGCCGCGTCGAGAAAACGTCCCGCCACTCGGGGCCGATATCGACCGCGTCGACGGTGATCCGGATTGAGTCATCCGCGGCGGCAAAGCGCTCAAGAAGCAGGTCCTGGGCCGCCTGATCGTGGAGCGCGCTCGTTGCGAAGCCCTCACCGGTAGCACCACCCGAACTCGAGAGCTCTGTGAGTGCGTCGGCCGCTGCCGAGGCGGTGCGTTCGTACGCTGACTGTTTGTCCTTGAGTTCGTCGACGCGATTCTCAAGTAGTTGGTCGACCGCCTCAGTGGATTCGACGTGGACGTACGTGCGCGGTCGCCCATCGTCCGCCCGGACGAGCGAACGGTCGACCAGCGAGTTCAACACGTCATAGATCCGACCCTGTGGGATGTCTGATTCGGTCGCGACCTCGTCAGCGGTGAGCGAGCCGTGGCGAGCGAGCGCGAGATATGCCCGTGCTTCGTAGCTTGAAAGGCCGAGTTCGGCGAGCAATTCGATATGATTGTCGTCCATACTCCATGTCACAATGCTTAGAAACAACAAGCTTGTGGTTTGCAATAGAAAGCTTGATAGGTGAGGTGACGAAACAGTCTGGTAATGAGACGGACGCACCTCGTCGGCTTGCTTTTGGTTTTGCTCTCAGTCGGACTCGTGGCTGGTTCGCCGCTGATCGTTACAGCCTCTGACAATCCCGACTTTGATGTCTACCTCCCCGAGAACATCGTTGAGCCAGGTGAAGAGACCACGATTGAACTCGAGATCAGAAACGGCGCATCCGCCGAGGACGACACCGAGGTCGGCGACACGCCGCCCGGCGACGCTCGCGATGTCACCGTCGATGTCAGCGCAGCGGACGACGACACACCAGTCTCCGTACAGACGGAGACGACGCCGATGCCGACCATGTCGAGCCAGATGCTGCTCTCCGAGACGTTCGATATCGTCGTCGACGAGAACGCCTCGGCTGGCAGCTACGAACTCGATGTCGAAATCGACTACACCTACACGACCTCCGGCGGCTCGGAGCGCACCAGCACGGACACCGAAACCGTCGAAATCGTCGTCGACGACCGCGCACGCTTTGACGCTGATCTCATGAAGTCGGAACTCATCGTCGGCGACCGCGGGACGGTCCAACTCGAGTTGACCAATACTGGTGTCGAGAACGCGAGCGATGCTGTCGTTCAGTTCGGTGCAGCCGACCAGAACCTCCAGACGATCACGCCAACGACCGAGGAGTCAGAGCTCTCCGCCGGGACGGAGGAGTACATCGGCGACTGGGAGATCAACGAGACCGTGACGGCGACCGCGAACATGGAACTCGTGGATGACGCCGTTGCGCGGACGTATCCAGTCACCGCCACCATCGAGTTCCGTGACGAGGAAGGCGTTGACCAGACCTCACGTGAACTCCGCGTCGGTGCGCCGACGAAGGACCAGCAGTCGTTCGACCTCGAAAACGTCACCAGCGACCTCGTCGTCGGCGAGGACGGCACAGTTTCGGGCGAAGTCGTCAACAAGGGTCCAAACCCCGTCGACGGTGCGGTCATCGTCGTCGACGACAGCGGTGACAACGGCATCGTCCCTGACCTCGACGAGAGCCTTGGTAGCGGCTCGAACGTCTATCCGCGGGAGGGACAGTACGCGGTCGGCAAGCTTGAACCCGGCGAGTCTGCGCCGTTCGAGTTCCGTATCGGCGTCGGCAGCGAGGCTGAACCCGGTCCCCGCGTGATCGAGACTGACGTTCGCTACCGGAACGCTGCAGACGAGGTCCGCACGACGACCGAACCGCTCGACGCCATGGTTGATGTCGCCCCCGAGCGCGACGAGTTTGACCTCGAAGCGCTGAACGCGACGTTCGAGCGCGGCACCGGCGGCGACGTCGAGCTCACAGTGACGAACCAACTCGACGAAACGGTGACGGATATCGAGGCGAAGCTGTTCACGAACGATCCGCTCGACAGCAGCGAGGACGAGGCGTTCATCCCGGCACTCGGACCCGAGGAATCTGAAACCGTGGTGTTCGACATGTCTGTCGACGATAGCGCAATGACCCAGTCGTACCCGCTTCGACTCGACTTCCGGTATGACGACGCGCGGTCGAACTCGCAGCTGACGGATACCTATCGAGTACCGATCGATGTTGTTGAACCCGTGGATGACGGCCTCTCGACCCAGGCACTGCTGCTCATCCTCGGCGTCGTTGGCGGCGTCGGCGCTGCCGTCTGGTGGTTCCGCGACCAGCTCGCAGCTGCCGTTGAGGGAGTTCCCGTGCTCGGCCGGCTCGCCGAACGCTCGATTCCGAACCCACTCGCACGGCTGCAGGGTTCGGAAGCAGAGAGCAGCGGCGACGACTCCACCGTCGAAACGCGGTTCAGCGAGCCCGACGGCGAAAGCGAATCCGTAAGCGACGACACCGACGTGCTCGACGACCGGACGGCCGCACAGAAGGAGGCCGAATCAGACCCCGCTGAAACCGACCACTGAGACGATGGACAACGGACTCCTCCAGCGGACCCTCGGCGTGCTCACCTACTGGATTACCGACCGGCCGAAGGCGGTGATCATCTCCTTCCTGCTCGTCACGGCGCTGTTTGCCGGCGGTCTGGGCACTATCGAGATGGACGCAGACATCGACACGTTCTCTGACGGTGTCCCAGCACAGGAAGCCAACGACGCCATCGATGAGGAGTTCGAACCGCCGTTCGAATCTGACGCTCCAACAACGCAGCTCATCCAGCGCGGCGAGAACGTTCTCACGCGGGACGCGTTGCTCCGGCTACTCGAGTTCCAGCAGCATATTGAACACCAAGACGAGTTCCGCGTCACCGAAACGGCAAGCACTGCACAGGCGGTCGCCCAGTCGATCGATCCGACGGCGACCACGCTCGACGAACAGATCCAAGTACTCGAGCGCACGGACGATGGGACCGTCCGGGAGAGGGTTCGCGACCTGGCGGCAGAGCCGTCGTTTGCGGCCTCGTTGAGTGATGACTTCAATCCGGAAGATCCCTCGGCGTCGGCAACGGTCGCGACGGCGACCCACGAGAGCGATACCAACGCACAGGACGTTCAGCACCAGTTGCAGGACGCGGCCGACTCGGCCGACGGTGAGATTGTCATCTTCGGCGGTGGTGTCTTCGATTCGGAGTTCGAGAACGTGATCGAGGACTCGCTCAATATCATTGTCCCGGTCGTGATCGTGCTCATCCTGGTCTTTCTGATCGCGGCCTACCGGGATCCGTTCGATCTCGTGCTCGGACTGGTGGCGCTCGTGATGGCCGTCATCTGGACGTTCGGCTTCACCGGCTATGCGGGGATTCCGTTCACGATTATGATGATCGCGATTCCGCCGCTGTTGCTCGCGGTCGGGATCGACTTTGGCATTCACGCGGTCAATCGCTACCGCGAAGAGCGAATTGCGGGGACGAGCATCAAGACCAGCATGGAAAACGCCGCAGAGCAACTGCTCATCGCCTTCTTCATCGTCACGGGGACGACCGTCATCGGATTCGGGGCGAACGTGACGAGCGACCTCGAACCCATCCGCGAGTTCGGCTTTGTCGCGAGCGTCGGGATCACCTTCACCTTCCTCATCTTCGGCATCTTCCTGCCCGCGGTGAAAGTCTGGCTCGACCGGCTGCGCCGACGCCACGACCTGCCATCGTTCAGCACGTCCCCGCTTGGCTCCGAGGACTCGGCACTGGGCCAGTACCTCCCCGCTGGCGCACACCTCGGCAAACGCGCACCGATCGCAATGTTGCTCGTTGCCCTCCTCGTGACCGGCGGCGCAGGCGCGTACGCGACCACCGTGGACACGACCTTCGAAGAGGAAGACTTCCTGCCACCCGAGGAACTTCCCGGTTACATCGAGGCCACACCAGAGCCACTCGCTCCCTCGGAGTACACTGTGACCCAGACGATCAACTACCTCGATGACACCTTCGAAAGCGGCGAAGACGACCAGGTAACAATCTATGTCGAGGGACCAATCGCCGAAGATCACGCCCTAGAATCCGTCCACCGTGCCGGCGAGGACCCACCCTCGACCATCGTTACTGACGGCTCGACCGCCGACTCCGAGAGCATCGTCGACGTCATGCACGACCACGCCGAACGGGACGACGAGTTCGCCCACCTCCTCGCAGCCAACGACATGAGCAACAACGGCGTCCCCGACCGCAACGTCGGCCACGTCATCGACCAGTTGCTCCAGTCTGACTCGCGCGATGCCGCACTCGAGTACATCACGGAGGACCAGCGCAGCATGCGCGTGATCTACACGGTCGAGGCGGGCGCAACGCAGGAGGAGGTGTCGGCCGACGCCGAGGAGTTAGCTGCGGACTTCCGACTCGAGACGACGCCGACGGGTGACATCGTCGTCTTCCATGAGATTTCGGACCTGATCTTCGAGTCGTCGATGCTTAGTCTTACGCTGGCGCTCGTATTGACGGCGGTGTTCCTGATGGTGATCTATCACGTACTGGAGGGACGGGCCTCGCTTGGAATCGCAAATCTCGTGCCGATTGTAGTCACCGTTGCGGTGCTCGGCGGAACGATGCCGCTACTGGATCTGCCGCTGAACGCGCTGACGGGGACGGCGCTGTCGATCACGATCGGGATTGGCGTCGCCTATTCGGTCCACGTCACCCACCGGTTCATCGACGAGTTCAACGAGTGCGGCGACGGCTACACGGCACTGGTGACGACGATGCAGGGGACCGGTGGCGCGCTGACGGGATCGATGCTGACGACCCTCGGTGGTGCGGGCTCGCTCGTACTCGCAATTACGCCAATTTTGGGCCAGTTCGGCCTGGTGATGGTGATCAGTGTGATCTACTCGTATCTGATGGCAGTTATCGTTCTGCCGCCGACGCTGCTGGTCTGGGAGCGCGTTTGTGGGTAGGAGTGACGACGTGAGTTCAACCACAGGGATTGTGTGGTTCGTTCCCACACCTTCCCGACGACAAACGAACCAGTTAAGAGGAAAGTCCCACTTCGGTCGAGTATGTTTGGACTGTGGGGAAACGTGTCCGGCCAGACGCAACTCTCGATGCCGCGCCGGATTCACATCGCGTCCGGATACAGCATTGGAGAAGGATAACTCGCGGAGTATCACGCCACGAGACAACCACAACAATGACACGACCAACACAACCACACTCATTCTCGATTTTTGATTGTCGTCGACCGCGGAGGGCAGTTCGATGACCGGCAGCGACGAGGAACTCGCAAAAGACCTCGGACTGGTCTCGGCGCTCGCAATCGGTATCGGGACCATGATCGGGGCTGGGATCTTCGTCCTTCCGGGTATAGCTGCCAAGGAGGCCGGTCCACTTGTCGTGATCTCGTTTATTATCGGCGGTATGATCGCGATGATCAACGCCTTCTCCGTGAGTGAGTTGGGAACGGCGATGCCAAAAGCTGGCGGAGCGTACTACTACATCAATCGGGCACTTGGCCCGCTGTTCGGGTCTATCTCGGGGATGGGTGATTGGATCGGACTCGCCTTCGCGAGCGCGTTCTACAGCATCGGGTTTGGCGGCTACCTCGCCGACTTACTCGATGGTGTCGTTGTCCCGATCCCCGGTGTGGGGGAGCTTGCGCTCCTCCCGACGATTGCCATCGGGCCGCTCGTTCTCACCGAAATTCAGATCGGTGCGGTTATCGCCGGTGTCGTGTTCGTCGGTGTCAATTACATCGGCGCAAAGGAAACAGGCGGCATTCAGACCGCCATCGTGACGCTCCTCCTTGGTCTCCTCACGATCTTCGCCATCGTCGGCTTCTTCTCGTTCGACTGGGGTACCGTCACCGCCGACGGTAGCTACGCTCCCGAGGGTGTCGGTGCGATGCTCCCCGGTGCAGCGCTCGTGTTCGTCTCCTACCTCGGCTATGCGAAGATCGCAACTATCGGCGAGGAACTCAAGAACCCCGGCCGGAACCTTCCGATTGCGATCATCGGTAGCGTCGGTATTGTGATGGTCATCTACGCGATCCTCGTCGGCCTCCTGATGGGGCTGATTCCACACCAGGAGTTCTTCCTCGATGAAGTCGAGAACGCACCGATGTCCTACGCGGCCGAAATCGTCTTCGACTACCAGCTTCCGGTCGCCGGCTTCGAAATCCCGATCCTCGGTATCGGTGTGACGTCGATCACGCTCGCAGCACTACTCGCGACCGCCTCGAGTGCGAACGCCTCGATCCTCGCGTCCGCGCGTATCAACTTCGCGATGGGACGTGACAAGATCGTCTCTGACTCGCTCAACGAGATTCACCCGCGATTCGCGACACCGTACCGCTCGATCGCTATCACCGGTGGCCTGATCATCATCTTCATCATCGGCCTCGGTGAGACAGTCGAGATCCTCTCGAGTGCAGCCAGTGTGCTCCACCTGGTCGTCTACGCGCTGATCAACGTCTCGCTGATCGTCTTCCGCGAGACGAACCCGCCGGAGTACGATCCGGACTTCGAGGTGCCGTTCTACCCGTACCTGCCGATTTCCGGCTTCATCCTCTCGCTCGGGTTGATCTACTACATGGACAACACGGCGACCCTGATCGCCGGCGCGTTCGTCGTCTTCGCAATCGTGTGGTACTTCGCGTACGCGCGAACGGAGACTGATCTCGAGGGACTACTCGGCACGTACATTCTCGATCGATCCTCCGAGATGCCGGACGCGGCCGTGACCGCGGCGAGTGCCGTGCAACCGACCGGAAACGACGACTACACTGTCGTCGTTCCCGTCTCAAACCCACGCACCGAATCAGAACTGCTCTCGGTGGCGAGCGTCCTCGCGAAGGCAAACGGTGGTCGCGTCCAAGCTGTCCACATCGTCGAGGTGCCAGACCAGACGCCACTCGAGGAAGGCTCAGAACACATGCAGCGCATCGACGCAGAGTCCCAGGAACTGATGACGAACGTCGAGCAGAGCACAGAGATGCTCGACGTGCCCGTCGACGTTCGGACCGTCGCATCACACCGCTCGTTCGAGGAAGTGTTTAACGTGGCCGAGCGCGGACAGGCGGACACCGTCGTCATGGGCTGGGGTCGCGACCGGCCGTGGTCTGCGGGTCGCGCCGAGCGGCCGCTCGATGAGCTCACGCACGATCTACCGTGTGATTTCCTCGTGCTCAACGACCGTGGCTTCGATTCCGACCGCGTGCTGGTGCCGACCGCCGGCGGTCCGGACTCCGAGCTGAGCGCGGAAGTCGCACGAAATCTCCGTGACCAGGTCGATGCGGAGATCACCCTCCTGCACGTCGTCGATGAAGGAACGAGCCAACAGGAGGGCGAAACGTTCCTACGCGAGTGGGCAGCCGAACACGACCTTGACGATGCGGCGATCCGCATCGACACCTCCGGTGATGTCGAAGCCGCGATTTCAACGGCCGCGAGCGACCACTCACTGGTCGTTATCGGTGCGACCGAACGCGGACTGCTCTCGCGGCTGTTCCGCGGCTCGCTGGCCTACGACGTGGTCAATGAAGTCGACTGTTCGGTCTTGCTCGCCGAACGACCGACCTCACGGTCGCTTCGTGATCGGTTATTTGGCCGGAAACACGAGGGAGCTGGCGACACTGACGCCGATAGCGAAATGAAAATCGAGAGCGACACCTAACCACAGACAACTCCCGTTCTGCCCACTGCACGTTCTGCCACACCGCCCGTTCTACCACACCGTTTCCTGTACCGTTCGGGAACGCATATACGAGCCCGGTCACTACGATAGCAGTATGACTGACAGCGCCGCCGCGGAGTCGGCCTGGTTCGCGGCCGTCGATGCCGACGACTTCGAGAACCTCAAGACGCTCGACTCTCTCGACGATGCCGATGCCCGCGACTCCACCGCCGTCACTGCAATCCGCGACGGAACCGCCGACAGACCCAAGGATTGGCCGTCACTGGCCGTCGAAGCCGGAATCGCTGACGACAAGGACGAATACTACAGCCTACTGCACGCGGCGACGATGGCAACCACCCGCGCCACCGTCACCGAGCGCGAAGCCGCCGACGACCGCCAACTCGTCCACGCCGTCCGCGCCATGGACGACTGCGAACGCACCGCCAACGAACTCGCCGAACGCCTCGCCGAATGGGCCGGCACCGTCGATCCCGACGCCGGCACCGGCATCTCGTTTGCCCGCGACATCACGAGCGGCGAACACACACTCGAGTCCAGTCACGAACCGATCGCCTCGCTGGCCGAGCGCGTCGTCGACCTCGCGGACGAAGCCGACGACCTCCGGGAGTTCGTCGAACGCCAGACGCCAACCGTCGCGCCGAATCTCGCCGCCCTCGCCGGGCCGGTGCTCGGTGCCCGACTACTCTCGCTGACGGGTGGACTCGAGTCCCTCGCGAAGAAGCCAAGCGGGACAATTCAGGTGCTGGGTGCGGAGGACGCGCTGTTCGCCCACCTGCGCGGGCACGCGAGTTCGCCCAAGCACGGGATTCTCTACATGCACGACGCAGTTCGTGGGACGCATCCGGACGAGCGGGGTTCTGCCGCCCGGGCCGTCGCTGGAAAGATCGCTATTGCCGCGCGAGTTGATCACTACTCGGGTGAGCGCAAGCCGGAGCTGAAGGCGGAACTCGAGGAGCGCGTTGAGACAATTCAGGCGCGGACGAACGAGGGTGGAGGGGGCGACGACACTGCCGGCAACGGCGCTGACAACGGAGGCGGTACCGATGAGTGAGCACCTCCCTGATGGTGTCGAGCGCCACGCGTTCGGCGGCGATGGTGATGGCACCGACCGACTCGCCACCCGCGGCGAGCCCGTCTACGGCGAACCCACCGACGATGAGTGGCGCGCCTGGGACCCCAGCCGCTCGAAACTCGGCGCGATGCTCGAACTCGAGATGCAGACGGATCTGGCGGGCGACGACACCGTCCTCTATCTCGGCGCAGCGAGCGGAACGACGGTGAGCCACGTTGCGGACTTCGCCGGCCCAACCTACGCCGTCGAGTTCGCGGCCCGGCCAGCCAGAGACCTTCTTGAGGCGGCGGCCTCGCGCTCGCAGTTGTTCCCGCTGCTCGCGGACGCCCGCAAGCCCGACACCTACGCCCACGTCGTCGAATCGGATGTCGACATTATCGTACAGGACGTCGCCACGCGCGGACAGGCGCGAGTTGCACTCGAGAACCGTCGGTTCCTCGCAGACGACGGCCGACTCCTGCTCGCGGTCAAGGCCCGGAGCGAGGACGTGACTCGTGACCCGTCGGCGGTGTTCGACGACGTGCGCGAAGAACTGGAAGCAGAATACGAGGTACTCGAGACAAAGTCCTTAGAGCGGTATCACGCGGATCATCTGGGTATTGTGGCACGGCCGCTGTAGCTGTCGGGCAGGGGGTGGTGATGTTACTGGCGGTGGCAGTGGTGGTCTGGGAGTGCCGGCGACAACAGCAGTTTCGTTCGTGTTGCAGAAAGCCCATATATAGTGATGTCCGACACTCACCAAGAGACGAATGAACGGACTGTGCGACCGACGAGCGTTTCTGGCGAGTGCAGCGACGGGGAGCATGCTCGGACTGGCGGGCTGTCTCTCCGGCGATGCTGAACAGGTGAGTACCGACGATGTGACGCCGTCGGTTCCGTCGGCCGATCCGGATGCAGACGTTTCCTGGGAGTCGTTCCAGTACGACGCGACGAACACCGGTCACGCGCCGGGTGTCGGCCCGACGGCTGACGTAGAGATGCTTTGGGACTTCCCGACAGACGATAGTGTCTACAGCAGCCCCGCCGTCGTCGACGGAACAGTGTACGTCGCCAGCATGGACGGCTCGCTGTACGCCATTGGAGCAGACGACGGCGACGAGCGCTGGTCGTTCGCAACCGACGACTCGATCACGAGCAGTCCGGCAGTGGTCGACGGGACGGTCTACGTCGGCAGTATGGACGGGACGGTGTATGCCCTGCCGGCGGACGGCGACGGAACGCAGCCGGAGCCCACGTGGACGTTCGACACTGGCGAGGGCGTCGCCGCGAGTCCGACCGTCGCGGACAGTGTCGTCTACATCGGCAGCAACGATGGCCACCTCTACGCGCTCGACGCGACCGACGGCGACCTGCTGTGGGCGTTCCCGGCTGAGGAGTCCATAATGCGCGCGCCCGCGGTCGCAGACGGAACCGTCTATTTTGGGAGCACGGACTACTCACTCTACGCGGTCGACATCGATACGGCAGCGGACCAGTGGCGCGAGGGTGCTGACGAAGACAGTGACGATGGCGAGGCAGACAATCCGATCGACGAGCGCTGGCGCGTCGAAACGGGCAACCGAATCCAGAGCAGACCGACTGTCGCGGACGGCGTTGTCTATGTCGGGAGCAACGACGATCTGCTGTACGCAGTCGAGGCTAACTCGGGTGACATCCGGTGGACGTTCCAGACTAGCGGCTCAGTGACGGCGAGTCCAGCCGTCACGGAACACGCAGTCTACGCCGCGAGCTTTGACAATTACGTCCACGCTCTGTCACCAGCTGCGGGACCGGAACCAGACGACGATGACGAGACTGCGAGCCCAGAGACGTACTTCTGGGCCGAGAGCGGCTTCCAGGGAGTCCGGAGCAGCCCGGTCGTCGTCGGTGACGCACTCTACGTCGGCAACGAGCACGGCACCGTGCGCTCGCTGTCGGCGGAGACGGGCGAGACGAACTGGCAGTTCACGACCGAGGGCTGGGTTGCAAGTAGTCCGGCAGTCGTCGACGGTGTGGTTTACATCGGGAGCGGTGACGGATCGGTGTACGCACTCGAAGAGGTCTGATCCAGCGAATCAGGAAGCCAGAACACGGCGGAACCAGAGAAGCACCTGAGACCGAATCCGCTTACGACCGCCAGTACGCCCGCGTCAATAACACGAGCACCGGGAACAACTCAAGTCGCCCGATCCACATGTAGAGGATCATGAGCAGCTTTGACGACTCAGGGAAGTCACCGTAGCCCGCCATTGGCCCCACGGCACCGAACCCGGGACCGATATTTCCGAGCGTCGCAATAGACGCACTGACGAGGTCGAGCGTTTCGATATCGTAGCCGATGCGTGCGGTGTCGACCGCGAGGAGCACGATGCCGACCAAAAATATCGCGACCTACAGCAGCGTAAACGCGTAGATTCCGCGAATCGCTTCCTCATCGAGCACCTGCCCGTTCATGCGAACTGGACGCACCGCCTCCGGGTGGATCGACGTGAACACCTCCCGACGAAGTGATTTGAGAATCACCAGCCAGCGAAGCATCTTGATCCCGCCACCCGTCGACCCTGTACTGCCGCCCAGAAACATCACGAACAGCAAGAGCGCCTTTGCCGGGCCGCTCCACGCGTCGAAATCGATGCTCGCGTACCCCGTCGAGTTCGTCAACGACACGATCTGGAACGCCGCATGGCGCAGGCTGGACTCGAGTCCTGGATCAGGGCCGACGTCACTGGCCGTGACTGCGAGCACGGCGGTCAGCAGCAGCGTCATGCCGGTGACAACGCCGAGGTAGAATCGGAACTCGGTATCGTTGATGAGTGCCGTGCGGTCTCCTGCGAGCATGTGCCACCAGAGGACGAAGTTGACGCCTGCGATGAACATGAACAGGATCACGAGCCACTGCACGGCCGGCGAGAAGGCAGCCACGCTATCGGCCTCGGGGGAGAAGCCGCCGGTCGGTAGCGTCGTAAAGCCGTGTGCGATGGCGTTGTACGCGTCCATCTCCGGCGCGTAGCCCGTCTGGTGGAGACCGTACAGTAGCGCGATGTACAGCAGTGTAAAGCCAATGTACGCGAGCCAGAGCACGCGAGCCGTCTCGGCGATGTGTGGCGTGAGCTTCGAGACGCCGGGACCCGGCGTCTCGGCTTCCATCAGTTGCGCGCCACCGACGGCAAGCTGTGAGAGGATTGCGACGGCGAGGACAATGATTCCCATCCCGCCGAGCCACTGTGTGAGCTGTCGCACAGCATGATCGCGTGGGAATGTTCCTCGACGGAGATTGTCTCCATCACTGTCGCACCGGTCGTCGTGAAGCCGCTCATGCTCTCGAAGAGCGCGTTGATCGGGTGGGCAATTGCCCCAGTTCCCGCGAGGATGTACGGTAACGCGCCAAATATCGACGCGAACAGCCAGGTGAACGCCACGACGAAGAACGCTTCCCGCGCACCGGGTGTCGGGTCCGGATCGAGTCGGCGCAGGAGGAGGCCGAATCCGGCGGTGACCACCATCGAGACGATGAATACCCACAGATCCTCACCGCCATACAGCAGGGCGGTGACGATCGGCACGACGAACGTAATCGAGAGTAAGGCGAGTAGCGTTCCAACGAGCGCTAGCCCTGCCGCAAATCGACGTGGAGACGCCGCCGCATCAGATCACCTGCGAAACCTCATCTAACACCGCGGAATCAACGAAAACGACGACGTGGTCGCCGGGTTGAACGACCGTCGTCCCGCGGGGTGTGACGAGACGACCGCCTCTCGAGATCGCACCGATCACGACGCCGTCAGGGAGATCCGCGGTCGCGTCGGCAATCTCTCGACCCGTCAGAACGCTGTTCTGGCCGGCTTCGATCTCGATCACCTCTGCCCGGTCGTGTTCGAGCATCGCGATCTTTTCCGTATGATCCGTCCGGGTGAACCGAACGATCTCTTCGGCGGTTTCCTCGCGCGGGTTGATCGCGACATCGATGCCGACCGTCTCGAAGAGTTCCGCGTACTCAAGATTCTCGATCACTGCGACGGTCCGGTCGACGCCGAGTCGGCGCGCAAGCAAGGAGACGAGTAAATTCTTCTCGTCGCCATCGAGCGCCGCAACGACGATATCCGCCTCGTCAACGTGTTCGCGCGCGAGGAACTCGGCGTCCGTGGCGTCGTTTTCCATCACCATCGTGTTCGGCAGGGCCTCTGCGCACTCGCGTGCGCGGTCATGGTCCTGTTCGATCAGACGCGGACTGAAACCGTGCTCTTCGAACTCGCGAGCGGTCTGGAAACCAATCTCGCTCGCACCGACGATAACGACCTCGTCAGCGTCGGTGTCGTGGGTACAGACGATGTCGTCGGCGAACCCGGTCACGGACTCGGGACTGCCGATGACGACGATTCGATCGCCCGCCTGAATGCTCGTCTCACCGGTTGCGACGATCATCTCCTCGCCGCGGAAGATAGCGGCGAACGTCAGCGAATCGTACTGGTCTGCCTCCCTGACCGTCGAACCGGCGACGGGGCTGTTCGGTCCGATCTCGAACTCGGCCATCCGGACGAGCCCGCCGGCGAACATGTTGACGTCGTGTGCGGCCGGTAAGCCCGAAATCCGGAAAATCGTCTGGGCGGTCAGCAGGTCCGTACAGACCATGAAGTCGACGCCGAAGGCCCCTTCCGAACCGGTCCACGTCTCGAGAAGGGTCCGTCGTCTCACCCGAGCGATCGTGAAAGTGTCACCGTTCGCCTTCGCAGCACCGCAGATGACGACGTTTGACTCGTCGTCGTCGGTGCAGGCGATCATCAACCCAGCGTCGTCGAGACCGGCCTGACGAAGCGTCTCGAGTTTGGTTCCATCCCCCTGAATCGCGAGCACGTCGAGAGCGTACGTGAGCTCCTCGACAGTCTCGCCATCGCGGTCAACCACGACGACATCGTGTGAGGACTCAAGATTGGCGGCGATCGATCGGCCGACCTCACCAGCACCCACGACGATTACGCGCATCCCGCACTCACCTCTACCATGCCAACATTGTCTCTCATGGATAATAGTGTACCCATCGATTAATTAGCGTTCGAGTCGCTGGATCAGTGCTTGCCGGAACGTTCGGGGCGTTCTGGTCTCCCCTCGGGCCATGAGGACTGTTCCGTCGTGTTCCTCTTCGAGTTGCTGCGGGATCGACCCGTACAGTGCCTGTGCGACCGTGCTCGTCCCCGTCGCACCGACGCAGATCGTGTCGTAGGTGAGTACCGATTCGAGGAGTGTGTCCCGAACATCCTCGCCGACGACAACGCGGGGGTCGTACTCGTCAGCCGTGAAATCGGCCGATGCTGCGACATCCGTGATCGTTTCGCGGCCAATCGCAGTCGGGTCGAGCGCGGTGTCGTCTGTTGCGTCTGCATCCGCATCCGAATCGTCGTCTTCGCCCTCAGCTGTACCTTCCGCCGCAGTATCGTCTGCTTCTATTACCCCGATCCCACCGTCCTGTTCCACCGGCGGCTGCACGTTCAACAGCGTCAGCGAACTCTCGGGGAATGCTCGCCGAAGCTCGCCCGCCCGGCGCGCAGCAACGGGTGCCTGGGGTCCGTTCCCGGCCAGCGCAACAATGTCTCCCGGTTCCTCCGTGGGATCTCGGACGAGCGTCACATCACACGGGGCCCGCTCGAGTATCGGATCGATCGTCGAGCCAAAGAGCACGTCCCGGCGACGGCGCTCACCGGCCCAGCCGAGGACGATGTGAGCCGCCTCCTCTTCCTCAAGTACCGAGAGCAGCGTTTCGCCTGCGTTTCGGCCGACGATCGCGCGAGTTCTGATATGCACGTCCAGATCGTCGGCGGCCTCGATGGTTCGTTCGAGGAGTTTGTGCTGGTTCTCGACGCGCTCTTCTTCGAACTCGATCTGTGACGGCGAGGTCTGTGGCGGGACCTCGATGACGTTGACGGCAACGAGTTCGGCATCCTTGTCCTGACTCGCAGCGCTCGCAGCAGCATATCTGATCAATGGCCGCTGCGTTTCGGGGTTCGAAACAGGGACGACGACGCGATAGATGTCGTTCTCCGGGCGCTCCTCGTCTGCCGGCGCGACGGCCTCACCGATTAGCGTCGTTGAAATCGCCTGTTCTTGCGCGTAGAAGACGTACCAGCCGATACTGACGACAACGATGCCAACGCCGATCAACTGGACAGTGAGCGACATCTGGACCAGTACGGCGAGACACGCGATGAAGCCAAGCACTGGAACGAGCGGATACAGCCACGATGGAATCCGGAAGTCCGGATCGTACTCATTCGGCTCCGCACGCCGCAGGACGACGACCGCGATGTGAACGAGCGCGTACGTGATGAGGAACATGAAACTCGCCACGTCCGCGAGCGTGTCGATCGGGAGCGGGCTTGCGATCAGTGCAAGGATGATCACACCCGTCGCAAGAATGGCGCGGTACGGCGTCCGATACTGGTTGTGAATGTCGTTGAGCCAATTCGTCAGAATCTGATCTCGCCCCATCGCGTAGTTGACCCGCGCAGCTGAGAGGACCGACGCGTTCGCCGAGGAGATCGTCGCCAGGACCGCACCGGCGATCATCATGACCGAACCAACGGTGGCGAACTCGAGTGTGTACTCGCCGAGCGCCATGGGTCCCAGCGTGTAGCCGCCGACGGTGAGCGAGCCGAACATGCCTGCGGCGGTCCCGGCGACATCTGCGACGGGGATGTCGGAGGCTTCGAGATCTGGAACCGGGAGGAGACCGGTGCTGACGAGCATGACGAGGACGTACAGCGCCGTTGGTGTGAGGACGGCCGCGATCATCGACAGTGGGAGGTTCCGTCCCGGATCTTTGATCTCCTCGGCGCTGGTGGCGACCACCTCGAAGCCGATAAACGCGACGAACACCGTGCCGACGGTGGCTCCGACGGCACTCCAGCCATCCGGTGCGAACGGATCGAGCAGCGTCGTATCGATACGCGCGAGTCCGACGGTGATGAAGACGAGGATCAGGAGGACGAGCAAGATGACGATGACGTTCTGGAGCGAGCCGGTTTCCTTGACGCCGCGGTAGTTGACCGCGATCAGGAGTGCGGCCATGCCGAGTGCCGCGATGACGACAGCAGGTGCACCTGCGGACTGTTGGAGTAGATACTGGCCGAAGCCGAGCATGTAGAATGCGGTCGCGAACATCAGCCCGGCCCACATGCCCCAGCCGACGATCGTACCGAAGAAACTGCCAAGCGCGTGGTTGACGTAGTAGTAGCTACCGCCGGCTTTCGGCATACCAGTTGCCAGTTCTGAAAGTGAAAGTGCCGCAAACAGTGCGACGAGTCCGCCGACCGCGAACGAGATCATGCTCGCGGGACCGGCGCTTTCGGCGACGATGCCCGGCAGGACGAAAATACCGGCACCGATCATGGTACCGAGGCCGAGCGTGTAGGCTTCGAGGAAGCCGAGGTCGCGTGCGAGTTCCTGGTCAGACATAGACACTGACACCCCCGCGGATACCGAGTGGGGAGAAAAGACACCCCAGATATTTGTGGATCGAAAGTCGACTCATATACTGGGGTACTGGACCCCACTCTTTGTTAAGTGTATTGACTGAGCAGGCCGACCGATTCGAATCAAAGGGTTTGGACTGCTATCAGCGGTTTTGCTCGATGACGGTGGTGAGACGCTCACCTACTTTCGCTCACATGCTGAAAAACTGGACTACGTTTTGGTGATCTCTCCGCTACAACCGACAGCCTATTTCGTGATGGCCACTTTGGTTGGGACTCATTTTTGATTCCGAAACTAGGTAGAGTTATATTCTTGAATCGAAAATGGTGTCATCAGTGTCGAATATGAGGCCACTGACGACAGACGATAGCGGCAACGAGTACACGACCGGCACACCAGGGGGAGACGATGACTAACTCCCTGATCGCACAGCTCGTGGTCCCGATCGCAAACGAACGGGATGCACGCGCGACGTGTGTGGCACTCGACTCGGTCATCGACGACGGGGTTGAGACGCTTACCGTGGTCCATGTACTCGAACAGACCAGCGGTTATCCCGACAAAGCGCCGGTCGAGGCGCGAGCAACAGCGGCCAAGTCGATCTTCGAGACCGTCGAGACGTGGTTTCAGGACGGGCCGGAGATACACCGTGAACTGCGGTACGGGATCGATGTTGTCGACGAAATTATCGCGACAGCGGAAGCGGTCGACGCATCTGCTATCGGATTTGCGCATCAGCCGGAGAGCCGGCTGAAGCGACTGCTGTCGAACACGGAGTCGTATCGCCTGATCACCGAGAGTGAACAGCCCGTCCTCGTGTTTTCACGAGTCGAATCGGCCGATTCGGACGAAACGCAGACTGATTCGGAGGTATAAGAGATGTATATCGTTATTGTTGGCGCAGGAAGTATTGGCTCGAATCTGATCGACCTCGCAGTTGCGGACGGCAACGATGTTGTCGTCATCGAAGACGATGAGGAACGTGCAAACGAGATCGCGAGCGAGCACGACTGTCTCGTCCTCAACGCGGACGCGACGACGAATAGCACGCTCAAGGATGCCGAAATCGGCCGTGCTGATGCCGTCATTACGACGACGAACGTCGACGCGGTCAACATCATGGTCATGTTGCTCGCACAGGAACACGATGTCGCGAACCTCGTCAGCGTGGTTCACGACCCTGAAAATCTACCGGTGTTCGAGAAGATCGGCGTTACACTCATCGAGAATCCACAGCGGCTGATCGCCGATTATCTCTATCACTCGGTTCGGTACCCCGGCGTCAGTGACTTTATCGACCTCGAGGACGACACGGAACTGGTCGAGTTGACCGTTACTGAAGACGCACCGATGAGTGGGAAGCGACTCCGAGCGGCCACCGAGTCAGGGCAGCTCCCGGACGGCTGTCTTGTCGTTGCGCTCAAGCGCGGTTCGGAGATCCGACCACCAAAAGGCGATACGTCGATTCGGGCGGGAGACCAGGTGACAGTGTTCACGGACGATGTCTCGCTTGTAGATGCGGTCGCGGCGTTCACCGGTGAGCACTGATTCCGATGCAGTTCAGTACCGTCGGGCGAGGCGTCGGCCGTATCGTACAGGTCGTCTCGCTCATGACATTTCTCTCCGTTCCAGTCGCTGTGCTCAACGGCGAGTACTTCGCGGTGCCGGCGTTCGTCGTCTCGGGTGTGTTCATGCTCGCTATCGGGACGGCCCTCGCACGTGGCTTCGCGAACGCGCCGGACCCCGGAACGCTTCACGGGATGCTCATCGCGGCGAGCGCGTGGGGTGTCGTCGGTGTCCTCGGCGGCGTACCGTTCCTCCTGATCGCATGGACGATCACTGTAGACCCACTTCCAGCGTGGATGAACACGCCAGCGATCAACGAAACGACGGCTGTCTTTCAAGCGCCGCTCAACGCGATGTTCGAAAGTATGAGCGGTTTCACCAGCACTGGGCTGACAATGGCACCCGTCGAGGACGACCTCCCACGGTCGCTGCACTGGTGGCGCTCGTTCACAGAGTGGGTCGGCGGCGTTGGTGTCATTGTCCTCACCGTCGCCATTCTCGCACGACCCGGGAGTGGTTCGTTGACGCTCTACCAGAGCGAAGCTCGATCGGAAAAGATTCACCCCAGCATTGTCTCGACGGTTCGGGAAATCTGGAAGCTCTACCTCGGCTTTACGGCTGCAGCCATCGCGCTGTTTCTCGCCGTCGGGATGCCACTCTGGGGCGCGATCAACCATGCGATGACCGCCATCGCCACCGGCGGTTTCTCGATTCACGCCGACTCGATCGGTCACTATGGGAGTCCGCTGATCGAGTACGCCGTCATCCCGGTGATGGTCGCCGGCAGCATTGCGTTCCCGATCCACTATCTCATCCTCAAAGGCGAACTTCGAAACATCTACGCCGATATTCAGACCAGATGGGTCTTCATCTGGTTCAGCATCGGCTCGATCACACTGACTGCCGTCCTGTTGCTGACCGATCAGTACGAAACCGTCGAAGAGACCTTCCGCATCGCGCTCTTCCAGTTCGTCTCCGCCACCTCGAACACTGGCTTCGGTACTGCGACGATCGGCAACGGCACAGAACAGGCCTGGACAGCCGGTGCAACGTTGCTCGTCTGTCTCGGCATGCTCACCGGTGCCGCCGCTGGCTCGACCGTCGGCGGTCTCAAGCTCATCCGCGTCGCCACGCTGCTCAAAGGCACGCTCTGGCAGATTCGGAGCGTTTTCTCACCGGACACGGCGATCAGAAAGCTCCGCCTCGGCAAACGGACGCTCTCGGAAGCACAGGCCCAGCGGGAGTACACCGAAGCCGCCGTCGTCTTCCTTCTCTGGATCGTGTTCCTCATCGTCGGCGTCGCCGTCCTCCTCTGGACACTCTCGCCGGACCACCCGGTCGAGTACGTCATCTTCGACGTGATGAGTGCACAGAGCAACGTCGGTCTCGATGCAGGAATCACCGGTCCAGAGATGCCCGAGACGGCCAAAGCGATGTTGTTCTTCAACATGTGGATTGGCCGACTCGAAATCATTCCGATTGCGGTGTTGTTCGGTGCGCTCTTCCGGACCGCTGGACTCTATGAGTGAGAGCGGTAGTGAATTCACACTGCTGTCGTATATTTTGAAACAATAAAATATCGAGTGGAGAATTCGGAACCGTAACCTAGAAACTAATATATCTTCGTATCGTCAGCATCGACTGAGAACAGTAAGCGATAGATGATAGCCACTCACGTAGTGAAGTCGTCTCAATCTGCCATCGCAACACCAGGGGGAGAACCGCGCTGAGCGGATGGATTGATGACAGTACAACAACTCCGTCGTGTAGTCGTCCCGGTCGCAAACGAGACGGATGCACGACAAACGTACGAATCGATACGACAGCACGTCGCACCAGACGTGTTGATCCACGTCGTTCACGTGATCGAGAAAGCGGGTGGTGCACCTGACAAAGCGCCACTCGGTGCGCGTCAGCGCCAGGCGGAAACGGTTTTCGAGCAAGCGCTCGAGACACTCGAGCCGATTGGATACAAAGTTGAAACCGAACTCAGGTACGGGCGGGACATAATTGACGAAATCCGGACTGTCGTCGATGAACACGATGGTGCCGTCATCGCGTTCGTGCCTCGGGAGAGCAGCCGTCTTCACCGAGTACTCACCGGCGACAAGACGCGACGACTCGCGACAGTGGGGGATGTTCCAGTACTCGTCCTCCCGGAGGACACATCGTGACGGGCGACAGCAGTTCGCCGGAGCCGGTGGGTGACCGTCGTCTCCACGCTCTGTGTCCGGTGAACCGTCCTCTCGAAGTAACCCACCTGCCTCGAGAAAAACTGACAGATATAGCGGTGTTCACGATCCGTCAGTCACTACATTGACCATTTTCGATGCGTAAACCAACCGACTTCAAATTAGGCGATAGAAAGTACCGTAGATATATATTCTGTCGTCACGCAGAAAGGGACATGGGAGATGGGTCCGGAGGCAGCTATCGCCTTGACGAAATCGATCGGCGAATCATTTACGCGTTGATGTCCGACGCGCGAAACACGTCAGCCCCCACCATCGCAGCGGAAGTTAGCGTCTCCGGTGCAACGATCCGCAACCGGATCGCCCAACTCGAAGAACACGGCATCATCGACGGCTACCACGCGACTGTGGACTTCGAACACGCCGACGGCTCGCTGATGAACCTCTTTCTCTGTCACGCATCCTTCGGCGAAGTCGAGGGCGTCGCCCGCCGAATCGGGACGATTCCGGGCGTGATCAACGTCCGCGAACTCATGGGCGGGCACATGAACCTCCATGTCCTCGCCGTCGGCACCGACACCGCCGACCTCCGTCGCATCGGACGCGAACTCGAGCAACTAGACGTTGCAATCGAAGACGAGTTCCTCATGCAGACCGAACACGACTTCCCCTACACGCCCTACGGCCCTGCAGATGGTCGCCGCCGCGAACCCCTCGCAGACTACATCAGCCTCACCGGCGGCGCGGAAGTCGTCGAAATTACCGTCCACGAAGATGCCCCGATCGCCGGCCGTACACTCGAGTCGGCGGCCGACGACGATGTCCTGGCAGACGAGACGCTTGTCGTCGCAATCGAACGCGACGACGCGGTGATCACTCCCCACGGTGATACCGAAATCAGGCCACACGACGTGGTGACTGTCTTCTCGCCCGACGGGACGAACGAACCGGCACTCACTGCCTTCCGCGGGCCTGATGGCACTGCGCACTCGCCGACACGACCGAGCTAATACACTACGATGTCACTCGATAGGCTTCTTCCGTCGTTCTTGCAACGAGAACGAACGGGCGACAGATCGCCGGCCGATGCGGATGGAGTGGTCCTCCACGAGTGTCGACACTGTGGGTCGAAGTTCGAGGAGTACCCCAAGACGTGTCCAGTCTGTGGCTCGACGGAAATTGCCACCTATCAGTTCGAGTCCGACGACGCGGACGATGAACACGAGACTGGCGACAGCGAGGACGTCGATGTAGCTAGTGATACTGCAGGTACAGACACAAATGGAGACACAGACGGCGTCACTCACACGAAAGGCACAGAGCAGAAGAACACAGGCGCAGGCGATCGCGACCAACCTACAGGCGACTCAGGGACGAACACGGACACACACGGGGCCGAGGACGACACCAGTCGCGAGTAACGTGACGGCGCATCGATTGTGCGTGCCGTTCCAGCCTCGAAGCACGTGATTATTTTCGATAGTAACAACCGAATTAGCGAGTACTGACCATCCCAAGAGTCCGATAGACCGCTCCCCGGTGACCATAGTTCAGTGGCTGTATCCAGTCTCAACACCTCACTGGTCCGTTGTGGAACCGCCATGCAGAGTGCCAAATGACACCACAGTTGGTGACCTACTCGAGCAGACAGTCGAGCGCTATCCCGACCGTGACGAAATTATTGACTCACGTACAGGCCAGCGCTTCACTACGCCGAATTCGACGATTCAACGAGACGGAGACGGACTCGAAAGCAGATGCAGCGGGTGAGTAGCCGGGTCAGAGGACAATTTGCGGCGTGAGGCGAGACCCAGTCGCGCACAGTCTCGCGTTTCGCGCTGTGACGAGTGAGTGGTGTCTGCGGATGAAATCGTTCCTGACTCCGTGACACTCTGTCCTACCGACACTGTGTGCCGACTCCAAATCGTATTTACTGCCGCGCCCGAAACCTCAAAACGATGGAACGCGGGTCGCCGGATTCGTTCACGCGCATGGGCACACTGGGGATCGAAGAGGAATGTTTCGTCGTCGACGAGCACGGTCGGCCCACGAGCGGCACCGACGAACTCGTCTACGATCACGACCCTCCCGAAATCCTCGCCGACCGACTCGACCACGAACTGTTCAAGTTCGTCATCGAGACCCAGACACCGCTCATCGAGGACCCCAGTAACGCCCGTGAGGTGCTCCTTGAGATCCGCCGCGCGCTCGTCGAGCACGCCGAGCGCCACGGCTTCCAGATCGCCGCTGCAGGCCTCCACCCGCTCGCGCGCTGGCGCGAACTCGAGCACGCCGAAAAGCCACGCTATCGCGCACAACTCGACCGTATTCAGTACCCCCAGCATCGAAACACCACCGCCGGCGTCCACGTCCACGTCGGCGTCGACGACGCCGATAAGGCTGTCTGGATCGCCAACGAACTGCGGTGGTACGTTCCGATCATGCTCGCGCTCTCGGCGAACTCGCCCTACTGGGACGGTTTCGACACCGGTCTCCAGTCCGCACGCGCGAAACTCTTCGAGGGGCTTCCCAACACCGGGATGCCGACCTACTTCGAGGACTACGAGGACTTCGACCGGTTCGAGCGCCGGATGCTCGAAACCGACTCGATCAACGACCGGGGGGAACTCTGGTACGACGTGCGCCCCCACACCGAACACGGCACCGTCGAATTCCGGACGCCGGACGGCCAGTCCGACCCCGACATCGTGCTGGCGTTCGTCGAATATGCCCACGCGCTCGTCGAGGCGCTGGCTGAGGAGTACGAGGACGGCACTCCCAGTTCGCGTCACCGACGCGAGCTGCTCGACGAAAACAAGTGGCGTGCACTGCGCTACGGCCACGACGCCTCGTTTATCGACCGCGACCTCGAGAGTACCGTCGACCTCGGCGAGGTCGTCGACCGCGAGTGCAACCGACTTGGCATCGACGGCATCCGTGACGTTTACGAACGCGACAGTGGTGCCACCAGACAGCGCCAGCTACTGGAGTCCGGTGGACCCGACGAACTCTGTGACTCGCTGCTGTTGGGTACGGAGTAGCAACTGAATCGCCAACGCTGTTGGTTCCGAAGAAGTGACTGTTAGTGGTGACAGTTAGTTGTCTTCGTCGTCTTCGTCGCCGTTTTCGTCTCCGTTCTCATCTTCGTCGCCGTTTTCGTCATCGTCTTCATCACCGTTTTCGTCGTCTTCGTCCCCGTTCTCATCATCCATATCGTCATCATCCATGTCATCATCCATGTCGTCATCGTCGTCAACCGGATCATCATCGTCCACAGGATCGTCACCCGGATCGGCTGGGTCATCTGGATCCTCTGGGTCGTCGTTACATCCTGCGAGCGCAGCAGCACTTACTGCACCGCTGATTGCGATCAGCCGTCGGCGTGTGAGTCGGTCGTCCATTGTCAGATCCTCGATTCCATACCGGAACGCCGACCACCAATAGAATGCGGCACCTATCTCACGGAGACAGCGGACAAACGATTGTTACATCCGCGCCACCACCTTCCGACATAAATATATGGTAACATACGACATAAAATTGTGTGTCTGAGGGTACACATACTCAGATGGCATGACCGAGCACGGCGAATTCAGGCCATCATCTAACAATCGTTTACGAGCGAACCGCACTCGAGTGCCGAAACGTTTCAATCACGCAGCTGACTTGAGATGGAGTGATTGCTGGGGCAGAACGCGTATGGATCGCTTTCCAGTTGTAAGACACCATGGGACCGCCTGGTTAGTTAGACGGTGTGAGTATCCCCACACAGAAACTGTGTCTCCAGATTGACGGTCACGGATACTGGTAAACTGTCAACGGAGAGGACGACGGAACGTGTGTGGTGTTACTCGTCTCTCCCGACACTAATCACTTGCAGGAGCGAGTAGACAGGAACCCCCTCGAGTTCCTCGATTCCCTGCTTGTCTGCAAGTACGACGCAGGCAAGCGGCTCGCCACCCTCGGCGCGAATTGCTTCGATCGTCTCACGCATCGTCGTTCCGCTGGTGACCGTGTCGTCGACGATGTAACACTCTCGGTTGCGAATCCCTGCGAAATTCCGGGAAAACGTCCCACCGAGGTCCTCAATATCACCTTCTTCCCATTGATGTTTCGCAGGCGTGTACGTGCCGAGATCAGTTTCGAGTTCTTGCGCGACGAGTGTGGCGATCGGCCCACCCGCTTTCTCGATTCCAATCGTTAGATCGACATCCTCGCCGTGTTTGGCGAGGAGATCTGCCATCGCGGTAGCGATGTGTCCCATGCGCTTGCTGTCGCGCCCGATCGCGGACCAGTCGACGTGGATATCCTGTGGACGACTTCCGTTTTCCGTCGCGGTGTCCGTCGTCGATGCGCCGTTAACGGGTTCGTCGTCCGACTGGGTCGTCGCATCGCTTCGCTCGACGAGCCAGCTTGCGGTTTCGCGTGAGACGTTCAGTTCGTCTGCGATTTCGCCCTTTGAGAGCCCACGCGCCGCTAGTTCAGCAGCGCTCTCGATGAGATCGTCAACGTTTTTCATATACTGTCCTTCGGACGCGGTTTTTATAGTCGTGTCGTCCTTTCGAAAATGAGCCGTGACCGAGAGCAGTGCTGAACCCGACCAGCCGATAGCGTGACGAACTGCAAACACATCACCGCACACGACGGAAAACGATTATCCCGCTGCCACTGTCAGTTGAGCACATGGAGCGATACGATCTCGTCTACCGGCTCTACGACGAGTACGAAACCACCACGTTACAGGAGTACCAGGAGTTCGTCGACATCTTCCCCGCAGTTGACTCACGAGTTGCACTCGAGCACTGGCAGGACGCGAACGACGAACTCGAAGCGCGCAAGAACGAGATTCGAAGTGACTTCGCAGCGGGCGAGACATTTGCAGAACTCGCAGCACACACGACTCGTGATCAGGCGTTTACGGCGCTTGATCTGGAGGCCAAGTACGGCTGCGCGGTGAACGTGCTCGTGCTCGACGTTGACGAGACGCTGCGCTCGGCCGGTAACACGGACAACGAGATTCCCCGCGAGACGTTGCACGTGCTGACGGAGTTCCACGAAGCCGGCATCCCGATCGTCATCTGTACGGGCCAGACCCTAGAGAACGTCAAGGGATTCGCAATCCAGGGACTGGGCAGCGAAATCGTCCACTCTGGTGACCTCTCGATCGTCTACGAGGCGGGCACGGGCGTCTTTACGCCAGGCCACGGAGCGGACACGAAACAACTGCTCTACGAGGACCTGGACGACGAGATTCGGGACGTCTTCGACGACGTGCGTTCGCGCGTCCTGCCCGACGCACCGCCAGACCTGCGGCGTGGCTGTCACCTGCAGGGCAACGAGTTTAACGTCACGATGAAGCCAAACTACGAGACTGGTTCTACACACGCTCGCGAGATCATCGACGAGGCGCTGGTCTACCTTCTCGAGTTGCTCGCGGACTCGGTAGGCACAGTGCTCGCGTTCGGCAGTGTGGAGGAAGAAGGAAACACCGAAAACGGCGGCATCGAACTCGAGGGCGAATCAATCACCGACTGGACCCATACTTTCTACGCCGACCAGGACCCCGAGATTCGAGCCGTCTTAGAGAGCGAAGGCACGTATCCAGATCTCGACCCCGACGCCGTTCCTGGCGACCTCAAAGCCGTGCTCGACCGAATCGATGTCGCCTACTACGAGGCCGATGCCGCCGAAATCGGGAGCCTCGAACTCAACAAAGTTGTCGGTGTCGAGCGCGCACTTGACGTACTCGACGTCGCAGACCCGTTTGCCCTCGTTATGGGTGACTCCAAGAGCGACCTGCGCGTCATGCGCTGGGCCGACAAGAACGATGCTGGCATCGCCGCTGCCCCAGAACACGCGTCACGAGACACCCTAGAGCACGTCCTCGACACGGACGAACTCGTCTTCGACCGCGGCCGCAGCGTCGACGTGTTGTGGACCGTGTACGCGCTCAATCAGTTAGCGCGACTCGAGTAGCCATCTCTCACAGCCGGGCCCGTGACCGGACTGACCGAAGTCCCTATGCGCCCACCATCCCTTGATAGTACTGTGACCGAGTACGACGCGATCGTCTACGATCTGGATGGCACACTCGTCGACCTCGACGTCGACTGGAACGCTGTCGCTGGCGACGTACGGAGCGTCTACGCCGACGCGAACGTCGACCCACCGAGCAACGATCTCTGGGCGATGCTCGAGGGCGCAGCCAGCGCTGGCCTCGCCGACACCGTCGAGGAGGCTATCGCTGCCCACGAACGCGACGGTGCATCGACCTCACCTCGGCTCGCACACGCGAATGAACTCGAAAACGGGACGCAAGCGATGCCGGTCGGCGTCTGTTCGCTCAACTGCGAGGCCGCTTGCCGACGGGCACTCGAGTCCCATGGACTCGCGTCGGCGGTGGACGTGATCGTCGGCCGTGATACGGTCGAGACGCAGAAGCCAGATCCGGAACCGTTGCTCGTTGCGGTCGACGAACTCGGTGTTGAACCGGCAGACACAGTTTTCATCGGCGATTCGGCGCGGGACGAACAGACGGCCAGGCGGGCCGGCGTCGAGTTCGAGTACGTCGGTGATGGGCCGTCTGGTGTCTGAAGCGGTCTTTCGACTCTCTTGCTCTCGTTCCCACTCGTTTCTCACTTCGACCCCAACCCCCAGCCCCACGCCCCACGCCCCACGCAGGGGCGTGTTAGCGTTGTGCTCGCTTCGCGTACAGAAACACCGAAACCGAGACAAGCAACCAGATGACCGCACCCACGCGGATCGCAAACTCGGCTCGCGACCCCCACGTCGGAAGCTCTGCGCTCGTCGAGAGGAGCGCGACGATCGGTGCCCCGATCAGGATCGTGAGGACGAACGTCATCTGCATCACCCACCCGTAATCGACGCCGTCGGGCGTGGTGGTTTCGACGGGGTCTGGCACGAGTGAATCTCCCGCCTCAGCCCCCTTAAGCGTCGCGACTCGCCACTCAAAGCGGCTGTGTCCTGTCGCAACTCGTGCGCTACTCAAGTCGCGACGACTCGCCATAGCGCAGGTGAAGAACGGTGCTGTTTACTATTCGAAGACGAACACGAACGTACGCATGACCACTGTCCGGGACGTGACCGCCAAAGCAGGCGACGAACCGATCACGATGCTGACGGCCTACGACGCGCCGACTGCCGACATCGTCGACGAGGCCGGCGTCGACATCATCCTCGTTGGCGATAGCCTCGGCAATACGTCGCTCGGGCACGACACCACGCTCCCGGTCACCGTCGACGACATGGCCCGCCACGTCGGCGCTGTCACCCGCACAACAGACGATGCTCTCGTCGTTGCCGACATGCCGTTTCTCTCCTTCGGCGTCGACAAAGCCGCGAGCATCGAAAACGCCGGTCGCATGCTCAAAGAGGAGGGCGCTGATGCGGTCAAACTCGAGTGCGGTCCGCACACGGTCGACCTCACCGAGAAGCTGGTCCAGCTCGGCATCCCGGTGATGGCCCACCTCGGGCTGACGCCACAGCACGTCAACCAGTACGGTGGCTACCCCCGTCAAGGGACGGATCAGGCGGCTGCAGCGCAAATTCTCGACCTCGCGCGCGAGCATGAGGCGGCCGGCGCGTTCTCGCTGGTCCTCGAGCACATCCCGTCGAACCTCGCTGCCGAGGTGACAGCCGAACTCGAGACGCCGACGATCGGAATCGGTGCCGGCCCCGAGTGCGACGGACAGGTGCTCGTGGTCGACGACGCAGTTGGCCTGAGTGAGTGGTCGCCGTCGTTCGCGAAGCAGTTTGGCTCGGTTCGCGAGGAGATGGAGTCAGCTGTGGGTGACTACGTCGAGGCGGTCGAATCGGGATCGTTCCCGGCGGACGAGCATAGCCACGAGTCGACGGATCTGGACGAGATTTACTGAGCGGTTCGCGTCAGTGCTCGTGGTCGATTCGAATTTAGAGCGTGATGACAGCGAACTCGAAGTATCTTCCTGACGTGCGTGTCACTGTCGGGTAAACATACCCGCGGTGGCCGCCCCACCGAACGCAGCGAGCGCGACCCCAATGATCATCATGACGGGAAAGGCCGGATCCTCGGCCAGCGCGCTGAGTAGTGGATTCGACGGCATGCCGCTAAGAGCGCCGAGAACGACCAAGAGCAGACAGAATACTACGAAGCCAGTAACCGCACCGATGGCACCGAGAATTCCAACGGCCGACGGCGACTGGTCGAACTGAAAGCCGGTGAGGACGCCGGTGAATGTGGCTACGACCGGCGCGAGCAGAATCGCAGTGGCGATCGCATCAACCACGATGTGGAGGCTCTCGATTTCACTTTCCATCCCGAAGGTGCCACCGAATCCGACGAAGATATTGTACAGAACCGGTGGGACACCGAATCCGATCGCGACGACCGCAAACAGGAGCACGTTGAACGTGATGACCCGCCCGTTCTCCGCCCGAACGAACGTGTCTGCGAGGACATCACTGGGAAGGCGCGGGTTCCACTCGTCGTCCTCGTCTGTTCTTCCGTCCGGGTCATCGTTCGGCGACTGATCAGCCATACGTTCAGTACAGACATGTCTCACAAAATTGTTGTTGATTGATGAGGCAACCACTATTGATTACAATATGCCGCTAACAGACAGTATGTCGCGTCTGATGACGACAGTCAGTACGATCTGTCTCTTTATTGGCGTCACGCTGGCCCTTATCGTCGTCCTTGCCCTGGTCCTGCTCCCACAACCCACACTTCCGCTCTCGTCTTGCACCGACGTTGGATACGTCGGCGGGCCGCCGGGTGGCTTCGAGTACGAAGGCTACCGGTGGCTCTGGCTGGAGTACTCGCCGGACGGCGGCGTGAACCGGTGTGAGACACCGATCGTCTCGATCGCCGCCGGACTGGTTGTCGTCGGTGGTGCCCTTTTCGGCATTGATCGCCGAACGCAGTAGTGCAACCGCCGAACGAAGTCGTTCACTGCTCGGAAAACTATAGTAGCCACTGCAAGTCACTGCACACCTGATCGCACGGCGGCAGCGCGGTTCGGAGCGAGTGAACTGAGCGAGAACCGCGAACGTGCGATCAGTGTGTAACTAGTTGCAGTTGGTACTATACTTCGATGCCATACCACCCGACTCAACGCTCTCTCCTGCCTACTCCGTGGTCGACGCGACGAACTCGCTAACCGACTCGTTAAACGCCGCCGGTTGCTCGAGCATGACCATGTGTGCCGCGTCCTCGAGTGCGACCGATCGAGCGCCGTCGATCTCGTCGACAAGAAACTCGTGATACCGCGGCGGCGTCAGCTTGTCGTGCTCGCCGTAGACGACCAGCGTCGGCACGTCGATCCCGCTCAGTTCGTCGCGCACGTCAAACGCATGGCACGTCTCGAAATCGCGCTGGGTGACTGCCTGCCCGCACGCGCGCATCTGGTCACTCGAGTACGCCGCCAACTCACTCTTGGCATCGTGAAAGAGACGGTCGGGACCGTGGAGGAACTCAACGGCGCGCTCGAAGTCGTTTTCGAGCCAGTTGCGGAGGTCCTCGAGCACGCCGAGACGGGCACCAGTGCCGGTGAGGACGACGGCATCGGGCCGATACTCGTCGCCGCGCTCGAGGAGGATGTGCATGACGACGGCACCGCCCAGCGAGTTGCCGACGAGGACGCTGGCATCGGTTTCGGTCGCGACGGCGATGACATCGTCGGCGTAGGCCGAAAGGGTCATGTAGCCGGCGCTCGCGTCGATGTCGTCGGAGTCGCCGTGGCCGCTCAGGTCGAGCGTGACGACGGGATACTGATCAGCGAGACGGTGCTGAGATTTCCAGACCTCTCGCGTGCCGCCGCTTCCGTGAACGAAACAGATTGTCGGCCCCTCCCCACCCCGGTCTGAAACCTCGTAGGCCGTTTCCCGGCCCTGGTGTGATACCGTCTCCATAGCTGTTCGCACGACCGGCGCGGGTATAAAGTCTCAGCCGGTGGACGACTTACGAACCGAGTGTGATCGCGTCGTCAGCTGCGTTCTGCAACGCATCCGAGCGGCCGTGCGAGCCCGGTGCGATTGCGACCGTCTCGATCCCCTGTGTAGCCGCGTGTTCCAGAACGGGCTTGAAGTCGGTGTCTCGTGAGGCAATCGCGAGTGTATCGATCGTCTGGTCGGTCGAGAGTGCGGTTGCATCGACGGCCAGTTTAACGTCGACATCTCCGCTCGTGATGGTGACCTCGAAGCCGCGCGCTTCGGCCGCCTGAATGAGACCGGGTGTCGCGTGTTCGTCGAGATAGAGTCGGATAACGCCGACGCGACCGAGGTCGGTCGCAACGTCGCGGAGGTCGTCGAGATCGACGTCGAACTCGTCGCGAAAGACGTTCGGCCCGTCGACGAACAGCCCGATGGCTGGGTCGCGATGGGTGTCAGTATCGGGGGCGAGGCGGGCACGAACGCGGTCAAACATACTAACTGGTAGCCACGGCTCCGGGAAAGATGTAGCGAAACCGACCGAGTTTCAGCCGCTGTGCACCGACGAGAGCGGCGATACTGGACGGATTCGGTTCCACTGCCGTCACTCCTTCCCGCTGCTGTTCTCGGTGAGCAGCGCACCCCGGTGCTGTTGGGCGAAAACAGTGGCCCTGTTTCTCAACCGTTTTGCGGGTGTATAAACCTCGACCTGTAGCTGTGAACTGCTTATATACAACATATGTTCCTAGAAACATAAGTTGTGTGCAAGAAATTTAGAATAAATAGTTCTGAGTTCGATAAAACTCTACTACTTTCATGAAAAGGTGACTGTCATCGCATGCTACCAGACCGACGCGATACACGAAGCCGCCGATCGGTGCTCAGGGGTGCCGGCGTCCTCGGTGGACTACTCGGAGCCAGCGGCCTCTCGAGTGCAACACCCGGCCGCAACCCAGGACCGAAACAGACGGAATTGCTCCTCGGAATCAAATCCACATACGCGCGCGGTTCGGCCGACGGGACCGAACGAACGGCGCGCGACGCGGTGCCGGCCGACGTCACGGTCGTCCACTCGAACGAGCAACTCGAGTACGTCGCCGTCGAGCTCCCGGCCGAACTCCCCGCGGAGGCGGTGGATCGGATTCGGGATGCACTCGAGTCGAACGATGCGATCGAGTACGTCGAGGAGAACGCGACGTTGCAGTCGTTGTACACGCCGAACGATCCGTACTACGACAGCCAGCACGCGCCACAGCAGGTCAACTGCGAGGACGCGTGGGCAAAGTCACTCGGCGATGAAGACGTAACCATCGCGGTCGTCGACCAAGGGATCGAGTACGACCATGAGAACCTGGTCGGAAATATCGACGACCGCATCGGTGAGGTCTTTGTCGGCTGGGGAAGCGACCCCGAGCCACTCTCTAGAGATGATACGCACGGGACACTCGTCGCCGGTATCGCCGCTGGCGAGACAGAGAACGGGACAGGACAGGCAGGAATCAGTAACTGCTCGCTGCTCGCCGCGCGGGCGCTCGACGAACAGGGTCAGGGCGCACTCTCGGATATTGCTGATGCGATCCAGTGGGCGGCGGACGAGGGGGTCGACGTAATCAACCTCTCGCTGGGGAGTTCCAGCGGGCTATGGACACTCGAGAACGCCTGTGAGTACGCTATCGAACAGGGGTGTCTCGTCGTCGCGGCAGCCGGCAACAGCGGCGGCAGCGTGATGTACCCGGCCGCGTACGACGACGTCCTCGCCGTTTCGGCGGTCACGTCACGCGATCGACTCGCATCGTTCTCGAACCGCGGCCCCGAGATCGATCTCGCCGCACCCGGACAGAATCTGCTCTCGACAACGCTTAACGACGGCTACGACCGGATTTCTGGAACATCGGCGGCCGCACCCGTCGTCGCTGGCGTCGCCGGACTCGTCCGATCTGTGTACCCAGGGCTTTCGAGTAGCGCGCTGCGCGAGCACTTGCGGGAGACGGCTACGGATATCGGTCTCAGTTCGACAGCGCAGGGCGCGGGTCGCGTCGACGCTGGAAACGCGGTTACGACAGCGCCGGAGGGGTACGATGGGCCCGACGAACGGGACGACGACGCAGACGAGGACCCAGAGGGCGACGAAGAGGAAGAAAAGGAGGAAGAAGAGACGGATGGGGACACTTACCTACTCTCGTTCGTCACCGAACCCGACGCCCGATACGCCAGCTACGAGTTCACCGCGACCGGTCCGGTCGAGTTTACGACAGCCCCCGGACAGACACCCTCTGGCGGTACCATCGAGGGCGGTACCTACAGTGCGGAGGATTACATTGAGGAAGACGACGGTACCTGGCACGCCGGCGGCGTGACCGGCGGCGGGCAGGGCGATGCTTTCAGCGTCGAGGGGGCGATCACGTCGATCGATATCGGCCAGCCAGACGTGATGTGGGTCGAACTCGACGGCGAGCGACTCTCGCCAGAGGAGGTTATCGAGGAAACGACGGGCGACAATGGCGACGATGGGAAAGGGGACGGTGATGACGAGGACAGCAGTGAAGATGACGAACCCGAGGAGAACGAGAGCGACGAACCAGCGTGTGGCGACGAAACCAACACCGCCCGCGTCGAGGGTGACCTCGATGGCAGCGGCTGGTGGCCCGACACCGCGCGCTGGCGGTACGCGCCGCAGACGGCGAACCCGTGCGAACTGACGCTGTCGCTCGACGGGCCGTCCGGCTCCGACGTTGGACTCTACATCACGCGTGACGGGCGACGGCCTACCCAGTGGGACGCGGACGAGTCCGCAACCGATACCGGCGACAGCCAATCGCTCACGACTGCACTCGAGTCCGACGACACGGTACGGATCCTCATCACTGCGAGGGGCGGGAGTGGGACGTACACACTCGAACTGACAGAGCAGGGGTACTGACTCGCGGTACTCGCTGGGTAGGACTGGTGTCGTGGATACGGCAGAAACTGTGGACGCGGTGGGATGCTGCCACGCGCGATGTTCGACACACCATTGTCGCTGTCCCGCCAATCTCGACTTCGCTTTTCGTCCGGGCGACAACGTGTCCGAGATAGGGCGTGACATTCTCTAACACCTACAAACCATACTTGTGTTTACCAATCTCAAGTAACGTATCAGCGAGAGCTTGTTGTCTACGGTTATTTCTTAGAGATATTGGGTAGTAGAAGTGTAATAGATGCCTAGATTTTGTAGAATAAATTCTACCTAGTTTCATAACACTTTAATAGAGAGTCTGCATTTTCTATATCGTATCATGATACGTGATACCAATGACAATGTCGGGCGGCGATCAGTACTGAAAGCAGCAAGTGCACTGGGGGCCTTCCTGGGACTCGGGGGAGTTACCAGCGCAACACCGGGACGCGAGCCCGGCCCGAAAAAGGACGAGATCATCATCGGCGTCTCCGAACGTGCCTCGAGTACGGAGGCGACGGTCGAGTCGAAGATTCCAGCGAACGCGAACATCGTCCACACGAACGAGACGCTCGGCTACGTTGCGGTCAAGTTCCCGAGCAACGCTGCCGAACAGGCACGCGAGAATTTCAAACGAAACGTCCTCCAGGAAGATGACATCGAGTACGCAGAGGACAACGCGACCTACGAAACCCTGGAAGTCCCGAACGACCCGATGTATGGCCAGCAGTACGCGCCACAGCAGGTCAACTGTGAGGGAGCCTGGGCGGAGACCTACGGCGACAGTGACGTGACGATTTCGGTCATCGACCAGGGGATCCAGTACGACCACGAGAACCTCGCGGAGAACATGGACGGCAGCGTCTCGAACTACGGGTACGACTTCGTTGACAACAACAGCGACCCGTATCCGGTCAGTGTCGGTGAGAATCACGGGACACACGTCGGCGGGATCGCCGCCGGCGGCACGAACAATGGCACTGGTCACGCCGGCATCAGCAACTGTTCGATGCTTTCAGCACGCGCGCTCGGCGACGGTGGCGGTGGGTCACTTTCAGACATCGCCGACGCAATTCAGTGGTCTGCAGACCAAGGTGCAGACATCATTAACATGTCCCTCGGTGGTGGCGGCTACAGCCAGACACTCGACAACGCCTGTCAGTACGCCGAAGACCAAGGTACGCTGCTCATTGCCGCAGCAGGGAACGACTATGGTGGCAGCGTCTCCTACCCGGCGGCCTACGACAGCGTCATGGCCGTTTCCTCGCTCGACGAAGGCGAAACGCGCTCTGCGTTCACCAACATCGGCCCGGAGATCGAACTCGCCGCACCCGGCGGAAACGTTCTCTCGACGGTCAACTGGGACGACTACGACACGTTCTCGGGAACGTCGATGGCGTCACCGGTCGCCGCCGGTGTCGCCGGCCTCGCACTGTCGGCCCATCCCGGCCTCTCGAACGACGAACTGCGTAGTCACCTGCAGAACACTGCCGTCGACGTCGGGCTGTCCTCCGAAGAACAGGGCTATGGTCGGGTCGACGCCGAGCAGGCCGTGACGACGGATCCGGACAACGGCGACGACGACGACGATGACGACGATGATCCAGGTGATGGAGAATGTGGCGATGAGACGAACACCGTGAGTGAGGAGGGCCACCTCAGCGGCGGCTGGGGCGGCAACCCAAGCGATACCTACAGCTACGAACTCTCGACTGACAACCCGTGTCACGCAACCGTCACCCTCGACGGCCCATCGTCAGGTGCCACCTTTGACCTCTTCCTGACGCTCGACGGCCGCACGCCGACGACGACCGACTACGACCGTCGCTCGTACAACTGGGGCGCGGACGAAGAGATCGAGGTCAACCTCGACGGCAACGAGGAACTCGGCATCCTCGTCGACCGCTACGACGGCAGCGGCTCCTACACGCTTACCGTCGAAGAACTGGGCTCCTAATCGAGCCCCCGGCCGGAACTTCCCACGACCAGCCCACGTTCCACTCGAGTATCAGCCGCCGACACCGCGACACCAGCACACACCACGCCAGCCACACCAGCAGTCGGACGTCGTTCACACCATGCTAACTCGAGTTGATCCGGGACGCAAAGCTAGGTCTGTGGCTCGATGACCGTTAGGGTGGGGTCACGCCGGTACAGCTTGCCCCACCACAGCGACGCATCTCGCTTTTTTGTCCTACAGTACGCCTCACACTCGTGACAGCACAATCACAAAAGACCTTACTATCCCCGGCGTGTCCTGCCGAGTATGCCGCTTCAGACGCCGCCTTTGCGTGGGATTCACGACGAACGTGGTGCCAAATTTACGGAGTTTGGCGGCTGGGACATGCCGGTTGAGTTCGACTCGATTCAGACGGAACACGAGGCCGTTCGAGAGGACGTTGGTATCTTCGACGTCTCGCATATGGGCCAGATTCACGTCACCGGTCCGGATGCGACGACGTTGATGCAACGGCTGACCTCCAACGACGTCACCCGACTCAATGTTGGCGATTCCCAGTACGCGACGATTACGGACGAAGATGGACTGATCATCGACGACACGGTCGTCTACCGACTCCCAAACGAGGGCGGCGAGGCGACCTACCTGTTCGTCCCGAACGCTGGCACCGACGAAGCGACCCACGAACGGTGGATCAGCTACCGCAACGAGTTCGACCTCGAGGCGACCGTGGACAATCAGACCGACGAGTACGCGATGTTCGCCGTGCAGGGGCCGAACGCACCCGAGCTCGTCGACGATGTGACCGAGGAGTCGGTCACCGATGTCGATCGGTTCACGGCGACGATGGCAACCGTTGACGGCGTCGAGTGCTGGACTGCACGCACCGGCTACACCGGTGAGGACGGCTTCGAACTGATCGTTCCCGCGAGCGAGGCCGAGGACATCTGGGCGCAGCTCGACTGCCAACCCTGCGGCCTCGGTTCGAGAGACACCCTTCGGATCGAAGCTGGCCTGCTGCTCGCCGGTCAGGATTTCGACCTCGAATCGAATCCACGGACACCGTACGAGGCCGGCATCGGCTTCACCGTCGCCCTCGACACCGAGTTCGTCGGCCGCGACGCACTCGAAGCCGCGCGTGAGGATGGCCTCAACGAGGAACTCGTTGGCTTCCAGCTGATTGACCGCGGAATCCCACGCCACGGCTACGACATCACGAACATGGACAGCCGGGTTATCGGGACCGTCACCAGTGGAACGATGAGTCCGACACTCGACCAACCGATTGGACTCGGCTACGTTCCGAGTGAGTACGCAGAGCCGGGGACGACCCTGCAAGTCGTCGTCCGCGGGCAATCGAAGAAGGCAAGAGTTGAAACGACGCCGTTCATCGATACGGTATAAGTACTGGCTGCACGCAGACGAAGATAGCGGACCATATACAACACACCACCATACACATGAGCTTCGATATTCCCGACGACCGACAATACCTCGAATCGCACGAATGGGCACTCGAAACCGACGACGACACTGTCCGCGTCGGCATCAGCGACTTCGCACAGGACGAACTCGGCGACGTTGTCTTCGTCGAACTCCCCGACGAAGGTGACGACCTCCAGCAAGACACCGAGTTCGGCGTCATCGAGTCCATCAAGGCAGTCTCGGACCTCTATGCCCCCGTCAGCGGCGAGGTCGTCGCCATCAACGACGACCTCTTCAACGCGCCAGAGCTCGTCAACGACGACCCATTCGGTGACGGCTGGATGCTCGAGATCGACCCCGCCGACGCGGACGAACTCGAGAACTTGCTTTCGGCTGCCGACTACGAAGCACAGGTCGCCTAATCGCGATCCCACAACGACCAGGGCCAGTTGACCGTTTCCCTCCCCGCTAGCATGCTGCATCTGCATCTGCATCTGCATCCCGCCCGTCACAGGTCCCAGTCCGCTACTCGAGTACAACGCGAGACGAACCGCGCCGGTTTCAGTGACCGATGACCCCAACCATCACTGGACTGGACCTGCTTGCGCTCGTGCTTCTCGGCCACATCTGGGCTGTTGTCGTTGCACTGGCGATACACGCCAACAACGCTGACCCGGACCCGGAATCCGGTGCCCGCTGGGCGGGACGGCGCTTTTCTCTCGGAATGCGGCTGTACGCCGGGACGCTCCTGCTCGCGACGGTCGTCGTCTGGCTGCCGTTTGCGGTCGGCGGCTATCCGTTCTGGCCCGAGGCGGCAGACTCGGGGACTGCTCGTGGCGCGTTCTTCGCGACTGCTCTTGGCGGAATCGCCATTGGCGGTGGCTTCTACCTCCTTGCCGGCGGAGTCGTCGCCGCGGTGACCAGCTACCGGCTCCGACAAGAGGGACCGACAGCTATCGGCGGCGTCGACGACGGACTCATCACCGTTTCGGGAACAGTGGTTCCGACGACAGCTACTGGGCCGAGTGGTGGGTCCGGAACTAGCACTACGACGGTCACTAACACAACCAATACCACGAACACTACCGGTACCACGAACGCTAACACTAACCCCCTCTCCACACCACTGACAGGGACCACCGCCGTCTGGTACCGACTCATAGCAACTGACACTGAATCAGCCACATCGTCGTCGCTCCTCTCCCGCCTCAGCAACTCGGTCACGACTCGCCTCGGAATCGGTACCCCGAATGAAACGCACCAACTCGAGTGCGACCACGTCCCGTTCGTCCTCGAAGACGACACCGGTCGGATCCGAGTTGACCCCGCCCACGCAGCGGTTGCACTCGAGTCGACCACGACACGGGTGCGGGCATCGGAGACGCCGCCGGACCGGCTCGCGGCGTGGCTACGTGGTGCGCGGTACGCCGGAGATGTTGATCGGGAACGGACGTATCACGAGACGGTACTCGAGCCAGGGATTGATGTGACGGTCGTTGGTATTGTGCGGTCGGAGGCGGCCGATGCGGGTGCGATCATGGATGTGGATGTAGATGTAGATGTAGATGCGGATACAGATAGCGATATTGCGACAGACAGCGCTGGGCAGGCAACAGCCACAGAGACGAACGAATCACCACTCGTCATCGCCGCACGGAAACCCTCGACCGAACTGTTCATCGAGGGCGGGCACGACCAAACCGCGCTGGCACGGACGTGGTTCCGTGGAACAGCCGTTCGTGGGTTACTCTGGGGCATGGCGGCGATTGCCGCCGGAAGCGCAGCGCTGTGGTGGATGGTACTCACCTGATGAGTGATGAAGCCTGATACGGTTCACTCTGAGTATTGTAGCTGATTCGATGAGTTGAGGGACAACTTCCCCAGTAAATCAAATCCCAACGGCTTGCTCGATGGTTCTGACGGCGGTCTTTGGGTTGAGTTCTCCGAGCTGCCCAACCCACGTCTATAGTAGCCATCAAAAGTCAGTGCATACCCAATCGCACGAGGGCTGTGCGATTGGTGTGTAAACAGTTTCAGTTGTTACTATAGCCCGTAAGGCCTGGCCGAATCGATGGTTCAGTACGAAGAAAACCAACTCGACGATCGACCGGTGGTGAGAAACGTGTACGCTGAGTGAGTTGGACGCGGTCACCGTCGGTCGCCGTCGACCTCTCGTTCCTATCAGTCGAAGACATCGATCACGTCGCCGGTTCCCTCTCCGGACGTGTAGTAGTACCCGTCACCCTCGGTAAGCGTCCCCCAGTCGTGCCAGCTTCCCTCGTAGTTCCTGACGGTCTCCCAGCCGAGTTGTTCCATGACGAACCAGCCGACCGAGCCGCGAACGGCGGTCGAGCAGTACGAGATCGTCTCCTCGTCCGGATCGAGGTCGGCTTCCTCAAGCCACAGCCGCTCGAGTTCTGCCGGCGTGCGCAGCCGGCTTCCGTCGTCGTCCTCGACGAGGTTCTGGGTAAATTCCACGTTGATCGCGCCGGTGATGTGACCGTGACGGTCCACGGGACCATCTTTCTCAATCCCCCAGTACTCCTCGGGTGACCGGTTGTCGACGAGCGGGACGTTCGCCCCGTCCTCATGGACCTGGTCGGCGACGTACTCCCGGGTCGCGAGGACGTCCGTCTCGAGTTCGGGCTCGTACTCGCCGGTGTCTGGTTCCGGCTCCGACGTGCCGGCCTCGATGTCGCCGCCTGCAGCTGCCCAGACCGGAAAGCCGCCGTCGAGTAAGGCGACCATCCCGTCGTGCCCGATCGCGCGGAGCGTGTAGATCGCGTACGTCTCCCACAGGTTCGACCCGGAGCCGTAGACCACGACATCGTCCTCGGTGGTGATTCCCGCATCCGCGGCGATGGCCGCGATCACCTCCGGTGCGGCCTTGTACCCGTCCTCGGTTTCCTCGTAGTGGTCTCGCATCAGGTCGGTGTCGGGCAGTCGGGACGCGCCGGCAACGTGGCCGTTGGTGAACTCATCTTCGTCCCTCACGTCGAGTAACTCGACCCCCTCGAGACTATCCTTGAGCCACGCGGCGTCGACGACAGCCTCGAACTCCGCCGCTGCCGGCGTGGTGTACAGCTCCGGCTCAGATTCTCGCAGCGAGCCGAGACAGCCTGCAATCGAGATGGCGCCAGCGGCTGCCCCCAGTCGAAGCACCGATCGGCGAGTCCGTCGGGAGCCCGTACTCGAGTTGCGTGTCATCGCGCGGTTACCCTTCGGTCTCGTTGATTAGGAGTTGTGGCACCCAGTACGGGCCAGGCTGTGGTCCCCATGTGTGGTTGTCGTAGTGGGAGGCGACGACGAAAAAGAACTTGCCGGAGCTTTCGTGGAGGGGTGACTGCGTCACCGGTATCTCCTTGTCGTGAGCGGCCGGCGGCAGCGTCAACTTGTCGGGTTCGTCGACGCGTCGTTCGGAGACCGTCCCGTGACGTGGTGGGTTCGCCTGTCATCGCGGTATTTGGTACCTCAAAGAGCACAGTGGATATTCGGGGGTTGTGCGCGCCGAATAAACAACCAATTTCGACGACTAGTTTGGATTCGAGACCGACCGGGAGAGCGGAACGAGACGGGACGGAACGAACGAGCCAAAAATCAGTCGCTACAATCGATGCTGAACTCGAGCGTCTCGTGGCCCATTTTGTTTATTATCTCTCTAAATTATGGGTATTTCAGTGTGAAAGGACAGGTCTGCGTATTAGTCAGCAGCGCTATCGTCCTCGACCGGCGTCGACCGGTTGAACGCGATCAACACCGCACCGGAGACAACGACCATGCCGACCGCCCAGAGCAGCCAGGCGCTCGGCTCATCGAGGACGTATACGAGTGCGAGCGTTGCCAGGTAGAACACCGCCAGGGCAGCCGTCCACTGTTCGGTTCGATCCATAGCAGGGTTACTCGAGTCCAACCAGTTCGTCGAGGAGGTTCTCAAGTGGCGTCGTAGTCACAGCGAGCGAGTAGCCGTCGATGCGTGCGAGGTCGGCCGCGTGGGGCCAGAGATCGTCTTCATCGATGCCGTGGAGGATGACAGCGTTCGGTGTCGGGTTGAGCACGCGCAAGGCGACGGCGGTCGCTTCGCCGCGGGTGACGCCCGTAAAGACGAGGACGCGGTTGGTGCTCTGGCCGTAGAGGCGGAAGAATTCCTCACTAGAGAGTCTGGTGATCGCCTCGATACTGTCGATGACGGTGTGGCCGCTGATGCGATCCGTGCCACCGGAGGCGACCTCCGTCGCGCCAACATCGTCGTAGAGTTCCGAGAGGCGGACCGAACTCGCATACTCGCGCAGGTCGAGAACGACATCGCTGTCGAAGCCTGCGGAGAGCACACGGCCGTACTGCCGGATACGGTCACCGCCGCGGCGCTCGTCGATGGTAAGCAGTCCCTCGACGAGACGACCGACGACACCGATGCCAGGACTCTCTCGTCGGCCGCTCTCGTAGTCAGAGATCACTGACGAGGAGACGTCGAGTTCGGCCGCGAGATCAGTCTGAGAGACGTCGAAGTCGGTTCGCCACTTGCGCAGCGTCGCTCCGGGGTCGTCACTCAACGTTATTTCGCCGGCGATTTTCTCAGCGAGTTCGCGTTTCGGCCCGCGTCCGCCCATAGTCGTCGGTCGGATGGGGTCCCCAAGTAGCTACCGGAGCGCGTCGAATTCGATCGACGGCTGCGGCTGCGGCTGCGGCTGCGGCTGCGGCTGCGACCGCGACCGCGATTTCGGAAAAGTCGGTTACGCGGTCGATGCTCGACTACGCGTTGTTCATTCGCTTGCTCTCGCGGTTGCCACAACGCTGGCACTCGCGAACGCGATACGGTTCGCGTGAGTACCGCGCGTTCTCTCCTTCGCCGCCTTCAGTAACGAGTTGCACAGAAACTTCGTGTAACGTGTCAATTCCACAAACCTCGCACGGCTCGGTCATCCCGTTTGACACACCATCAGTCGTTGCCATACTCGTCACTCTCACCAGGATATGATATATCCCAATCAGTAGATTCGGCGGTCGAGAAGAGGTATATATAGGTATCTTCAGGAATTGAGAAAGGCGGCCAAAGTATATTGTTTCTTTCTGATACGATCGAGGCCGTGTCAGTACTAGCCACTACACCTCGGCCAATAAAAATATAACGGATGGAGAAGGTCGGCTTGACTGGGAAAGCCTTTTGCTGTGACTCGCGCAACGAGTTAGACATGGATGAGGAGTCCTCCATCGAAGAAATTCTCGATACGATCGGGGACGAGCATGCACGGACCGTTCTCGCCTCGATCAGTCGTGAGCCGGGCTCAGCGAAGGACCTTGCAGAGCGACTTGAGCTCTCACAGCCGACGATCTATCGCCGCCTCGACGTGCTCAAAGAGAACGAACTAATCAATGACCGCACGCTCGTCGCCGACGACGGGAACCACTACAAAGAGTATACGTGCAACTTCAATAGCACCGTCATCTCGCTGGAAGACGACGAGTACGACGTTCGAATCTTCCGTGAGGAGAATCTCCCCGATCGGTTTACGCGCCTGTGGGACGAACTCGGTGTCCAGTAGTGACGGCTGGACGTTCGATGGAAACGTTGCCGATCTCGATGACGACAGTACTGCCGACACACCGTGACGAGAGCAGAACAGAGAACAGATCGACCGATGGAACGACGGCTCCTCTCTTCACCACAGTTTTCACAGCAAGCACGACCGCAGAGCCCCTCGCAGGCGCGAATGCGAGAGATGCCACACTCCCCGATGACCCATTGGATGACCAGACACGCCTGCCAAAACTGCTACAACCCCGCCACCCAACACTCTCTCAATTAGGTGATCTCCACTAATGCTTGACGCACTCGCAGAAGGGGTCCTCATGCTGATGCAACTGACCGTCTTCGCACTGGCACTCGGTCTCACCCTCATTAGCTTTCAATCGTACACCAAGAGCAAATCGAAGCGACTCGAGTCGGCGTTCATCGGCTTCGCATTCCTCAGTATGGGCGTTGCCCTGACGACGATCACGTCTCAACTCCCATCGGCTGCAACAGCGTTCTACATCGTCGAAACGATTCCGTTCATCATCGGCTTCGGCATGCTGTACGTCTCCCTGTACCGGTAGCCAAACACCGTCAGCCATCCGTCTTTAGCTACGCTCAGAAGTTCTCTTCGTGTTGCAATTATGACAGATGTATTACCAATGGCTGTTGTGGAGTTCAGCCGTCAACTGTACCGAAGCCGTAGCCTCGTGATTTCTTCCATGACCCCGATCCAGCCAAGCTAGCCGCTCTGAACAGTGGTTTTCAAAGCCAATCGACGGAATTGAGCAGTACTGAGAGTAGTAGCTAACGACGAATGCTTGCGATCCTTTCGGATCGGTTTCCTCGAGTGGGATCGCTCGAGGATGACTGACGAGTCAGTCTCGAGTACTCGAAGTTTCGAGCGAGAGGTGTGGCCAGTCGATGGCGCGTGCGGCGTCACTAATCGGTCAATATCCTAACGTTCTTTACGATTGCTTGAGTAGCCAACAAACGCGCACGAAAGTGCGCAGAGCCGGAGTTCCTAGCTTGGAGGCACGGACTCCGGCTCATACACGCCCCCGCGTAGCGGGAGCACTCCATCATTGACGGCGACGAAATAAAGACCTGCCGACCTATCGCCAACGTAGTCTCACAAGCGGTTGGATCATCTTGGGGTGCGCTTCGCTGCGTGTCGGGNGGCGACGAAATAAAGACCTGCCGACCTATCGCCAACGTAGTCTCACAAGCGGTTGGATCATCTTGGGGTGCGCTTCGCTGCGTGTCGGGCCACGCTATCAACTCGACACATGCACTGTGAACTGACGATCCACTGTAAGTGCGGTACTGACATCCGCGCGGACTCGGCTCAGGGCGCGATCACGTGTCCCGACTGCGAGTCGACGTTCGNCCCGCTATTTCCACGGCACTCACTCGTATCGCGGCCCGTAACGACCTCAACGTGGCCGATCTGCCACCGCTGTACGAGGTCGTTGATCCGGAGGCACTGGCTGCGGTGCTCGAGTCTGGCGGGAACGTCCTCGTTGGCTTCGAGTACGAAGGCTATCGCGTCGTGATCGGCCCCGGGCCTGACGACGTGGCGGTGGAGGTGATCGACGAGAATCGGTAACGGATCGTCGACAGGGAGTGGCAGTCGATCACCGCGTTTTTTCTCGTTCTATCGGTTCGGCCAGCGCCTCGAAGTTGCTCGCCGAGTACCGCTTGCAGACTTCGTAGAGATGGTCGCGCTCAAGTTCGCCATCGACGGGCGCGAAGGTGTCGGTTTCGCCCGCAAAGGCGTCCGTCTCTTCGAGCGCTTCGAGTTCGTCAAGATCGTCGACATCAGTCCCCGTACGACAGAGATACCGGGCAATCTTGACTGCTCGGCGGATGTCGCGCTGTGGCAGCCGGAAGTTCGTCGCGACGTTACTGACCAGGTGCTCGTCGGTGATCTCCTCGCTGTCGTCCTCCCAGATAGCCACTCGAGTTCGTAGTCTGGGAACGGGCAGTGGGCGGGATCGACGCGATGGGTCTCGAAGTCGACATCGGGTTACCACTCGTCGGTGTGGCCAAGAAAGACGTCGCCGGGCGCGTCGTCCAGCCGTCCTCCTCGTCGAATCCGAGTGACGCGCCATCCTCGCAGCCAGTGGCTGCCTCGAGTCCCGTCAAGTAGATAGCGGCCTCCTGGAGGGTCGATTCGCGTAGCAGGCGAGTGAGGAGGTCGCCGTTTTGCATCCCGCTATCTTCGAGGATGTCGGCGGCGTTGGCCCGTAGGATAGAGGCCTCGGGATCGGTGAGCGCAGCAGAGAGGCAGTCCTTACCGGTGCCATCCTCACCGGAGAAGAGACCGGAGAGAGACGGCGGGTGCGTTGGCTGCGCGACTGCGGGCGTGGATGGGGTCGAGAGACGTGGATTTAACGCAGAGGTAGGGTGGAGACTATCGGCCCGCGATCGAGAATATACGCCATCCCTCACCTTCCTCCGGGCGTAACTCGTACGTAGCGGTCTCCGGAATCCTCACAATCGATTCGGGGATCTGCTCGGTGTTCACCTCGTGATCGACCCGCAGCACGACACTATCGTGAGCGTCAGTAACGCGTTCGATATCATTGCCGATCGAAACGTTACCGTGGTCCAGGACTGCGAGATCTTTGCTGGTGAATTCGTCTGCGATCGTCCGAGAATGGTAGAACGCGTGGGCACTACCGTCACCGTCGGCCAACCGGGTGACGAATTCGGTGACGACCGCTTCAGGGGAGCGACCATCGGCCGGATCAACGGACGAAGCGGGCCGTTTTCCGGACGGCGTATTAGCGGTCGATTCGGGGGGCCCAGTGTCCGGATCAACGTCCGAATCCGAACCCGGGTCAACAGTTTCACCACCGTCAGCGTCTACCGGCGGGGCACTCGTGTGATCTTCGTCGACGGGCGACTCGTCTTCGACGACCCGTCCGGTTTCGTCCCCACTCGAGTCGGTCTCACTGGGGTCGGTGTTGGTTTCATCGCCGTACTTTCGACTGAGTTCGTCTCTCCACTCCCGACTGACGTTCTGGTTCTCGTAGCTTCGCAGTTTGTCCTCGTACTGGGTGAAGTCCTGTTCGATGGCGACCCCGCCCGCCTCACTTGCATACTGGAGCGCCAGGATCACGTGATCGAAGGTGATCGTCACGTCCGCGAAGTCGGTCGGTGAGTCCTCGAGAGGGTGGCCGTCGTGGGCTTCGGTGGCCGCGATGTAGGCAGCGTATTTTGCGACCTTTCGAACGATAGCTGGAGTCACAACGATACGACCGAGGTACTCGTAGTCGAACTCGCTGGTGTCGACGCTGGCCTCGTCGGGAAAGACGTTACGCCAGATCTGTCGGCGTACACGCTCCTGGGGGACATCGAAGTTGATCGAGTGGGCGATCCGGCGTTTGAACGCCGGATCGATCCCCGAGCGTTTGTTCGTCGTCAGCAGGGCAATCCCGTCGAAGCTCTCGAGACGCTGCAGCAGGAAGTTTGTCACGTTGTTCGCATAGCGGTCGGTTGAATCGCCGACGTCGGTCCGCTCGCCGAACAGCGAGTCGGCCTCGTCGAACAGCAGGATGGCGTTCGAGCGTTCGGCCTCCTCTAAGAGCGCCCCGAGTCGGCTCTCAGTTTCGCCGATATACTTGTTGACGATCTGGGAGAGGTCGACGCGGTAGAGATCGAGGCCGGTTTCGGTGGCGATAATCTCGGCGGCCATCGTCTTCCCGGTGCCGGGTGGGCCGTAAAAGAGGGCGACGACGCCGTCGCCCCTATCGCCGGTTTCGCCAAAGCCCCACTCGCTGGTGACCTGGCCCCGATACTGGAGATGTCCACAGAGTTCCCGCAAGTGGGTCTTCGGTCTGTCGTTGAGGTAAATGTCCTCGAAGGTGTAGCCCGGTTCCATCGACTCTGCGAGGGCCTCGAGATTACTGGCCGAGTACCGTTTACACGCTTCGTAGAGATGGTCGCGCTCGAGTGCGCCGTTGACGGGGGCGAAGACACCACTGTCGGGTTCGCTGCTAGCCTCGAGTGCAGCGGGGTCGATGTCGTCAGCATCGCCGTCGGTTCGACAGAGATACCGAGCTGTTTTGATGGCTCGTCGGATGTCCCGCTGTGGGAGCCGGAAGTTCGTCGCAACGTTCTCGACGAGGTAGTCGTCGTCGACCTCCTCGTGGTGCTTTTCCCAGACCTCGAGGCGCGTCTCGTAGTCGGGGAACGGACAGTGAGCCGTCTCAACGCGATGCTCGGCGAGGTCGACGTCGGGTTTCCACTCGTCGGTATGCGAGAGGAAGACGTCGCCGGGTGCGTCGTCGAGGCGTTCGACCACGGTATCGACAGAGCGGCCGTCCTCGGTCGTAATCTCGAGGTCGCCATCGGTGTCTTCGATCGTCGGCCCTTCTCTGTCGCCCGTGACCGCCTCGAGTCCCTTGAGGTGGAGAGCCGCGTCCTGGAGGACGGCTTCGCGGATCAGGCGAGTGGTCAGTTCGTCGTCCTCGAGGACGTCGGCAGCGTCGGCTCGCAGGATCGGCGTCTCGGGGGCGGTGAGGGCTTCCGGCAAGCGGTCTTTTCCGGCCCCATCCTCGCCAGAGAAGTAGTAGACCGTCGGTCTGTTCGCCTCATATGAGCGGTCGGCAGTCTCCTCTAGGATCGCTGTCGTCTCGGCGTCGAAGATGAGATCGTCAAGAGTCAACTCGCCTCGTTCGATCGTGACGGTGTCTGCCAGGGCAGGACCGATGGCATCGCCGCCTTTGAGGTAGCCGACGATACGGTCGTCAACGGAGATGGTATCGAAACCGGGGGGTTGGCTGGCTTTTCCAGCGTGACGGACGAGCAAATCGTGCTCAAGCAGTGGTGAGGTAGTCGCGAGTGCCTCTCCTGGCGAGACATCGTTGTGTGTCCCATGCCCCAGCCGGACGAGAATTATTTCTAGAACGTTTACTGTCGGGAATATCGGCTGGCCCGTCCCAGCAAGTTCCCCATAGACGGACGTCACGTTTCTGTCAAACTCGGGTGCGAGCGCGAGCAAGAATACGTCTAGGTGGACCCGTGAAAGGTCGAACAACTGTGCAAGTCGATCGAGTCGAAGTTCAGGTTCAGTGTCGCTTTCTCGTGCCCCCTCAAGATCGTGTTCGATTTCGGCCGCTAGCTCTGCGACCGTCGTTTGAAGATCGACGGTTGAGGGCTGTTCCGTGGACGGATCTGTGTGCTGTTCCTTCCCAGCAATTGCCCGAACTGTTCGTCCAACAGTTGCGAGGGTTCCAACAGCATCTACGGGGGCATCGGGTACGTCCATTACCCGTTGACCCACATTCGATTCATCGATCCCCACCTCCATTTCAGTTAGCGCATTTAATCCGACCAAGATTCGGTCGAATTCTGCCTGGAGGTGATCACCAGCCCGTTCGTACATACTACTCGATCATGTATAGAAACAAATAATCTTTCGTCTCGGAGAGCGAGCAGAGAATACAATCCAATCCAAGCATGAGAAAAAAGAATTATTGTATAGTACTTTGAAATCAGAGGTAATGACCTATTGGGATCGGAGAGCAAGCAAAAGTAGTGTCGATAACGGAGGACGGCGATGAAACACCGATCCAACCAAACCCAGTCACGAACCTCGAGTGACGAGGCAGAGACATCGAACTCAGAACGTCGGCAATCTCGAACGACCGCAAAGACGGAGACCGGGCAGGCGTCCAGCCAAGTGGTGTCGACCGCAGGAGCGGCTGTCGATGCATCAGTCCAGCGTGTGCCACAGGCCGTAGCGCCTCAGGAGCCCGGGCTGGGACCGTTAGCCAGCGCTCGCGCCGAAGCAATCCGCGAGCGCTTCGAGAACCGGCCAGCAGCGGTCCCAGACGACAACTCACGGCAGAACCTAGCCTCACTTCAGCGAAGCAAGCAGCCCCAGCACGATGCCACGCCCGCGGGTGAGACAGGCGTGCCCGAGACCGTCCGCGGCGTGCTTTCCTCGCCTGGTCGATCGCTGGATGGAGCGATCCAACGGGCGATGGAAGAGCGGATGGGGGATTCGTTCGGTGATGTCCGCATTCACACGGATGCACAGGCCGCCCAGGCATGCGAAGAGATCAATGCCCGTGCGTTTACCGTCGGCAATCACATCGCGTTCAACGACGGCGAGTACGATCCGACCTCGCCCGAGGGCCAACACATTCTCGCACATGAACTTGCGCACGTCCGCCAGCAGACCGGCGGGGTCATCTCGATGATGCCCAAACCGGATGCCAATCTGCAGATTGACCCCGATCCACAGCTGGAGCAAGAGGCCGAGGAAACCGCTCAGCGTGTAATGGCAGGCGGTGAACTCGGGATTCAGCGGATGCAGAAAACGGAGATACACGTCCAGCGGATGGTCCAAGGGACTGATGCCGTTGCTGCCGGCAACTCGAAGCGGATCAGTGAGGTCGTTGAACGTGTGTCTTCGATCGAAGACACGCTCGAAAACATTTCCGGAAAACTGGAAAGTTACGAGTCGAAACTCGATGAACACGAGGATTCCGTGGGCCGATTGTGGTCCAAAGTCGGGCAGCTCAAATCGAACAGCACGGAGGAGTCGTTTTCAACCGAGCAGAAGGTTGCGATGGGAATCGGCGGCGGAGCGCTCCTCGGCGGACTAGGAGACTTCCTGAAAGAGGGTATGGACCAGATGATCGGTGCATCAACCGGTGACCCACAAGTAGACCTCGCCCTTGCGACTGTCATTGGTGCGACTGCCGGTGGCGTTACAACCCTAGCGGGGATGGGTCTCGGGGGCCTCAAGGACCAACTCACAGACTTCCGGAACAGTAGTACTGCTGATGAACCCGCGCTCCGAGATGATAATGAAACTGGCGACAATAACTCAGAGGGGCTGACGTAATATGGAGGCAGAAATCACTGGCGAAAACGACGACAAGATTGGACTTCATGTTACGGATAGAAACGGGATCAAGCATAAAATCGAAATGAGAAAGAAAGATGGTGGAATAGACCACCATAACCAAAATGGATATTCTGACGCCCCATCGGAGCGAACAACCGATGAAGACGAAAGCGTGTCACAGGCGCGCCGCTTCGCTAAGTACCATATTTACCGAGAAAGAGGGCACGAGACGCTTTCACGACGACAGAATCCGGACTGCATCGCGGCAACGATTGTCGCGCTCCAACAGTTAAGCGACGAGCAGTTTCAAGAGTTGTTTGGAGAGTACTACCGGCAGGTGATTAGTCACTTCTCGGGTTCGGTTTCGGGCCCCATTCCTGTTCTCAAATACGTTGGCAACTTAGACGACTTCCGGTTGTTCATGCTAGATATCTATCTCGAACAGGATCTCGAGGAGATCAAGGCTTCTGGCGGAGCGTATGCGGAGCAACTCGCAACCATCGCCGAGGACGTTGCCGCTCAAACCTCATTTGCCGGAAGTATCAAAGAGGCTCTAGGAAATTTTGGTGGGAACCTGCTTGACCGTCTCGATGAGGAACAACTGGAGCTACCGGAGTATACGATCGAAGGGGTTTCCGACGTCCACATGCTGTACTACGAGGGACTCAATGACGAGCGTATCGTCGAGGGAGACCGGCCATTCGAGCGTGAGCCTGACACACGACTGGAACTCACGCCTGCAGCAGTTGAATCGATCGGCCAGTTCCGAACACTCGTGACCGAACACCTGCTGTGCCAACTTCGTGATTGTTACGTCAGCATGGGGCTGGAACCGCCGGCACCGTTTCGCGTGATCGGACCTGGATTCCACAAACACGCCCAGAAGTACCGCCACTTCGATATGTATCCCGACTACGTCGATCCAAACGCCAACATCCCCGGATATCGGGTGTAATTAAGTCCTCACCATGGAAATAGAGGCTCACCAGTCTCGTGGCATGCAGGCATTCCACGACTGCCAAGCCGAGTGCCCCCTGAAATTCCCTCGGGCGTCGAACGTCAGTACGTCGCATCACTCCAGCGAAGCAAGCAGCCCCAGCACGATGCCACGCCCGCGGGTGAGGCAGGCGTGCCCGAGACCGTCCGCGACGTGCTTTCCTCGCCTGGTCGATCGCTGGATGGAGCGATCCAGCGGGCGATGGAAGAGCGGATGGGGATTCGTTCGGTGATGTCCGCATTCACACGGATGTACAGGCCGCCCAGGCATGCGAAGAGATCAATGCCCGTGCGTTTACCGTTGGCAATCACATCGCGTTCAACGACGGCGAGTACGAGCCGACCTCGCCCGAGGGGCAGTTCTTACTGGCGCACGAACTCGCACACGTCCGCCAGCAGACCGGCGGGGACATCTCAATGATGCCCCAGGAGGAGGCTACTCTCGAGATCGACCCCGATCCACAGTTAGAGCGCGAAGCTGACGAGGCAGCCGCGCAGGCGCTTTCCGGTGAGGAGTCGCCGGTAGTTAGCCGGATGGGAACCGACGTCCACATCCAGCGAGTAGCTGCTGGTGCACCAGTGAAAGGTGCAGACGGTGGTTCAGGCCTGGCGGACCGGGTGAGTTCTATCGAGGAGTCGTTGAGCGAACTGGAGCCGTTGAAGTCGCTTGCCGATCGGACCGACGAACTCAAAGCGCAACTGGACGGGTCGGACGACGGCGGGATCGCGAAGAAAGTTGGCGCGGCCGGTCTCTGGGGAAGCGTCGGTGCTGCGCTAACCCAGGCCCAGCACGCCGGTGCCGAAGCCCTCGACATGGAAAGCTTACTCGGCAATCTCACCGGGGACGCTCACGCCGACGCTGTTCTCGGAACAGTCATCGCTGGAACCACCGCCGCAAAAATCACTGGCGGCAAAGAAGGGCTCTCAGCCCTCAAAGAACGCGCCAAAGCCTGGTTCTCTGAGTAGCGCGCCAAGAGTGACGAGGACGAGCGTAAAGCACGGGAGGAAGCAGACAATGGAGATCAGTCTCGGCTGAGGTTCTGGGATTAACATGAATGCACAGATTGCCGGAGAAGACGATGAGGGAATCGGAGTCACAGTCCTCGATAATTGTGACGTAGAACATCGCATCGCGATGGACTTCAAAGGTGATATAGAAGCGCATGCCCAGGATAGAGTCCCCGACGACCCCTCTGAACGCACCAACACCGAAGATGAACGCTTCTCCCAGGCTCGTCGCTACGCCCGCTACCATGTCTACCGCGAGACGGGCTACGACACTCTCGAGCCGCGGATGAACCCGGACCGAATTGCCGCGGTCCTCGCAGGTATCCACACGATGGACGACGAGGCGTTCGAGTCTTTGTTCGATCCTTTCCACCGTCAGGTGGTCAGCTACGACGATCCGTCGGTCGAGCCGCCGATCGACCCGCTTGAGTACGTCGACCGCGAGGAGTTCAGATTGTACATGCTCGACGTCTACCTCGAGGAGGATCTCGAGGAGATCCGGGCGACCGCGGACGCGTACAGCGACGAACTGGCAGCGATTGCCGACGACGTCGAGGCCCAGATCGGCAGTGGTGGCCTTCGGCAGAAAGTCGCCAGTTTCGCCGGTCAGGTCCAGGAGCGAGCGGCGTCCGGTGACATTGATCCGCCGGAGTTCTCCATCGAGGCAGTCTCAGACGTCCATATGCTCTACTACGAGGACACCAACGACGACCGCGTTGTCGAGGGCGATCGGCCATTCGACCGCGAGCCAGACGCTCGTCTGGAGTTTACGCCGATACCTGCGCATCCGCTCGAGCAGTTCCGCCCATTGATCGAAGAACACTTGCTCTGTCAGATCCGGGATTGTTACGTCGGCATGGGTGAGGAACCACCCGCACAGTATCGCGTCCTCGGTCACGGTCTCTACAAGTTCGCCCAAAAGTACCGCCACTTCGATTGCTACCCAGATTACGCCGACCCGGACACCGACGTGCCGGGGTACAGGATCTAAGCCGGAGCGTCGACCCAAACCTGTGATTAGGATTTATACAGGGGCGGCTGCCCAGCAGGCATGTCAGGAACTCAACGCGCGTGCGTTTACCGTGGGCAACAGCATCGCCTTCGGTCCCGGCGAGTACGATCCGCAGTCGACTGCTGGCCAGCACCTCATCGCCCACGAGGTCGTCCACACGCTCCAGCAACCAGACGCGCCAGTGTCGATGATGCCCAAAACTGAGCTCCAGATGGAAATCGATCCGGACCCACAGGCCGAACGGGAGGCCGAAGACGTCGCCACCCAGATTATGGATGGTGGTGACCTCGGCAGCCAGCAGATGCAGGGAACGGACGTTCACGTCCAGCGCGTCGGAAGTGCGGTCTTCACCATGGCTAGCTCGGCGAAGAACCTGCTCGAGATGCAGCGAGACCAGCGCCGCCTCGAGCAGGAAGCCCAAGCGGCCAAATTCGAGACTCTGGGCAACACAGAGGGCGATACCGAGCAGCGACTCTCACAACTCGAAAATGCAGTCTCGGAACTGGGATCGTACGTCGCCTCGCAGGTCGGGCCGGGTCCGACACTCGGCGAGAAAATGAAATCGGCAGTCACCGACAACGTCGTGACGACGGCCGCCGGTCTGACCGTCGGCGCAGGGCTGGCCTACGCTGGCCTCCAGACGGGCAGTCCCGAAATGGCGATGGCGTCGGCTCCGGCAACAGCCATGACGAGTACCTACGCGAAACATCGCGCCCCGGACGTCAACGCGGTCGCCTCCCAGATGGCCCCCGACTGGGCTGATGATATCGGCGGCCTCGTCAAACACTACGTCGAGAAAATCCTCGGTAGGCGTGAAACTGAGACTGAGACTGGGGCTGGCTATGACCCTTACCAGGGCGGTGATTCCTAATGGATGGCAACATCGAAGGTGAAGACGGAGAATATTTGAAGATCTACGTTACGGACAACAATACTACAGAGCACGATATCACCATTGAGATTGGTTCTAGTGAAATTGTATACCACGAACAAGACGGCTATCCTGACGATCCAGCCAAACGGTCCGACGAGGGCAACGAACACGTAAAGCAAGCCCGCCGGTTCGCCCGCTATTACGTTTACTGTGAACGCGGCTACGACACGGTGCCGTCACGGATTCATCCAGAACGCATCAACGCTGTCCGTCTCGCCGTCGCCGAGATGGACCTCGAGGAGTTCGAGGCTAACTTCGGTGACCTCTACCAGCAACTGAAGAGCCACCACGACGAAGACTACGAGCGAGTCGTGCAGCTGCCAGCGGACGCCCAATCCGAAGAGTTAGTCCTCTACCGGAAGAATGTCTATCTTGGCCTCGATCCGCTCGAGACCGAGTTTGAGAAAGAGGCCAGAACGCTCGCGGAGCGGTATGGTCTCGACCTTACCGATCGATCGCCGTCGGACCTCACGCTTGGAAGTCTGTCGCCGGATGAACTAGATAGCTGGTCGGCGTACAGCGACGATCTCGCCGCAGAGGCTACTGACGCCGGAGTAACCCTCTACGACGGCCTCTACATCGACGGCGTCTCGGAACTCCACATGGCGTATCTCGATCACCGCGGCGAAGAACACGTCACCACCGCACTCGAGCCAGAGGTTGAGCCGGATACGCGCATCGAACTCCCACCGGCCGATCCGGGCACGCTCGAGCAGTTCAAGGCAGCGGTCCAGTTCAACCTCATCTGCCAGATCCGGGATTGTTTCATCCGGATGGGTCTCGAACCGCCCAAGGAGTATCAGGTACTTGGTTTGGGAACCTTCGAAGCGGCCGAGAAATACGAATCGGTCGACTTCTACCCCGAGTATCACATGCCCGAAGATGGTGATGTCTTCCTCGGCGATACGCAGCGCTCGGCGTTCTTCGGCTCGAAATCAGTTCTCGGGAGTCTCAAATCACTACTGAGTTGAGACCGAATCAATATTTGTTTGACTCCTTCCGATAACGTACAACCAATGCACACCGTTGGGCCATCGTATCGTTGTTTTCTCGGCGTGGGCTTCAGGTCCACGACAGGCGGCTTACGAGAGCTATGATACGTTCGGATAGCTTCGACAGAAGCCTACCCATGCCGTCGCACCAGAATCGTGAGCAAACGCAGACGGACTCGGGGCAACCTTCGAGTCGATCGTCCGACGAGATGACGCGCTCACGGGCGCGTCGTCAGTCCGAAACGTCGATCCAGCGAGCATCGTCACAGACGGTCGCCGCCGGGTCAGTCGCCCAGAGCGCCTATCCGGAACTGGGCTCGCCCGTTGATCTGGCCGATCTCCCAGTAGACTCGACGA
>NZ_AOIN01000047.1 GCF_000337135.1 Natrialba chahannaoensis JCM 10990
GGAGCGCATGGACACTGACTTTTCGAACGTGCGCATTCACACGGGTGCGAAAGCAGCGGAGGCGGCCGACGCGATCGACGCGAAGGCCTTTACCTGTGGGAACGATGTCGTCTTCAACTCCGGCGAGTACGACCCGGGGAGTCCCGAAGGGCAGTTCTTGCTGGCCCACGAACTCGCGCACGTCAAACAGCAGAACGGTGGAGCGACGATCTCGATGATGCCCCAGGAGGGCGCTGATCTCGAGATCGATCCGGACCCGCAGTTAGAGCGTGAGGCCGACGAGGCCGCTGCGCAGGCGTTGACTGGTGAGGATCCAGTGGTCGTGAATCGGATGGGGACGGATGTCCACATTCAGCGGTCGATCAAAGGGAAAGTCGAGAACTTCCTCTCTGGCGACCAACCCGCGTTCGAAGACGGCGTCCACGCAATTGATGACGACGAGCGGGGCGAGCTCTCAGAGTCGATCAATCGGGTCATCGATGACGTCAAACAGCTAAAGGAGGATGTCTACGGGTCCGATGGAGTGGATGCCATCGGTGCATCGAAAAAAGGGCTTTTGGCTGGCGGCCTCGCGTTCGGTGCCGGGGTTGTCGGCGTCGCAACCGGCACCGTCGGTGCCGCAGCGGGACTCATCGGCGCACCGCTGCTCGCCTACGCAGCCACGACCAGCGAAGACCTCTACGAACAGGTCGGCAAACGAGCGATCGATAAAGGCGGCGAATGGGCTGACGAGAAATACCAGGACGAACTCCAATGGCTCAAAGAGAAGTACAAATCCCTCGAGCAGAAACTCGGGCTGGGTGGCAGTGCTGAAACTGGTAAAGGCAACTCTACGGGAGACGCCCAGAGTAGGAGGTAATTAGTATGGATGCAATCATCACCGGAGAGTCTGAAAGAGTCGGACTGAGTGTCATTGACAACAATGATGTGGAACATCTAATCGAAATGGATGAGGATGGAGAAATCAAGTACCACGAACAAGACGGGTATCCGGACGATCCGGCCAAACGAACCCACGAGGGCAACGAACACGTCAATCAGGCTCGCCGGTTCGCCCGCTATTACGTCTACAAAGAGCGTGGATACGAGACGCTCTCGTGGGAGGAACACCCGGACCGTCTCAACACGGTCCGCGTTGCCCTCGAGGAACTGCCCCTTGAGGAGTTCGAACGGCTCTTCGGTGACTTCTACCAGCAGCTGACTAGCTACTTCGACGAGGATACCGAGTCGGTCGTCGACATTCCGGCGAACGCCGAAGAGCCGTCAGAAATCCTCTATCGAAAGGATCTCTTCCTCACAGTCGATCCCGAGCAGTCGACAGGACTGGAGCGAGCAGTGGAACTGGCCGACGCCTACGATATCGACCTCGAGCGGCCACCTGAGCAAGACACCGCCAGTTGGGAGGCGTTCACCGATGCCGTCGCTAGTCACCCGGAGATCGACTTTGGTGGCTCACTCGAGATCGGTGGGGTGTCCGATCTCGGGATGTTCTATCTCGACGAGAGTTGGACCGAGCACGAGGTCGACCCACCGAGCCCGGTCGATCGTGATCCGGACGCCCGAATCGAACTGCTGCCCGTCGAGTTCAGTTCCCTCGAACGGTGTCAGGAGTTTCTGGGCCATCACCTGAAGTGCCAGATTCGGGATTGCTTTATCGGCATGGGTGTCGAGCCACCTGCCGAGTTCCGTGTGCTGGGCCCCGGTCGCCTCTACTACACAAAACGCTACGGGAAACTCGATATGTACGAGGAGTACCACACGCTCGAGGCTGACGTGCCGACCGCGTAAAGAAAAATTTCGATCTTATGGCCTCTCGACGTACCGAGCCACTGGTCGTGAGGTGAATGGGGACGGACACCTGCGTTCAGCGGACGGCCAGCAATGACGGCGGGCTTGTCAGTCCATCTCGAATTCGTACAATGATCTCCGATGATCTCGAAAAGCGTGTACCCGAGAAGGTAGACAAGCGTCTGGAACAGCGTTCCGAAGAACCCGAGGAGATGCTCAGCGGTTGAGGTGAACTGGGCGAAACGACGTTGGACGACCTCGGGGTTGATCTCAACGTGATCGAAGACGGCGAGGTGAGTTGGTGGGAACGACTCCGTAACGGAGCAGCCAACAACCGAACGGCGATCACCGCCGGAGTCGGCGCAACGTTTGCAGCACTCACGACGGTCGCGTCCGCTGGCGCTGCTGTCGTCACGGATATCGTACTGGGGCAGCTTGCGGTCCTTTCGGATCGGTTTCTCGATAGGGTCACTTGAGGCGACTGGCGAGTCAGTCTGGAGCGAGAGTCACGACCATTCGACGGCGTAAGAAGTCACCAATCGGTCAATATCCTAACGTTCTTTACGATTGCTTGAGTAACCAATAGACGCGCACGAAAGTGCGCAAAGGAGCCGGAGTCCAAGCCTCCAAGCAGAGGACTCCGGCTCACACACAGCCCCCGCGTAGCGGGAGCACTCCATCATTGATGGCGACGAAATAAAGACCTGCCGACCTATCGCCAACAGAGTCTCACAGGCGGTTGGATCATCTAGGGGTGCTCTTCGCTGCGTGTCGGGCTACGNAATAAAGACCTGCCGACCTATCGCCAACAGAGTCTCACAGGCGGTTGGATCATCTAGGGGTGCTCTTCGCTGCGTGTCGGGCTACGCTAGCAACTCGACACATGCACTGTGAACTGACAATCCACTGTAACTGCGGCACCGATATCCGCACGGACCCGGCTCAGGGAACGACTGCGTGTCCCGACTGCGAGTCGACGTTCGTTGCGCGAATCATTGATCTCGAGACTACCAATGCATCCCGCTATTTCCACGGCACTCACTCGTATCGCGGCCCATAACGACCTCGACGTGGCCGATCTGCCACCGCTGTNCCCGCTATTTCCACGGCACTCACTCGTATCGCGGCCCATAACGACCTCGACGTGGCCGATCTGCCACCGCTGTACGAGGTCGTTGATCCGGAGGCACTGGCTGCGGTGCTCGAGTCTGGCGGGAACGCCCTCGTTGGCTTCGAGTACGAAGGCTATCGCGTCGTGATCGGGCCCGGACCCGACGACGTGGCGGTGGAGGTGATCGACGAGAACCGGTGAGGGTACGTCGACAGGGAGTGGCTGTTGATCACCGCGTTTTTCTCAGTGTTATCAGTTCGGCCAGCGCCTCAAAGTTGTTCGCCGAGTACCGTTTACACGCTTGATCGAGACTATTATCGCCTTTGAGATAGTTGATAATACGTTCGTCGGGGCACCGTCTAGTTAGCGCAACTTGAGGAATGAGCAGGTCGTAGAGTTGGTTTGGAATGTTGCTCACAGCTCAGCGAGTGCTACGCGGCGGAATTTGATGAACCGTGGGAGCGAGAGCGGACGGCGACACCCGTTAGTGCTCCAGCAAACTTCTGGGTGTACTGAACTGATGAGCCGCAGGGAGCTATCTTCTCTCCCCGAACACGTCGTTCCAAATACCCATTCTTCTGTGAACTACTATGGTCTCGCTCGCGGCCTTTCATCCGCTGAGACGTATACTTCGTCGATTTCGACCGGACCAGATAGCGTGAGCGAAGGCGCGTTGAGCGCTCTGGCAAAGCGCTCGACGCGCTGTCTTACCGTTCTGTACGAGAGATCGAGTTCAGCTTCGATTTGCCGAATGCTCGTGTTGGAGCGTAAGAACACGTGAATCGTGAAGGACCTTCTCGCCTATAACGCAAGAGTGTGATGCTTCAACCCTACAAAGGTTCGTCTGAAACTGCTCGGAGACAAAGACATCTGTCAGCACCCATGGCTTCAACCCTACAAAGGTTCGTCTGAAACTATCCCGACGACGATCGCCGCGACGACGTCCCCGAAGAGCTTCAACCCTACAAAGGTTCGTCTGAAACTAAGAACGCCGAGTATCGATACGGCAACCCACAGGCTTCAACCCTACAAAGGTTCGTCTGAAACAGATTACCTCGAACCGATCCCACTCGTCCGACAGTCGCTTCAACCCTACAAAGGTTCGTCTGAAACTCGAACGGTGTGACGCCCTTGATCGCACCTTCAGCGCTTCAACCCTACAAAGGTTCGTCTGAAACAAGTACCGTTCTGACTAACGAACTTCTTTAGCGGCTTCAACCCTACAAAGGTTCGTCTGAAACGTGGTAGTACGACGGGTCACGTGTTCCGCTACTGATGCTTCAACCCTACAAAGGTTCGTNCCCTACAAAGGTTCGTCTGAAACGTGGTAGTACGACGGGTCACGTGTTCCGCTACTGATGCTTCAACCCTACAAAGGTTCGTCTGAAACCGGCGATCCAGACGGCCAGAACCTCCTCCTCGTCTGCTTCAACCCTACAAAGGTTCGTCTGAAACTGGCGTCTACCATTATGTTACCGCCTCAAGTTCCGTAGGCTTCAACCCTACAAAGGTTCGTCTGAAACCGGACCGGACGACTTTCGCAGCTACCACTGTCCGCTTCAACCCTACAAAGGTTCGTCTGAAACACGCGGAGTGCGAGATCTCCGCGACCGCGCAAAGGAGGCTTCAACCCTACAAAGGTTCGTCTGAAACCTGGTCGTTGTGCTCTCTCCGGTGGACGGAGAGGCAGCTTCAACCCTACAAAGGTTCGTCTGAAACCCGCACTTCGAACAACTGTCACCCGATGCGTCGACGCTTCAACCCTACAAAGGTTCGTCTGAAACAGTCATCGAGAGCTAGATCTCGTGGCGAATCGTCAGCTTCAACCCTACAAAGGTTCGTCTGAAACACGGTCGGCCCTACAGCGTATCGGTTTCCAGTTTGGCTTCAACCCTACAAAGGTTCGTCTGAAACTCGACCCTCGGCCGCCGCCGGTTCGAGGTCGAGGCGCTTCAACCCTACAAAGGTTCGTCTGAAACTACTGGCAATGACGCCGGACGGGATGGACGCAGACGCTTCAACCCTACAAAGGTTCGTCTGAAACGTCCCGTGGCTGGCACGTCGAGGTCGACCATCCAGCTTCAACCCTACAAAGGTTCGTCTGAAACCAGGGCCACCGATATGGTGTGGCATGACCTCGCGGCTTCAACCCTACAAAGGTTCGTCTNAACCCTACAAAGGTTCGTCTGAAACCAGGGCCACCGATATGGTGTGGCATGACCTCGCGGCTTCAACCCTACAAAGGTTCGTCTGAAACCACGGTCCCACGCCGCTTTGACGTCCTCGAGTGTGCTTCAACCCTACAAAGGTTCGTCTGAAACGCGATCGGCCTCCGGATGATCAGTGCCCGTCTCGAGTGCTTCAACCCTACAAAGGTTCGTCTGAAACTATCCAGTTCGGCCGGGTTGTACTCGCTCCCGACTTGGCTTCAACCCTACAAAGGTTCGTCTGAAACACACTCGACCCTTCGGCGTTGCCTGAGCCACTGAACGCTTCAACCCTACAAAGGTTCGTCTGAAACACGTACAGCGCTCGAGAACGTCGTTATCTGTATCGGGCTTCAACCCTACAAAGGTTCGTCTGAAACCTTTTGCTCGGTCGTCGTCAGGTGGTCGATCGCGTCGGCTTCAACCCTACAAAGGTTCGTCTGAAACCGCTGCGTCTCGAGCGCGCCGACGAACTGGCCGCCGGCTTCAACCCTACAAAGGTTCGTCTGAAACCGTCGACGCCGATGTTCCCTTCGACGACGTGGTGGAGCTTCAACCCTACAAAGGTTCGTCTGAAACTGATCAAATCGGCCACGGCAGGCACGAACACGTACAGCTTCAACCCTACAAAGGTTCGTCTGAAACACGACCCAGATTGCTTCCGTAAAGTCGTACTCCCCGCTTCAACCCTACAAAGGTTCGTCTGAAACATGGAGCGAGAGACAGATGCCGGGTGAGGTTCGTCAGCTTCAACCCTACAAAGGTTCGTCTGAAACGGGAGTTCAAAGCGACGGCGCACAGGCACGCTGACGGGCTTCAACCCTACAAAGGTTCGTCTGAAACGAACAGATCAGCGCCACAACGATCGTCTCCACTGACAACGCTTCAACCCTACAAAGGTTCGTCTGAAACGCTTCGTGGGATTGGTCTGTGGTTAGACGTCACGCGCTTCAACCCTACAAAGGTTCGTCTGAAACAGCTGGCGGTACGTGAGTTCGCTCGCCGGAATCGTGCTTCAACCCTACAAAGGTTCGTCTGAAACCCGTCTCGGTCTTTGCCCCACCACATATCGCGACGGCTTCAACCCTACAAAGGTTCGTCTGAAACCAGAGTACGAGGGGATTTCGTTCTGCTACACGCAGCTTCAACCCTACAAAGGTTCGTCTGAAACTCCCGGGCGGCGGCGTCTCCATCGACACGATTGCAGAGCTTCAACCCTACAAAGGTTCGTCTGAAACNCCTACAAAGGTTCGTCTGAAACTCCCGGGCGGCGGCGTCTCCATCGACACGATTGCAGAGCTTCAACCCTACAAAGGTTCGTCTGAAACTCATTGAGGCGCGGCCCACAGCCCACAGCAATTACCGCTTCAACCCTACAAAGGTTCGTCTGAAACCGGCGATCGTCGTCGCAATCCTGCTGCCGATTCTGCTTCAACCCTACAAAGGTTCGTCTGAAACGCGTTTGCGGTTTATCTGCTCTACACTTGCTGCCTCGCTTCAACCCTACAAAGGTTCGTCTGAAACGTCGTTCGTTACGTCGGCCAAGTCCGTCCCGCCACTGCTTCAACCCTACAAAGGTTCGTCTGAAACCAGGGCCACCGATATGGTGTGGCATGACCTCGCGGCTTCAACCCTACAAAGGTTCGTCTNAACCCTACAAAGGTTCGTCTGAAACCAGGGCCACCGATATGGTGTGGCATGACCTCGCGGCTTCAACCCTACAAAGGTTCGTCTGAAACGAGCAAAACACCAGTAGCTAACAATGGCAGAAAATAGCTTCAACCCTACAAAGGTTCGTCTGAAACCGCCGGCGAAGATCGCGAAAGCGAGCGCAACCGAGAGCTTCAACCCTACAAAGGTTCGTCTGAAACTGCTAATGGCCGTCGAGATGCTGTTAGAACATAGGGCTTCAACCCTACAAAGGTTCGTCTGAAACCGTTGATGGGTTCGCTCTGGATGCAAGCGTCCAAGACGCTTCAACCCTACAAAGGTTCGTCTGAAACCCCCTGATACGGGTATGGATGGGGGTCCAATAAACGGCTTCAACCCTACAAAGGTTCGNCCTACAAAGGTTCGTCTGAAACCCCCTGATACGGGTATGGATGGGGGTCCAATAAACGGCTTCAACCCTACAAAGGTTCGTCTGAAACCGAGAGATAACGTTTGAGTGTCAGAGTTGCGGAGAGGCTTCAACCCTACAAAGGTTCGTCTGAAACAGTTACCGCTCACGTGGTCGGGGTTGTCGCCAAGCTGCTTCAACCCTACAAAGGTTCGTCTGAAACGCGACATTATCAACAACGCGACCAGCAACGACGAGGCTTCAACCCTACAAAGGTTCGTCTGAAACGAGAAGCTTGCACCGATCGAGTGTGCCAGCTGCGAGCTTCAACCCTACAAAGGTTCGTCTGAAACGAGATAGACACTCACGAACTCAATGATCCAAGCAGTGCTTCAACCCTACAAAGGTTCGTCTGAAACCGCCCTGTTTTTCGCTCGCGTGTCCGCATACCTAACGCTTCAACCCTACAAAGGTTCGTCTGAAACGATTTTGATGATCCTCGTTGTGTTCGTAGGCATTGGCTTCAACCCTACAAAGGTTCGTCTGAAACACGAGATAATCACGGTGAGCAAACGGTCTGTTAGCTTCAACCCTACAAAGGTTCGTCTGAAACTNAACCCTACAAAGGTTCGTCTGAAACACGAGATAATCACGGTGAGCAAACGGTCTGTTAGCTTCAACCCTACAAAGGTTCGTCTGAAACTCGAAAGTCTATAGCGATTGGCCGTTTAGGAGAGGTGCTTCAACCCTACAAAGGTTCGTCTGAAACCTGGCAGTCGGACATCAAGCTCACGTGGTCCGATGCTTCAACCCTACAAAGGTTCGTCTGAAACCCGCGGCGAGGTCGTTCTCAAGGCGACAGAGCTAGCCGCTTCAACCCTACAAAGGTTCGTCTGAAACTGTACGCCGGTGTTGTAGGCGTAGTCGTCGGTGACGCTTCAACCCTACAAAGGTTCGTCTGAAACTGGGGTGATTGGGATGCACCGGCACTCGACGCTGGTGCTTCAACCCTACAAAGGTTCGTCTGAAACTCCCCAGTACTCGTACGCATCGACATTCTCGGCATCGCTTCAACCCTACAAAGGTTCGTCTGAAACTTGTCTGAGTTCGGGTTAGTTGCACGCGCTGACGGCGGCTTCAACCCTACAAAGGTTCGNGCTTCAACCCTACAAAGGTTCGTCTGAAACTTGTCTGAGTTCGGGTTAGTTGCACGCGCTGACGGCGGCTTCAACCCTACAAAGGTTCGTCTGAAACCAGCAGTCAGGGAACGGTGTTGGTCTTCCCACAGACGGCTTCAACCCTACAAAGGTTCGTCTGAAACGCGCGTCGCCAGGTGCTTGACGAGCTCCGGCTCTTAGCTTCAACCCTACAAAGGTTCGTCTGAAACGATCGAGGCGGAGGTTCTGGACGAATCGCTCGCGAAGGCTTCAACCCTACAAAGGTTCGTCTGAAACGCTGTTCCAGCCGCACGTTACGACTGTCGCGCCGTTCGCTTCAACCCTACAAAGGTTCGTCTGAAACCCCCTGATACGGGTATGGATGGGGGTCCAATAAACGGCTTCAACCCTACAAAGGTTCGNCCTACAAAGGTTCGTCTGAAACCCCCTGATACGGGTATGGATGGGGGTCCAATAAACGGCTTCAACCCTACAAAGGTTCGTCTGAAACCCGGATACGGTCGATCTCAACGGAGGTGGAGCATGCTTCAACCCTACAAAGGTTCGTCTGAAACCGGCAGCACCGAGTTCCGCCTCATCGGCCGGCCTGAGCTTCAACCCTACAAAGGTTCGTCTGAAACGAACCTAAGATTTTGAGACCGGAGCCGACGCGTGTGCTTCAACCCTACAAAGGTTCGTCTGAAACTGGCGACGCCTGAAGGACTTGAAGAGTCGGCCGAACGCTTCAACCCTACAAAGGTTCGTCTGAAACACTCAACGACGCGTGGGGAGAGACCGACTCTTCGCTTCAACCCTACAAAGGTTCGTCTGAAACTGAGTTGAGATCACGCTCGCTGACCTCAATTTCCTCGCTTCAACCCTACAAAGGTTCGTCTGAAACCAACTCAGGGGAGTGGAGAAACCTCGCCCCTACAGAGCTTCAACCCTACAAAGGTTCGTCTGAAACGCTCACTGGTACCGACAGCGGTGGGGGATCGAGACGCTTCAACCCTACAAAGGTTCGTCTGAAACAATAGATGTTCAATATTACGGCCACGACCCCAATAGCTTCAACCCTACAAAGGTTCGTCTGAAACATCATCGACCTGGATACAGCTCCAGAGAGTCCAGACGCTTCAACCCTACAAAGGTTCGTCTGAAACCGTCGATTTCAACTTGCGCATCGCCGTTCTCGGCTGCTTCAACCCTACAAAGGTTCGTCTGAAACATAGATCGGCGTGACGCTCCCGTAGTCGATCAACTGGCTTCAACCCTACAAAGGTTCGTCTGAAACCGGTGCCCAAGCTGTAAGGGAACGCTCGACACGACTGCTTCAACCCTACAAAGGTTCGTCTGAAACGATCATCCTCACAGTGTTTGCTTGTGCTGGATTCGCAGCTTCAACCCTACAAAGGTTCGTCTGAAACCTACGCCAACGAAGACACTGACACCGATGTCAGTGCTTCAACCCTACAAAGGTTCGTCTGAAACATTTGCCGAACGCTTTCATGGTGTGAACATTGAGCTTCAACCCTACAAAGGTTCGTCTGAAACCATGCCGGAAATCCGGCTATGAGTCACTCATTCGACCGTTCACACAAAGTAATTTCCATCGACCCCTAATACACGTGTTCCCCCCAGGGGTCGATGGAAAACCACACCACGAATGGAGTCGTGGGCGAGTTCCCACATCGTACAGACAGACTGAGACGATAAGAGGAACGAGACCAGGAGGATCAAAGAGCAACCCACAACAAAGAATCAAGTCAGACAGTCTAATTGAGGCGACGCCGGCGGACAAGTCCCAATAGTCAACCGTCAAACGACCGTTCGAACGCGCAAAGTGAAAACAAAAGCACACCTGAACGGGAGAGAGACCAATCACTCTTCCGGCAACGAAGAAAGTACATCGACGGCGTCGAGTTCCGCAATCGCATCAAGCACACCCGCGAGATGATCCGGCCCGCTGCCCTCGAGTCCGACCGTCACGGGAACGCGGTTCGGATTGTCCACTGCACCCGTTCCGAGTCCCGACCCGCGGCGGGCACGCTCGAGTACGTCCAGTTCTGCACCCTCGGCTTCGACCGTTTCGACCACGTCGCTGACCGCGGTCGGCCAGCCGTCGACGGCCAGTCTCGCTTCGGTGTAGCGACCCAGTTCGTGCAGGCCGGTGCGAGTCAGTTCGGCGTGCTCGGTGAGGTTGACGTTCCCGCCGGAGATCACGACGGCGACGTGCTCATCTGTTACATCTACTGCGTCCGAGAGCGCGGCCGCAAGCGGGGCAGCACCGGCTCCCTCGACGACAGTCTTTGCGCGCTCGGCCAACAGCGTCACCGCAGTCGCGATTTCGCGGTCGCTGACGCTCACCACGTCGTCGACCACTTCGCGAACGTTCGCCGCTGTCGTCTCGAAAAGCCTGGTATCTGCGATTCCCTCCGCGACGGTATCGACGTCCGCCAGTTCGTGAATCGGCTCGCCCTGGGCGTGGTTACCCGCGCTGGCGGAGATGACGCCTGCCGCTCTCCGGCTGGCATCGAGCTGAGCCATCGTGTTGCACGCGCCGCGGATCTTGAACGAGCCCGTTCGCTGGACGTTCTCGAGTATGAGTCCGACAGAGGCTGCCCCGCTTCGTTCGGCGAACGTCGAGAGGTATCGAGCGGTGTTCGGTGGACGACGTCGTCGATGCGCTCGCGGGCCTCCTCGACATCGGTGCACGTGACGAGATCGATACTGTCGGTATCGGTGCTGTCGCTCTCGGTATCGTCAGTCATGCACCTCCCTCCGCGTCAACGGAATCCGTGTTCGCGTGCGGAACCGGGTGCTGGCGTTCGAGTTCGAGAATCGTCTCGGTGAGCACGTTGACACCGTGTTCGAGGCTCGCCTCGTCCACGTCGAACGTCGGCGTGTGGTGGCTGTCGGGGTGGTCGGTTCCGATCACGAGGTAGGTCGCGAGGCCGCCGTCGTTCTGGACGCGCTCCATCAGGAACGTCGCGTCCTCGCTCGCGCCGAAATCGGCAGCAGGGAGCACGTGCTCAGTGCCGGGAACGTCTGCTGCGACCTCGCTGACGAGGGCTTGCAGTTCTGGATCGCTGTCCGCCCGCGGCGACTCGCTGACGACGTCGACGTCGGCCTCGCAGCCGTGCATCGTCGCGGCCGATTTGATGGTTCGCGCCAGCCGGCCCTTCATGTACTCCATCAGTTCGGTCGTCTCGCCGCGCGCCTCGGCTTCCATGTGTGCCCGTTCGGCGATAACGTTGCTCGCCGTGCCCGACTCTGCACGGCCGATATTAACTCGCGTCATCCCGTCGCTGTGCCGGGGAATTCCGTAGGCGTTCTCGATCGCCGTCCCCATCGCGTGCATGGCGTTCACTCCCTCGTTCGGTGCCTTCCCTGCGTGGGCGGAAGTGCCCCGGATCGTCGCGTCGACGTGGCACATTGCCAGCGGCTTCTCGATGCCGGCGACGACCTCGCCGGAGGGATGATCGAGACCAACGTGAACGGCGAGTAGATAGTCCAGATCCGCCGCGAGCTCGCTTTTCGCCATCGGACAGCCGCCGCTGGTCTCCTCTGCGGGCTGGAAGAAGACGACCAACCGTCCAGCGAACTCGCTTTCCTTGATCGCTTCGAGGACGGCCAACCCCCACGTCATGTGTACGTCGTGGCCGCAGGCGTCATCGTTTCCTCGACCTCCGAACGAAAGCCCTCGGCGGCCGGCACGTGCGCTGTGTCGGTCGATTCGTCGATGAACAGCGCGTCAATGTCCACTCGCAGACCGATTGCTGGTCCGTCGCCGCACTCGAGTACGGCGACGGCACCGGTGTTGCCGCCGGTCATTCGCTCGAGGAGCGCTGGGTCTGCACCGCGTTCGCGTGCGCGGTCGACCCACGACTCCAGGTCGGCGTCCGGAACGGCCATTCGGTTGGCGGGATCGTAGGCGTCGGGACCCACAGCCAGTTCGTCGACGCCGATCGCGCGGAGTTCCTCGACGACGCGCGCGGTGGTGTAGAACTCGCGCCAGGCCGGCTCTGGGTGACGGTGGAGGTTCCGTCGAAGCGTCACGAGGCGGTCTCGTATCGGCACATTCATGCCAGAGAGTGACTCACTCTACCGACTTAACTATACACAGTCTATGTTAACGGCAAATACACAAAAGGAATAAGAGAGACGATACCAACCATAGGGTAAGACGCGAGATGGGAGGCCGACGCCTCCCATGTCACATCAGACAGAAATTCCACATGAGCACGAACCCAGATATTGTCGTTCTCCGAGAGGGAACGGAAGGCCTGTCGATGGAATCGTACGCTGAAACCCTGCGTGAGCGCCTGTCCGACCACAACGTTTCGCTCGCACGAACGCCACAGGAAGAGCGCGAACTCGTCCCGCAGGCACAGGTTGTGACCGGCATTACAATCGAGGAAGGCCTTCTCGAGCGGGCGGAACGCCTCGAACTCTTCGCCTGTACGTTTGCCGGAACGGACCACGTTCCGATGGACGCACTGGCCGAACACGGCGTCGCCGTGACGAACGCGGGCGGCATTCACGCTCCCGGCATCGCAGAGCAGTCGATCGGCAATATGCTCGTTTTCGCGCGGAACCTCCACGAAGGATGGCGGCGAAAGCAACACAACGAATGGCGACACTTCCAGTCCCACGAGTTCACCGACAGTACCGTCACGGTCGTCGGTCTGGGCTCGATCGGTCAAGAAATCGTCAAGCGACTCGAGGGCTTCGGAGTCGAGACGATCGGCATCCGCTACACGCCGTCGAAGGGCGGCCCAACTGACGAGGTCCGTGGCTTCGGCGAGGCAGAGATTCATGACGCGTTCGCCCGTAGCGACTACGTCGTCCTTGCCTGTCCGCTGAACGACCTGACCCGCAATCTCGTCAGTACGGACGAACTCGCGACGCTGCCGCCGAACGCGGTCGTCGTCAACGCTGCCCGTGGCGGGATCATCGACACCGACGCACTCGTCGCCGCACTACAATCGAACGCGATTCGCGGCGCTGCCCTCGACGTTACCGAGCCGGAGCCGCTGCCGAACGATCATGAGCTCTGGGACCTCGAGAACTGTCTCATCACGCCCCACACGGGCGGCCATACACCGAAACACTGGGACAGGTTGGCCGATATCGTCGCACACAACGTGCACGCACTCGAGGAGAACGGTGGGCTCCAGAACGTCGTCCTTCATCCGGAGTCGAGCTAACTGGCAATGGCGACCGACGATACGCAGTCGACGACCGATCACAGCCCGCAGACGTCGACGCCGAAGGAGCGACGGCTTGGGAGAGCTGGGAAGGATGAGGATGTGGGCGAGAGCCAGAGACAGGGTCAGCCCCAGACAACAGCACCCGATCCCGCAGCGGACGACCGTGCTGCCTACGAGTACGTCGGCGGAGATGTCGACCGGCCCGGACTCGTGGCCGCGTTACAGGCTCGTATCGAGGGCGAAGTCCGGTTCGACGAGTACACGCGACAGCTGTACGCGACCGATGCCAGTGCCTACGAGATCGTCCCGGTCGGTGTCGTCCTCCCACGGACGACGGCCGATGTGGCGAGCGTCGTCTCCTACTGCGCCGAGCACGGAATTCCCGTCCTTCCACGTGGCGGCGGCACCAGCCTCGCGGGCCAGGCGGTCAACGAGGCCGTCGTTCTCGATTTCACGGCCCACATGGGCGAGGTACGCTCCGTCTCCCCGGACAAGCAGCGGGCGACCGTTCAGGCAGGCACCGTCCTCGCCGACCTCAACGACGAGCTCGAACCCCACGAGCTGAAGTTCGCGCCGGACCCCGCGGCAGGCAATCGGAGCACGATTGGCGGCGCAATCGGCAACAACTCCACCGGTGCACACTCGCTGCAGTACGGCAAGACGGACGCCTCCGTTGAGGCCTGCGAGATCGTCCTCGCCGACGGCAGCATCGAACGCTTCGGTGAGGTAACGGTCGCCGAACTCCGCAAGCAAGCAGAGCCGAATGGAACCCTGCTTGGGCAACTCTACGAGGCGCTGCGGCGAACCATCGACGAGGAAGCCGACGCGATTCAGGATGTCTTCCCGCAACTGAAGCGCAACGTTTCGGGGTACAACCTCGACCGGTTGGTCGCAGAAGCCTACGGGAAGCCGGACGCGTTCGACGAGTCTACCGGCGACGGACTCGAGATCGACGCCGAGGCCGAACCCAATCCAGACGCAGTCGTCAACCTCGCGCGCGTGTTCGCCGGCAGCGAGGGCACACTCGGTATCGTGACGGAAGCCGCCGTCTCGCTCAAGCCCGTCCCCGAGACGACTGCCGTGGCGCTGTTGACCTACCACGATCTGCTCGACGCGATGGCCGACGTCGACACGATCGTCAAACACCACGATCCGGCCGCGATCGAAGCCATCGACGATGTCCTGATCGACCTCGCCGAGCAAACTGAGGAGTTCGCACCGGTCGCTGAGCGACTTCCCGCCGGAACGGAGACGGCGCTACTCGTCGAGTTCTATGCCGAAAGCGACGACGACGGCCGCGAGCAGGTCGCCGACCTGATCGCTGATCGCCTGCCGGACGAGACGGTACCAGATCCTGATGGCAATGGCGGCGAGACAGCATCCCCAGACCCTGTCCGCGCGTTCGACGTCCTCGAGGCCCACGACCCCGAGGGGATCGCCGAACTCTGGAAACTCCGCAAGAGCGCCGCCCCAATCCTCCTCTCGCGAACCTCCGATGCAAAACACATCTCGTTCATCGAGGACACCGCCGTCCCGACCGAGAATCTCGCGGACTACGTGGCCGACTTTCAAGCGGTACTCGAGTCCCACGACACATTTGCGAGTTTCTACGCGCACGCGGGCCCGGGCTGTATGCACATGCGCCCGCTGGTCGATACGAAATCCGAGGCCGGACTCTCGGAGTTCGAGGCAATCTCGGACGCCGTCACTGACCTCGTCGTCGAGTACGGCGGCAGCGTCTCCGGCGAGCACGGCGACGGACGGGCACGAACGCAGTGGAACCACAAACTCTACGGCGACGATGTCTGGGAGCTCTTCCGAGAGATCAAGACCGCGTTCGACCCGGGCTGGCTCCTGAACCCCGGGAACGTCTGTGGCGACCACAGCATGACCGAACACCTGCGCTTCGATCCCGAGTCCGACTTCGAGGCCGGCTTCGACCCCGCGCTGGAGTGGGACAACGAGAACGGCTTCCAGGGCATGGTCGAACTCTGTCACGGCTGTGGCGGCTGTCGCGGCGACCAGGAGACGACCGGCGGGGTGATGTGCCCGACCTACCGCGCTGCTGAGGAAGAGAGCCTCACAACCCGCGGACGGGCGAACATGCTCCGGGCCGCGATGAGCGGCGACCTCGAGGCGGACGCGACCGACGAGGAGTTCCTGGCAGAAGTGATGGACCTCTGTATCGGCTGCAAGGGCTGTGCCCGGGACTGTCCGAGCGAGGTCGATATGGCGAAGCTCAAAGCCGAAGTCGAACACGCGGCCCACCAGCGCCACGGCGCGAGCCTACGCGACCGGCTGTTCGCGAACGTCGACCGACTCAACGCCGCCGGCTCGCTGTTCGCGCCGCTCTCGAACTGGGCGACCACCCTTCCCGGCTCCGGCTACCTCGCGGAGAAAACAGTTGGAATCGCCCGCGAACGCGATCTGCCAACGTTCGCGAGCCAGAGCTTCGAGGACTGGTTCGCAAAACGTGGCCCGCGAATTTCCCGCGACGAAGCGGACCGCACGGTCCTGCTCGTTCCCGACGCGTACACCAACTACAACCACCCGCGGGCCGGGAAGGCAGCCGTGCAGGTCCTCGAGACCGCCGGCGTCCACGTTCAGGTTCCTGACGACGTCACCGCAACCGGGCGACCAGCCCACTCAAAGGGCTTCCTCGATGTCTCCCGCGAGCGAGCGCGGACCACCGTCGACGCGCTCGCACCCGCCGTCGAAGACGACTGGGAGGTCGTCCTCGTCGAACCCTCCGACGCCGTCATGCTCCAGTCGGACTATCTGGATCTCCTCTCGGGTCCAGACGTGGAACTGGTCGCATCGAATACGTACGGGGTACTCGAGTACCTCGACCGATTCGACCTTGCAGACGGATTGCCGACGGGCGAGGCCGGCGAACCCGGTGAGGCACTGACCTACCACGGCCACTGCCACCAGAAGGCGACGAAGAAGGACGGTCACGCAGCGGCGGTACTCGAGACGGTTGGTTACGAGGTCGACGCGCTCGATTCGGGCTGTTGTGGGATGGCGGGCTCGTTCGGCTACGAGGCCGAACACTACTCGTTGAGCCGACGGATCGGCGAGATTCTGGTCGACCAGGTGAAAGCCAGCGACGGCGAGCGGGTCGTCACGCCTGGGGCGTCGTGTCAGTCCCAGCTTGCGAGTTACGACGGCTGTGACGAGCCACAGCACCCGATCGAAGCGGTTGCGTCGGCGCTGTCGGGCGAGTCAAGCTAAACGTGGTGTCGGATTCGCTCAGCGCGTGATCAGGGTGGAGGTACGCCTGGAAGCCCGTGTTGGGCCGTCACTGACGACCGAACTGCTGTGTCGGGTTCGTCACGACTGTAACGCTGTGACGATCTCCTCGAGATCGAACAACTGAAGATCAGTTCGATTTTCCGCCGCGTCTTCGACAGCAGGGGTGAAACCGCTTCGAGAGAACAAGGCGTATTCCTGCGTTGGTGTGCCACCGTTGGCCGGAGTCCATCGAAGCTCGTCGGCGTGCGTCTGAAGCGTCGAGAACGCGTCGTAGTCGAGCGGTGAGCGCTGGAACTTGCACTCACCGACGAGCAGGGTATCGTCGGTCGTGAGCCCCACAACGTCGACCTCGTGCTCTCTGTACCACCACTGACCGACGTCCGTGATCGTGTGCTGCGGATATAGCGTTCGAAGGGCTGCACAGCACAACCCCTCGAACGACTCGCTGACGAAATCCGCGAGTTCCGGCTCAATGAGCGTCTCGTACGCGTTGTCGCCGAAGTCCTCGTACCGGTCACCGTTGCCGTAGACGAAGTGAAACCAGAACCGAAAGAACGGGTCACGGATGCGGTACCGACTCCGCTTCGTTCGTTCTTTTTGCTCGGTAACGGGGACGTGCTGGTCGATCAATCGGAGCCGAGAGAGTCGGTTCAGGTACGTCGACAGCTGATTGTAGTCGATCCCGGTCGTTCCGGCGATCTCGTTTCGGCTCGTACGTCCACCGGCGATGGCCTCCAGAATCGAAAAGTATCGCGTGGGTTCCGTGAGTTCCATCCGGAGCACGTAATCTGGCTCGTCGTGCAGCGTGCCGTGTCGCGAGAGGATCGTCCGCTGGATGTTGGCTCCGAGGGAGGCCGCCGGGTCCACCTCTTCGAGATAGTACGGCACACCACCGAAAACCCCCCAGGTGAACACCTGCTTCTCGGGCGTCTGTGTCGCCGAAAAAAACTTCATGGCAGCGTCGAACGGTAACTGTCTGATATCCAGTTTCAACGAGGAACGGCCGTACAGCGGACTGTTCCCCAGTAAGGCAGCCTCTTCCATCATGCTGATCGACGAGCCGACGAGAACGAACGTCGCACTGGAGTCGTCGAGTTCGTGATCGAACATCGCCTGCAAAACGGAGGGGAGGCTCTCGTCTTGTTCGACCAGATACGGAAACTCGTCGAGTGCGACGATTGCATCCTGGTCAGCGAGATAGCCGAGGACAGCATCCCACTCCTGGCGGATTCGCGTGAGACCGGGATAGACATCCGACGCGACGTCGACGAACTGCTGGAGCTGTAGTGCACTCGTTTTCTGTTTCGCCTGAAAGATGACTGCCTCGTCGTATTCGGCGAGAGACTGTTTGACGAGCGCTGTTTTCCCCAGTCGCCGCCGTCCAAAGACCACCGCTAACTCCGCCTCGTCCGACTCGTAGAGGGCAGAAAGGCGCGAGAGTTCCGCCGTTCGATTCACGAATTCGGGCATGGATCAACCGACAGCGCCAGCAATCATAATACTTCCCATAATCATACTCTGAGATATCGTACTTTGAGCTATCTTTTTCTGTTCGGCCACTATCACGACGACCCAGACGAAGCTGCTCGCTCTGCCACAGCCTAAAATCCGAAAACTCGAAAAACCCGAAAACGACGGGAATGTAAACCTCGCGTCGGAGTTACGGCCAGAGGCCGCGCTTCGACTTCGCCTCTGCAATCCGTGAGAGTGCAACGACGTAGGCCGCGTCGCGCCAGCTCAGGTTCTTCGCCTCGACCTCCGAGCGAACGTCGTCCCAGGCGTCGAGCATCTTCTTCTCGAGCTCCTCGTTCACTTCGTCGAGGCTCCACTTGCGGCGGTTGATGTCCTGAAGCCACTCGAAGTAAGAGACGGTGACACCGCCCGCGTTCGCGAGGAAGTCGGGGATGACCGGAATGTCTCGCTCCTCGAGGATCGAATCCGCAGCGAACGTCGTCGGACCGTTCGCGCCCTCGACGATGATGTCGGCCTTGATGTCGCCGGCGTTGTCGGCGGTGATGACGTTCCCGACTGCAGCGGGAATCAGCACGTCCACGTCGAGTTCGAGGATTTCCTCGTTGGAGAGCGTCTCTGGGGCGTCCTGTTCGAGGACTGCTTCGGGCTCTTCCTCGTGGGTCGGAATCGAGTCGATATCGAGTCCGTCGGGATCGTAGATCGCCCCGTTGACGTCGCTGACGGCGACGACGGTCGCGCCCCATTCGTCGAGGAGTCGGGCAGCGTTCGCGCCGACGCTACCGAAGCCCTGCACGGCGACAGTTGTGTTCTCGAGGTCGCGGTCGTAGTAGTCGACGGCCTCGCGGGTGGCGATCGCTGTCGAACGACCGGGTGCCTCTTCGCGGCCGTAAGAGCCGCCGATGACCGGCGGCTTCCCGGTGACAACGCCCGGAATCGTCTCTCCCTGTTGCATCGAGTAGGCATCCATGAACCAGGCCATCGTCTGGGCGTCCGTCCCCATGTCCGGAGCCGGAACGTCCGTCGTTGGCCCGATCACGTAGCGCAGTTCCTCCGCGAAGCGGCGGGTGAGCCGTTCGGTCTCCTCCTCGCTGAGTTCCTTCGGGTTGACGGAGATACCGCCCTTTCCACCGCCGAACGGGAGGTCCATTACGGCGCACTTCCAGGTCATCCACATCGAGAGGCCGACACACTCGTCGGCGTTCACTTCCGGATGGTAGCGCAGGCCACCCTTGTACGGTCCGCGAACGTCGTCGTGCTGGGCGCGATAGCCCGTGAACACATCGACGCTGCCGTCATCGCGCTCGAGTGGCACCGAGACCTGCTCGACGCGAGTCGGGTGTTTCAATCGTTCGACGACGCCGTCGTCGACGTCGACGTGTGCTGCGGCGCGCTCGAGTTGCCGCCGTGCCGTGACGAGTGCCGAGTCGAGTTCCTCCCCCGAACCCGACCCTGAGTCTGCGTCCTGATTAGATGGTGTCGTGGTCATTGGTCGTTATGCAGTGAACAGTTTTCGCGGGAACTCCGCAAGTGTTTCGACTCCGTCGCTGGTCACCCGAAACGTCTCACTGGTCTCCATTCCAATGTCTGCCGTCCAGATCCCCGGAATCATGTGGAACGTCATGTTCTCCTCGAGTACCGTCTCGTCACCGGGACGGATACTTGCAGTGTGTTCACCCCAGTCCGGCGGGTAGCCAAGCCCCACCGAGTAGCCGATGCGGTCCTCTTTCTCGATGTCGTACGCTGCGATCGTCTCTCGCCAGGCTTCCTCGACTGTCTCGCAGGTGACGCCCGGTTCGGCGACATCGAGGGCTGCCTGAATGCCTTCGTTGACGATTTTCGCAGTCCGCTCGAGTTCGGCCGGCGGGTCGCCGACGAACGCCGTCCGCGCGAGCGGCGAGTGATACCGGTGGCGACAGCCCGAGAGTTCAATAATGACTGGGTCGCCCTCCTCGAACGGGCGGTCCGTCCAGGTCAGATGTGGCGTTCCCGTGTGGTCACCAGACGGCATCAGTGGGACGATAGAGGGATAGTCGCCGCCAAATTCGTCAGTTCCAGAAATCAGCGCGTCGTAAATCGCCGCTGCGGCCTCGTACTCCGGCACCCCCGCCTCGATCGCGTCGAGGCCAGCCTGCATCGCGGTTTCAGAAATCTGGGCCGCCTCGCGCATGTACTCGAGTTCCTGGTCGGATTTGTTGACTCGGACCCAGCCGACGAGGAGGGTCGTGTCCTCGAAGTCGGCGTCGGGGAGGGTCTGCTGGAGGCGCATGTAGGATTTCGCGGTGAAGTAGGCGGCGTCCATCTCGAGACCGATGCGGCCCTCGGAAACGTCGAGTTCCTCGAGAACGCCTGCGACGTAGTCCATCGGGTGGAGGTCGTACGGTGAGTGGACGTGGTCGTCGCTGTAGGCGCGGATGCTCTCCTCGGCGAGTGCGGTCGTCGCACGGGCACCGTCGGCGTCCATCTGGCGGCCGACCCAGACGGGTTCGTCGCGGTCGGTCGTAACGACGACGGCCTGGTGGACGTAGAACGACCAGCCGTCGTAGCCGGTGAGATAGTTCATGTTGGCCGGATCCGTGACGACGATGGCGTCGAGGTTTTCCTCGCGCAATCGCGTTTTCGTCCGGTTGAGCCGGCGCTCGTATTCGGCATCGTCGAAGGTATCTCGGGGCATGGTACCAAACCCTACGAGGAGTGACGGTCCGCCGGACGTAAAACTTTCGTATATGGTTAATACGGATACTGTTTATGAAGTCATCCCAGAACCGATCTGGTGGGTTCGTTCTGGTAAAGCGGAAGGCGTGTAGCAACCTGTGAACGCTCAAGTGGGCAATATCCCCATCGTGGGTACTTGATGAGTGGAAATTACAGAGCACCGCGTTACCAGTAGTTGGCAGCATGATTTCTTTATTCAGTGTGGATTGTGAAATCGCGGCCAGTATAGGGAACTCAATGTTCGCACAACCCAGTGGCACTACATTTTTACTCACCTGTGTTGAAGTGATTATATGTTAATGAGAAACGGAACGGAAGATGGACTCCTCAATAGGGGGACAGTATTGTCTCTCGTCTCTGTTGNGTATTCATTCTTGTAGGCTTGCTTTACAGTATTACCACTCAATCGTGGAACGTATTCTCTGCACTCGTATTTATTGGGGCCCTTCTCGCAATTCCGTTTATGCTCCTGACGTGAATCGGTCAGTTCGCACGCGTAGTTACCGAATCCTCTGTTTCAATTTCAGGTCCGAGAGTGAATACAGAAACCGCGCTATTATCTACTGGTACCTGAGTAATTCACCAGCCACCCGAGGGACACCAACAACTCCTGTTGAATACAGCAGATGAAGCCAGCACGACGGTTCGCTTGATTTTCGGGACGAGTCGTTTACTCGGTATCGTGCGCTGGAGAGAGCATGAACGAGAACGTCGATCCCTCACCAGGTTCGGACTCGACCCAAATTTCCCCGTCGTGGCGCTCAATGATCCGTCGACAGAGCGCTAGTCCGATGCCTGTTCCCTCGGATTCATCGCGACTGTGGAGGCGTTGAAATACCTCGAAAATGCGATCGGTTTTCTCTGGATCGATGCCAATCCCCTCGTCGCGAACCGAGATTCGCCACTTCGATCCGTCCCGCTCCGCCGAGACGGCAATTCGGGGCGGGTCGTCCCCGCTGTATTCGATCGCGTTCGACAAGACGTTCTGGAACACTCTGCAAAGCTGTCCCTTGTCTCCGCTGACCTGCGGCAGCGAGCCACTCTCAATATGTGCGTCAGAATTCTCGATCTGCAACTGGAGGTCAGTACAGGCGTCGTTGATCACCTCGTTCAACTCGACAGGCTCGAACGGATCACCTTGCGTCCCAACGCGGGAGTACTCGAGTAGGTCGTCGATCATCTCCCGCATCCGTTCGGCACCGTCGACGGCATAGTCGATGAACTCGTCGGCATCCTCGTCGAGATCGTCCCCGTAGCGGCGCTCAAGCAACTGTAGGTAGCTGGTAACCATCCGAAGCGGTTCCTGAAGGTCGTGGCTGACAGCGTACGCAAACTGTGACAGACGTTCGTTCGATTCCACCAGCTGTTGGCGATACTCCTCCCGCTGTGTGACATCTCTGGTGACGCCAATTTGCTGTTCCTGTGAGTCTTCGTCCAAAAAGACGAACCGGTTCTCTACCGTCTGGGTTTCGTTCGGGCCAGCGGTGATCGTCTCCTCGAACAACGGGAGCTCGTCGGTGGCCTCACTCTCCCACTGTTCGGCCTCGGGTGATGCGAACTCACCGTCGAACACCGCCGAGACGTGTTGACCCAGTAACGCTGTTCGAGAAAACGAGGTCAGATCGGCAAACGACTCGTTGACGAGTTCGAACTGTCGCTCCTCGTCAAGGACGTAGATGCCATCGTGAGCCGTTTCAACGACCGTTTCGTACTGTTCGAGCTTTCGTTCTCGCTCGAAGCGGTCAGTGATGTCTTCGATGGAGAACACAACACTGTCGATCTCTTCGCAATCGTCGTAGACCGGCGCTCCGTTGACGGAGATCCAGACGCGCTCCCCGTCCGGGCGAGACACGCCACTGAGATGATCTAATACCGGTTCTCCGCGCTCCATAATTTGCAGAAAAGGCTTCTCATCATCCGGTAGCGGTTCGCCGTCAACGTCGACTTCGCTCCAGTTGGGATCGTCAAAACTGAGATCGTTGATTTCGTCTTTGCTCCGGCCATAGATCTCCTCAGCACGGTCGTTGGCGAACTGCATCTCGCCATCGCTGCCGACAATTGTGATGCCGATCGGACTCGTTTCGACAATCGTCTCGTAGCGAGCCAGTTCTCGTTCTCGTCGCTTCCGCTCGGTGATATCGCGGGAGTAGACCGACAGGCCCGATTCTGAAGGATAGATGACGATCTGTAACCACTTTTCCCACGGAGAGTGATGGTCTTCGAAGGTCACAGGCGCTTGCGTCTCAAGAGCGTCATACAGTGCGTTCTCGAACGTCTTCGTGAGATTCCCGTTTCGGATGTCCGTACCAATTACAGCCTCATCCAGTCCCAGAAGATCTGCTGCGCGGTCGTTCAGATACCGAAAGCGGAGTTCGTCATCGAGGGCATAAAAGCCGTCAGAGATTCGGTCGAATACTTCGCCGAGGTCGCTGTCGATCGCATTCCGTTGTCGCCCTGTCGTGAACGCGTGTCCGTTCGTGGATGGCTGCCACCACACGCGTCCGTTCGCCCCAACGGTCTTGGTTTCAAGCCGGTCGTGGTCGACGAGTCGTTCGAGGCGCTCGTAGGTGCTTTGGCGGCCGAGGTCGAGTTGTTCGGCTACTTCGGCTGTCGTTAAGGGTGCCCCTCCCGCTTCGAAGAGGACAAGGGTCTCTCGAAGTGCATCCGTCAACGATGAACCGGTCACTACCTCAGTTACTGGCGATAACGACGGATAAATTCTCCGTCGGTAGGGGGTATTACCGAGTAGAGGATTAGAGTGCACTATGTGCAAACTGTGCAGCTTGATACAGCACGATGCGATGAATGCCACCCAAGCCTGAAAGAACGGGCGCTGGCCGATACGCAGGTCGACCGGCTGCAGGGACCCGTTTGAGAACGCGTCAAAATCGATTGTTTGAGAGCTCTTCGACACCCCCAACAAACGGCCTCAGAGCGAGCGCGCCGAGTTAATCACGACGAGCGCGCTACTGGCGGCCATCGCCAGCGCAGCAAAAAGCGGGTTCAACAGACCCGTCAAAGCGAGTGGAATGGCAATCGCGTTGTAGACGAACGCCCAACCAAGGTTCTGTCGGATCCGACGGTGTGTCCCCGCCGCCAGGTCAAACGTGTCGGGAACGGCCGAAAGGTCATTGCTGACGATCACCGCATCCGCCGCGTCAGTTGCGATTTTCGTCGCACTCCCCATCGCAATGCCGATGTCTGCAGCCGCGAGCGCCGGCGCATCGTTACTCCCGTCCCCGACCATCGCAACCGTCCCTCGTGATTGAAGGCGACGAATCGTCTCGGCCTTGGCCGCTGGTGGGACCCCGGCGAACACCTCGTCGACACCGGCAACGTCGCGGAACCGATCGGCAGCACCACCGTCGTCCCCGGTCAGGACGACGACCTCACGACCGTCCGCCAACGAGTTGACTGCCGCCCGCCACTCCTCACGCGGCGCGTCGCCGACGACGAGCACGCCCTGTACGCGGCCGTCCCAGCCAACTGCGACCGGAACGTCTCCGGCTGTTCGGGCCTCCTCGACGACCACCTCGAGATGCGAGGAGAGCCCGTGGCCACGGCCGCGAAGATACTCGGGATGACCGACAGTGATGCGGTCGCCATCGACGAAACCGCTCACACCACGCTGGTCGCGCTCGAAATCCGCAACCGCCGCTCTCGCGTGGTCGGCCGGGTCCGCCGCTGGCGCGTCCGAGACGATAGCCTCGGCGATGGGATGCTCGGAGAGCGCTTCGACCGCAGCCGCCCGGCGATGGAGTGTACTCGAGTCGACCCCGGCTGTCGTGTGCACCGACGCGACCGTCATCGAACCGGTCGTGAGCGTGCCGGTTTTGTCGAGGACGACGATGTCGACGTCGGGTGCGTCCTCAAAGATAGTCTCCGCAGCGATGACGATGCCGCGTTTTGCGGCGGACTGGACACCCGATGCGATTGCAAGTGGGGTTGCAAGCCCCAGCGCGCAGGGACAGGAGACGATGACGACAGTCAGGCCGACGAGCAGCGCCGACGAGAGCGACGACCCTGTTGCGAGCAACACGCCAGTCGCACCGGCCGCCAGAACGAGCACGAGCGGGACGAAAACCGTCGCTAGCTTGTCGGCAAGGCGCTGCACGCCGGGTCGGGCGCTCTGGATCGACCACAGCAGCGAGACGAGTCGGTCGAGCGTACTTGTCGCGTCGGCACCGACCTCGAGGACGACCGGCGCGTCGGTAACGACTGTTCCACCCTGTAACTCGTCGCCTGGCTCCTTCTGGACGGGGAGTGACTCACCCGTGACTAGCGATTCGTCGACGGCGGCTGTCCCCTCTTGTAACTGGCCGTCGAGCGGGACACGTTCTCCGGGACGGACCAGAAGGTGGTCGCCTGGCTCGACGGACTCGAGTGCAACCGTCTCACCGTCCACCCGACGAGCCTCATCGACCTGCTGTTCGGTGAGGTCAGAGAGGAGCCCCGCGGCGCGGCGTTTGATCCGTTCCTCGTAGTACGTACCGGCGGTGACGGCGAGGATGACGGCGACGGTAACGTCGAAGTAGAGGTCCGTCCGGCCAAGTGTCATGGCGAGCGTGCTGTAGCTGTAGGAGCCGACCGCAGCGGTGGTGACGAGCAGATCCATGTTTGGATGCCCCGCTCGCAGACTCACGAGCGCTCCTCGCAGGATCGGATACCCCGTATAGAAGAGGACGAACGTGGTCAGCAGCCAGATGTTGACCGCGAGGTAGTAGCCGTCGTAGCTGCCGAAGTCGACGACCGGGTCGTAGCCGAAGTAGGTGGGATAGAGGAAGACAGCGTACCACACCATCACCATCATCCCGAAGAGGCCGCCGCAGATCAGGAACTTCACGAGCGCCTGGTTGGCTGCATCCGACTCGTCGTCGGCAGTGCCGCGTTCGCGTGCGGTGTAGCCGTATCCCGAAATGAGCTCGGGTAGCTCGCTCGTATTGACCGTTTCCGGGTCGTAGGCTAGACGAACCGTCTCAGTTGCGTAACTAGCTTCGGCTGTGAGGATGCCGGCGTTCGATTCAGCAACCGACTCGAGGAACACCTCACACGTCGAGCAGTGCATCCCCTCGACGGCCAGAAAAGCATCGTCGACCGCTGACGATGGTGGTGACTTCGTGTTGGTCTCCTCGGTGTTTCCTTGTTTGGCTGACACCCCACCAGAGCCGGCACTGTCAGCAATTCGCTCTCGAATGGCTGCTGGATCGATCTGTGATTCGTGTTCGTCAGTTTCGACCGACGAAAGCGTGCGTGAAACCTCGAAACAGCCCTGACAACAGAACTGTCCCGTGACATCGGCTGCAGTGATCGGCGGGGACGGAAGCGGCAGTGAACAGAGCGTACAGCCACTTGGCTGCTCGTCGGCAACTGTATCAGCAGTTTCGTGTGGTACTCGAGTAGACGAAGAATCACTGTCCCTCTTCGCGGAGTCTGAGAGGGGGGAGTTGGAATCAGTGAGTGGATTGGTCATGACGGTGCAGCGTGGATCGTCGTTGTCACACCTCGATGTGGAGAGGGCCTGTGAGTGTTGAACGCACCCGGGCGGGTGGTGACGGCGGAGTACGGATCAGTCATCGGGCAGTGAAGGGGTATGATTAGACAGCGAGGGTGTGTACGTGAAGCCTGGGTGGGAGTACTCGACAGACGCAATGCCAGCGAACAGTTGTCCCATGACTGACTGCACTGGTTATGAGGCAGTGCTGTTTGAGCCGTGTTCGTGGTCGTGGTCGTGATCATGGGCATTCTCTACCGGACTAAACGCGACATAAAGGCACGCAAGGATGAGGATGACGTTGACAGCGGAGACAATGCCTGCCATCACAGAGCCGCTGACACCATACCATGCCAGCGGAACGAGCGCCATCAATCCGACCGGCAACGCTACGCGCGGGGATGCGTTCTCGAGGTTCATGCAGGGAAGTCAGGAGTGAATACCCTTAATAAGTACACCCGATTCCAATACAGCGGTAACACCCTTCTAGGGCTAAGTAACAACTGTTCTAACACGCTCGTATGAGCCAGACGGCCGACGAGAAAGCGAGAAGTGAAACGCCGGAGCACGACCGGGAGATCGGACACGACGAGTTCGATCCGATTGGTACGCTCACGCTGATTGGGATTTACTTCCTGATCCTGGTGTTCCTGTGGTTCTTCATGTACTTCGTCGAATTCCTCGGGAACGACCCCACGGTCGTCGGTGGGACCCTAGTATTCGCGGCGACTGGAGAGCGATTGCGATGAACATCCACACGTACGAGAAGCTGTGGCTGGTCGCAGCGATGGTGTTGATTGTCGGCTTCATCGCGACGATCACGTACGGCTCGGTTGCGCTGGGGATCACGATGGTTGGTGACCAGCAGGAGACAGTCGAGCCGACCGAACTGAACGACGAGCGATTCAGTGATCCGCGTGTCGCACAGGTCGGCGAGAACGAGTACGAAGCCTACGTTACGGCACAGATGTTCAGTTTTCAACCGGATCCGATTGAAGTCCCCGAAGACAGTGAGGTGACGTTTTACGTCACGAGCCGGGACGTTATTCACAGTTTCAGCCTCGTTGGAACCAACGTCAACACGATGGTCATTCCCGGCGAAGTAGCCGAGATGACCGTCGAATTCGACGAGCCCGAAGAGTACGGTGTCGTCTGTAACGAGTACTGTGGGCCCAACCACCACAATATGGAGGGAATGGTCCACGTCGTTCCCGAAGAGGAGTTCGACCTGACGGAACTCGACGCTGAGGCACCTGACGAAGTCGAAACCGGTGACGATATCGACGTCACTGCAACGGTCGAGAACCGCCTCCTCGATCCGCTCGAGACGACAGTCGCGCTCGAAATCGGGAACGAAACGTTCAGCGAAGACGTGACAATCGACGGTGGAGAGACGTATGAGACGACGTTTGCCATCGACTCGACCCAGCTAGGCGAGGGCGACCACGACTGGGCAGTGACGGTCGGCGATCACACTGACAGTTCGACTGTGACTGTGGTCGACGAACTCGAGGACGATGCAGACGGGGAGACCAACGAGAACACAGATGAGGACGCCGACGGTGACGAGAACGGTACCGAAGACGAAACCGGCACAGATGCGACCGAAAACGATGCCAGCGGAGGTGACGACGAATGACGAACACCTACATTGAGTCGTTCCCAGCGGAGGCAAAAGTCGTCCGCGCAGCGTTCTACAGTTCCTTCCTCGCGCTCGCAATCGGCGGCCTGTTCGGTATTGTCCAGACGCTTCACCGAACCGGCTACTACCGGTTTATGGATTCGGCAGATTACTACACGGTCCTCACTGCACACGGTGTCCTTCTGGCGATCACGTTCACGATTTTCTTCCTCGTGGGGGTGTTCACCTGGGCGGTAACGACGAGTCTTGACCGGCCCGTCGAGGACATCCGATTCACCTGGGTCTGGTATGGACTCATGGTAGTCGGGACAGTCCTCACTGCGATTCCGATCTTCGCCGGCTTCACCGACTCGGAGATGAGTGCGTCAGTGCTCTTTACGTTCTACGCACCACTGCAGGGCCACCCACTGTTTTACTTCGGACTGGTGCTGTTCGTCGTCGGAACCTGGCTCGCAGGAGCAGACTGGTTCCGTTCGTGGTGGGCCTGGAAACAGGAGCACCCAGACGAACGGATCCCACTCCCGACGTTTATGGTGCTGACGACGACGTTAATGTGGTACATCGCCACGCTCGGCGTCGCCGCAGCAATCTTGCTCTTCCTGCTGCCGTGGTCGCTCGGACTCGTCGAGTCGGTGAACCCACTGCTCACCAGAACGCTGTTCTGGTTCTTCGGCCACCCGGTCGTCTACTTCTGGCTCATGCCAGCGTACATGATGTGGTACATCATGTTGCCGAAAATTTCCGGCGGCAAACTGTTCAGCGACCCGCTCGCGCGCGTCGTGTTCGTCCTGTTCCTGATCCTCTCGGTCCCAACCGGGATCCACCACCAGTATCTCGACCCCGGTATCGCCGAAGGCTTCAAATTCATCGCGATGACAAATACGATGTTCTTACTGCTGCCCAGCCTGCTCACGGCCTTTACGGTCGTCGCCAGTATGGAACACGGCGCACGCCAGCGCGGCGGCACCGGGTATCTCGGCTGGCTGAAAGCCCTCCCGTGGCGTGACCCGGTGTTCGCCGGCATGGCACTCGCCGGGCTGATGTTCGCCGCAGCCGGCTTCTCAGGCATGATCAACGCCGGAATGAACATCAACTACCTCGTGCACAACACCTTCTGGGTCGTTGGCCACTTCCATCTCACCGTCGGCACTGCGGTCGCGCTGACGTTCATGGCAGTCACCTACTGGTTCCTCCCACAGGTGACCGGCAAGGAGCTGTGGAGCCGATCCGTTGCGCTCGGGCAGGTCGTCCTCTGGTTCGTCGGAATGACGTTCATGTCGAACGCCATGCACCGCGGCGGCCTGCTCGGCATCCCGCGCCGAACCGCCGAACCACAATACGAGGGCTTCGAATTCGAGGCCGCCGTCGGGAGTGTCGGTGAACTCGACGCCCAGATCGCACTTGGCGGTGCCCTGCTAACGCTCTCGCTCGTGTTGTTCTTCGCCAACGTCATCGGTACCGCTCTCAACAGCCGTAGCGATGACCTTCCCGCGAACGAGTACGCCGACACGCTCTCGGGACCATCGGATGCCCCACTGGTCCTCGACAATCTGAAACTCTGGACGGCCATCGCCATCGTCCTCGTGATCTTCGCCTACAGCTTCCCACTGCTGTCGATCATCGAACGCGGCGGCCTGTTCGGCCCCGAACTCACCGAACTTCCGGTTAGTATCGGACCCGGACTCGAGTACCTGTCGACCACCACCGTCTCGACGGTGACCACCGCTGGTGAGACCGCCATCGCGATCATCGCGGGGGTAGGTTCGTAGTGCGGATCTCGAAGGGCGCGTTGCTCGTCGTCATCGCGTTCACCGCACCACTCATCGTCGAGCTCCGAACAGTCCTGGCGTGGGTCAACGTCGAGCTCACGGTACTCGAGTCCGCCGTCCTCGGCATCGGGCTGATTGGAGTGCTTCTCGTCTGGGCGCTGTGGCCCCAGTCACAGAACAACGCGACCGAGTCAGCAGAGACAGAGTAACGGCGTTGACGAGGTTGCCGAACTGGATTGCTGTACTCGAGTCGCCGAGGCGGACAGCGAGGATGGGCCGTCGGCACAGAAGCGTCGTCTCTGTATCGAGGTCGGAATGGTCGAAAACGCGTTACTCGACGACCTGATCGACCATCTCCTCGGACATATTGTCGATGAGCTGGCCGCCAGTTTCGAGTTCTTGAATCACGAACCGTGAGGACGTCTCATTGACACCGTCGATTTCGACGATGTCGTCGATCAGCACGTGCATCTGGTCGTGATTTTGCACCCGCGAGATGACGATAAAGTCGACGTCACCCATCATGTAGTAGACGTGGTTTACGCCGTCGATCTCGGTGAGCAACTCGCCGACGTCTTCGGCATAGCCGCTCTCATGAGAAACGGTCACCTCCGTAAACAGGAGCATACTGAGATCGAGTGCGTGTGGGTCCACGTCTGCAGAGATGGTCGTGATCACGTCGCTCTGCTTCAAATTCGTCACGCGGTAGTGAATTGCAGACTTCGAGAGCCCGAGTTCGTCGGAGAGCTCCTCGAGATTCTTGTCGTCAGACTTCTCGAGACGCTTCAGAATCTCGATGTCTGTTTCGTCGAGGTCAACGTCCATTTTTTTACTCTTTGGTGAGGCCATAGTTAAATGTCATTACTTACGGCGGGTGGTGTGGTCCGGCGACGATACCCATCCACAACCCACAGTCGATAGGTTACCCGTCCATCGCTGCATCAGACACCTCGAGCGCGTCATCAAGGACCGAAACTGCCTCGTCAATATCCGACTCGGTGATTGTCAGCGGCGGCGCGATGATGAGCGTGTTGATCATGTTTGCGACATAGACGCCGCCGTCGGATGCGGCAGCCGCAACCTCGTCGACGACGGTGGAGCCCTTCGAAATCTTGTCGTCTCGGGTACCAAACGGCACGCGCTCGTCTGGGCCACGGGTCAGTTCGATGCCACGGAAGAGACCGACGCCGCGAGTGTCGCCGACGCTCGGGTGCGCTTCGGCGAGCTCCTCGAGTCGGTCGCCGAGAGAGGAGCCAACCTCGTTCGCGTGTTCGATGAGGTTTTCCTCTTGATAGGTCTCGACCGCGGCGAGTCCGGCCGCGCAGGCAACTGGGTGGCCGGCGTAGGTGTGGCCGTGGCAGAACAGTTCGTCCTCGAAGTGGTCCGCGATTTCGGGCGTTACGATCGTCGCGCCGAGCGGTGCGTACGCACCGGAAAGTCCCTTGGCCATCGTCATGATGTCCGGCTGGACGTCGAAGACGTCACAGCCGAACCACTCGCCGGTGCGGCCGAAGCCGGCCATTACTTCGTCACAGATGAGCAGTGCGCCGTGTTCGTGGGCGATCTCCTTGAGTCGCGGCAGATACTCCTCCGGCGGGACGAGGATTCCGTTCGAGCCGACGATCGGCTCGACGAGAATCGCCGCGACAGTGTCGCCCTCGAGCATCAGCATCTCGTCGATGTACTCGAGACTCTCCATCGGGTCGAGCGTCGAGCCGTAGGCGTAGGGGTCGGGTGCCTTGATCGTTCCGGGGATACCAGGTTCGCCGGCGAGTCGCCGTGGATCGCCCGTGACGCTAATCGAACCGGCGGTCGCGCCGTGGTAGGAGCGATAGCGCGAGATGATCTTCTGTTTACCCGTGTACATCCGTGCGATTTTGATCGCGGCTTCGACGGCTTCGGTGCCGCTGGTCGAGAAGAACGTCTTCGAGAGGTCGCCGGGCGTTACTTCGGCGAGTTTCTCGCCGAGTTTCGCGCGCGCTTCGGTTGCGAAGCCGGGCGCGAAGTACGCCCCCTCGCGAGCCTGCTCCGCGATGGCATCGGCAACGCCGTCGGCGGAGTGACCGAGGTTCGAGCACATGAGCTGGCCCGAAAAGTCGATCCACTCGTTGCCGTGTGCATCCTGGAAGCGGACGCCCTCGCCACCGACGACTTCCGTCGGATCGACCTCGCTCTGGTAGGACCACGTGCCGAAGACGTACTCCTTGTCGAGTCGTTCGACATCTGTTCGCTCGTCGTCTGCAGCCATTTCCTGATCGTCTGTCATTCGTTCCCAAAGGTACGAAACCACCAGACATTAATCTTTCCCGTTTTAGAAAATTCCATCCTATAGTTCCAGATTAGAACATTCCTTGGAGAACAGCGTACAACATACCAGAAATTATTTGGAGGATTTCCCCCATCCTCCGAAGGATTTATTTCGTGCCTTGCGGTATGTCCCCCATGGTCGAACTCGACTCGTTAGGAGAGGCAGATACAGTTCGAAACTACGTCGGCGGCGACTGGATAACACCCGAAAGCGACGAAGAACTGGTAACGACGAACCCAGCCACCGGTGACGAACTGGGACAGGTTCCGTTCAGTTCGACCGACGACGTGGACGACGCCGTTCAAACGGCGAACGAAGCGTTCGAAGACTGGTCGGGTCGCCCTGTCGAGGAACGAATTCAGCCGCTGTTCGAACTAAAGTCCCTCCTCGAGGAGAACATCGAAGAGCTTGCAGAGATTCTCGTCCAGGATCACGGAAAAACACGAGCAGAAGCGCGGGGCGAACTCCGCCGCGGAATCGAAAACGTCGAGGTTGCCTGTGGTATCCCGTCGATGATGCAGAGCGGCACGCTGCTCAACGCCGCACCGGAGATTGACGAGAGCGCGGTCAGAAAGCCCCTCGGCACGTTCGCCACGATCACACCGTTCAACTTCCCCGGCATGATTCCGCTATGGTTCCTCCCCTACGCGGTCGCAACCGGAAACAGTTTCATTCTCAAGCCGAGCGAGCAGGACCCGCTGGTCACCCAGAAACTCTTCGAACTCATCGACGAGGCCGGTTTCCCGGACGGCGTCGTCCAGCTCGTCAACGGCGGCAAGGACACTGTCAACGCGCTCATCGACCACGACGGAATCGAGGGTATCTCGTTCGTCGGTTCCACGCCGATCGCAAAAATCGTCTACGAGCGGGCAGCCGCGAACGGCAAGCGCGTCCAGGCCCAGGGTGGCGCGAAGAACCACATCGTCGTGACCGAAACGGCCGACCTCGAGTTCGCCGCCGAAAAGACAGTCTCCTCGGCCTGCGCCTGTGCCGGCGAGCGCTGTCTCGCGAACGATGTCGTCCTCGTCGAGGAATCGGTGTACGACGAATTTGCCGATCTCGTGGTTGTAGAAGCCGAAGCACAGACGGTCGGTTATGGGTTGGACGACGGAACGGACATTGGCTCGCTCATCAGTGAAGAACACGAGACCACGGTTCGCAACTACATCCAGACCGGTATCGAGGAGGGCGCAACAGTACTCCGTGACGGACGAGACGCCAGTGTCGACGGCTACGACGAGGGGAACTTCGTCGGGCCAACCGTCTTCGGAGACGTGACCGAAGATATGGTCATCTCCCAGGAGGAAATCTTCGGCCCGGTGCTCGCACTCGACGCTGTCGAGTCGGTCGACGCTGCAATTGAGCGCATGAACGCGAGCCAGTTCGGAAACGCCGCGAGCCTGTTCACCGGCAGCGGTGCAGACGCCCAGACGTTCCGCCACCAGGCCGAAATCGGGAACATCGGCGTCAACGTCGGCACGTCGGCCCCGATGGCTTTCTTCCACTTCGGCGGCTGGAAGGACTCGTTCTTCGGCGACTTACACGCCCAGGGCGAGGACATGATCCAGTTCTACACGGACAAGGCGATCTACATCGAGCGCTGGCCCGACGCCTAACATAGCACACCCGCTGGCGAACCGACGCTGTCCGACGAACTCGAACGCTCGTACGTCGGTCGAGACCGCGCTCCCAGGGGATCGCCAAGCGGGCACGAGATGTGATGCCAGGCGGCGATACGCGCTCGAAGGTCGTGCGAGCAGGGGTGTAGTGACACCGATAATCCATGTAACAAACCGGAACGAGTAACGAAACGTGATCGAACAGACTACAACTGTCACGATGGCGACCCAACACGAGGAAATCAGAGCGCGTTACAGCGCAAGCCCGGTCGTCGTCACGGCTGTCTCAGCATCGTCCTCCTCGGAGACGGCGACGACACCGTCGAACAGTTGTTTAAGCGTGTTGACCGTCTGTTCATCGTGTGCCGCCGAGTCGATGAGGAAAATCCCGAGTCCGTCGGCGCTCTGAATCCGACCCGTGAAGACGTGCAAGAACCGGAACACTGTCTCGAGATCCGAGTACATCAACAGCGTCGAGATCGAGTGTAACATGACTCGATTCTCAGTGAGCCCTCGCTCCTGGTAGAACTCCTGGAGGAACTCTGAAACCGTAATCCCGATTCCAGTCATATCGACGGGCGAGGAGACGTACGAGATTTCCGAGTCGCTCTCAGTCGCGTTCGTCTGTTGTTGGTTTGAGACGCAATCGACGATGCCGAGTGACGGATTCGCGGTCTGTATTCGGTCACGAAATCCAGATCGTATGGTGTCCGCATTGTCTTTCGTCGTTACGATAATCGATCCATCCCCACGGTCGGCTCCCTGTGCGAGAACGTCGAGTGCGAGTTGGCGCTTCCCGGTGAGTGGTGGCCCCGTCACGAGGACGTTCGTCCCAGGAGCGATCGTCGCGTTCGTCTGGACGTCCGCGAAATCATACATAGTGATGCGTGCCTCCGATGATCTCGACTGTCGTCGCCAATCGTAATGCAGTCGGCCGAAAGTCAGTTATATCGTTGATGGACACAAATATAATCTTTGTGAAGGCCTTCGAATTGTCAGACACGGACGCCTCAGCAGACGTCCCCGGTATTTGCCGTTCGCTATAGCCGTATTTGAACGCGGATCAAGTGGGCAGCTAACGTAGTTCCTCTTAGAAGAGAAGAACGTTATCTGCTAGTCGAACGACATCGCTGTAAGCGTTACCTCCTCGTTAAACGGCGAGGTTGTCCCCTCGGTCGTAACGACGAGGTCGTAGACCGTCGTCTCACCAAGTGCTAGCTTATAGTGTGGATTTGCAAGGTCTTCGTTAGTGATATTCGCATCTGCAACCGCCCCTTCGAAGTGGTCGTCCCTGAGTGTGACCTATGGATTCGACCGCGGCTCGAATCGCCTGTCGTCTCGATGCTCACCTTCGTGACGGTTCGACAGAGTTGAACGCACCCGTCCCGAGTGCAGCGCCACCGCCAATAACAATCGTTCCCAACCCCACCAGAACATTGTGTCGCTTTCTTGTCATGCGTTGAAACACCACGGCCGCGCTGTTGTGCCGGAGTGAGCCGATGGGCTGAACCCACCAACAGCGCGCCAGTCACCTGTACCAGTTGTCGCTATCCATTTTGTATTGACTATTATGGATATGGTTACAACCAACAAGACGTGAAAGCAGTAGCAGGCAGAACGGGACCAGGAGCGGCTTGAACGGGATTATCAGCGGTAAGGATACGCAAAGGGGTGAATCTACAGACCGTTGATTTCGCCATCGGCCGTGATGCTTGTACCGCCACCCCCAGTGTCGACCTCGTCTTCGAACGTGATATCCCCTCCTGCATGGATACTTCCACTCCCACTGAGCTCGACCTCGTCTTCGAACGTAATGTCGCCTTCCGCGGTAATACTGCCACTGCCTGTGATGGTCACCTCATCCTCGAACGTAATGTCTCCTCCGGCAGCGATGCTGGCGCTCCCATCGACGTTCATCTCATCTTCGAACACCAGATTGCCTCCCGCGTCGATACTTCCACTCCCACTGATAGCAACCTCGTCTTCGAATCGACCATCGTCTTCGATTTCGATAGCGTCGTTCCCTCCATCGAATTCGTCGTCGTAGGTATCCTCTGCAGCACCACACTCGATCGAGACCGCGTGATTTGTCGTTCGATCTGCGACGACGTGAACGTCGCCGGTGGCCTCGAGTGTCACGGAAACGGGAGCGTCAGTCTCGATATCGGACTCGTGACAGGCGACGCTAACGGTGTACTCGTTCTCGTCGATCTGCTCAGCGGTTACGTCGAGACCGGCCGTCTCGACCCCGGTAATCGACACCGATTCAACGGTGATGTCGTCAATCTGTTCCGTCGTATCCGTCAACTGAAAGAAGACTGCGTCGCTCTCGGGGGTAACGACAGTCTGTTCGGACGTATCCGTGATTTTGAGTAGGCTATCGCTGTCATCGGCCGTCTGTACCATCACACCGCGGTCTGCGCTGATCGTCCCGAATCCAAACACCGGACCAGCAAGCAACACTGCTCCGAAGATGATGAACCAGATTCCAAGTGTTGTGAGCGTGCGCATGTGGTGTGGTCTCCGTAGTCGCGTTGTTATGGTGGCCGCTCGACATCGCCGAGACGCATCCGACGGTTCTGTGCGACGTGAACGACAGCAGAGCCGACAAACAGCGCGACGATGAGCGTCGACCAGCCAAGTGCTGACACGGTTTCCGTTGGGAGCAGGCCGAACCAGAGGCCCGCCATCATGACAGTCGCGATGGCAGAAAGGCCAAGGTAGTACAGCCCCCACGGAACCGAATCGCCAGGAACGATATCGAGGTAGATCTCAAGGGTACTGGCCTCCTCTGTAAGTTCAATCGTCCGGTCGTCGAATCGGACCATCCCCGCCCGTTCGAGTGTCGGGAGGTGTGTTTGCTGGAGTGAGGTGTAGATTCGCTTTCGCTCGGCGGAGGTGAGTGCCTCGACTTCCGTATCCAGTTCCCAGGCAGCAACGTGCTCTGCAAGTTCACCGAGTTCGACGGGACGATCCTCGCGTTTGCAGTAGTGAATCACGTAGCGACGGCGATGATTACTTAACAGGTCGAAGATCGTGCCCCGGTCCAATGACTGCGTCTGTTCGACTTCCTCCTGTTGGTCCATCACCTCTGCAACGTCGGGCTGCTTGGCTGCGTTAGCCGACTGTGTTGACGCTGGACCGCTCGATTCCTGTGCTCGCCTGTCCTCACCCTTACCCTCACTCTCGGTCTCGGTCTCGGTCTCGGTCTCGGTCTCAGCCTCCTGTTCAGGGTGATCCGCTGTCGTCTGACTCAAGGTACTCGAGTCAGGCGTGTGTTCGACAGTGGACCCGGATTGCGGAGGCATGAGAATAGACAGTTCGTCTAGATAGACGTGTGTCGAGATATATAACTTTTGCCGAATATCACAAGTTGAAATCTGAATCACCATCGAGACATAACTACGCGGCAGAATCATCGTCTGAGAATAGGTTCAAAGAGGGATTGAACGACCGTATCGCTCGGCCAGAAGACCTTCTGGCTGCGAAATACAAAGTGGGTAGGAACTCATGGAATGAGATACGAACTGCGTGACGACAGTCAATGACGGTCGACTATCGATCGCGCAGCGAAGGAATATATCATGAAACTTAACCGGCGAACGACACTGATTGGACTGGGTACGATTGTTGCAGGCGGCGGCGCAGCACTCGGAACGGGAGCGTTCGACACGGTCGAAGCGGATCGATCCGTGAATATTGAGACCGCAGGCGACGATGGGGCACTACTGGGACTCGAGATCCTGAGTGAGACGCTCACCGGAGGCGAAAACGCGGATGTCATCGAGTTCGATCTCGATACCCTCAACGTCAACGCGATCACGACGTTCGAAGCCGCATTCGAGATCACGAACAACGGGACGAATCCGGTAACGGTCTCGATCGAGGACGACGAGGGGGAGAATCTGCTCGGAACCAACGGGGACCCGATGACGTTCGATCACGACAGTCTCGGATCGGACGACACCGAAATCGAACTTGGTACTGAAGGAGACGACAACGATCAAACGATCGCGCTGGACGTCATCTTCGACATCGAAACGACGGACGCTGAGGCGGAGATCGGTATCCCTGAGGAGATAACAATCGTCGCAGAGAGCGTCGACGAGTAATACAGCGCGCTGCTGGCGTGACGGTCCAGTTTCAACGTTGAACAGGCCAGTTTCAGCGAGAGCCGACTCTAGGTCCGATACGAGACGGTTTGAACTCGACCACCACGCCCCCATTGTAGAAGGACTATTACACACCACGACCACACACCAAAAACCACCACACACCACATCCACCATCGCGAGCCGGAGACAAATGCCTTACAATAGATGCACCCTCCACGAAAAACCGGCCGTACCCCATGCTCTCGGCGATGAACGGCAAACTCCTCCTTGTCGCCTGCCTACTCGCACTCTGTCTCACAGTGCCAACGCTCGCCGTCTCACTCGAGACCGAAGCCGAAACTGACGAATCACTGGTACTCGAGTCGACAAGTCCATACGCGACAATCAACAGCAACGACGACACTGGCGAAGACGAACTCGAGTTGGACCTCGCACAGCTCAACGACGAGGCCGTCACGAACATCGATGGCCTCTTCGACCTCACGGTGCACGACGAATCCGTTCGTACCGTCGAACTCGAAAGCGATGTGCTGACGTTCTACGAGAGCGGCGATCGAACGCCGATCACGGAGATGACGCCGTTGGCTCTGGAAACTGGTGACACGGCGTCTGTCGGGGTGGTAGTCGATACGGCTGCACTCGAGAGCGACCACGTCGAGGCGAGCTATACGATCGCGGTCGAAATCGCTGACAACGATGTGACGCCACAGTCGACAGGCCCAGAAATTCAGCTAACCGATGTGACGGTTGCGGCACACGGGGCGACAACAGACGTGGGCACAGAATCTGGAGGAGAAGGGGAAGGAAAAGAAGAGGTGGAGGTGCGGGGAGAGGGAGGAAGAGAAGGTGAGAGAGAGAAAGAAGAGAAAAGGGAGAGGGAGCAAGGGGCAAAAACAGAACAGCAACCAAAGCCGGGCGAACCGCTGATAGTGACCGCAGTGTACGAAAATACGGGAGACACGACCGGAAGCAAGCAAACCACACTGTACGTTAACGAGACGATCGTCGACACCGGCTCGGTGACCGTCGACCCCGGAGCCACGAACGCCTTCCAGTTCGAGTGGCACCCACACTCATCAGGACCACTCGAGATCGGCATCGGCGACGGGGACGAACTGCTGTACAGCCAGACGGTGATCGTCGGCGAAGACACGAACCACGCACCCGAACTGACCGTCGTCGAAACGGTACTCGAGTCGGACGCAGTCGATCCCGGCGAAGAGACGACTGTCCGCGCGACGGTTTCAAACACCGGAACCGAGACGGGGACGTTCATGCTCGGGCTCGCGGTCGGCGGGCTCGTCGTGGACGATCGTTCCGTCTCACTCAAGCCCGGGGAGCAGACGACAGTGGAACTCGCGTTCAGTATGAACGAACCTGGGACGTATGATCTGACAGTCGCAGACGAACCTGCAGGGACCGTGACGGTTAGCGATGGCGACGGTCACGGACTCACACCGCTCGGGGTCACCAAATTCGCCACACTGACGATCCTCGCGACAATACCGACAGTGACGCTTGCACTGTTTCTCGTCTGGTCCGGGAGTGTCGGAAGGATTACGTCGGTTCGGTCGCATCGATGAACAGTATTGAGCACACAACAGCCAGTGAGCAGTCCGAACGGACAACCTCGATGACCAGGAGAGCATTCAGGGGCCTGCTGAGCCCGCAGACAGTCACGACAACGACCATTCGGGAGAACAACAACGGATCACGACAAACTCTCAACCACTGATACTGATCAATGCGAGCACTGTTGCAACGAGCACTCGGTTTCGTACTGGCGCTCCTTGTCATTTCGTTGTTACTCGGACAACTGCTCGGACAGCCGATTCTCCTTGGCTACGTTGCCACTGGGAGCATGGAGCCAGCAATGAACGCAGGCGATGGCTTCATTGCTGTTCCAAGCGCGGTCTCCGGCTCACCAGCGGAGGGCGATGTCGTCGTCTTCGATGCGGTCGAACTTCACGGAGGCGAACTCACGACCCATCGAATCCTCGAGGAAACCGACAACGGCTACGTCACAGCCGGCGATGCGAACCCGTTCACGGACCAGGACGCCGCTGAACCGCCGGTCAACAACGAGCAGATCGTCGCCCACGCGCTGCAGGTCAACGGCGACGTCGTCACGATTCCGTACCTCGGTTCGATCATCATGGGGGTGCAGTCGGTCGTCGAAACCGCAGTCGGAACCGTCACAGCGACAGTCGGCGTCACAGCCGCGTTCAACGTCGATAACGCCGGTGCACTTCTTGTCGGCGTCGGAACCGCGCTCCTCGGCTTCGGCGTCCTACTCGAGACAATCGGTCCAGGGAAACGAGACACACGGCGGTCGCGAAGCCGTCCGAACATGCTCGGCATCTGGACGACGATTGGACTGGTTTTACTCGTCTTCGTCACGTTCGCAACGGCGTCGATGGTGATTCCCTCGGGAACGATCGCGTTCGGCGTGGGAAGTGCAACGACACCCAGTGACAACCCACAGGTCGTCGAACCCGGAGAGCGCGTCGAAATTGAACACGAAACCGAAAATTCGGGCTATCTACCGGTGGTCGTCACCCGGGAAGCAGGCCACGAGACCGTAACCGCAGCCCCCGAGTGGCAAACAGTTTCACCGCGGAGCGCTGAAACGGCAACCTTCTCAGCGGTCGCACCCGCCGAAACCGGTGAGTACACCCGTTATATCGAGGAGCACCGGTATCTACTCGTGTTGCCACCCTCGCTGCTGGTCTGGCTTCACAGTCTCCACCCGCTCGTCGCGATCGCGGCGGTCAACAGTGTGATCGTCACCATGACTACTACCATCATGGTCACCCTCTTTGGCACGACAGACCTGCGACTCCGAAACCCGGGAGCGGGCGTCTCCACACTCACACGGCTTCGACGAAAACTCCGGTAGCGACTGTCGAGACCACTGTATTGAACCAGTATCATTATGAGTACCGACCTGTAAATATTCACACGAATTTCACACTCACTGTGCCCACGGTGGGAGAGCCTAGATGAGAGTGAAACCCGTTTGACCAGCGAGGAAGGGGCAAACAAAGGAGGAGACTACGATGATTGATAATCCGCGGTTCGAGCTGATCGCTGCCAGATACGGCCAGCGGCTCGTACTTGCACTCCTCGTCGCTGGTATTGCTCTTCTCGTACTCACCGGCTGGGTGATCGCGATGCCATCAACGACAACAGTAACACAGGAGGTCGGTGAAGAGCACATCGAAACCGACGTCACAACCAGCGCCACTGTCGTTCAGGATGGCCTCTGGGAGAACGGAACAACACTCGAGTCGAGTCCAGTCTATACGTACAACGACACGCCTGAACTGACGATCACGGCAGTGACAACCGCCAGCGATTCCGGTGAGCCACTCGAGGAGGCAACCGTAACACACGAACTGGCACTGGTCTACGAGGCCGAACGTGATGGGGACGTCTTCTGGAGCGACCGTGAGGTGCTGCACAACGAGACAACAGTCACCGCAGACGGACAGGTACGCACAGCGGCGACAATCGACGTTGGGGAAATCCGCGAGCGGACACTCGAGTTAGAAGAGACGCTCGACGGTGTCGGTGATGTGTCGGTCTCGGTTGGTGCCGAAACATCGTACGAAACGAGGTCAAACAGTGGTACACAAGGCGATGCAGTGCCACTGGCACTCACGGGGAGTGCGTACTGGCTCGAGGGGAGCCACGAAATTACGGCTACGAATCCCGAGACAGCACCAGTCGAGGTACAGGAGTCGCCGAACACGGCGGCTGTTGGTGTGGGTGCGCTCCTTGCTGCGGTCTCTCTGACCGGGGCCGCACTCGTGGCGTCACGATCGGGTGTGGATGTCTCCGATGCCCGCCAGCGGATTCACGAGCGACGCTACGACGAGTGGATTTCGACGGGATCGATTCCGATGTGGATCGGCGAACACCACCTCGAACTCGACACGCTCGAAGATGTCGTCGACGTCGCGATAGATACGAACGAACGCGTCGTCCACGACACGCAGCGCGATCTGTTCGCTGTCGTCAACGACGATGTCGTCTACTACTACAGTGACCGTGGTGGCTGGGGTGAAACGGCGTGGCCAACAGTCGAAATCAACCACGACGACGAGACACTCGACCCTGGTGCGACCGATTATCAGCAAGCGCACACACAGTCTGGCCACGGATCGCCGGAAATCCCGGACAGTGACACGACGAGCCCGAACAGAAGAGAGGAGTCAGCAAATAGCGCGAGCGGACAGGCAAGCGACGAACAGAGCGAGCAGGGGGGAGACACCGATGCTGGGGACACAACAACGACAGCGGCCAAAAGCGACGCAGCCCTCTCAAAAGAAGAGCTTCCGGACCCGGACGACGATGACGCCTGGAAACAGATTTGAGAGCAGGCAGGCGAAGCGCTCTCTGGCTGAATAACTGGTCCCAAACGCTGAAATTGAGAGCAAAGAGCAAAGAGTAGAGAGTAGAGAGTAGACAACAAAAAAGCCAAAAAGCCAACGTCAATCCGAACTAGGTGACCGGGAACTACTAACACCGTCCGTACCGGAGTCGAGATCACGAAAGACATCAGCAAAATCCGTGTGGCTCTCAAGACGTGAAATCGTTCGGTCGGTTTCTGCGGCGACGTCGTCGATTCGCGCGAGCAGCTCCTGATACGCCGTACTTTCATTGAGTTCGTGCTCAGCCTTCTCCTTCTCGAGAAGAGCTCGCTTCGAGGCGAGCGAGTAGTACTCTCGGACAGACGATTCGTAGGCAGCCCGCTCGAGGACATCTGCAACGTTATCGAGGAGTTCATCCTTGGAAACCGGCTTGACGAGATAATCGTCGAATTCCATATCGATGATATCGAAATCTGGATCGACAGCCGTAACCATCACCACCCGTGTGTCGTACCCTCTCGAGCGGATTGTAGCAAGAACATCGTCACCTGACTGCTCCGGCATCCGCCGATCAAGGAGGACGAGGTCGACCGATTCACTGACCTTCTCAAGTGCTTCCTCTCCACTATATGCAGTGCTAACAGACCACTTTGACGCCAACCAGCCTTCGAAGAGATCCGCAAGTCGTGGCTCGTCGTCGACGACGAGCACCTCCGACTCCTCACCCACCGGAGAGCCATTTTGTTCCATCATTAGTCATTCACCTGGCAAGTGTATGGAAGTACTGGGGTATAAATCTCATGACCGATTCGACAATTCTGTAGGCAATAGAGGCAATATTTTCTGCATGTTATAAGTCACACTGTCCCAACCAGCCTAATAACACCCCCGAAATAAATAGTCAACCTGATAGTAACTTGTGTTCAGGCCGATCTGTTTTTAGTCACTGATGATACACATCGGCCGTATAATATATACCAGATTCGTGTATATATACTGTAGTACCCACCTCGTCGACTCGGATCTATTCGAACACCAATGCAATGACTAGCATCCCGTCCGCACTCTACGATCTCGCCGAAACTGCAACTGTGTTGCAAGTCGGGTCTGGTCGGCCACTGACGTCGTATCCCACCGTTCATACCGCTGAAGATGTCTTTCTCACTGTTCGACAAGAGACCGACTACTCCGACGCACTCAAGCGACTCAAAACAACCACAGTCGATTGCGTCGTTGCCAACCACACCCCGCCAGAACTAGACGCACTCGAATTGCTCATGGAGATACGGGACGAACATCCGACACTGCCAGTTATTCTGTTCCCAGAGAACGGAAGCGAAACCCTCGCAAGCAAGGCGATCACCGCCGGTGTCACTGGATACGTGTCACGGTCGAACGCTGATGCTGGCCACCAGCTTGTCGAACAAATTGCACAGGCCACTACATCGTACGAACACCAGCAACTGAGCCACCAACTGGACCAAAACCCGGCTGCGCTACTGGAACGGATCTCAGACGGTGTCATCGTTCTTGACGAGGAGTGGTCAGTCACATACGCAAACGAAGGTACACAGGAGTTTTTCCAGCGCCCACCTGCCGAGCTGACCGGTCACACGCTATGCGAACTCGCCCCCGAAATCGTCGAAACAACATTTTACGATCACTACCAGGACGTGATGACCAATGGCGGCTCGAAACGAATTGAAGAGTACTACGAACCGCTCGATCGTTGGTACACCGAACACATTTATTCGACTGGGAGCGGCCTTACAATTATATCCCGTAACATTACAGCTCAAAAGAAGCACCAACTCGAACGCAAGGAGACGACAGCCCAACTACATGGACTCCTCAACAGCGTCGAAGCAGCAATCTGGATCCGCGATACCGACAGTCGGTTCATCCACCTCAACCAGGAGTACAGAACCCGATATGGGCTCAGTCCCGACGAACCGATCACTGGCAAATCACCAGAAGACTTCTTCTCCGAGGAGATTGCAGCAGAGATCCGGAGCCACGACCAAGACGTACTCGAAGAGGAAACGTCACAAACGTTCGAAGAAAAACAGCTCACTGCCACGGGCTATCGAACGTACCTTACCAGAATTACCCCACTATTCAACGACGGAACCCTCTATGCCACCTGTGGTGTTTCCACTGAAATTACGGAGCAAAAACGAACAGAACAATACCTGGATGTCCTCAATCGCATTCTCCGTCACAACCTGCGTAACGATATGCAGATCATCCACGGCTACGCCACAGAACTGGTGGCAACACTCGACGAGCCAGAACGAACCGTCGCCGAGCAGATCCAGCAGCAGTCGACCGAGCTGACCGACCTTGCACACGATGCTGGGATGGTCAACCGCCTCCTCTCGCAGTCACTCGATATCCAATCAGTCTCGCTTCGACGTGTACTCACACCTGTCGTCACCGACCTTCGAACAACCCATCCAGAGGCAATCCTCCGTGTCGACATTCCGCCGTCCACAACCGTCGTCGCTGACAAACAACTCCTGAAACTTGTCTGCAAACACGCCCTCGAAAACGGTATCGAACACGCAGACACTGCCCCACCACAAGTCCACGTTACAACGACCACCGTCTCCGAGGCCGAAGACCGTCTCGAACTGGTCGTTACCGACAACGGCCCCGGAATCCCAACGTATGACCGAACAGCTGTTCTGGAAGAAACCATCTCAACAACCACCCATAGTAGTGGCCTTGGCTTGTGGATCATGAAGTGGGGCATCACTAGACTCGGCGGCACTCTCACGATCGAACACTGCAACGAAGAGCGACAGGGGACTCAAGTCAGTATGCAACTGCGTACTGACATTGACAGCGACTAATCGACGGAGTGAGAACTACGGGAGAGGCCAGTTTTATACTGTGTTTTGCTGGTGACGTGACTACGAAGAGACTGCAAGTGACCGCGAGTGCAGTGGCTCAACCAGACTGCACACATGCAAAACGCCCCGCAGAGCGATGGCTCTGTGAGGCGTAAGTATAAGTTGAAGTATGAGTAGGGGCGGCGAATCGGCTCTCCCAGAGGGTCTCCCACTCCAGTACTCACCAATACGCAGGCGGGCTTAT